>MVQL01000210.1 GCA_002067205.1 Pelotomaculum sp. PtaB.Bin104
GCCACGGTGATGCTTGGCGCCGGCGGTCCAATGATCGTGAAGGTGTCGTCACTTGTGTCTGTATAGCTGCTGTTGCTCCTGCTGGTCACCCGGACGCTATAATCATCGCCGCTGGCCTGCGAGGTGGGTATTGTCCACGTATACGAGCCGCTGCTGATCGACCTGGAGGAACTGATCACCCGGTCGACGATACCGCCTTTTAACAGCTCGATTTTAACGTATGATCCCGGGCTGCCGGTGTAGTTCCAGCTGATGGTTTGCTTTGTCCCAGCTGCCCATGTTTCGCTTCCGTTGGGTGTAGCCACGGTGATGCTTGGCGCCGGCGGGCCGACTATCGTGAATGTGGCGTCACTTGTGTCTGTACAACTGCTGTAGCTATTGCTGGTCACCCTAACGCTGTAATCGTCGCCGCTAGCCAGCGTGCTGGGTATAGTCCACACGTACGCGCCGCTGCTGATCGGCCTGGAGGAGCTGATCACCAGGTCAACGACACCGCCTTTTAACAGCTCAATTTTAACGTATGTTCCCGGACTGCCGGTGTAGTTCCAGCTAATGGTTTGCTTTGTCCCGGCTGCCCATGTTTCACTTCCGTTGGGCGCAGCTACAGTGATGCTTGGCGCCGGCGGGCCGACTATCGTAAATGTGGCGTCACTTGTATCTGTATAACTGCTGTTGCTATTGCTGGTCACCCGGACGCTGTAGTCGTCGCCGCTAGGCTGAGCGGTGGGGATGGTCCACGTGTACATGCCACTGGTTAGCAATCTGCTGGAGTTGATCACCCGGTCGACGACACCGCCCTTTAACAGCTCGATTTTAACGTACGACCCCAGGCTGCCGGTGTAGTTCCAGCTAATGGTTTGGCTCGTCCCTGCTGTCCACGACTCGTTCCCGTTGGGGGAGATAACGGTGATAGTCGGTCCAGAAGTAGTTGTGAAAACTAATTCATACTTATCAGCCAGTTCGTTACCATCTTGGTCCTTCACAGCATTAGCAGGCAACACAACGGTGTAGTTGCTGTTGTAACCCAGGTTTGACGATGGATCTAGACGCAGTACATTGTTAATGATGCTCTTCGCAAACAATACGCTGTTGTTGTCGCCGTCCTTAAGGCTGATCTGTCCGTAGGCGCTGCCTTCCAAAATATTTTCGCTGAAGGTGATCGCTATGGTTTTGTCGATGGCTACTCCGGTAGCTCCGTCCACCGGGTCGCTGCTGCTCACGGACGGCGCGGTAGTGTCGGGTGCCGCACTGGTGGTAAAGTTCATGGTATATGCGCTGGCTAGGCCGTTGCCTGCGGCATCTTCCACGGCGCCCGCAGGCACAGTCACGGTATAGGCGCTACTGTAGGCCAAGTTGGCATCCGGATCAAGGCTCAGTACATTGCCGCTGATGCTCTTCCCAAATGCTACGCTGTTGTTGCTGGCGTCTTTAAGGCTGATCTGATTATAGGCGTCACCCGCTAATATGTCTTCGCTAAAAGTGATCGCTACTGTCTTATCTATCGCTACTCCCGTGGCTCCACTCACCGGGTCGCTGCTGATCACGGACGGCGCGGTAGTGTCGGGTGCCGCACTGGTGGTAAAGTTCATGGTATATGCGCTGGCTAGGCCGTTGCCTGCGGCGTCTTCCACAGCGCCCGCGGGCACTGTCACGGTATAGGCGCTGCTGTAACCCAGGTTGGCATCTGGATTAAGGCTCAGTACATTGCCGCTGATGCTCTTCCCAAATGCTACGCTGTTGTTGCTGGCGTCTTTAAGGCTGATCTGATTATAGGCGTCTCCCGCTAATATGTCTTCGCTGAAGGTGATCGCTATAGTCTTGTCGATTGCTACACCGGCAACTCCGCTCACCGGGTCGCTGCTGCTCACGGAGGGCGCGGTGGTGTCAGGTGGTTGTAGAACGGTAAATTGACCGTTGTTCACATTAGTAGTGATGGGTTGTTCATCGGCGTTGGAAAGGATTACTCCTTTTAGCTCCAGTACGCTGGTACCCCCTGCTGGCGCTGCCGCTGCCACCTGGAACTGCAGCTGGACCACCGTACCGGAACCAGTAGCTATAGGGATATTTTGGTCATGGTAAATGACAACCCGAATGTCGTTATTCTCAAGTTTATTTGTAGAAACACTAAATTCGGAAGTCAAGCTGCCTTTGCTTCTTTGCTGGTAGGTCAACAAGTTGGAATCATAGCTTAGGTCAAACTGCATGGCCACTACTTCACCAGAGCTGGTTAGTGTAACCGGAACCTGGATCACTGCTCCGGGGGCGCCTGAGGCGTCGCCTGCAGTCAGTTCCGGCGCTGTAGTTGTAGCAGCAGTGGTAGTAAAATTCACTTCCTGAGATATAGTAGTTGACACACCGTTATTTGCCGTAATACCGGGATCCACTACTATTTTATAGGCGCTGCCCGGTTTCAGAGCATTTTGCGGTGTTACATAAAAGTAGTTTCTATTTACATCCGTATTTGTACCGTCACCGGCTCTTTTTACGGTGATGGCCACCACATTATTGGAAGCGTCATACATGTGAAACTTGGTGATATTGGAATCATAATGGGTAGGGGTGGCCACGTTGACGGCAAACTTGATCCCAATCACTGTATTACCTTCAAAAACAGGTGGTACATCGGCTAGTGTCGGCCACAACGTAGGCTCGACCCAAGTGACGCCATCGCAACCTGTAGTTTTAACCGTTCCAATGGCGGGTAGTGGTCCTGAATTGGTGTCAGTGTATTCGTATAACCCATATTCTGTAACATAAGGATTGTTAGTGCCGGCAAAGGCTATCGCACACTGTAAAATCATTACCAGCGCTATTAAAATAATCAGCGGGGTCCTTTTAAACTTCAATGTTCACCTCTCCTTTTAGCAGGTTGGCTAGGCAACCAATCAGCCTGCTTTAATTTTTTGAAAGAGACGGAAGAAGATTTCCATAGCTTCTAACCAGAGTTGATACCTAATTCAATTGACTTATTGTTTAGTGCTTATCACCTCTTTCTAGAAATTAAATTGACTTATTGTTTAGTGCTTATCACCTCTTTCTGGAAAATAAAGAAAAGCCCTTTCCCGTTTAATAAAGGAAAGGGGTCTTCTCATAAATTCCGGTTATTCCTTTCCACAATGGGAGGTGTAACCGTTTCCAGCTACACCCATTGGTCCTTCACCATAGCTAGACTAACCACAGGCAAAAGGACTCGGAAATATTCTATTTTCTTTCTTGAAATTGTATTTTTCTACAAGAGGGATATATTCTCCTCCTTGATTTCAAAAAATCTCATATTCATTTGCATTAATCCAACCTAGTCCAACCACAGCTCTGATAAGAGATTTTTTAAGAAGGCCGATTCATGACGCCTGGTAATGAACGGGACCAGATACCTATGTATAATTCATTACGACAAAAATACCTATCTTGACATTTAGCTAAGCACTGATATATGTTAACAGTAATAACATTTTTAGCTATGTCTTATATTCTTGTTTTTTATTAATTTTAATATCTATCCGAGTCTTCTTGCCTGTGGTCCCCATTGCTATGGCAAAGAGATCTGGGCATGTCTGGAAACGGGCATGCCTCCCAATGCGGAAAGGATGTATTGGCAAATAAGCCGGGTGATTTTCGCATCCTGGCTTTTTTTGTAAATTACAGGTGTATTTCCTTGCAGGAGGTGGTGGATGCTTTCACCAGTAGTGTTTCTGTATTTCATTAAAAATTGGGAAATGGAGCTGATGGGTTATGAAAAATCGCCGGTTTAACATACCTAGGACAATCTTAATTACATTTATATTGACAATTTCACTGTGTTTCACAGCAAGCGCGGCTACATCAGTGCCTTTACTATCGGTGGGGGATATCAGTGGTAGTTCGGGTGCGGTGGTGCAGGTGCCGGTTATTCTAGAAAGCACAGGTGAAGTGACAGCAGCGCAGTTTGATCTGGTTTTTGACCAGCAGCTGTTAACCTACCAACATATTAGTACGGGTGATTTGACATCTGCCTTTTCCGTAATTGCAAATACGGTTAACAACAGTTTAAAGGTTATCATATACAGCCCAACAACCGACATAATACAGGCCGGGTCCGGCTCAATAGCCATTATTGAGTTTGAGGTAGCTGACAGCGCCCCACAAGGCCAGAGCGCTTTGCTCGAATTAAGTGGAGTGATTCTTTCAGACAGCAGTGGTAATGCGATAACTTCTAATTCCATTAACGGACGGTTTACAGTTGAAGGGACACAGCAAAGTGGAGGCAGCGGCAACAATACGGGTACTGCCGATACTGCCGCACCTGCCTGGCCGTCCGACAGTGCCCTGACTGCAGGTAATGTGACCGAAGGCAGCCTGACCCTTCACTGGACCGCAGCAACTGATAATAAAGGTGTCACAAGCTACAGAATTTACCAGGATGCAGCACTTCTAGGAAATGTCAGTGGAAGTATTAACACCTATACTATTGTTGGATTGACAGCCGGAACCCAATATACTTTTAAAATTGAAGCAGGTGACGCCAAAGGCAACTGGTCAAATGACGGACCAGCCGTAACGGTAAAAACCTCTGACAATCAGGGAACCGTAAACACCGGCAATCCAAATACCGCCGTAACAAAAACCTTTGCTGATATCCAGGGGCACTGGGCTCAGAAGGATATTGAACTAATGGCTGGCAGGAATATTGTTAAAGGGATGACTGACAGTACCTTTTCACCTGATAACAATATCACCAGGGCGGAATTTGCTGCATTGCTGGTACGTGCCCTGGCCATTGACGAGGCTCAACCAGCACAGGGACAGTTCAATGATGTCGGCCCTGCTGATTGGTATTACAGCAGCGTCGAAGCCGCAGCAGCAGCAGGCCTGGTAAAAGGGTTTGATGAGAATCAATTTGTACCAAAGGCTTTGATTACCCGTGAGCAAATGGCAGTGATGATCATCCGCGCCATAACCTATGCCGGTGTGAACTTAGACCTGGCAGCTGGAGAACCGGAGCAACTGCTAGCCGGCTTCAGTGATAAAGATAAAATAAGTTCCTGGAGTGCCGCATTTCTGGCCCAGGCCGTTAAAGCAGGCTTGATTAATGGCTCCACCCCAACCACAATTGACCCGGTGGCTAATGCCACCCGCGCCCAGGCTACTGTGATAATCAAACGGATGATGGAAAAAGCAGGACGGGTGTAAAGAAGTGATATACTTGTTTATAGATCGGCTCCACTTCAAAAGCATTGTACTGTCCCTTATCATGATACTGTTATTCTTATTAAATACAGTTGTTGCCGTACCAGGTTCCGAAGCCAGGAATAATGGTCCGGCGACAGCCCAGAACCTCCAGGAGACTGACGTAAGCCGCAGCACCGGGTTTGGATTTTCCGAGAACATACTGGCCACAACCACAACAGCAACCCCAGAATTAACAGTTGGGAACGCCTCGGGCGCGCCTGGAGCAGTGCTTCAAGTGCCGGTTAATTTAACCAGTTCAGGTGAAGTAGTGGCTATTCAGTTTGATCTGGGCTATGATCCTGCTCTTTTGACCTACCAGCAAACCAACGCAGGTAGTTTGACTTCCACATTTACGGTATATGCCAATGATGTTCCGGGCAATAAGATTAGGGTGATCATCATGGACTTCAGCAATAAACCTATAGCTTCTGGATCAGGCACGGTAGCCCAACTGCAGTTTCAAGTTGCAGCAACTCCGGCAGGTCAGACCTGCATGATAGAGCTTAGCGGGGTAACACTTTCAGATACCCAGGGCAATCTAATCACAACGAATGTGCACAATGGTCAATTTACCTTGCTCCAACCACCCGGCGACATGAACGGTGACTATACTGTAAATTTTCTTGACTTACTTTTTATGACTCAATACCTTGGAGAACCCCTGACCGGTGATTCCCTGCGTGCGGATTTTAATAAAGACGATGTTGTTAACATCCTTGATTTGTTAGAAGTAAAAAAGCTTTATTAAACTGCAATCGAGTTAAGCAAAAAAAAATAACCCAATAAATGTAGCTTTAAATTTACCAGCACAAATGCAACATTATCCAACTCACAGCAGAACCATAGGTGCTGACCTCGTATACTGCTTCTAAAATTGAGTTACCAAACTCACTAAGCATCTGCTGAAGTAAAAGCATAAAATAGTTTGCATAGCTCAACTGTTAGAAAACTATTGGCTATTTATTATTAGAGACGAAATGTAATAATTTGACGAAAACCAACAAAAAAGACGTCCGCAAGGACGCCTTTTTTGTTAACTAATTACTAGTTGTCAACTTTATAAATCTGCACCCAGGCGGCATTGCAATTGAGCCTGAGCCCAGCCGGATTAGGATTGGTAGCCACGTTGCGAATGCTTACCACATCACCCG
The DNA here is from genome assembly GCA_002067205.1 of Pelotomaculum sp. PtaB.Bin104. Lineage (GTDB taxonomy): Bacteria > Bacillota > Desulfotomaculia > Desulfotomaculales > Pelotomaculaceae > MVQL01. The sequence continues at coordinate 6,360 of MVQL01000210.1, forward strand.
CGTTGAGAGATAGCTGAGCACTTTCAACCATAGTCTGACCGGCACAGATGAAAGATGATTGAACTGTGCCATTTACTGCTATTCCCCACGACTGAGGATTATTGGAATTAGTGCAAATCCCAAATGTTATGTTGTAGACGCCCGCATCGTTAGCCGTAATTGTACTGGTACCAGCGTCATGACCTACACCTTGTAAAGGACCATTACTATTAAACAACACATCTGAACCTACTGCGATGCTTTGGCCTGTAGTAGTTTGATTGTCATATACATAGCCATATGCGCTTTCAACTTTATCAATCTGCACCCATGCGGCATTGCAATTGAGTCTCAGAATAGCTGGAGTAGGATTGGTAGCCACGTTGCGAATGCTTACCACATCACCCGCGTTGAGGGATAGTTGAGCGCTTTCAACTATAGTCTGACCGGCACAGGTAAACAGTGATTGAACTGTGCCATTTACTGCTATTCCCCACGACTCAGGATTATTGGCATTTGTGCAAATTCCAAATGTTATGTTGTAGATGCCAGCCTCGTTAACCGTAATTGTACTAGTACCAGCGTCATGACCTACACCTTGTAAAGGACCATTACTATTAAATACCACATCTGAACCTACTGCGATGCTTTGGCCTGTAGTAGTTTGATTATCATATACATACCCATATGCGCTTTCAACTTTATCAATCTGCACCCATGCGGCATTGCAATTGGTTCTGAGAGTAGCTGTAGCTGGACTACCGGTACCGGTAGCCACGTTGCGAATGCTTACCACATCACCCGCATTGAGAGGTAGTTGAGCACTTTGAACCATAGTCTGACCGGCACAGTTGAAATTTGATTGAACTGTGCCATTCACTGCTATTCCCCATGACTGAGGGTTATTGCCCGAAGAGTTAATCCCAAATGTTATGTTGTAGATGCCAGCCTCGTTAACTGTAATTGTACTGGCACCGGCGTTATGAGCTACACCTTGCAAAGAACCATTACTATTAAATACCACATCTGAACCTACTATAACGGTTTGGCTTGTAGTAGGTTGATTATCATATACATAGCCACATACATAGCCATATGCAGCTGCTGCCGTCCATTTCGCATAGACTGTTACATCTGCTGTTACTGCTGTTGCTTCTGTGAAAGCGTTGGCAAAGGTTGTGTTATCTGTGAACCAACCATCAAAAGTGAATCCTTCCCGTGTTGGTGCCGCTGGTAATGTTACGGTTGCACCAGCAGTTACATTTGTTATTGGAGCTATTGCACTGCCTCCGTTACTATTAAATGTAACAGTATAGGTTGTAACGTTAGGGGCACTTAAGGTAATTGCTGCCGATGGGGTTGACACGTTGCCTGCTGCATCGATTGCATATACTACATAGGTTCCTGCTGCAAAGCCTGTTGTACTCAGGTTCGCTGATACTGTGGCTGTTGCCGCTACCTTTATTCCGTTAGACGCAGTGCCTGCCGCATCAATCGCTGCCTGGTTTGCTGCTGTTGCTTCTGGTACAAGATATAAGAAGCCATCTTCATTACTGGTGGCTGTTACATTCTCACCAATTGTTACCGTTCCTGTTGTTACTGCCGATAATATTGGTGGCGGATCTATATCTAAAATTATGTTGACTATGCGTACTACATCCAGTACGTTAACTTGGCCATCGTTATTGGCGTCGGCAGCATAGCTTTCTTCGAAGGTGGGCTGAATTTTCTCCAAGGAGATGTTTAAAGTTATTACTACATCCATGACATTTATGGTGGTATCCCCATTGACGTCACCTTTATTTCGTGTTACGACAGTTACTTTGCCATTGGAAGCCACCGCCGGTATGCCTTCGCCCAAGGCGTCGGTGACCAACAGGGAACCCAAGATCAGGTCTAATTCATCACCACTCTTGTCATTATTTCCGATAGTGAATGTTAGGGTCAAAAGCTCGCCTGCACCGTTGGTAAGACCCTGGGTCTTTACATTATAGGCCACTACTTTAATATGGTCGGCATAAACGGTGCTTTCAACTGTCCAGTTTGTATCTTCCGCTATAAGTGATCCCTTGTTAATTTGGATGTTGGACAAAAGCGCAGGGTCGTAGTTCAGAGTGAACTCGAAAGCTGCTGTGCCTTCACCGTCGGAGATGGTTACCGGTAAATTCAGGGACTGGCCGGGTTTGCCAACGGTCTCGGGCAGCGATAACTGGACCTTGTCGCTCCGTGGCACAGTAGTAATGGCGGAAGTTGCCGGGCCGTTCGTACTCCAGTTTCCTGCCGCGTCGCCCGCCTGCACCTTGAAGTTATACTGAGTGCCCGGGTTAAGCCCGGTGACGTCATAGCTTGTGCCGGTTACTGGTGTGGCGGTTAGTAGCGACCCGTTCTGGTAGACTTTGTAGCCGGTAACACCCACATTGTCCGTGGCACCGCTCCAGGTCAGGGTCAGGCCGGTCTGCGTTACCTCAGATGATGTAAGGGTACCGCTGGTCCAATCCGGCGCGGCGGTGTCTGGTGGAGTTGTTGTGGTTACTGTCACGCTCGGGCCGGTTGTGCTTTCGTTGCCTGCTGCGTCAACTGCCTGAATAGTAAAGGTATAGTCAGTACCGGCGGTCAGGACGCTCACGTTGTAGCTGGTCCCTGTAACTGGTGTGCTGGTCAGCAGGGTTGTGCCCTGGTAGACTTTGTACCCGGCTACGCCAACGTTGTCGGTGGCGCCGCTCCAGTTCAGGGTCAGGCCGGTCTGCGTTACCTCAGATGGTGTAAGGGTGCCGCTGATCCAATCCGGCGCGGTGGTGTCTGGTGGAGTCGCCGTAGTTACTGTCACGCTCGGGCCGGTTGTGCTTTCGTTGCCTACCTCGTCAACTGCCTGAATAGTAAAGGTATAGTCAGTACCGGCGGTCAGGCCGCTCACGTTGTAGCTGGTCCCTGTAACTGGTGTGCTGGTTAGCAGCGCTGTGCCCTGGTAGACTTTGTACCCGGCCACGCCAACATCGTCGCTGGCGCTGTTCCAGCTCAGACTTAGGCTGTCCATAGTCACTTGGGAGGCGGCTAATTCGCTGTTGTCGGGCCAGGTGGGGGCCTGGGTGTCGGTCGTGCTCAGTACGGCGCTGGCGACGTTGGTGCCGTATCCGGCGATAACGGTTAAATTCCCCTCGCCCATGTCCGGCACCGTGAAGGTGTAGCTGTAGCTGCCACCCTGGTCCGACTTAACGGCGTCTATCAGCAGCACCTGCCCGACGCTGTCAACTATTTTAATTGAGATCCAAGTATCGGCAAGTGAGGTGCCGGTAACAGTCACGCTGTCCCCTGCCATGGCGGTATGCTTGTTAAGATTAATGGTAACAGGTACGGAATTGTCTCCGCCCGTACCGCCTTCCCCACCGCTGGTATCGGCCAGAGTTTTGGCAGTTGCAGTGGGGCCGTCGGTGCTGATGTTGCCGCTGGAGTCGACTGCCTGCAACTGGAAGATATAGGTTGTGTTCGGGCTCAGCCCGGTAACATTGCAGGTCAGCACAGCACCGCCGGTAACGGTATCAATCTGGTTCCCGTCATTATAGATCTTATAGCCGGTAACAGCAACGTTGTCGGTGGCGCCGCTCCAGGATAAGGTCAGAGAGGTGCTGCCGATGTTGGAGGCGGTCAGTGATTTGTCTGACCAGGTGGGTGCGACGGTATCATTGGTGGTAGTAAAGCCCACTTCCTGCTCTTTGCCGGCGGAATTGCCGTTATTGGCGGTAATTCCGGAGTCGATGGTAATTTTGTACGTGGTGGAGGGCTTTAGTTGGCCCTGCGGAACTATAAAGATATAGTTTTTATTGCCGTTTGTGCCGTCGAATATGGTGCCGCATCTGATTACACTGAAGTTAACGGGGCTGCCGGCGGCATCCTTCAGGTGAAAGCAAGCCTGGTTTGTGGTCCAGTAGGTTTCAGTGATTACATTTACGGCAAACTGGACCCCGATGGCGGTATTGTCAGCAAAAGTATATGGCACATCGCTCAGGGGAGTCCAGGGCGGGGGGTTGTAAGTAACCCCGTCATTACCTGTGTTCGTTACTGATCCGATGGCAATAGTAGTGTCAATACTGTTGCTGGTCGGATTATAAATGTACAAACCGAAACTGACAACGTTCGGTAGGTTTTCGCCGGCGGCGAGGGCCGGCGGGGCCAGCAACGCTATCTGAAAGAAGATCGTTAATAAAGCTAGCAGTAGAATAAATGGCGACCTTAACTTCATTTTTCACCTCTCCTTGTTAGACTGGTGGGCTTATTTATCAACAAATTGTTTTGATTTTACGCTTCCGGGCGCCGGGAGAAGGGCTTGCCTTTCCCCCGGCGCTACTTAAACTGACATATCGTTTGATTAACTTATTGTTGCAGGATGGTCGGGTTGAAGTTCAGGTCATTGGTTAAGACGTCCACCATAAAGACCTTGATGACGTCGCCCGGTTTGACATTGAAGCCGGCCTGGGCTTCTTTGACGGTGTCAAAGTCGGCCCTGCTGATGTTGAGACTAATTTGGACGCCGCTTCTGGTGTGCACAAAGACTACGGATTCATGGCCTAAATGGGATCTTACAACGCCCGTTTGCACGTTTAAGAACTTCAGGCCGTTAACGCCGGCATTTATGGTCATGGTGGTGATCCCGCTGGCTGTGCTCGTCTGGTAGGCCGCGTCTGCTACCGGGGTAATGGTGTAGGCAGCCACTACCACCGGCTGAATTACGGTGGCGTCGGCATAGCCGGAGGCTTTAACTGCGATGTTGTATTGTTTCACCGAGTCAAAGACACTGGATTCAATGGTAATCTTGCCGCCTGCAACGGTATACTTGCCGGCGATGGATTTGCCGTCCACAGTGACATCGGTGATTCTGCTCCGCCAGGCCTGGTTATCGGTGAAGGTGAGCTCCACAGGGTATCCCACGGTGTTGTCGGTGCTGTCCGCTGTCAGCTGCGGCGCCACAGTGGCTGCCGCTAGCTTAATGAAGCGCACATCATTGTAGTACTGGCCGTTGTCGGTGTAATAGAGGCCGCCTGCTTGCGCGCTGTAGTTCAGGCCGTTGCAACCGTACAAGCTGGCGCTGGTGGCCGGGCCGCCGTCGCCGGAGTATCCCCGGGTCCCGTTGCCCGCGATGGTGCTGATGTTGCCGCTGGTGTCAATCATGCGCACGCGGTAGGCATTAGTGAAATAGAGGTTGCCCGCGGCGTCCACGGTCAAGTCGCTGCAACCTGTTATTTGCGCATCCTTGGCCGGGCCGCCGTCGCCGGAGTAACCGCTGGTCCCGGTGCCGGCGATGGTGGTGATGATGCCGCTGGCGTCCACTTTGCGGATGCGGAAGAGGCTGTACATATCACCGATATAGAGGTTGCCGGCCGAGTCCACACAGACCGGGCCGTAGCCAATCTGGGCACTGGTGGCCGGGCCGCCGTCGCCGGAGTAGCCGGCATTCCCGTTGCCCGCCACAGTGTAGACATACCCGGCTTTCATGTCAATCCCCCACTGGGTGTGGTCTGACGCCGCCACTTCGCGCACGCGTCCACCTTCGCCCATGAAGTACAGGTTGCCGCTCTGGTCAAAGGCCACGGGGCTGGGGTTGTTGATGCCGGCGCTGGTGGCCGGGCCCCCGTCGCCGGAGGTGTTGTACGCTCCGCTGCCGGCCACGGTGTAGATATAACCGGCTTTCATGTCAATCCCCCACTGGGTGTGGTCCGTCATCGAGATTTCACGGATGCTGTGTGAGTCGGTGTCCGGGACATAAATATTGCCCATTCCGTCAACTGCGATATCACCGGGATTGCCCAGGGTGGCCTGGAGGGCCGGGATATTATTGACACCAATGGTGGTGGGATACCTGTTGCCGGTGCCGGCCACGGTTGTGATGGTGCCGCTGGGGTCCACTTTGCGGACGCGGTTGTTACCATATTCGATGATGTAGACATTGCCCGCGCTGTCCGCAACAGCGGAATATGCGCCACTAAGCTGAGCACTGGTGGCCGGGCCCCCGTCGCCGGAATAGGCGCCGATCTTGCCGGGGATGCCGGCGAAGATGTTGATGTAGCCATCGGGAATATTGGTTTTGACCTTCATTACCAGCGTCAGCGTGGCGTCCTGGTAGCCCATGGCGCTGATGGCCAAGGTGTGGTTGCCGCACACCATGAAGTCGCTGGCCGGCAGGGTGAGGCTGCCCGCAGTAAGGGTGTAATTGCTGTTGGTCAGGGCCGTGCCGTCCAGGGAGACATTGATTAATGCCGCCCGCCAGGCGGGATCGTCGGTGAAGGTGATGTTCACCGCGTCGCCCAGATAGGTGTCGGCGCTGACCGTGGTCAGTACCGGCGGGACAGTGTTGCCGAGCTGGTAGTACCTGGTCAGTACCAGACTGTCAGCCAGCCCTGCTTTGCTGCCGATGGCTTTTAAGGTGGTGTTGCCGCTGATTGCAATCGGGCCGGTGTATTTGGTGCTGGCCGTAGTAGGTGTGCTCCCGTCGGTGGTGTAATAGATATCCGCACCTGAGGTGAGCGTGCTTAGCGTAATGCTGGCCGCGCTCTTCAGGCTGACCACATTGCCGGTCACCGCAGCCCCGTCGGGCAGGTTGGCGCTAAGCGCCGCCACCGCAGGCTTCATCTTGATGAAGCGCACGCAGGAGTTACCGGCCATGTAAATGCCGCCTGCATTTTGCTCATAATTAGGGTGACCAGCCGAAATCATGGCTTGCAAGGCCGGGCCACCGTCCCCGCTGTAGCCGGGGGTGCCAGTGCCGGCCACTGTGCTGATGATGCCGGACTTGTCCACCCGGCGTATAAATGAGCCGTTAGTTGCGATATAGAGGTTTCCTTCGCTGTCCAGTGTGAGTCCACCTGGGTAACTCAAGGAGGCTTGAGTAGCCGGGCCGCCGTCGCCGGTGTTGCTGTTGGTGCCGTTGCCGGCGATGGTGTAAATATTGCCGGCGGTCATGCTGATCCCGTACTGGGTGCCGGTAAGATCGGCGATGTAGAGGTTGTCCGAGCTGTCCACGGTGATATTTACCGGGTAATTGAATCCTGAACTGACAAAGCTGGTGATAATCCCGCTGGGATCGACCTTACTGATGTATCTATACTGGGGGTGGTGGTTGTCGACCAGGTAGAGATTGCCCTTGCTGTCTATGTCCAGAGCTTCAGCATAGATATGGGTCTGGGTGGCCGGGCCGCCGAAGACAGTGTCGCCTAATTGGCCATTTCCGGCGACAGTGGTGATGTTGCCGTTGACATCCACCTTGCGCACCCGGTAGTTGTTGCGGTCAGCAATGTAAATATTGCCTACGGCGTCAACGACAGTGCTACGCGGCTCGTTGAACTTGGCGCTCAAAGCCGGGCCGCCGTCGCCGGTGTTGCCGGACTGGCCGCCCTGGCCGGCCACGGTGGTGATGTAGCCTTCAGCCAGGCTCTGCAGGGCCGGATTGACCGCCGCCACTCCCGGTGTAGTCTGGTAAATGATCTGGGTGGCCACAGCATCCGCGTAGTTGGTGGCGCTGACCGCCACCGTGCAATACCCGGGCAAGGCCGGGAGGGCACTGGGGTCGATGTAGATAATGCCGGGGATGATCGTGTACTGGCCGCCGGTCAGGGCGACGCCGTTGATCTTAACGCCGGTGATTGCTGCTCGCCAGGCGGCGTTGTCGGTAAAGGTGATAAACACTCCCTGGCCCACCGTGCTGTGAACGCTGTCCGGTGTGAGTACAGGCGGTGTCAGGGCGGTGTTGATGGTCTGCGTCACCGTGTTGTCGCCGTAGTTGGTGGCCTTGACCACAATGGTGTGGTCCCCGGTGGTTTTCCAAGCCAAGGCGGCGATGTTGATTTTGCCCTCGCTGATGGTATACCCGGTATACGGGTTGCTGGTCAGGGCAGTGCCGTCCAGGGTGACGCCGGTAATGGCCGCCCGCCAGGCGGGATCATCGGTGAAGGTGAGGTCCACCGCTTTGCCCGGAACGTTGTCAGTTCCCTTGGCCGTCAGCGACGGCAGGGTTTTAACCGTCAGGGTGGCCGGGCTGTAATCACTCCAGCCGCCTGAGGCGTTGCCGGCTTTGACTTTGAACACGTAGCTGGTTCCTGCCGTCAGGCCGGTGAGGTTATAGGTGGCGCTGGTGACGGTAGCCATTAGGGTGTCGTTGTCATAGATCTGGTAACCGGTCACACCTACATTGTCCAACGCCGGAGTCCAGGTCAGGGTCAGACCGGTGTCGGTAATAGTGGAGGCTGTAGCTGTTGGATTAGCCGGCCAGGTGGGAGCATTATCGGGTAGGGTATAGCTGGCCGTCATCACGGCGCTGTCCGCGAGACCGGCTTTCACTGCCACAGCCTTGATGGTTGTAGCTGAGCCACCGGTTAGATTGAGAGTGATCGGGCCGCTGTACGGGGTGCTGGCCGAGGTGGGCGTGCTGATGTCCATGGTGTAATAGATTGCCGCCCCCGCGGTGGCAGTGCTTAAGGAAACAGTGGTGCCGTTCGCATATCCACCTGAGGGAATGCTCGGGTTGGGCATGGCTGCCACCGGCTTCAGCTTGACGAAGCGGACGCAGTTATTATAGGTGTCGCCAATGTATAATCCGCCTTCATTGCTGTCATAAAACACTCCTTCAATCGGCCCGTTTAATTTCGCCTGGGTCGCTGGGCCGCCATCGCCTGAAAAACCGTACGTGCCGGTCCCGGCAATGGTGGTGATGGTACCGCCCGCGTCAACCCGGCGGACTGCATTGTTGGAGGTGTCGTTGATATAGAGGTTCCCTGCCGGATCAAAGGACAGTCCGGAGGCACTCAGGCTGGCCAGGGTGGCCGGACCGCCGTCACCGGCATAGCCGCTTTTTCCGTTACCCGCCACTGTGGTGATCACCCCGGTGCTGAGATCCACTTTGCGCACACGGTAGTTTTGTCTATCGCCAATGTAGAGGTTGCCTGCCGCATCCAGGGTTAACCCGTAAAGCGAGCTGCTCAATTGAGCCTGGGTGGCTGGACCGTTGTCGCCGGAGTAGCCGCTGGTACCGTTACCAGCCACGGTGGTGATGGTACCACTGGTGTCAACTTTACGGATCCGGTAGTTGCCCGAGTCACCAAAATAGAGGTTGCCGGCTGCATCCAGGGCTAGCGCTCTGGGGGATTTGATGCGGGCGCTGGTGGCCGGACCGTCGTCACCGGTGTAACCGCTGGTTCCGCTTCCCGCCACGGTGGTAATAATACCGTTCGTGTCAACTTTGCGTACGCGGTGGTTGTTAGTGTCGGTAAAGTAAATATTACCGCTGCCATCCACTTTAATATCATTCGGGAACCTGATATTAGCACTGGTGGCCGGGCCGTTGTCGCCGGAATAGCCGCTAGTACCGGTTCCCGCCACTGTGGTGATTGTGCCGCTTAAATCCACTTTGCGGATGCGGTTGTTATTGCCATCAGCGATATAAATCGCACCTGAGTTGCTGTCAATCGTCAACCCGAAGGGTTGGTTCAACTTGGCGCCGGTGGCCGGACCGTTATCGCCGCTGTAACCGGCATTGCTGCTGCCGCCGATGCCCGCCACTGTGGTGATGGTACCGTCTGACAGGGAGTCAAACCTGGTAATTAAGTGAATCACCTGAGTGACGGAAGTGTCGGCGTACTGGGTCGCGCTGACCGTGATCGTGTGGTTGCCCACCGAATTCAGGATATTGGCTGCGATGCTCAACTTACCGGCGGTGACCGTATACTGGCTGCTGGTGAGGGCTATGCCGTTCACGGCAACGCCGCTGATGGCCGCCCGCCAGAGCTCGTCGTCGGTAAAGGTAATGTTCACCGCAGTGCCCGGCAGGTAATTGGCGCTGTCCGAGGTCAGGGCCGGCGGGGTCAGTGCTGCCGAGATATGCTGGGTGACAATAGCGTCATTATAGTTTGTCGCACTGACAGCGATGGTGTGGCTGCCCGTGGTGGTGAAGACACTGGCGGCAAATTTGAGATGGCCGGCGGTGACCACATACTGGCCATTGGTCAGGGCCGTGCCGTCCACCTTGACGCCGGTGATGGCCGACCGCCAGGCCGCGTTGTCAGTGAAGGTTAGATCCACGACGATGTTCGGGAAGGTTTCTTTGGCGGTCAGTACCGGCGGAGTGAGCTTGTCCACCACCTTCTGGGTGACGGTGGTGTCAGCGTAACCGGTGGCGCTGACTGCGATGGTGTGATCTCCGGTGGTATTTAGTATACCGGCCACGATATAGATGTGACCGGCGGTGATCACGTACTGGCCGCTGGTCAGGTATACCGCGTCGTTCACGGTAATGCCGCTGATGGCTGCCCGCCAGGCGGCGTTGTCGGTAAAGGTCAGATCCACTGCGCCACCCGGTAAAATCTCATTGGCAGTCAGGGTTGGAGCAGTGGTCACGGTAGACTGCACCACCGTAGTATCTTGGTAGCTTGTGGCACTGATGACGATGGAGTGATTTGCATCAGTGTTCAGGACACCCGGCGCGATGCTGATATTACCGGCAGTGACCGTATACTGGATCGGTTCCAACAGTGCGCCGTCCACGGTAATGCCGGTAATGGCCGACCGCCAGACAGCGTTGTCGATGAAGGTCAGGTTGACCGCGCTCCCCGCTTGATTGGGCTCGTCCGCGGTGACCACCGGCGGTGTCAACAGGGCCGCGTTATAGTCGGCTGTCAGGGGGTCGCTGAGTTGACCCGCCAGGTCTACGGCTTTTACGCTGAACTGGTAGCTGTTGCCCGGGGTGAGATTGTTCAACTGATAGGAGGTGTCAGTCCCGGCAACGGTGGTTAATAAGGTGCCATCCTGGTAAATATTGTAACCGGTGACGCCCTTATTATAACCAGATGCCCAGCCGGCCGGGTACGCCGGGTGATATTGAGCCAACGGCCAGTTCAAGGTGGCGCTGGGACCGGCCGGGTTGGTGACAGTTAAACTGCCGGCCGGCCAGACAGGCTTGGACGAAGAAGTGGCGGTGGTGGTAAATTCAAAGGAATCGGTGATACTGTTCGTGGTTCCGTTATTGTAGGCAAACCCTTTCAGGATGTCAATAACATAGGTAGTATTAGGCTTCAGGGCGCAAGTTGTGAGGTTTAGCCCCACAGTTACCCCCTGTCCGGACCTGGTATAATACCAGTCATCCGTTTGTCCCCATTCCCGGCCTAATGCCGACACAGCCACAAGCGGGAGCACTACCGCAGTGCCTGTGTCTTTTTCGTATAATTTAACGTAGTTGGTCAAATCGGGGATAAACATATCGCCATTACGACCAAAGGCGTTGGAGAAATTCCAGGTCATACTGGTGACATTGTTATAATCCACCGGGTTGTCATAGCGTAATTTAATTACCTGGTTTATCGCGTCATAGCTGAGTTCAGTGGCATCAGGTGAAAAACCAACTACCCCTCCAATTACGTAGTTGTTGGTAACCGCGTAATCGGTGAAGCTGTCCACCAGGCTGCCGTCCGCGGCTGCCAGGGTGCCCTTGGCATAGCTGAGCAGCACCGTAGCGCCGCTGCCTGCGGTGCTGGCCAGGGACAACACTATTTCGTTGGGGTTGGGACCATAAGCAGCCTTGGTTACGGAAACTGCAGTTCCGTTAACCTTGACGGTGAACTGACCCAGGTTTCCCGTGGGATCGGCTATGTCCTTGCCAAATCTAACGGTTAATTTTTTTCCCACATGATCAGTATATAGGCTTTCCACGGGGACCGGCGTTTCATTAATGCCGGGGGTAACGGTGAAAGCGCAGGTGGCGGTCAGGCCGCTGACCACCTGCGAGGTAATGGTGGCAGTCCCCGGACCCACCGCGGTGACCTTGCCGGTGCTGTCCACGGTGGCGATGGAGCTGTCGCTGGTGGTCCAGGTGACCGTTTTGTCCGGTGTATTCACCGGGATCACGGTCGCGATCAGCTGGTCGCTGTTGCCCTTGCTGAGGGTGTCGATACTCTTGTTCAGCGAAACGGACGTGACTTCCTTAATTAATAGCTGGATCGGGTCGGAATCTAGCAGATCCGGGTCCGTCACCGCTGAAGCTTCTACCGACACAGTTACTGTGTAGGGCATGGTAAGCGGAGTACTGGCGTTCCCATTAAACCCGAAGGCCAGATTGTGGTCATCCAATCTAGTTGTTCTATAATACATTCCATTGGGCGTGTTTCCTATTATCAGATCATTGTAACCTGCGCCGGCTTTTAATGTGGCATTGGGTACGTTGATTACCCAGGTATCCAGCCCGCCGGTGGTAACTGGATTCTGATGGGTGTAGTCAAAATATATAGTGTCGGTGACGGCATTGGCGATGATTTTCTCGCCGGGGATGTGTGTGGTCACAGTTACGCTGGGCCCGTCCGTGCTTTCCAGACCGGCTGCGTTCAAGGCTTGCACGGTAAATGTGTACTGGGTTCCGGGCTGCAGGCCGTTGACGGAAAACGGGTTGAAGTTGGTGTTGCCGGCAATGAGCGTGCCGTCCTGGTAAATATTGTACCCGGTCACCCCGACGTCGTCAGCGGCGCCTGACCAGGACAAGGTAAGGCTGTTCAGGTTAAGATTGCTGACCGATAGCTTGCCGCTTGGCCAGGTAGGGCTGTATACTGCGCCGGCTATTGACAGCTGATTTACGGTACCGTTAACCGTATCTGACGCGGCTATTGGCAAGCCCACCGGCATCATTGACGACAGCACCATGAATACTGTGAGTAAAATAGAAAAGAAAGAATGCCGTTTTTTACGCTTTATCATTTTTACCCTCCTTTTGTCATCAATTAAATTACTGGTTTTCAACTAATTGACTATCTATAAAACACCTCCCTTAAAAGCAACTTGTTCTGGAAAGGACTATTTGCTCACCTTATTCCCTAGATACCGTGACTGCAAAACCTGTTATTTTGTTATATCACCACCCCTATTTGTGACCGTTATGCATTGCTAAACTAACGATTATAGTCATGCACTTGCCTTGTATTAAGTCATCAAACAATTATAAATTTCCGTTGCTAATAACCATTTATAGATAAAACAACGCCAGGCTACGGAATAGCTCCAGCCTGGCTTGTTTAATATTTCAGACTATCCTTTCCGCAATGGGAGGTCTATCCGTTTCCAGATAGACCCAACGGTCTTCTGCCATAGCTAAGAAGCCATAGGCTAGAAAACTCGGATAATTTTATTTTATTATCTTTCATTAATGAAAACTTTCTACAAAAAACCAGGCACGGAAAATCGCGCCCAGATGCAGTATTAGCTATTGCAGGTTAAGCGCTATATTTACGATCTTGACCACATCCAGCACGTTGACAACGCTGTCACTGTTTACATCAGCCGCATAAAAATCATCAGGACTGGGTTGGACCTTGCCAAGGGCAATATTCACTGTTTTGACCACATCCAGAACGTTCACAATACTATCATAATTCACATCTCCTTTGAGCCTGACAGGAGTTTGGGAGTCTACGGTCAAGGTCTTTACGGCTACATCGTTCCCGTACCCTGCTACCACACTCAAATTTCCGTTTGCAACAGCAGGGACCACAAAGGTAATACTGTAATTCCCATGATCATCTGATTTGAAAGCATCAAATAACACAATGTTTTGAAGGCTGTCAAGCACTTTCAGGGATAACCAGACACCTGGCGCAGACGTTCCTGAGGCGGTTACACTTGCACCAGCAGGGGCAATAGGTGGAGATAAGGTCAAACTAACGCCACCTGCGTTCTCACCAATTGCCTGTGCAGGAGTGATAAAAATCAACGCCATAAAGAGCGTAAGCACCAGTATAGTTTTCGGCCACAACTTAGTTTTCTTGCCGGTAAACATAATTCGTCCTCCTCTTAAAAGAATTCGCAGCGAAACAGACCTTAAGCCACTCTCGAAAAACGGATTTTTTTCACATCCTCCTCTCAAGCTGCCAAACCATCCCCCGGCAACTATTAAATACCTGTTTTAAAATACTAAAAACCGAGAACGGAAAAACCGCGCCCGGCATACAAATGCAGTGAACAGCGATCTTTCCGCAGTGGGAGGCGTGTCCGTTTCCAGGCACACCCTATAGGTCTACCCCCATAGACGGAAAGCTGTAGGCAGGCAGACTCAGATCTATTTTTTTCTTTTGTTTTTGATGCCACTCCAATAATTACATTACCTAAAAAATTATTCTACAAGGTAAAACAATTTCCTCTATTTTGCCCTATTTTTTCATAGATGCTGTCCCAGCTGACTTCTCCATACCCAATGATAATGGCTATCACGTTCAACTACAAGACAAAACCCAGTCAAGTAACCTTGACTGGGTTTTCCTTTTTTTAATAACTAATTATCTCATAATATCCTAATTGATGCCCAGGATGGTGTTGACGATCTTAACCACATCCAGCACGTTTATCATACCGTCGCAGTTGGCGTCGCCTGCGTAGAACTCATCTGCGGTGGGTTGGACCTTCTCCAGGGCAATATTAATGGTCTTCACTAAGTCCAGAACATCGCACTTATTGTCCCCGCTGACATCTCCCTTGAGCCTGGCGACAACGGTTACTTTGCCGTTAGATGCAGCTGACGGCAAGATTTCACCGAGGGCGTCGGAAGCTACCAGGGGATCAATGACCAGGTCCACACTGTCACCATCAAAGGAGTTGTACCCGGTAGTGAAGGCAAGGGTCAAAAGTTCTCCTTCCCCGCCGGTTAGACCCATGGTTTGATTATTATAGCCTACCACTCTTAGTTGATCGGCATATACAGCGCTACTGACCGTCCAGTTATCGTCTCCGGCAATAAGCGAACCCTTGCTGAGCTGAACGCCGCTTATCAGAGATGAATCATAGCCCAGGGTGAACTGGAAGGCGGTCGTGCCTGCGCCGCCTGCTATACTCACCGGCACTGACAGAGTCTGCCCAGGTTTACTGGTGGTACAAGGCAGCGATAGCAATACAGTACCAGGCGCCCGGTACACTGCGGTTACTACGGATGCTCCAGGACCGTCGGTGCTCCAGTTGCCGTCCGCATCGCCTGCCTCGACCTTGAAGTTATACTGGGTGCCGGCAGAAAGGCCGGTGGCGTTGTAGGTATGCACAGAACTGCTGAGGGTGGCGATGGCTGAGCCGTCCTGGTACAATTTATAGCTGGCCACACCCGCGCTGTCCAAGGCTGGTGTCCATGTCAGATTCAGTGCAGTTTCACTGATGTTTGACGCGCTCAGGCTGCCGCCGTGCGGCCAGTAGCCGGCGATCACATCATTTTTAGCAGTAGTTAATACTGTTTTTTTCATCACACTGCTGTTACCGGCGGCATCGACGGCTATAATGCCGAAGGTGTACACCATATCGGCGGCTAAACCACCGGCTGTGTATTCCAGTGCAGCGCCGTCCACCACCGCTTGCTTGACACCATTGACATAAACCTCATAACCTGTTACCCCAACATTGTCGCTGGCCGGACTCCAGAGCAGAGTTGCGCTGTTATTAGTTACATTAGTTCCCATCATCGTAAAATAAGCTGGCCATATAGGAGCATCGATATCTATGTCAGAACCTGACATTTTAACTAGGGTCGGAACTTTGGAACCGGTCTTGCTGTCATTGCCGAACTGACCGTTGTCATTATTGCCCCAGACATATATCTTTTCCATATTCCTGAAGGCAACGCTGCTTTCGGTGCCGCCAGCAAGGGCGCTTATCTCTAGCAATCCTTCCACCTTAACCGGGGTAAGGTGAATATTTGTTTTTCCGGTGCCGAGCTGGCCGTTAAGGTTTTTACCCCAGGTGTAGACCTGGCCGTCCTGGTCCACTGCCAGGCAATGATAGCCGCCGGCGGCTATCGAATCTATATTGCTTAGACCGGTTGCCACGCCATAAGGACGGGGATCAGCCGGGGTGCCGTTGCCCTGGGTACCGTTGCCGTATTGACCGAAGTTATTGTCGCCGAGAGCGATAACAGTACCGTCCTGCTTTAAAGCCACCACGAAGTTTTCGCCGGCGGCAATGGCTGTAATGCCCAGCGGGGCGGAATAGTGCTTCATAGGCATTACTGTGGGCGCCCCGACTTCGTCAACAAAGTAGCCGATGCGGCAAATTCTGCCGTCATCAAAGAGATAGGCGCTGAATTGACGGGAAGTGGCAATGCCCTTCACTCCGGTTAGGGGGTAATGCACACTGGCATAAACCGTGCCGTAGTAAAGCTGGCCAGGCGTATGACCGTCTATACCCGACAGTGAATAGTAGGTGGCATAACCGTCCGCGCCCCAGCCTAATACCGTGCCGTCATTTTTCAAGGCGATACTATGGTCACCTGCGGCGGAAATGGCTTTAATGCCACCGGAAATAATCTTTACCGGTACATTGCTGTTGGTGGTGCTGCCATTACCGAGTTGATAGAGGTTGTTTTTGCCCCAGGCCCAAACATTACCGCTGTTATCCAAAGCCAGGCTGTGGTTATCGCCTACAGCCACCGCCACGATACCGGTCAGACCGTTAATCTTGGCCGGGGTAAGCTGCTCGTTGTTATTACCAAGACCCAATTGGCCGTATTCATTTTGTCCCCAGGACCAAACACTGCCGTCGCTGCCAACCATTAAGGTATGCTTGCTGCTCACCGCCAGCTTTCCTGCGCCTTGCATGCTGGGATTCCAGGCATTCATAGTTTGACTAACGGATGGGCCGGTGGTCGACCAAACACTATTTACAAAGCGGGCTTCCACTTTGAAGGTATAGCTCTGGCCTTTGGTGAGGCCTAAAACATCGTAGCTTAAAGCATCACCGGAAACTGTAGCAATTCTAATCCCATCTTTCATGATGGCAAAGCCGGAAACATTGGCATCGGGCTTCGCCCAGTTCAAAGTCAGCCCTGTTTCAGCCAGGTTGGTAATTCTTAGTTCACTGCCGGCCGGCCATACAGGAGGATCTGCGGGATCCATATTTATTGGCACCTGGGTTGCTTGTGTACCGATAAACTGCAGTACAGTGCCGTCGGTCTGCAGGGCCAGGCCGCCCTGAGCCGAGCTGGCCAGTTTCACCACATTGTTTAAGCTGGTGATACTTGCACCCAAGGCAGGCGGCCCGGTAGTAAAGTCAACATTGCTGACCTGACCATTGGTACCCAGCACATAAGGCCCGTCGGCAATCACTGCTTTAACCAGGCTGGCATTGGCCACCTGCGCCGGCGCCATGCCGTTGTCCCAGATGAAGGCCGTCCCGTCTGCCTTCAGCGCCATCCAGTTTTTATTGTTTTGCTCTGTAACTTTCGAGTCTATAGCTACAATCTCACTTAAGCCTTCTACCTTGACCGGCGTCTTGCCCTCGTTAAAGGTATAGACATCACCATTACTGGTAACCGCTGCACAAGCATAATAGCCCGCGGCAACATCGGTCACATTAGAAAGCCCGCTTACTTTCAAGGGTGTTCCGCTGCGCTTTGAGAACGAATCATATCCATCCTTCGTTGCAAAGCCCCAGTTCCACACCTCGCCGTTGACATCCAGGGCCACCACGTTGCCAAAACCATAGCTCAGCTTTTCAATAGGCGGCAGCCCGGCTATTTTTTGCGGTGTATTGTTCCCATAGCGCCCGCCGGTCCCCGCTGGCACCGGTCCTCTGCCTAACTGCGCGTCTTCATTGGAGCCCCACGCCCAGACGGCACCGTCTTGATCCAGGGCAAAGCAGCTATCCCGTCCGGCTTCCACAGCAGTTATACCGCTTAAGCTCTCCACTTTGACGGGGATGTTTCTGCTGTCATAAGTGCCGTCACCGAGGGTGCCATAGTCATTATTGCCCCAGGTCCAGACACTGCCGTCATCTTTCAGCATCAGGTAGAAACGGTCGGACGGCAGCTCCCGTGCGCTGTAAGAATTATAGCCGGCCGCAATATCGGTTACTCCGTACGGGCCTACCGACACATTAAAGGTCCAGATGAAGTTACGTCCCAACAGGGTTCCATCAGCCGCCTGCAGGTCTTTTTTCACAGTCAGCGCATATTGGCCGTTAGACACAAGGCTGGATGGAACTATGATTTTTAATTTGGAGGTCTCTCCGGCTGTTTCCAGGTAGGTATAGTTGGAATAAACCACAGAACCGCTGTTGTCCTTTAGCTCAATATTGTCTAGCCAGGTCCCGTCAGCAAGTCTTTTACCAAAGCAAAAGGTAAACGCCACATTGTTTTTAGTAAAGCTGCCGTCTACAGCATTGTTCAAGGTGTTATTGGCAGCATCAACACTCAGATTATGGGATAGCGGCTTCTCCAAGCTGAAGGGGAAGTTAGCGCCAAGGGTCGCAGAGTTTGGCCCGGTCCATTGCTCCAGGCTTAATTTGTCTGCGGTTTTGTTTTCTTTTAAATCCAGGGCTTCTACCTTGAAGGTATATTGCGTCGCCCCGTTTAAACCATAAACTTCGGCCACGGTTGTGGCGCCATCCACGGTTTGCACCAGCTCTTCGTTAAGATAGATATTATACTTTGTTACCCCGACATTATCGGTCGCAGCATCCCAGTATAAGGTAACAGAGGTATCCTTAATATCCCTGGCCTGCAGCTTGCTGCCTGCGGGCCAAAGGGGATTGACCAGGTCGGCAATAGTGTTTACATTACCTGAAAGATCCTTGGAATTTCCGGTATAGTCAAAGGCTTTAACTGTAATGTTATAGGTTGTTTCTCCGGCTAAACCCGTAACGGTATATTTGAGCACATCTGCTGCGACTTCGGCCAGAGGTTCACTTGAACTATCTTTATAAAGCTTATATGACTTTACCTGATAGTCATCGGCGGCAGCCGGCCAGGACACCGTAACGTTATCCGAATAAATGTCGCTGAATGTCAACGCAGCGCCACTCTGCCAGCCGGGAGCATTGGTATCGGCGGCAGGGGTTATCGCAGGTTTCGACAAAGGCATACTTAAGTTTTCCAAGTAGTCCCCTGCTATTACCTTAAAGTTGAAAGCTGTGTCAACTGACAGATCTTCCACATCATAGGTGAGCGTCCCGGCAGGCAGGGTTGTCAGCAAAGTGCTCCCTTGGTATACCTGGTAACACGTAACAGCCACGTTGTCGCTGGCGGCAGGCCAGGTTAAGGTAGCTATTGTGGGCGCTTTGATGAAGTTAACAGCCAGAGCGCTGCCTGTCACCCATTGTGGAGCTTCTTTGTCGGCAACATCGGTAGAAAACTGCCAGGCAATATCAAATCCTAATTGTTTGCCGCTTTGGCCCGCTAGTGTTTTGCCCAATTTAGCCACATATTGGGTCTTACCCGCCAGCTTAATACCGGTACGGGCTAAATCAAGGGTTAAAATGCCTTTGCCGCCACTCTCAGCATATTGGAAATCAGCGGCGTCAAGGGCTACCGTTTCGCCTGTGGCGGCATTGGTTAAGCTAATCTTGCTCTCATAGCCTGCGGCCAGAGGTTCGTCAAATTCCCAGGTGAACTTGATATTTTCGGGATCCTGGGGCGCCGGAACCTGGTTGAGAGCGCCGGTAATACTATTTAAAGAACCCCGGCTATTCTCCACATTGGTAAGGCTGAAGGGTATCCCGGATCCGGCGGTGGGATTGGTCCCCATCACAAAGGTTATTTGGGGATCTCCCTTGGAGGAGTTCTCCGTCGTATCAAAAGCCTTGACCGAGAAGGTGTAGGTTTCACCGGATACTAATTCCGAGTCGCTTAACGGATGACCCGTGGGGTTAATATTCGGGTTATAGACAACAAAGCAGTCGGTAAAACTGCGTGTAGGAGTGTCCGCTGCGCCGCGGTCGGTCCATTCTACCCACAAACCATCTTTAACTACCACATAACCTCTAATCGCTTTATTATCCTGGGCCGGTGTCCATTTCACTTTCACAGTGCTCTCATCGGTAAATTCCGAAAGGGTGATGTTCGTGCCGGCCGGCCAGACGGGTGAATAGATATCTTGATCAGGGCTGCCGCTGTATACAGGTGAAGCAGCGAGTTCTTGGCTCTTGTTGCCCGCAGCGTCAACAGCATAGACGGAGTAGGTGTGATAGGTATTGTCTCTATTGAGCGTATCATTGCAGCTGTTTGTATATGCGTCCACTTCAGCAATCTGAGATCCGTCACGGTAGACCAGATAAGCCGCTACTGCTACGTTGTCCGCCGCCCAGGGCCATTTATAGGTTACATAGGTTTTGTCATAACCAACGACCAGCGAAGTTGACCTAATATCGCTGGTCCAATAGGGAGGCGTAGTATCGGACTGACCCTCCAGGGTGCTGATCGCCAACTTCGGGCCGGTAGTGCTGTAATTGCCTGCCTTATCCCTTGCTTCCACCTTGAAGATATAAGCGGTGCCGGGGATAAGCTGCGTCGCATGATAAGTAAAGGTGTTTGCGTCAACATCGGCTGCGGCACTGCCGTTTATCAGCAGGCGGTAGCCCGTAACGTCCACATTGTCGGAGGCCGCCGTCCAGCTTAAATCCAGAGTATCGGGTAAAATATTGTCGGCCGTCAACTTGCTGCCCGCCGGCCAGGTGGGAGCCTGGGCATCTGTTAAGAGAGTTTTGACAGCTAATGTCAGGTCTGGAGTATAATTGGATTTGGCGTCTCTGGCCCGAAAAACAAAATTATAGGTGGTATCAGGGGTTAAACCTTCCATATTATAGGAAGTGGTTGTACTGTCAAAAGTTTTAATTAATTCAGGGGTGGTACCCTCTTTGTAAAGCTGGTATTCGATTACTCCGACATTATCATTAGCTTTTGGCCAGCTTAAAACAAGGGACTCAGGGCCAACTTTGCCGGCAGTCATTTGGGCGCCGTCAGGCCAAACGGGAGCCTCTGTATCATCTACTGCCGTGGTAAAGTTATAAGTAAAGATTTTTCCTAACTTTGCCGTGCCGTTGTTAGCGGTGAATTCCGGGTCAATCTCGAGCACATATTGGGCGCCCTTGGCCATTTTGGCCAGGGTAGCAGCCCCGGGCTCAAATTTTAACATCCGTACCTTATTGAGGTCCGCCCCGCCGCTGCCATCACCACTGCCACTGCCAGTGCCGCCGCCGGTGCTGATGTATTTAAAATCTCCGGCATAAAACACACCCTCAAGAGTGGCGGAATAAGGTTCCGTCCCCAAATCCAGGGCTATTTCCTGTCCGGTACTCTTATCGATGAGGTGAATGCATTCCAGGTTGAATCTTAAGTTCTTATCCAGGCCGTTGCTAAAATTCCAGGCCAGGCTGAAATTATCCAAGTCAACCGGGTTAACGATATCATAGTTATGATAATAACCTGCTTCACCCTGGTCTATGGCTGCAGGGGCAAAGATAAAGGTTAACCCTCCGGCGCCGGGTGTAACTACCATAGTTTCTATGGCCTCGCCGGTTTGTCCCAACTCATTGATGGGCTTTACAGACAGGATGTATTTTTGTCCACTGTTTAAGCCATAAAGCTCATAGTAATTTTGGATGGCGGGAAGGCTGGCTTCCTCCACCCCGTCTACATATACTTTGTACCCTGTCAGATCGCTGCCGCCTATCTGAGGCCAGCGCAGGATTAATTCGGTAGCCATGACCCCTTCTGCCGTCAGGGCAGCATCATCCGGCCAGGCCGGGATACAGGTCAGGGTGGTGGCCGTAACGGCAGCTAACGGGCTGCTCTCATTGAGGGCTGCGTCCACGGCTGTAACGGTGAAGCTGTACTGGGTCTTGGAGGAAAGGCCGGTAGCAGTGTAGCTGGTGCCGGTAGTTTCCAAATTACTGACGGTGCTGCCGTCCTTGCTGACGGCAATTTTGTATTTGGCAACGGCGCTATCATCAGTGGCCGCAGGCCAGCTTAAAGCAATACTGTTGGCAGTTATTTCGCCGGTGGTAATTTGAGCGCCGCTTCCCCATACGGGAGCCTGTGTATCAGCAGTATTGGTGGTAAACACAAAGCTGTATACCTTGCCTAAAACATTGGGGTTTGCACCGCCGGTATGAAACTGCGGATCGATGGTAATAGCATAAGTCTTGCCATCTACCAGGTACTTAGCGATGTCCAGCTCAAAACGAATCCATACTGAACTGGGCTGCATTTTAGAGACTTTAAAATCACCGCAGGTGATTAATTGCGATAAGGTATCTCCAGTATCACTTTCAGTTACTCCACTAGTTGGCCAACTGGTTGTACCGGAACCAAAATTAATCTTCGTGTCGTAATTTAAAGGTATCTCCTGGTTATCAGTTAAATTGAACAGCCGGAAGGAGTTCACATGATCCCGGGCATTGGTATTGCTAAAACCTGCCTGCAAATACCATAAAAACCTGGTTTCAGCAGGATCAAGCGCTTCACTGTAGGTATAGGGCTGCTCATAGGTTGTACCTATTCCCTTGACGCCATCCGGCTGGAATAGATACCTGCCCAGGGTCCCGGTTTGTGCAATTGTGCCTGACGCAAGGGTAAAGAGCGATTTGTTCGGGGTGGTAACAAGCATGCCTTTCAGGCTCTCAGCACTATCCCCTGCTGCATTGACAGCCGTCACCTTTACATCATAGCGGCGATTAGCCGTCAAACCGCTTACAGCACAAGAAGTGCTGCCACTGATAGTGGTATTCAGCGCATCGGTGGTGATACCACCTGTGGTATTGCTGACCACTACTTTGTAACTATCCGCGCCGTTTGCCGCCGGCCAAGAGACGTTAAACGCACTGCCGGTGACATCGCTCACCGCGAGAGCAGCGTCAGAAGCCCATACAGGGGCCGATGCAGAAGTTGAAAAACGGAACCAAACGGTTTTGCCGAATAAGTCTGGAGGGTTTCTTTTGTTTCTCAGTTCAGGTTCAATGGTCAAATAGTAATCAGTACCTGGTGCAAGGGTATTGGGATCCAGACCCATTGTGACCACCGTACCTAGTTGAGGATTAACGGATCCCGCTCCGCCGTTGCTGGAGTCAACGCTGCCGATGAATTTCAGAGCGCCCGCTCCGTTGTTATACTCAGCGACTACAGTCGTTCTAGTTGAGTCATATATTTTGATGTATGGGGCCGTACCTGCTTGTACGCCTGTATAACCACTCGTACCGGAACCGCTGAGCGTAATCTCAAAGTTGATCGCAGACGATGCATCATAGGGTGTTTTTATTACGTTTAAGTAGTAAGTTTCCGTCGCTTCAATGACTTCGATATCGGCCGCTGCTACATTTGTTAGCGTCAAATAAAATACTGATCCCACTTGTCCTGTGTATTCGGTCAGTATTTCTTCTTCCGCCATTGCCACGGTGGGCGAAGCCACAAAAGCTAAGCAGATAATGAGTGCAAACAGTACCAATATGGTTTTTTGCCGCAACTTGGTTTTCTCACCGGTAAACATAAATCATCCTCCTCTCAAAAGATTTCGCCATTCTCCCATCTTGAGACAGTTTGTTCCCTTCAACCACCTCCCGTCAATATGCCAATCCACCCGCCCGACAGCTCTCAAGCATTTATATATCTCAATGCAAAAAACCGGGAACGGAAAAACCGCTCCCGGCATATTAATGCAGGAGAGTAGCGATCCTTTCCGCAATGGGAGGCGTGTCCGTTTCCAGGCACACCCTTCAGGTCAGTTACCATAACCAAAAGGCCGTAGGCAGGTAGACTCAGATCTATCTCTTTCTTTTGTTTTTGATGGCACCCCAAATATTACATCATAATCCATTTAATTCTCTATGCTTAAACAATTTCCTCTATTTTTTTAAAATTTCATAAAGATTGTCTAAAACAAGTTAATAAAAATGGGAGGGACCTCGAGGTACCCTCCCATTGTTTTTTATTTAAGCAGTTGGAAAGTTAACCATTAGCTATATACGCTTATTACTGCTTTTCTAGCTGATGTCCAGGATTATATTGACAATATTTACGACATCAAGCACGTTCACCACACCGTCATTGTTGACATCGGCGGCGTTAAACTCATCTGCGGTGGGTTGGATTTTAACCAGGACGATATTAACGGTTTTAACTACGTCCAGTACGTCGCAATTGTTGTCACCGTTGACATCTCCCTTGAGCCTCGCGCGCGTTACGGTGATCGTATAGGTCGATGTGGTTGTTCCGTCCTGGGAGGTGACCGATACGGTGATCGCATTGTCTCCGACATTTAGCTCTACCGGAGTTGCGGCAGATGTACCGTTCACTGTAACAGTGGCGTTGCTGTCGCTGGTTGCCGGTGTGACAGTGATGCTGGTTACACTGTTACCGACACTGGCGGTATAGCTTTTAGTTGCCGAATCAAATACAGGCGTTAAGGTGCCTTCACTCAGAGTCAGGTTGCTTAAATTTGCATCCGAGGAAGCAGCAATAGTATTAGTTACAGCCTGATTGGTGAAGTTATCAACTGCAGTCAGATTGCTATACCCAGCTGAGCTATCGTGTCCTGTTTTCGTATAACTTAAGGTTATTGTCTCGTGATAAGCAATTGCTGAACTTAGTGTCAGGGTCACACTGGTACCTGAAATCGCCGCTGCGGTCACTGTGGGATTTGAAGCTGCTCCCGTTACTGTGAACGCTGCAGGGTTTACTGCAGTACCTAATAGTGCCCTGCTCATAGTAAGCCCGATATGTGTCTGATCAATAGTTTCTGCGCTGCTCACAACAGGAGGTGGTACCACGACTACCTGTGGATTTTTAACAAAACGGAGCCGCATGCACTGATTGTCAAGAATATACATGTTTCCCCATTTGTCCAGGGGCGCAGATGAGGCACCATTCAGCAATGCTGTTGTAGCCGGAATATTATCTCCATTAAACACATTAGTTACACCGGCTGCATATCCAAACCCTGCAACTAAAGTGACACTACCATCGACACCAATCTTTCTGACGCGGTTCCAGTTACCTTCCGCCACATACAAATTGTCTGCACTGTCAAATACCAAATTGGCGGGTCTGAAACCGACTTCGGTGAGAGGAGGCGCGCTGCCCACATCTTTCGTGGTAAAAGAAGAGCCCCCCGGGATTAGCATGCCGGCATATGTCGTGATATTCCCACTGGTGTCCATTTTGTAAATTCTGCCGCATAATAAGTCTCCGATAAATAAATTTCCCGCACTGTCAAAGGCTATGGTTTCCGGTCTCATGTTAAAGCTTGTCGCCGGCCCGCTGTCGGCAGTGGGATTTGCATTTCCTGTGCCCGCCACTGTGGTGATGATTCCACTGGTATCCATTTTTCTGATCCTGTTGTTGTTTTGATCATTAATATACAAATTACCAGCCGCATCAAATACTAACGCATTCGGATTGCTTAGGTGAGCAGTTGTCGCAGCTACTCCTTCTTCCTGAGCAGCAGTTGTGTAATTACCAGGTTTAATGCCTGTATCTCCAACACCCGCTATAGTGTATATACATCCTGACGCCATGGCAATGCCATATTGGGTATGGTTTGTGTTGGCTACTTCACGGATCCTGCTGCTGTAGCTGTCAGCAATATAGAGATTTCCTGCGGCATCAACGGCAATGCCGTTCGCGCCATTTTTTATACTCGCTACTGTTGCAGGTTTTCCTTCATCCGCTACATTATATCCCCACCTAGTATCCCCGGTGCCAGCCACAGTATAAATATTACCTGCCGTCATGTTAATCCCGAACTGGGTATGGGTAACCGCGGCAATCTCACGCACCTTGCCATTGGATGAATCAGAAATATAGATATTCCCGATACTATCTACTACTGTGCAGCCAAAAATGGTCTTTGCTATCCTGGCTAAGGCTGCCGGTCCGTTATCCCCTGTAGAATCTGCGGTCCCATCACCAAGCAGCGTCGTAATGTAGCCGTCCTGAATTACATTGTTGGCAACAGTTTGACCGCTAAATCCGGCCAGAATACCGCCATCGAGGGCTGTAACAGTTCCCGGGCTGTAAGAAAGTGTTACTGTCTGTCCATAATTTATAGCTGTCGTTAAGAGCAATTCAATCTTGGTTTTATCCGTGTTATTTGCTAAGGCAGTGACTACATCATTTACCCCATCAACTATAACAGAAAAACCATCCGGTGCCGCCGGCAGAGCAGCCATTTCCTTATCAAAGGTCACCGTAATTACATTCCCTTGGACATTGGAAGCTGCACTGACAAAAATAGGCGCTTCTGCATGTTCAGGCACATTGTTGGTGACCGGTTGGTTAGTGAAGTTGGCCACTTGAGAAGCAGGCCCGTTATTCAAATCATTGGTGCCTGACTTGGTGTAGTCCAGCGTAATTGTTTCTCCATAGCCAATAGCTGCGTTCAGGGTCAACGTTACATTGGTTCCGGATACTATAGCATTAGTAACAGTCGGATTTGTTGCCGCTCCGTGTATGGTAAAGGCCCCAGTATCAGCCACTGTTCCTAACAAGGGTTGATCCATGATTAACATAATATGGGTGGCATTCGAAGTCGCCGCACTACTCACCACCGGTGTTGGAATAGGTTCATAGTAGGCAAACGGACTGCCATAAAATGACGTCCCGTTATTTTGCGCTATTTGAACTGATACTCCGTCACCCGGATCGATAGCATCTGGCATAACTACACTTACTGTGTATTGCCCATTCGCATTTGTCGTTACAGATTTTGCTGCAGTCAATCCTGTAGCAGTTATTGTTTCTCCATCGACAACGTAAGATTCGTTTATTAATGTATAGTTGTTGGCAATGACAACATTTGTTCGTAAATTTTTAGTTAGATTCGGTATTGGATTGCCAAACTTGTCTCGCAGCGTTACTGTAATCGTCCGGGTAGCCCCTTTGCCTAAAGCCTGATCGATAGCCGCGCTGGTAAGTGTGGAGTCTATTTGCGTAGCTGCAGTAATCGTCAAAGGCACGGTCGGCTGCGGGGTAACCCCGGCAATCGCTACTGTTAAGGTATAAGTCCCTGCCGTGGTTATGCTGTTAGATGTAGAGCTTGCCGGGATCGTGACACTTGCTCCGCCCGCTGTGAATGTAACATTGCCACTGTATAATACTGTTGCGCCATTGGTCACAGTAACTGCGTTACTGCCGTTCAAAATGGTGCCGGAAGTGTCTAAAGCACCTGTAATGGTTATTGCAAAGCTCGCTCCGGCTGTTTTGGAACCTATTGGCGAAAGTGCCGCGCTTGCTGCGCTTTGATCCGGCCCCAGTAAAGTGTTGGTGACAGTTTGTGCACTGAAGCTGGCTAAAACTCCGCCATCTGCCGAAGCAATGGTTCCTGCGTTATAAGCTACAGTTACAGCTTGGCCATAGGTAACCGCTGTGGTTAACGTCAGTTCAATCTTCGTTGGATCAGCATTTAGCGCAGCACCTGTAACAACATTAGGTGTACCGTTAACATTGACGGTGAATTGTCCGGCATTAGCGCTTGGATCAGCCATCGCCTTACTGAAGGTAAGGATGACCTCGCTTCCGTCGATTGAGGTTGTGGCACCGCTCAATAAAGGTGCCGCCATAGGCGCGGCGGTGGTAAAGGTAAGGGTGTACGCGCCGGTTAAATCATTGTCTGCAGTATCTTTAACGGCGCCGGCAGGCACAGTCACGGTATAAGTGCTGCTGTAGCCCAGGTTTACACTTGGATCAAGGCTCAGTACACTGCCGCTGATGCTTTTCGTAAATGGAACGTCACTGTTGCTGCCGTCTTTAACGCTAATTTGTTCGTAGGAGTCACCTGTTAATATGTCTTCGCTGAAGGTGATCACTACGGTTTTGTCGATTGCTACTCCGGTAGCACCGTTCACCGGGTCGCTGCTGCTCACAGACGGCGCGGTGGTGTCGGGCGCGGCTGTGGTAGAAAAACTCACTTCTTGCTGTATACCGGCTTGCTGGGTATTATTTGACGTTAAAGTGGGATCCACAGTTATTTTATAGGTGGTGGAGGGCTGCAGCGCATTTTGCGGGGTCACATAGAGATAGTTTCTATTGATATCCGTACTAGTGCCGTCTCCGGCCCTTTTTACATTGATAGCTACTTCATTATTAGAAGCGTCATACATATGAAACTTGGTTATATTGGCATCGTAGAAGGTAGGGGTGGCCACGTTGACAGCAAACTTGATCCCGATAACCACATTACTTTCAAAAACAGGGGGTACACCGATCAGTGTAGGCCACGGAGGTTCTACATAAGTGGCACCATCACAGCCTGTAGTTATTACAGTACCGATGGCGCTGGGTGAGACTGTATTGCTGTCGACATAATCGAATAGCCCATACTCTGTAACGTATGGTAGATTTGTACCGGCAGCAAAGGCCGTCAGGCCCAACACCGCGCCCTGCAAAACCATGATCAGTGCTAAGAAAAAAATGAGTGGGGCCCTTTTTAACTTCAATTTGCACCTCTCCTTAGCAGGCAGAAGGAGTAGTAAACCTGCCTACTAGAATTTTTAGATTAGAGCCAGAAAAAGAGTTCCTAAAATTTTTGTCAAAACATAGTTACTAACCTTATTTAATTTACTTATTATTAGTACTTCTCACCTCTTTCTTAAAATAATAAAACCTTTTCCCGTTAAAAAAGGAAAAAGCTTATTCTCATATCTTCCGTTTTTCCTTTCCACAATGGGAGGCGTAACAGTTTCCAGTTACACCCTTTGGTCCTACGCCATAGTCAAAATAACCACAGGCCAAGGGACTCGGAAATATTTAATTGGGCTATAGCAACATTTAGTTACGTTTTTCTACAAAAGAAAATTTTTTCTCCTCCTGTTTCTAAAAATATTTCAACTGTAAACAGCAATCGATAAATGTAAATTATTTGAAACTATATATTATTGCCTGTGTAAATATAAAATACGTTAGTAAGGTTATAGTATACAGGCCCACTGTCGGGAACGGTCCGGCTCAATAGCCAAAACCCAGTTTTTGTTGGCAGCCACGCACCATCAGGAAAAGCGCTCCCCTGGAATTAATTGGTGCCATCCTTTCTGACTGCGAATGTAATGCGATAACTACCGGTTCTACTGATGGTCGGTTTACAGTAGAAGGGACACCAGAAAGCATTACATTTATTGGGATAACGCTTTCCTATGCCAGACTCAATTTATCAGGTTAGTAAAGCTTTTACCTTTAATAAATCAAGGATGTTAACAACACCGTCTTTGTTAAAGTCCGCACGCAGGGATTCTCCGGTTAGAGCTTCTCCCATATATTGCGTCATCCATAGCAAGTCCTGGATATTTACCGTATTGTCATCGTTCATATCCCCTTGCAGCGCATTGGTGGTAAAATAAACTCTCTGCTCTTTGCCGGCTTGTTGGGTATTATTAGATGTAAGCGTTGAATCTATAACGATTTCATAAGTGCTTCCGGGCTGCAACTGACACTGGGGGATTATAAAGATGTAGTTTCTATTTCCATTATTACCGTCGTAGACAGTCCCAATTCTTATAACGTTGATGGCGACGCTGTTGTTCGAGGCATCATACATATGAAAACAGGCCTGGTTGGCAGTCCAGTAAGCCTCCGGAACTACGTTAGTGGCAAACTTAATCCCGATGCCAACATTGCCGCTGAAAGAACAAGGTACACCTGTCAGCGTCGGCCAAGGCGGCTCATTATAAATCGCTCCGGTATTACCCGTTGACACTACTGTTCCTTGGGCAACAGTAGTCGTCTCAACGTTGCTGTTAGGATCAAAACTATATACGCCATAACTAATCACGTTCGGTAGGTTTGTACCGGCAAAAGCCGTCAGACCCAATACTACTCCCTGCAAAACCATGATCAGTGTTAATAAAAGTATAACCGGTGACTTTTTCAACTTCACTATACTCTCCCCTTTTCTCGAATATCATCATCTAATCAAGCTGAAAAAACAATAAAGTACCTATACCTCCGCTAAAACATCTGCTGCTTCCTCTACTTTCCGTTTTCTTCCTACACCGCTGAAGATTGCCCCTCACAAAGTCCACCGCAGCAGCATAATCATTTCCTAAACACGGGTCATAGACAAATACACCGGGCAGCGGAAAAGCGCGTTAGCCCGGTGTATATAATCCTTCAGACTATCCTTTCCGCTATGGGAGGCTTATCCATTTCCAGACCGGCCCAATGGTCTCCCGCCATAGCTTTGGCGCCGCAGGCTAGAAGACTCGGACATATATTATAAATAATTTATTGAATGTAAAAAGTTCTTCAAAATGTTATTAATTCCTTCTTAATTTTGAAAAAGTTATATGTAAATAAGTAAGTAGCTTTCACAGCCTGAAAAAACATTTCCTAAAAAATTTAATTATGTTTCCGTACCTTTCGGCTCACAATAGTCAGATCTTTTTTTTACCCGGGCAGTAAATATTAACTTTCCGTCCTAATGTAAAGGACTTGTTGCAAGTGCCATTAATCTACTCGACCAAGCCAACGAACTAAGCAGATGAGTCTGTTTCGAAATTTATCTAAATTTAGCAGGAGATTTATTTCTTTTGGAGAAAAACAACACTGTAATAGTTTATAAATCTTTTAAGTTACAACTAAATATATCCAAGTCCTTTTGCCTGTGGCCTAATGGCTATGGTTAACGGACCGATAGGGTGTGGCTGGAAACGGGCACGCCTCCCATTGTGGAAAGGAATAAAGAATTATTAAGCTCTTTTCTTGCTTGGGAAAGAGCTTTCTTAATTTCCATAGAAAATAACACTCGTTGCTTTCATATACCAAATCCACTTCACCTGAATCCACCTGATGCGTTTTTTGAAAAATTATTAAAAGCAGAGGGTTAGCTTATGCTCACACAGGCCAGTCAGATCATATCCGAAGTAAAAAAGGCTATCGTCGGCAAGGATCAGATCATCGAAAAGGTGCTCATGGTTGTCCTCGCGGGCGGCCATATCCTGCTCGAGGATGTCCCCGGCGTCGGCAAGACCACCCTCGCACTGGCTTTTTCCAAGAGCATGGGCTTGGATTGCCGACGGATCCAGTTTACTCCCGATACTATGGCCAGTGACATCGTCGGGTACAGCGTGTACAACAAGCAAAGCGGCAAATTCGAATACCTGCCTGGCGCTGTGTTCTGTAATATGCTGCTGGCTGACGAGATAAACCGCACCTCCCCCAAGACCCAGGCTGCTCTTTTGGAAGTTCTAGAGGAAGGATGCGCAACTGTGGACGGCGTGACCCGTCCCCTGCCCGATCCCTTTATCTGCATCGCCACTCAGAACCCCACAGGCAGTATCGGCACACAGAACCTGCCTAATTCGCAGCTTGACCGGTTTATGGTGCGGCTATCCATGGGCTATCCAGACTTGGAAAACCAGATCGACATCATCAAGTCCCGCCATACGGAGAACCCCTTAAACAACATTAAACCCGCACTGTCAAAAGAAAATTTTCTTATCCTTCGCTCAAAGATACAGGAGGTTTTCGTGGCGGATGATGTGATCCGCTATGCAGTTACCCTGTGTGAGAGGACAAGGAACATGCCCCTGATTGAACAGGGAGTCAGCCCTCGCGCGGTGCTGGCCCTGGCTCAGATGGCGAAGGCATGCGCCTTCTTGAGTGACAGGGATTTTGTGATCCCCGAAGATATCAAAGTAGTTTTCAAAGACGTATGCTGCCATCGTCTGGTGCTTAAGCCTCAGGCTAAAATCATGAAAGAAACGGCAGTGTCGATGTTGGACATAGTGCTTGCGGAAGTGCCTGCCCCATCCATTCTATAAATACCGGAGGTTGATATGCCGAAGAAACGCGTCGGGTATTTCATTCTCCTGGCTATACTCGCACTCGTATACATAATGTCGAACAGCCATTTTGCGCTGTTGCTGCTGCTGTTATCTGTCGCCGCACCCGGCGTCTCCCTTTTGCTCCTTCTGTATACCGCGCGGCAGATCCATCTTGACCTAAGTGTCCCAGCGACGATCATGCCGGAGGGCCAAAGAAACATCACTTACACGATTAAGAACAGTTCCCACCTCCCAGCACCGCAAATTGAGTGGGTGGTTTCGATCAAAACCCAACTAATGCGTAGAAAGACGGATTTGAAAATAAACGCCTATATCAGAAAAAATTCTACGGAGGAACTTCCCCTTTCCCTTGCCGGCCTTTGTGCGGGGAAACTGATTATATCCACCCGCGCGGCCAGGGTCTATGACCTTTTCGGGCTGTTCTACCAGGGCGTCAATCCTCCCAAAAAAAAATTCTGCCTTGTCTATCCGCGCCTGGCGCAATTCAATATCAATATGCACAACCGTGTCGAGTCTGAGGAAGGAAATATATATTCTCAGCACAGACCCGGCTCAGATCCGACCGAGATCTTTGCTCTGCACGAGTATGCGCAGGGTGACGATTTAAAAAAGGTGCACTGGAAGCTGTCCGCCAAGACTGACAACCTCATCGTGCGCGATTTCGGACTGCCCCTTGACTATCCTGTGGTACTGCTGTTAGAAACGCAGCATGTGGGTGATGAAGAGGATGAACGGTCTCTTTCCTGCTGTCTGGAGGTGTTCATCTCACTGTCGCTGTCTTTTCTGCAGCAAGGAATCAGCCATAATATAGCGTGGTATGACGACGGCCGCTTCCGTACTGAGCAGATTTCCTCCGATGAGGAACTAGATGCTTTTATTCCCGTTTTGCTTTCGGCACAGGGTTACCCGCAGCCTTTTTTAGCTCTCGAATGTTATGCAAACAGCGGCTTTGCCCACCGCCGCATGGCTATCTACTATGTCACCGCATGCCGAGACACCACCGCCGTTTCAGAGGCACTGCCCGGCGAGACGATCAGGACTATCCTCGTCGTTGCCAATGAAAAATGCGTCACGGACATTAACGTTGCGGATGGGGATACTGTACCTATTGCGGCCGATAGCTTTGGCCAATTAGTTGTCAACCTTTAACGTCAAAATAGAGAGTGAATTAATAGCCATGAAGCAAAATGAAACTACCTCCTGTGTTAAATTAACATTGCAAAAACCAGCGGCGGGGCCTTCCAGCACGATAACGGCACTGTTAAGTGAACTTTTGTTGTGTTTATCACTCTGCGCAGGCAGCTGGTTTTCCTTACTCTCCATGATAGATATCCCCTATATAGGAGGGATACTCTTTCCCTTAATCCTGCTTTCCCCCGCCTTTTTGTACCTGCTATTTAAGAAAATAAACGTACACCTGGTGTTCATCTACCTCCTTTTGCCCATTGCCGCACTTTATGTTTTAAAACTAGATGCGGTGTGGGAGGGATATCTGCTTATTGCCAACGGGATCATTGACCGAATGAGCCAACTTGGCTTTTCAGTGATACCCTTTGAAACATCGGGAATGGATGCGGCTGTGCATGTCACTATGGCCATTACCCCTGCGTTCATCCTGTCAGCGGCATTCATCGTGTTTGGTGTCGTCAAGCGCCTTGCTGTCGTCACCGCAGTTTTTGCGGCCTTGATGCCCCTTTTAGGCGTCGCTTTCCGCATCGAGCCGGAACCGCTGCCCTTTATTTTCCTCATCCTTGGCTGCGTGAGCCTTTTTGTTTTCTGCGTCGCCGGCGCTGAGAACATTTCCTCAGCGTACCGGCAGTTCCGGCGAATTCCCGGCGTGCCGGCCATCGTTCTGTCCGCTGCGGTAGCGCTGTTATGCTTTTTTGTGCTGATTTTGCTTTTTCCGGCGCACCGCTATGTACCCTCCCCTAAAACTGAACAGCTCAAGGAAGAGATTATTTCCTCAGCGGACGACTTGCGTTACAAAAATAGCATGGGCAGCACCATACACGCCCTCCCCTTCGGCAATCTGAAGCATGCCGGCACCGTCATGTATACCGAAAACACCGTAATGCGGGTAACGATGGAAAAGCCGCGCCCGGTGTACCTGCGCAGCTTTACGGGAAGTACCTATGATGACGGGAAATGGCGCGGCTTGCCCCCAGACGCATACTCGGGTGATTATACGGGGATATTCCTGTGGCTGCATCATAATCGCTTCTATCCGCAGCTGCAGCTCGGAACCTATCTTGCCCTTTTGGAGCAAGCGCAGACGGGCAGGGTGACCATAGAAAACATCGCCCTGAGCAGCAAGTATATTTTCACGCCCTATGAGTCATTGCCCGGCCTGTCTTTAAACAGTGAACGCGTCAGTTTCCAAAAAGACGACGCCATCTTAAGCCGCGGGCTATTGGGTGCGCGGCAATACTCTTTCGACATCTGCCTGCCCCCTGTCGAAGACTACGGCGGCGCTGACAGATCGGCACTGCTGGCCGACAGGATCACGGACACCCCTGAATATGCAAAATATGTTCAATTTGAAAGAGTGTACCGGAGCTTTGTCTACAACCGTTATCTCCAAATCCCGCCTAACGCGGACAAACTACTCAGAGACTATTTTTTAGGGGATGCTTTGGAGACCATGAAAATCAGCAACCGCCGCCAGGTGGTCAACATGCTGCGCAAGTACTTCTCCGAGAGCTTCTCCTACTCGTTAGATGTCCCAGCCTCAGCCGAGGATGACTTCATCGCCGGCTTTTTGCGTGACAAAGAAGGATATGAAATCCATTTCGCCACCCTGGCCACCCTGCTCCTGCGCGAGGCCGGCATACCCGCGCGGTATGTAGAGGGCTACTACCTTTCAGCACAGGACACCCTCATCTACACCGAAATGGAATCCATCGCCTTCGATGTACCCGACTCGTCCGCGCACGCATGGGTGGAGATATACGAGGACGGTATCGGCTGGATCCCTATTGAAGTGACCCCGGGCTTCTATACCCTCACCAAAAACGAGGAGAACACCGGTGGCAAACAGGATATCCTGCTTGAAAACCCCAAATATCTCTTTTTAAAGGACACGGAAGCTGTAAAGGATGAAGTTGTCACTCAACCCCAAGATCATAGCAACGGGGTCAACTACCTGCTGTTGCTGATCCCGCTGGCACTGCTGGTCCTGGTGGCTGCGCTACTGCTATGGCGGGTGTGGTATAAAAAGAAAATACACCGCGCCCTTACTCAGAGGGACTCCCGCAAAGCTGCCCTGTATATGTACTTCTGTCTAACCAGGTTGCTGCGGTTTGACGGTGTAAAAATAGACGCTCTTGCGCCACATGAGGTTTTAGAGCAGGCTAACAAAAAGTATTCTAATCCCCCAGGTATACCCGCTTCCAGTGTCCTGGGCTATATCTACCGGGCGCGCTATGCCGCAGCAGGCCATGATATAGAAAAAGATGAGCTATCCCTTATCATGGGCTACCTGCGCTTTCTTGCTGAAGAAGTGTATAAAGAGCAAAAACCGTTTAAAAAAGCGCTCATGATTTTCTTATGCCTGCGTTATTCCTAACTTTGATTTTTACCCTTTCTTTTCTGCAGAAAAAATATCAGGGTGGCGCAGACAAAAACCGCCGCGATTGCGATTAGGATTATTGAGGATAGCTTATTTACATCCAGCGGCTGCTTTTCTATAGGCTGAGTCTTTTGGTCAAGCTTCGGCACATCTTTTTCACGCGGCACGGAATACTCCGTCTTGGCAAGGGCGGTGTTATATACGATAATGTCATTGCCCAACTCAAGCAGGGCTTCATTTCGCCCGCCCGTGGCCACGGCGCCCGTTTCGAAGGTAATGCTGTAGGCATTGTCTATACCGGTGCTGTTCTTGGCGAGCAGGTTGCTGTCCACCACCAGCTCATATTTTGAATTCATCTTCAGGTTTTCTTTTGGAAGGATAAACACACTTCTCTTGAAGGTACTTTGCAGCTGGTCATCAGGGAAAATGAGGCTTACCGGCACAGGAGCACCACTGTTATCAATCAGGTGGAAGCATTTTGAGTTGTTTTCCAGCACTGTGACATTGACGACGTTTTTATTGAAATCGAGTTGGATCACCGGATCTAGCGGCACACCCGTGTCGCCGTCGGCCACAGAGGAGGAAACGAGGTTCAGGGCAATGCCGGCGTTTAATCCCTCGCCGGTTCCGGTGCCCTTACCGCTGCCATCACCATGGTTTTCCCCATAATCCACTGAAGTGGGCGCTCCGTAGGAAAAGGGAGTGAAAATGAAAACGCTGGTGAGAAACAGTAAAACAACGTAGCATAGACAAGTTTTATTGATCCGCAGGCTCATGATTTAAAAGCTCCTTTGCTTTCGATTCTATTTAAATATTTTTTTGCTGCAAAGCCCTGGTACTTTCACCGGTGGAGCAAGCACTGGATGCAGGCGAGCCTCGCCGTTGGTCTTGCCCGGAGGAGGAGATTATGAAAAAGTTCAATAAAATAATTGCCACAACGATCCTTGCCGTAATGCTCACATTAACACTGTCTATCAACTCCTTTGCCACCACCTGGGAATACGGCACTTCGGGCACGGGCAAAAACCCGTTCACCCCGAGAGGCTACGTGATCGTAACCGAAACGGGCACCTACTGGCTGAACAGCCGTTTTGACAACAGCTCCGGCACGGTTTTTTACTCGGGTGTGCAAAATGGCATCAGCTATATAGACGCGAAAAAAGTCGACGGCTCTAATTATACCTTGTACGCCTTTACCGACCGCAACCCAAAGCTCTACCAGTTTCTCATCGCGTTCAAGAACGGAATTGAAATTCCAGGTTTCTCCTCCTATGCTGGGGCGCCGGGCCGGCTTACTGAGGAAAACGATCTCGGCAGCGGCGCAGGCTGGGCCATACCCATCAGCGGCTTCGAATTCGAGCCGGGCTGCTACTATGAATTTGCCTTTCAGCGCGGGATGCAGGCTAACAATGGCATCACCCTCGTTTTCTCCGAGGATGGCAAGGGCTACATCCAAAACCCCGAAACCCCGGAGGAAAAGCAGAAATACGAACAAGATAAGAACCAAGAATACCAGTTCATGTCCAGCTACTGGGTCACCCAGGATCCCAAAACAGGCGACTACGCCTATGATTTTCACCTGGTGCCCATGCGCTTTTCAGTACAAACCTACGCCGACCTGACCACCTGGGTGGAGGGCAAAAGGGAAGCGGCAGAATTTCTCAACAGCGTCACCACAGAGCAGATCAGCAGCGGCAAATACAACCTGGAAAACATAACTGAGCTGAAACTGACCATGGAGTCTTTGGAGAAAGAAGCGGAAACCTCGATCAAAAAGCAGCTCCAGACCACAGCGGAAGAAAACATGCAGCTTATGCTCCTGGAGCTTAAGACCGCTCTTAAAAAAGCACAGTCCCCCGAATCGCCGGCCGCTGACTTGGAAACCCTTCGCACCTTGCTGCAGGAGGCAAACGAGCTGTACCAGACTGCTTCCGCCAACACCGGCACGGAAACCGGTCAATACGGAGAGGCAGCGACCCTGGCGCTAAAGGAGGCAATCGATTCTGCGTCTGCCCTGACTGAAAAGGACAGCCAGATTGCAATCAATGAAGCAATCAGCAAGCTTGAGGAAGCCATGACCCGAGTGTATGCGTCCATCGTGCGTGAGGACAGCCTCATTTTGTTCGACCGTGCCAGCGGGATCAAGGCCCTCATCCCCAGGGGCATTGTGCCCGACGATGTCGTCTTGTATGTCCAGACCCTTTCCAACTCCGATGAAGTTTATGAAACGCTGCAAAATGCTTTCGGGCAGGACACCCGGATTGCCGCCTACAATATTGAACTATACAGCCATGACCTCAAAGTGCAGCCGGCGGGAGAGTTCGAGCTGCAAATACCCGCCCTAAGCGGCACTAATCCCGGGGCATCCATTGTCTATACGGTGGGTGATGACATGACGACAGCTCAGACTATATCGGCAGAAGCGAACGGCTACAAGCTATTATCCGTAAACCGGACGGGGATGTTCGCCGTCGCCGCTGCCGCCTCGCAATTGCCATCACCTGAAAACGCCGCCGGAAATGAATCCGGCGACGCTAACGACACTCCAGCCGGCCCCGATCAGACCGAAACAAAGGCGATCGTGGAGGAAACAGATGTGGATGTAAGCGAAGAGCCCGACGCCAACCGTGAGGAGTTGGACGAAACAGAGGGCGCGAAAGCTACAGTGGAGGATCCGGAGGTTACTTCACCGAGACCTGAACAGGAGCCTCTCGCACCCGTTTCTATCCCCATCGATACGATCAAGAAAAACGCGGGGAGCCCTGTCTACATCCTCCTGGTGGCGGCCCTGCTAGCCGCTGCCGCTGCGGTCGTTGCGGGACACGGCTTCCTCCAAAGGCGAAAAAAACGTGATAATTAGTGGCAAACCTATTTTTTCGCGTTAATGACAAAATTCATAATTATCTGGGCTACCTGCGCCCGGGTCGCAGTACCCTCGGGATTAAGGGTACCGTCGGCATTGCCGCCGATCACCTTTTTCTCTAATACCCAGTTTACGGCGTCGGCAGCCCAAGTGGCCACGAGAGAAGCGTCGCTGAATTTACCCGCTGCCCCACCGGCCGCAGCACTTATGTCAAAACCCATTGCTTTTGCATACCGGAACATGATCACCGCCGCCTCCTGACGGGAGATGCTCCTGTCGGGGGCAAAGGTACCGTCGCCATTGCCCAGCACTATGCCGTTCTCCGCTGCCCAGGTCACATAACCCGCGTAGTATGCGCCCGGCTTTACGTCGGTAAAGACGCCGGTGTTCCCGGAAGTACCGTTAACCTTCGCCAGCCGGCCCAGAACCGTTACGAACATACCCCGGTTCATGGACATTTCGGGGTCAAAGGTGTTGTCTGAAGTGCCCTTGAACAGCCCGTTTTCCACAACAAAGCGCACAGCGTTTTTATACCAGCTGTTTTCCGCTACATCGGCAAATTCTCCGGGTTTAATCGAGCTATCACCCGGTTGAGCCGGCTCAGTTACCGCCCCGCCACCGCTGCTATTGCCTACAATGAACTCAAATACGACATCCTTGCCCAGGGTCTTGTTGACATTATTGCCACAGATATCTTTGTCGAACACAAGAGCATAAGTTCCGTCCTTCAACACTCCCGCCGCCAAGCCAATGGTAATCAGCTTGCCTTCAGGCGCATCCGCATTAAACCCGATATATTTGAGATTTCCGTTACCAGAATTGTACTCCGCCACCGGAGCACCCTGCGGTCCCTTCTGATAGCTGGTGTAGATCGCAATTTTGGGCATATTATTTGTTTTAAAGTTGGAGCCGTCGCCAAAACTGTTTACCCCAGCGCCCACGGTAAAACCGAAGACGATTTCTTTGCTCCCGTCAAAGGCGCCGGAGATCACATTGTAATAATGCTCGGCGTCCTCATCCTTGACGGTGATTTTGGATGCCACCGGGATCAGCATGGTCAGGGTGTTACCGCCGTTGCCTTGCTCGGCATAGCCATCCATAGTGCCTTTCACTTCAAGCTCAATGGTCTTTACCGTATTAGCGACAGGTGTGAACCGCTGCGCTTTTGCGGTATAACCCTCCGCCTCAATGAGATATGTATACTCCATGCCAGGAATAAGCCGGAATACGTTTTCTTCATAGGCATCAACAAACTCATTCTGGCCAGCCTTAACCCGTACAGAGGCGCCGGAAGGCACAGTGTTGAAGGTGACTAAAACATGGTCGATCATGGAGATCGGGATGGAGGCATCTTTGCTTACAGTTAAGCTATCGTTTACTGTCACGTAACCTGGAGCGCTCACTGCATAGGTATAAGTTCCTGCTTCAAGAAAGAACGTGCTGCCGCTGTTGGGATAGAAGATCTGACTGTTTTGTCTTACCGTCACAATATACTCCGTATCCCCGGCAATACCCTTGATATCGAAGACTATCTTATGGGCATTTTCGCTTATCTTGCCAATATCTCCGCTATTTTGCTGACCTCCCACGTTGAAATAGATCTCGTAAGCGGTGCTGGTCACATCTACGTTCGCCTTAATGCCCTGCGCTACTTTGATCTTATAGCTGCCATCTGAAAGCCCGCTGCTTGGTCTTATTACCAGACTCACGTCAGTAAGCCCGCCAAACGTGCTTGTTTCAATCTTTTCTTCGCCGCCAGGCAGGATCTTAACCATGGACAGCCGGGCCAAGTTGTCATCGAGCGCATTGCTCACATTATGGCTGAAATTAAGAATAAACCTGGGTTGATCACCAGCGCTGAAAGACTCGCCGATCGCCACACTGTCCCCGGTCACTGGATAGGTATTCGAGTTTACCGCAACGCCAACAAGAGAAACTTCTGCGGCATAG
Source organism: Pelotomaculum sp. PtaB.Bin104 (assembly GCA_002067205.1). Classification (GTDB taxonomy): domain Bacteria; phylum Bacillota; class Desulfotomaculia; order Desulfotomaculales; family Pelotomaculaceae; genus MVQL01. The sequence goes on from MVQL01000210.1 coordinate 46,253, forward strand.
GCCGGAGCCAAGAGCATCATCACCAGCATCGCCACAAGAAAGATCATCGATATCGCTTGACTTTTCTTTTTAATCCACATTATCATTCCCCCTTATAAAATTATTGCTCCGCCGAAACCCCCACACCGGGACTCCTAATTCCCTTGCCTGAAAGTATTAGATCAGCTTCCGCACCCGTAAGGTCATATTGATAAAACGTTTTGTAAAACCAATCCATCTCCGATCTCAGGTCGACATCCGCAAAACTGTCCGGGTACAGCGTTTTCGCCAGCCACAGGATGGCCAGAGGCGTTTCTACACTGCTGTCGTGGCCCCAGCGTGAAGCGCCGATCGGCACCTGGTACACCCTGCCCTCCTGCACAGCGCGCAACCCCTGCCACTTTTTGCTGTTCAGCATGTAGTCCGCCACGCCGCTTTCGTTGCAGATGATCACGTCGGGGTCCCAGACGAAGATCTGCTCTAAGGTAGTATAGTAATTCTTCTCGTTGAAGACCAGCTCCCCGCCCAGTGAAACATTTTTCACCCCGGTAAACCCAACCCACTCGGCACCGAGGCTGCCCTCGGTATCGGTGCGCAGCGCCTCACTGGTGGAGTGGTACAGGCTTGGACGGGCCGGCTGCGGGATCTCGCTCACCCGCTGAGAAACTTTTTCAACAACACCCTGGTAGTAATCCTCCATCACCTCTGCTTTCTCAGTCTGACCCAAAGCCTCACCAATGACCGCGAACGCCGCGCGCTGTGACTCAATGCTGCTGTACTCAATGACCAGATAGGGTATCCCCAGGGCATCGAGTTTTTCCCGCTCGATGTTGCTGTAGTACAAGTCGCTCTTGATAAACATTAGGTCTATGCCCATAGCCATCACCGCCTCAGCGTTGACCGATCCCTCCTCCTTGACCACCGCGGCGGCCGCTAGGGAGGGACATACCCGCTGCAACAGCAGGTCCCGCTTCACACCGCCGACGGTGGCGGTCATTCTGTCGCCAGCCCCGTACATGATCACCGCCTGGCCCGCAAAGGGATCAAGGGTGGCTATAGATTGTGGCTGATCTGGAACATCTATGCTTCTTCCAACACAGTCCGTAACTCTGATGGTCTTGACCGTGTCCGTCTGCCCGCCACAGGAGCAGAGCAAGGACAGGAGCACCACTATCAAAATTAATATGCTTATTTTTTTTGCGTAGCTTTTCATCTTTACCCCTTAATTGTTTCAAAAAGTGTCACTGCTTTCATTTCTCGACCCTCTTCATCTCTGATCACATCGATCCTTGCTTTTACTCCGTACACCCGCGCGATATTTTCCTGCGTAACCACTTCACATGGCGCGCCGTAAGCCGCCATTACGCCATTATGCATCATGGCCGCCTTTATCTTCATCCCCTTGGACTCGAAATAAAGGGCATGGGCAGGCGCGTGGGTAACCATTAAGATCGCTATCTCCTCCTTCCGGCATAGCTCAACGATCATCTCCAGAAATTTAAGCTCGTTTTTAAAATCGAGGTGAGCGGTAGGCTCGTCCATAATGATCATAGGTGCGCGCTGTCCAAGCGCCCTAGCCAGAAGCACCATCTTCACCTCGCCGCCCGAAAGACGGCTGTAGGGCTTACCGGCAAACTGCGCTGCTCCCACCTTCCTGAGTGCTTCCATGCAGATCTGTTCATCCTCCGCTGATGGCTCGCCGAAGATGCCTGTATAGGCGGTACGCCCCATCATCACCACCTCTTTAACGGTATAGGGAAAGGTGATGTCGTGGATCTGCGGGACATACGCGATGTTCCGCGCCAGCATATGACGCTTATACTCGCTGATGGGCCTGCCCAAGAGCAGGATCCGGCCCGCCTGGGGACGGTGGATGGCCATGATATTATCTATAAGGGTAGTTTTGCCGCAGCCGTTTGGCCCCATGAGACAGAGGATCTCACCGGTGTTAAGGGTCAAGGATATATCTTTCAACACGTCCTTGCCGGGATAGGAAAAGGAGACTTTTTCAACTCCCAGAAGCTCACTCATCTCCAGCCTCCCCCCTTAGTCTTTTTCAGGAGGTAGACAAAAAATGGTGTGCCGATCAGGGAGGTGAGGATGCCGATAGGTATCTCTGAAGCGCTGATGTTCCGCGCCAGCATATCCATAAGCACCAAATAGCAGGCGCCGAGCGACATACTCACGGGGATGAGCCGGGTGTTATCGTTGCCCACAATCATCCTGCCGATATGGGGGATGACAAGTCCGATCCAACCGATGACGCCGCTGATGCACACGCCGGAGGCAGTCGCCAGCGTGGCGCCACCGATAATCATCAGCTTGTACAATCTAGTATCAACCCCGAGCGCCAGTGCCTCCTTCTCCCCCATGGAGAGAGCGTTTATCTTCCAGCGCGACAGAAAGATCATGACCATGCCGATGGTCATCGGCACAAAAGCGATAAAATGATTGTAGTTCACCGAGGCCAGGCTGCCCATGAACCAGTAAGTAATGGCGGGAAGCTGAGTATACGGGTCCGCCAGGTATTTAAGTATGGAGGTAAGCGCACCGAAAAAGCCTGAAACGACCACCCCACCTAGAACCAGCGTGACGGTGGGGGTCGAGCCGTAAATCCGCCCGGAGAAGTAGCTGAGCATCACGGCCATAATTCCAAAGGTAAACGCAAAGATATAGCTGTAGTAGCCTCCACCAAAGTATATTATCGCCAACGACGCACCGAAGCCTGCTCCGTTGCTGACGCCCAGGATCCCTGAATTGACCAGCGGATTGCGGAAGACTCCCTGAAAGGCGGCGCCGCTCACAGCAAGGGCCGCGCCAACAAAGGCTCCAGCCACAGCCCGGGGTAACCGGAGCTGCCACAGGACGGTGTTTACCTCACGGGAGGTTTCCTCGAAGAGGCCGCTATTTGGAAAAACCGCACGGAGCACCTCCGTAACACTTATAGAATAACGCCCAACGAATAAGGTCAAACCTATAGCAATAACGGGCGCCAAAATCAGTACCGCCTGCTTTAACCAAACACTTTTCAAGCTCGTATTCATACCATTCTCCGATTAACTAATATAGACAAAAAAACCGGGCAGGGGAAAAAAAGCACGCCAGCCCGGTGTGTACAATCCTTCATACTATCCTTTCCGCAATGGGAGGCTTATCCGTTTCCGGATCGGCCCAACGGTCTCCCGCCATAGCCAAAACGCCACAGGCTAAGAGACTCGGATCATTATTAAATTTAAATAAAAGGTTTTCTTCTCAATAAGTTCTTCAAAATATTATAAATTCCTTCTTTACTTTATGTAAAAACTTTGTTGTCGACACATGTTGACAATATCCTCACATTGTATAAAAATAGTCTTCCGCCAACCACTGATGAGTCTACTCTACAGATATAACAGTGACAGTGCGGCAGAAGCGCTTGATCCAGTAAGTATAGTAATCATCTAGAGATTAGTTTGGATGTTCAAAAAAACAACCGAAAACAGGACATCAAACTATACAGAAAACTCAACCCGACTTAACTAAGCCGGGTTTTTTTGCTGCATATTAAAATATGTTGTTATAATCATTTTCAATAACGGTGAAAGGTCCCTGTGGTTTTAACCTAACAGTTAAAAAATTAAAAAAAAAATTATCTATAAGCAGGAATTTAGAAGGGTACGTAGAAGTTATAAAAATCTAAATAAATAGTTCTCCGAGCCAGTTAAACCTAAGCCTAAAGGTATGGTTGCTGGCCGTTAGGGTACACCGGGAAACTGGTATGCCTCCCATGTTGGAAAGGAGAAAGGTCGATTTATCAGGTTATAAAGCTTTATCCTTTTTGCATGGGGATAAAGCTTTTTGTTTTGGTGATTCTAATTTTACAAGTAAATAACTTTTCCTCTCTCCGTACCTACCGGCTTCCAATAGCCGGATTTTTTTTGCCCGGGTTTAAAAACTATCTTTCCGTCCGGAGTTCGATTGAATAACCATAGCCATCTGTACTGCTCCCGAGGGTGACACCGGTTTTTGATTTCAATTTCGGTGATACCCTTAAGGTATATGCAGTACCGGGGCTTAGAGGGTTTACAGGCTGAACAAATATGTTATTCCTCATTGAAAAATCAACGGTGTCCCTAATCCTGGTTATATAAATGGGTATTTTCTTGCTGCGTGATAAAAGGGATATGCTTTTTCTATTATTTTCCCATACTGTATCATTTACCACGTTTTTATCAAACTGTATTGTTAAAGTAGGTTTTTTTGGTATTACATTTGAACCTTTTTTCCCCTTGCCATCCCAGGTAACGTCAACAACATGTAAGGGTTTTTTTCCCGGGATGCCCGGTTCTTTTTCATATCCACCACCGGGTGGAGCTGGCGCCGGTGCCGGTTCCTCAACCTGAATCGGAATATTGATTACCTGGCCTGGGAGGATTAGATCCGGGTTTTCAATCTGGGGGTTTGCAGCAAATAAGGTGTCTAAGGTTATAGAAAATTTTTTTGCGATAGTAAAAAGGGTCTCTCCCGCCTGAACGCTATACGTCACCTATTATTCCCTCCTGCCAAATCTGATATTAATGGTGTTGTATAATATGGCAGATTATTAAAATAGGTTCCGCATAACAATCGACACAACTTAATACAGACAAATGCTTTTTAGACGAAAAATCCCCCACAAGGGTGAGGGATTATCTCCGGCTCATGATAAGTTTATAAATACAAATCGAGCTGTAAACTATACGTCTTTGTAAATAATCGTCCCGACATGCTCGCCATTTAAGGCTCTGGTAATATTGCCTTCTTTAGTGCCGTTGATTACTTGCAGCTGCTTCATGTTCTGGGCACGGGTGAGCAGCTCCAGCACAACCCTTTCCACAACCAGGTCGTCCTGGTCTCTGTCCAGCAGCTCCTTTGCGCCGATCTTTGGAATGAATTCGGCGTCCGGGTCGACTTTTGGATTATCCGTATACAAACCATCAACGTCTTTGACAAAAATACACTGCCTGGCACCGATCACCTCGGCAAGTAAAAACGTTCCGACATCGGTGCGGTTGCTGGGAATGCGGCCTTCCTCCGGCGGGTGCTCCCAGAACCCATATGGCGGCATACCGTGGATCACCGGAATGCAACCCTGATTAAAATAGGCCCCCAGTTTGGGAATATCCTCGTGCCCGACCTTGATCCCCCCGTGCGAAATCAGGAGCGCGCTCAGCATCAGGGCATTTTGCTCGGATATGCTCTGGCCTAGCTTTGATATTATCCCCGTTGGCATCCCCAGTTCCATGGCGATGGCATAAACGTGTCTGGAGCGGGTTCCACCACCGGTCGCAATGATCATTTTGTGTTGTCCGGCGTTTTCGATAATCTCATTAATAATGGGCAGGACAGCCTTAGCCCCCATGTCGGTAATACTCTGGCCGCCAATTTTAAGCACACTTACGTCGGGCAAGATTCTAAATGGTTCTCCGTATTCCAGGCTTTGTAAAAATGTTTTTCCTACCAGGGACTCACCCATCAGCTTGCTTTTAACATGTAGCCTTTTACTATCCTTTTCACGGATTAATGCCATATTCTAACCTTCTTTTCTAATCATCGTCGTCTTCATCAAGGTCATTTTCCTTGTTGTCTTTTCCGGCCTGCAGGTATATAACGTCTGCTCCGATGACACTGGCGATCTCCTCTATTTCCATCTTCCGTATATGCTTGGCCTTGATTTTGAGGTCCACACCTGCCACAGCCACCACAAAATAGCGCGGTTGCTTCTCCTTTTCCCCCACCTTGCGCCGCTCACGGACAAATATTTTTGCTTCAGCCATAATATTCACCCCCAATGATTTTAGTGATTTATTCTATCAAAATATAATAATTTATGCAACAATTTGTCAAACCAATGAAATAGATTGCATGACCGGATGATTTCAGGCATGCATATATTCAATAATTGAATATACTATTATAATTTAATTCTTTTATATAAGCATTTAACAATTCGCGCTGCGGTTCTCTCCGTTCTGCCGCTGCTTTAAGCTCTTCAATTAAATAATACCATATTAAACCTGGATTGAGTCTAGATACAGACTCATCATCGAACATTTTATCATAGCAACTAATCAATGAACTACAGATACTATATTTCCAACTAGTAAACATCGGGTCATTATTAAGAATGAACGCACAAATCACTCCCAAATCCCTTTCCGGTGGATAAAAACATACATCTTCAAAGTCAATACCATAAAATACCCGGCTATCAAAAATAAAATTACGCAAATTTAAATCGGCCATACATAAACAAGTTTGTTCAAATGGATTCTTTTTATATATCTTCATACAGCCATGCAGTTCGTGAAGCCACCCTGCAAGCGCATTAACCCATAATTCCTGATCTGGACCCTGATCTACCAGCAATTCAGCTAATAGTAAGCCGTGAATATACTCCATAACCAAAATTTTATTATCATACCATGTTATTTGAGGAACTCTCAGCCCGTGCTGTTTCAACATATGCAAAATGAAGATTTCATTTCCTGCCGACTGGCCTTCATATTCCTTGACAATAAACTTTTTGATTATGTTGTGACTGGTAATTACTTCAGCGAGATAAACATTGTTACGCTTACTATATTTCCTTTCCAGAGATATAATCTTCACTTCTAGTGCTCTTTCTAGCTTACCGTTTAAATCCACCATGGTTACTTCCTTAATTCTGATTATTTAATAGCATGTTATTGCTTTCTTATGGTAATTTGTATTTCATCATTTGGATTATAACTATCTAACCGAAATACAAAGTCTTCAATTATACTTTTTAACTTTCTCTCAAATAATGAATCAATTTTTAACTCCCTCTGGCCAATCATCACTGACACAATATTCTTTACATAAACACAGTCTTCTCGGACTCTCTCTTTTTTTAAAGTCCGCACCACAAAACCCCGACAGTCGCTGCCACAGCCCCGGCATTGCTCCAGCCCGTAAACAAAAGGCATCACCTCTGACACCTGATCCTCAATTAGGTCGACCAATTTCTCTACAGCCGTTACTCCGTTTAATACAGGAATACCCTTGTATTCCGTCAATTGGTTGGAAATACAGCCGGAGATCATAAACACCAGATCGTTGAGCCGGCTTTCCAAGTCCTCTAGATTGCCGGCACAGAGCACTTTCGGCAAAATGGTGTCGGCTACGCCCTCAACAATCACATAATCATATTCGTGGTTAAAAAAACCAAGAATCCGGTCTATCCCCAGCTGCCGCGGCACCAGCACATCTGTCTCTGCCAACCCCCTGGCCACCACCATCTCCGAGCCGGCCGCTTTATGCCGCCAGGTGTTAGTACCTTCATCATCAAGACAGAATTTTTCGAAATGAATATTCTTAACTGAGCCGACCCGCTTTCCTCTTCTTTTTAGCTCTCCGATAATTTTTTCAATAGTTGCGGTTTTCCCAGACCTGGTCGGGCCGAAAACTGAGAATACTTTCATTAAAATTGAATCACTCCTTGTTGTCTACTAGAACAACCTATCAGGATGAAATGGTTAATAATTTTTTTTGCATTCTGTTCATCAGTGAATTTAGCTCAATAAAACACCGGCATCTACCGGTAAAATTTTCTAGACTAAAAGGCGGTCAATAGAAAGAGTATTAAAATCTCCAAGAAAAACATAAACCAGCAGGGCTAGTGTTGTTAATAAGAATGACACAATTACGCAATAATCCCAAATACTGTATTGCAAAACATGCAAGTAAGTCCGCCTGGGATAAAGTCTAAATGCCCTTGCCTCCATGGTAACGGCCAACTGCCGCGCCTTGAACATCACGCTGCTAAGCAAGGGGATAAAAAAATGTGTATAAAACTTTATTTTATCTCCCCAGGCTATTTTTTTCAGATCAACACCCCGGAGCTGTACCGCAATCAGAGTATCTTTTGTTTCTTCCAGAAAAACAGGCAGGAAGCGAAAGGCCACCATGACCATAAACGCGATCTCATAAGGCACTTTTAACTGCACCAGGGCCAGAACATAGTCTTTAGTGCTGCTGGTCATGATCAGCAGCGCTGAGCCAAACAAGATCAGCATCCTAAATAAAATACAAAGAGCTGAATTAATGCCGTTTGTGGTCAGGATATCGATGCCTTGATAGGAAAACAGGACTTCCCCGCCTGCTGCAAATACGCTCTGAACAATAAGCATTAGCAACAGCAAAGGAAATAACTTCCATAACTTGAGCACGTTTTCGAAAATGTTTATACGAAATGTAAATACCATCAAAAGGGTAAAGATGAATAATAGCAGCAACGCCCATGGGGTGTTTAAAACCACAGCCAGGGTCGACAGGCATAAAATCATTACTATTTTGGTCCTGGGGTCAAGCTTATTCATGGTCATGCCCCCAGTTGCTCTACAATCTGTCCCTCTTCAAGCCTGATCAACCTGTTCGCGTACCTGTCCATGAAGCGCTGGTCATGACTAATTAGCACCACTCCCCGATTGGCAGTAATAAGCTTCTCCAGATAATCGCCGAGCAGTCTCTTGCGATAAGGGTCCAGGCCAGCCGTCGGCTCGTCAAGGACCAGCAACTCCGGCTCTAAAGCCAAAACCGCCGCAATCGCCAGACGTCTTTTTTCCCCTGCGCTTAAGGCCAGGGGAAAGGTCCGGGCATACCGGGTCAGCTCAAAATAGTCCAAAATAGCCATGACTTTCTGCAACACCCGGTCAGCGGGCAGGCCCAGGTTTTGCAGGCCAAAGCTGATCTCTTCCTCCACTGTCGCACAAAAAAACTGCCTGTCCGGGTTTTGAAAAACATAACCGATACGGCGGCCAATCTGGGGCAGGGTCAGGGAGGCAAGCGGTTGTCCGTTTAAATTAACGAACCCGGTTACAGGTGTCAATATTCCAATCAGCAGTTTGGAAAGAGTGGTTTTACCGCAGCCGTTTGAACCCGCTACCGCGATACAACCTTTATTCCAGATGCTTAAATTGATGTCTCGTAAAATAGTCTTTTTTTGACCAGGGTAGCTGTAAGAGACGTTAACTAAATCCATAAAAGCCATATGATTCTACCTAATTACTTCAGATATATATTTTATACTAATGCTACTAGACAACAGTATGGGATCTTATTATTTTCATCCCCACTGATGCAACACAGCAGCGTTAATATCTATTATCTAAAAAATGCTTTATCAAACAGACATAATAAGTCAGGACACCAATTAAACCACTGTATATTACTTATGCCTGAACACCCTTGTTGCAAAAGGCTCCTTAGTCAGGCCCGCCCCTTGAAACACATATGTTTTTTAAAACAGCAATTTATGCCGGGTCAGGAAGTCCTCGTCCGCCAGTAACTCCGAGGCCAGCCCATCCCGGATCAAGGCCCCCTCCTCCAGCACCAGGATCCGATCAGCAATTGAAAAGATTTCCTGATCATGCTCAACGATCACAATGGTTTTGCCGGCACAGCGTAAATTAAACAAAATATTTTTAATTTTCCTTTTGCCCGCAGAGTCCAGCTGAGCCATTACCTCGTCCAGCACCAGGATGCCGGGCTCCAGAGCTAAAACCGCCCCCAGGGCTACCAGGTACTTCTGGCCCCCGGATAACTGGCCTGGGCTCCTTTGTCTGAAATCATCGAGGCCTAACAAATTGATAATATCATTAACGCGCCGGCCAACCTCTTCTGGCGGCAAACATAAGTTCTCAGGGGCAAAAGCGATTTCATCCTCCACAGTGGGTAAAAAAAGCTGCGTGTCGGGATCCTGGAATACAAGTCCTACCTCCAGCGCCAGCTGGGCCACTTTGTGATCTTTGATGTCCTTTCCGCTTACCTGCACCCTGCCGGTCAGCTCGCCCCCCAGGTAATGGGGGATAATGCCACCAAGACATAGACACAGTGTGCTCTTGCCGCACCCGCTGAGGCCGAAAATTGCCACGCTCTCCCCCTGTTTTATGTTAAAGCTGATATTTTTCAATATCTGTTCTCCTGAGGGCTGATATCTATAACTGAGATTGTCGACTATGATAGCGTCCAATTCAGTTAACCTCCTAAACCGTTACTGCAAAATCAGAGGGACGATTCCGCAGTATTTCTCAATCTCAATTTTCAACGATTAAGCGTAAGCAAGGTTTTATCGTTATTTAAAACTTGCTGTAGAGTAAAGACAAAAAGAAAAATTAGATTGTGTAAAAATAATACCCAGAGTAAAATACCGAGATTACTCCGGGTATTATTCTTATAGTTTATGACTTATTTACAACCGCCAAGCTTTTACCATCATCCGCTTAATCATCACGGTGGCCTGGGCACGGCTGGCGTTAGACTCCGGCTCCATTGTGGTGGAAGTGGTGCCGTTAATCAAGCCTGCTTTAACAGCTTGGGCAAGGTATACAGCACTCCAAGCGCTTATTTGATCCTTGTCACTGAAGCCTGCCAGCAACTGTTCCTGTTCTCCGGCGGCTAAGTTTGTGTTTACACCGGAATAAGCTAAAGCGCGGACGATCATCACCGCCATCTGCTCACGGGTAATCAAATCCATAGGAGCGTATTGATTGTCACCAAGCCCTTTTACCAGGCCTGCTGCAGCTGCGGCTTCCACACTGCCGTAGTACCACTCCCCTGGAACCACATCTGCGAACTGTCCTTGTACCGGGTGAGCCTCGTTGATGTCCAGGGCACGTACCAGCAATGAAGCAAATTCCGCTCGGCTAATATTGTTATCAGGTAAAAAAGTACTGTCCCCCACCCCTTTAACAATATTTTTACTGGCCATTAATTCTATATCCTTCTGGGCCCAATGCCCCAGGATATCAACAAATGGCTTTGAGTAGGTAGTTATACTGATAGAGCCTGCAGAACCATTACCACCGCGGCCACTTCCGCCTTTGCCATCGCTCTCCTCACTATCGGCAACTAACTTGATGCTTACAATTTGTGATATCGATGTTGCCCTACTGATAGCCGATCCAACGAGCCGGAGCGGCCAGTTGCTATCGGACTCAGGTATGGGCGCTCCATTCAGAGAATTAGCAATAATGTAGTCCCCACTCCGGATCATATCCACGCTATTGATGGCTACCGACTTGCCGTCGGCCGCGGTTATCACCACCTGGTATCCGTCTTCAGCCAGTTCCTCATTAAAGGCGCTATCGGAATGCTGGTCAGCGTCATCGACGAATCCAACGAGGAACCACAGAGGCATGCCTTCCCAGACCTGGCCCTGAGCATCAGTGTAGGTTGCCTTGTGGTTAGCGCCGAACTGACAGGCGAGAGCCTGTTCGAAATAGGTTTTGCTTACATCATAGTCGATACCCCCGATATCCTGGCCATCGAGTTCTAGGGTCCAATCACTCTCAGGTGCGGAGTATATCTTGATTTCTGTAATCCACTTTGCTGCTAAGCCGGCACAAGAAGGATACTGGACACCATCGCTGTAATAGTAGTGCCAGTAGTTTGACGGAAGTGTTTCGTGCATATCCCATTGGCCGTAAACGTTGTCCCCGCCAGGGGTAAAGAATAAACGCATACCATCTGCATAATTGGGTACGTATTTTCCGTCACCCCACCAGGCCAGAATAGCATCTCCCTGGCGTACTTGCACCGCTGGGTTGGTATATATGGAGGAATAGGGAAGCCTAGTCTCATAACCGTCTTTTGCAACCAGTACTATTTCTGTTCCTGCTCCCATGCCGCCCACACGATCACAAAGATCCTTGATACGGGTACCCTTCACGGAATTTACTATCTTGTAACCGCCAGGATATGTCTCAGCAGCATCCCATACATCATCCGGGTTATTCGTGATTGCCTCGTAGCGGTACTCTGTTGTCCCGTCTCCAATCACGTCGAGGTTTTCCTGCATCCATAGATAATCGACCGTCACCTCGTTAAGGATGGTAGTGCCATCTTCAGCGTACTTGATGACGCGGACTTCAGGTACGGGAAGGACAGTTTCAAAAGACGTTAGTTCAATCTCAACGATATTCCCAACGCTGGTACCACTAAGGGATCCATCATCTTTAGCTACACCCGCGCCGACCAAACGCAGTGGCCATGACTCGGTTAATGGTTCGCCGTTGCATTTATTCGCAATGATATAGTCGTTGCTCCAGGCTACATCCGTGCTGTTAAACTCTTTGGTGTAGCCGTCTCCGGCTTTCACCAGGACTGAGTAACCGGCCATGGCCTGATTAGAATTGTAATTGTGTGGCTGTCGGTCATCTATCCAGCCTGTCAGGAACCAAAGAGGAATACCCGACCAGACATTACCTTCAATATCAGTCCATTCTACAAGGTGGCCGGAATTTGGGCATGCAAGACCAGCCTCAAACTCAGCCTGCGAAATGACATCACTGATCTTGCCGGTCAGAGCAAGGTTCCAATATCCGGTCTCAGCCGGCGGTGTTTTTAGCTCGGGTATTTCTATTTTTACAATGTTGCCGACGGCGCGGCCACCGAGGGATCCATCATCTTTTATAACACCGGCACCAACCAGGCGCAGAGGCCATGACTCGGTAAGCGGTGCACCGTTCATCTTGTTTGCTACGATATAGTTATCACTTTTTGCTACATCCGTGCCGGCAAAATTCTTGGTATAACCATCTTCTGCAACCATATTCACCGTGTAACCGGCAGCCAGAGCATCGTTGAAAGTCCAGTGGCTGCTTGTCTCGATATCGTCCACCGCACCTAAGAGCACCCAAAGGGGCACGCCGGACCAGATGTTGCCGTCAATATCGGTCCATTCCCTGTAATGGTCTGAGCCCGTGCAGGCAAGCCCAGCTTCAAACTCCTCCTGGGTGATGGTATCCCCTACTTCTCCTAGCATCTCCAGGGTCCATCCTTCGGATGGGCCGGGAAGGCCAGACAGCTCAATTCGTACAATATTACCCACCTGTTGTCCGCCAAAAACAGCTGAACCTTTCAGATAAAGCGGCCAGCAGTCTTTTCCCGATTCGGTCTTGAGCGGCAGGGGTTCTCCATTTAATGTGTTAGCAATGATATATCCATCGTTGCGGGCGATCGAAGCACTGTCAAGGGTAGCCGACCACCCGTCGCCGGCTATAACATTAACTTCGTAGTTCTGGCTGGCAAGGTCGTCGTTAAAGTTGAAATGGTCAGGTCCAACATCCGGGTCGTCATCAACCATGGCCACAAGCAACCAGAGCGGCACGCCTCCCCAGACATTACCATCACCGTCGGTCCAGAACACCTGGTGACCCGAAGATGAACAGGCAAGACCGTCCTCGAAGTAGGCCTTGTTAATGGACTGCTCCTTTGCCCCGGAGAGTTGAAGAGTCCAATCGGTTGGCGTAACTCCTGTGGAGACAACGGTTTTCACTGCGGCGGTAGCCGCTGTCTTCACGGCATCGAGGTTAGCCGGGTCAGAAATACCGGCAGCATAGTAGAACTCAATCCTGTCACCATGAACAATTTCCATCAAGTTCAGGGCAGCCGCTGCATTGTTGTAACCATCTTTATAGACGTCGTTAACATAAGCGTACCAGTATCCTGGAGCTTTGCGGATATAGTTTCCTACATTGTCTAAAAGGAGAGCACCTGATGCTCCGTAATTCTTGTCGGTGACACCAAAGGTGAAGCCATTAGCAGTTGCGGCTGCATGAAGCGCCCCGAGCGGTGTTGTCTTGTTTACAGTATAAGCTACCCCTGAGTTGTAGGCGGTCACGTCAAAGGTCTCACCTGGTGTCAGAGTGACTGTCCCATCGTAGAGAACATCAATTGTCGACGGCTCACTTACGGTAATATAACCGGTCTTCACCTCATCGTCACTGCCGGCGGCATTGGTCACAGTGAGCTTGACTGAGTAAGTGCCGGCGGCACTGTACTCATGGGACGGGCTCTGGTCGGTAGAGTCCACCGTGCCATCATTATTGAAATCCCAGGCCCAAGATGTCGGTGCGTTGGTTGACTGGTCGTTAAATTGAACTGTAAGTGGAGCATTGCCCGAGGTTTTATCAGCGGTGAAAGCCGCTGCCGGGGCGGCCGGCGGGGCCTGCGTGCTGTAGATTATCAACTCGGAGACGAACTGTACCGAAAGACCGGTGGTAGTGGGATACTCACCCTGGTAATAGTACCAGTATTCGGGAGCCGCAGCCTCGTGCCAATCCCAGTTGCCGAAAACATGATATTCCCAGGGGTTGACCGAGGTGTCGGCAAACCAGACCAGCCGCATGCCGTCATTGTAACCACCATCCGGATACTCGCCGTCCTTATACCAGCAAACCACCATAGGACCCTCACGGTCTGAATACTCGTAAACATTTTTATAGGCAAACGATTTTTTGAAACCATCGCTCGCTTTTATTTGTAACGTGTCGCCATCTTCCATACCTCCAACTAACTCGCAGAGGTCTTTCACGTTGGTACCCATCACAGCGCCCATATCTTTTGTCTCGACGTTGGTATCTTCCTCAGGGTTCCAACGGAGCGCCTCCTGTATCTCTTCATCAGGGTCGTCAATAAATACCGGACCCTGGTGATAGTAGTGAGTGCTCCCATCACCCATTACAGGTAAATTATCCATTAACCAATCATAGGTCACGGTTTCTTCAGCAAGAACAGTCGTACCGTCTGAAGCAAGCTTTGTGATGGTAAGGCTGGTAGTCCCTGCGGCGCTTGCTTCTGCCGGGACGAACACTGCGGGCAGCATTGCCAGTAATGCGAACAGGAGAACTCCCAACCCATGCCTTAGCAACCTCTTCATAAGCAATATTTACCGAACCTCCTTCTTCATTAACTGATTTTTTGCACTAAACCATTTCTTACTAATGGAACCCAGACAAAGCCATACCACAGAGTAACTACCCCTCACCTCCTTAAGATTGACTTTTTATGCCTGGAGCTCCATCTTACGGTTCAGTTGACCAGCAAAGGTTAAGTAAGAAAAAACGCATGTTTGCACCTAAACTAATACCGGTTTAAACCATGTCAGTTTTAGCTTTCATAACACTACTGCAAAATAACCGGGTTAACGTTTGCGGTATTTGTCAAATCATCAACAACATAGGCTTTGACCATATCGCCCGGTTGCACGTTAAAACCGGCCTGGGCAGTATTAACCCGGTCAAAATCGGCTCTGGTAGCATTTAGTCCAAGCTGAATGCCGTTTCTAAAATGAACAAAAACAACTGTTTCATTACCGCTGTGGGATATCACAGGCGTGACGCAGACAGTGAAATACTTGAAACCTGCCATACCGGAATTAACAGTCATGGTATTGATGCCGTCCTGGGTTGTCCCGGCGGTATAGGCGGAATCCGGCTGGGGAGATAGTATA
Source organism: Pelotomaculum sp. PtaB.Bin104 (assembly GCA_002067205.1). Lineage (GTDB taxonomy): Bacteria > Bacillota > Desulfotomaculia > Desulfotomaculales > Pelotomaculaceae > MVQL01. Next base: position 61,506 of record MVQL01000210.1, read on the forward strand.
TAAACAGGCCTTTGCTCCGTGTTGCCGCCTTTATTGATTGTGTAGTTTTCAATCAGTTCACCGGTTGATTGTTTTGATGTCAGGGTCAAGACATCACCCTCAATATCGACAACCTGGTAGTTGCTGCCGGTTTGTTCCACGGCAATATAGGGAAAACCACCACCCCCGGCATAAGTCTTGGAACCGGCATTACCCATCACGTAGACAATCCCGTATGCAGGTTCAGTCTGTACTTCACCCTGGTAAATAGGATGGGTCCTCATATACTGATGCTGGTGCCCGACAAAAACCATATCCACCATGTTCTGTTCCAGGAGCGGCACCCAATTTACCCGGATGGACTTATCAATTTCCTTATAATCATAAGTGGCTGGATATGCGGGAATGTGAAAAACAGCAAACTTCCATTTTTTTGTAGTATTCTTAAGATCTTCCCGCAGCCATTGTTTTACTCTTTCATCAGTATTGTTGCTGCTGTTCAATATAACAAAATGGGCATCCCCGTAATCAAAGGAGTAAAAAGTCTGCTTAAAACCTTCGGGTCCGTTGTCCGGCAAGGCAAAAAATTTTAAAAACATGGAACCGTCATGGTTTCCCATGGCCGGCATCAACGGGATCCGGGAAAATACACCTGCAGCAGCATCAAGAAACCGTCCCCACTCCTCTTCATCGCTGCTGTTATCCGTTAAGTCCCCTCCTAAAAGAGCAAACTTGATCTGGGGATAAGACTGATAAACCGAATTTAGCGTACTGCCCCACTCCGCATAGCCGGACTGCACATCGCCCATGTACAGGAATGAGAAATCTTGCGTGGCCGCGGCAGTGGTAAAGGATAAAGCCTCGCTCCAATACCCTTCTCTCCCAACCCGGTAGACATATCTTGTAGCCGGGGTCAACCCGGTGATATTAGCTGTAAAGTGGTAATTGGTACTGTCAAATGCTGAGCACCCGGCATCGATTTGTTGGGCTGAATTAAAATTGCCAATAAATTCGTCAGCAATTAAATACTGTACCCGGGCAGGCGAATTATTTGGCGTTAACCAGGTAATTGTCTGGGATGTAGCCGGATCCATAGTCCAGGTAAGAATTACTTGCTCAGGATTCACAGATTCCTCAGCTAAGGCAACCGGAGAAAAAAACCAGCAGCAAAAACCCGCTAACAACAAAAAAATAATACTTACTGCTGCCGGTATTCTTCTTTTGTTTAAGTTAACAACCGAACTCATTTCAAACGCACTCCTTTATACGACCATCCTGCAATAATCTGCAGTAACAATCAGCTAAAGAGTACAGATGGGAAATGTAACGTTTTCCCCCTGTACTCTGGTTTTTTTGTTACTTCCAAAATAATTAATCTGAAGAAGATTCTATACTGTGAAGTATTACTGTAAAATCACTGGGTTTAAGTCAATAGCACTGGTTAAATCATCGACAATAAATACTTTGACCACATCACCAGGCTGCACGTTAAAGCCGGCCTGAGCATTATTCACTGCATCAAAGTCGGCTTTGGTTACGTTTATGCTAAGTTGGGCGCCGTTTCTTTGGTGCGTAAAGACCACTGCTTCCAGTCCGCTATGTTCCCTCACCGGGGTAACTTGGACGCCGAAATACTTCAATCCGGTAATATCGCTGTTGACGGTCATGGTATTTATCCCTTCAGGTGTGGCGCCAACTTGATAAGCCGTATCGGACGTGGGGGTAATTGTGTAAACGGCATTTATAATTTGGTTGATGGTCTGGATAACGGTGGCATCAGTGTAGCCGGTGGCCTTGACTACAACCACATAATCCCCGGCTGTGGTAAACACACCGGCGTTAATGGTGATCTTCCCATCCGCAACAGTGTATTGGCCGTCAATGGGGAGCCCGTTGACGGTAATACCAGTAATGGCACCGCGCCATGTTGCATCATCGGTAAAGGTTAGCTCCACAGCCTGTCCGACGGTGTTACCGGTAGTATCGGCATTCAGGACCGGGGGATCAGCGCTGCCGCTGGTAACAGTCAGGTTGAGGACGTTGCTGGTCACCCCGTAGACCGAGGCGGTGACACTGACCGTGCCGCTGCCGGTAATGGTCAGAGTGCTGCCCGTGACAGTGGCGGGTCCGGAGTAGACCGCCCAGGTCACCGTTTGCCCGGTGAGGTCGATGGCTGCCCCGGACTGGTCAGTGCCGGAGAGGGTGAGGCCGCCCAGGTCGTAGGTTAAGGAGACGCCGCTATAGGTCAGGACCGGGCTGCCGCTCAAGGTGAGGGCAGCGACCGGCGTTATCGCCACAAAACGAATACTTTTGCTGCCTGCATAACTTGCAGCATAAGACCCGGCATAACCATATATGGTTAAATTGCTGCAACCGCTAAACGTATTACTCCCAATGCTGGTGACGCTGCCGGGGATAATTATCGAACTCAGGCTGCTGCAATTACGAAAGGCGTAATTTCCAATGCTGGTGACGCTGTTGGGAATAATTATTGAACTCAGGCCGCTGCAACCATCAAACGCGTAGGTTCCAATGCTGGTGACACTGTTAGGGATAATTATCGAATTCAGGCTGCTGCAATTACGAAAGGTGTAATTTCCAATGCTGGTGACGCTGTTGGGAATAATTATTGAACTCAGGCCGCTGCAACCATCAAACGCGTAGGTTCCAATGCTGGTGACACTGTTAGGGATAATTATCGAATTCATGCTGCTGCAATTACGAAAGGTGTAATTTCCAATGCTGGTGACGCTGTTGGGGATAATTATCGAAATCAGGCTGCTGCAGCCATCAAACGCATAATTTCCAACGCTGGTGACGGTGCTGGGGATAATTATTGAACTCAGGCTGCTGCAATTTTGGAACGCATTGCCTCCAATACTGGTGACGCTATCGGGGATAACTATCGCAGTCAGGCCGGTGCAACCGCTAAACGCGCTGCTTCCAATGCTGGTGACGCTGCCGGGGATAATTATTGACGTCAGGCCACTGCATCCACTAAACATAGAATTTCCTATGCTTGTGACTCCTTCAAGAATGCTTACAGAGCTCAAATTGCTGCAATTTTGGAACGCATTGTCCCCAATGCTGGTGACAGTGCCGGGGATAATTATTGACGTCAGGACACTGCATCCACTAAACATTGACTTTCCTATGCTTGTGACTCCTTCAAGAATGCTTACAGAGCTCAAATTGCTGCAATTTTGGAACGCATTGTCCCCAATGCTGGTGACGGTGCTAGGGATAATTATCGAAGCCAGGCTGCCGCAACCACTAAACGCGTAGGTTCCAATGCTGGTGACGCTGCCGGGGATACTTACTCCCGTCAGGTTAACACAACTGCGAAAAGCGCTGTTTCCAATGCTTTCCACGCCTTCAGGCACAATATATTCGCCGGTTTTTCCAGCCGGATAGCATATAATTATCGTTTTCGCTTTATTGAACAAAACACCCCCATCACTTGCGTAATTAAGGTTGTCCGGGCTTACATCAAATGCAGTCAAATTGCTGCAGTTAAGAAACGCACTATCTCCGATGCTGGCGACATTGACGGGGATGCTTACCGAGCTCAGGCTGCCGCAACCGTTAAAGGCATTTTTCCCAATGCTGGTGACGCTGCCGGGGATAGTTATCGAAGCCAGGCTGCTGCAATTTTCGAAGGCATTGTCCCCAATGCTGGTGACGCTGCCGGGGATAGTTATCGAAGCCAGGCTGCCGCAACCAGAAAACATACTATTTCCAATGCTGGCTAATCCTTCAGGAATGCTTACCGAGCTCAAACTGCTGCAATTTCGGAATAAACTGATCCCAATGCTGGTGACGCTGCCGGGGATAGTTATCGAAGTCAGGTTGGTGCAATTTTGGAAGGCATTGCCTCCAATGCTGGTGACACTGCCGGGGATAGTTATTGAACTCAGGCTGCTGCAGCCGGAAAACGCACTGCCTCCAATGCTGGTGACAGTGCCGGGGATAGTTATTGAACTCAGGCTGCTGCAACCACCAAACATATTGTTTGCAATACTGGTGACACCGTCGGGGATAACTATCGAACTCAGGCTTCTGCAGCCAGAAAACGCGTTGATTCCGATACTGGTGACGCTGCCGGGAATAGTTATTGAACTCAGCCTGCTGCAATTTTCGAACGAACTCCCCCCAATACTGGTGACACTGCCGGGGATAATTACCGAAGTCAGGTTGGTGCAACCATAAAAATTACTATTATCAACTTTGGTGACTCCTTCAGGGATACTTACCGAGGTCAGGTTGGTGCGCTCCATGAATACATCGTAACTAGATGCAATGCCGGTTATACCCAAATCATCGGGGATGATCACATCACCGCCGGGGCCCAGGTACCTTACCAAAGTATTGTATGCCACTACAAAATCCGCCGGGTTCGAAGCCGCCGCTTTTATGTTCTGGGTCACGCCGGCGTCGGAATAACCCGCGGCCTGGACCTTAATCACATAATCACCGGCTGCAGGAAATACATCGGCGGTTATATTCACATTACCCTCGCCAAACGTATACTGGCCGCTGCTCAAAGGCGCGTCATTCACTTTCACGCCGATGACGGCTGTCCGCCAGGCCGCGTCTTCCGTAAAGGTGATATCTATGGCCTGCCCGACTCTGTTATTCGTGGCATCGGCGGCCAACACCGGAGGGGCGGCCAATCCGGCTTCAACCACCAGGGTAAACTCATGGCTGTCTGTTTCCGGCGGTTCCGCGCTGTCGGTCGCGGTTACGGTGAAGGTAAAAGTCCCGGCTGCAGACGGGGTTCCTTCCAACACCGCGCCGTTTAGAACCATGCCTGCCGGCAGCGTCCCGGCAGTTACCGCAAAGCTGTATGGCGCCACTCCGCCCGCCGCCGTGAAGGTGTGACCTGCGTATGCCTCGCCCTCGGTAGCGTTGGCGGGATTATCCGTGTCAATAACCATGGGGGCCTGGTAATTAAAGGCAACAATATCGCTGTCCGTCTTGCCGAAGCCAATTGCTACCGCTTTGATGGTCATGTTGTCGTTTACGTCAATCGGATGGTTGATGGCCTCCAGGTCTTCAGCCGGCCAGGAGCCCCACCACCGCCCTTTAATCCAGTTATACATGGGACTCCGGAAAGTAGGATCGCTGCCGTCCGTAGTGTAATGAATATTGTCTCCGTCCATGTCGGAGGTAAACAAGGCCACCTTGGTCCCTGCCGCCACATCCCCGCCGGCGGGATTTGCCGCCGGATTTTCCCATTTTGCCGGGGTCGCTGTGGATACTTCAATTATACCAACATCTTTCACAAAGGCACTATTTGTCTGCTCGGTAACCCACCGCTGCCCCATGATCAACAAGGGCGCATTTGAACTGGTCATACCGTCAAAATTATCACTTCCCGCACTCTTCAGGGCAAGCATAGTGTCCACCTGGATCATGCCTTCAGGCGATCCCGGCACAGAACCGTCGTATTCCGCATTTTCCTTCAATCCGGGAAAATAATAGCGCGGATCATCCATCAATTCTTTTTTGGTAAATGTCAGATTATAACCATCAGTTGATATAACCTTAATTAACTTGGCCTCAGGCTTAATCCCGGCCACTGTTAAAAGGTCCGCCAATTTGACACCTTCTGCCACATACCACTTTTTAGAAGGCCATGTATTAATGGTACTATAGTGTGCCTGCACCTGCGTCATGGCCTCCAATTGGGCCTGGGTAAAAGTGGTAGGAATTGTTACCCCGTCACCTTTCACCTCGACTGATATGGCGGCGTCAGCCACCGTTGGCAGCACGGTATTGCCCAAGCACATGAACAGTCCGAATATGAAAAATATGACAGCTAGTTTTCCTAACCCGTTTTTGCCCAATATTTTCATGATATTACCTTTCTCCTTTCATTTTTTAATTCGCCTGTAATGCCATGTTCGTGAGAAAATAGTAAACCCCGCTGCCAAAACCTTCACATAATGATTTGTTTTACTCTTGATCAACTACTTGCTCAATGAATTCACAACGACCGTCACGGCCTCCGCCCTGGTGGCGCTGCCCCGGGGCTGAATGGTGTTATCAGGATAACCTTTCATGATTCTGTTCTCCGTCGCGGTGATAACGGCCTCTTTGGCCCAGTCGGAAATACTGCCGCTGTCGGTAAACTGTGTTTCTCCTGCACCCGGAGCTAGCTTCGCGGCCTTGACAATCATTACAGCCATCTGCTCTCGGGTAATCAAATCATCCGGCCCGAAGGTATTGACATCATAACCGTTGACCACACCACTGTCTGCTGCTGCCGCAATGTAGTCCCTGGCCCAGTGTCCGGCTGTATCTGCGAATATTTTACCGTCCCGGACAGTCAATTGGAACGCTTTTACCAACACAGTGGCAAATTCAGCCCGTGTAATAGTGTTGTTGGGCTTGAAGCTGCCGTCGGGGTATCCGCTTATGACTCCTCCGGCAACCAACTGGTTGATGTTGTTTGCGGCCCAGTGACCGGCAATGTCTTTCAATGTGGTCTGCTCTTTCTGTTCGCCAGCAACCAGAACGGCAAATTTGGTGAAGTGGTCAACCTGCACAGTGATTGTATTGCCCGATACCACACCCCCGATATTTACCCACTGGCTCCGGGCTTCGTCAAAGTAATGAATTGCCGGAGTCTCGCCCGGGCTGAGAGTGCCGGGATCAAAGCTGAGTTTAATGGTTACTTCCTTGGCAAAGCTGTAGCTGTTTTTGCCGCCCACGCTGAACTCATATACGCTGCCGGCTAGTTTATAGCCTGCCGGCACTACTGGAGGTGTGGTTAATTTCTGAACTTTTACTTCCATTGCACTGGTTCCGGTCAGCGCGTTGGCCGGTACCCCAATGGTTGCTTCACTGCCGAGGCTGATTGTGCCGCCGGCACCGGGTTCGACTGTCGCCACTCCGGTGGTAGAGGTCACTGCCTGCGACGATGAACCACCGCCACCACCGCCACCACCGCCACCACTGGTGGATATTTCAGTTTTCGTGGTTACCTGCGGACCGTCCGTGCTACAGTTACCGGCTGCGTCACCTGCTTCTACTTTAAAGGTATAGCTAGTGGCAGCGGTCAGACCGGTAATGTTATAGCTTGTTCCAGCCACCAGGGTGGCGTTCAACAGAGTCCCGTCCTGATAGATTTTGTAGGCGGTCACTCCCACGTTGTCAGACGCGCCGCTCCAGCTCAGGGTCAACGTGGTCCGGCCCACATCGGACGCTGTCAGGCTGCCGTTGGTCCAGACCGGGGCTTCTGTGTCGGCCGGTGGTGTGCCCGTTACAGTCAGTATTTGGGTGTCGACGTTGCTGCCTTCACCGACAACTACCGTTAATGTGCCGGCCCCGTCTGCCGGGACGATGAAGTCTATGCTGTAATTTCCGGTTGCATCTGATTTTGCAGTATCAAAATATAAGATGTTTTTTGCCGCGTCTACTACTTTGAGGGGAACCCATGCGTTTGGTTCCGTTGTGCCTGAAGCTGTGACGCTTTCGTTAACTGACGCCGTAGTTTTACTTAACGACAGGGTGGTGTTTGGCGTGTTTGCCAGCGCCATAGCAGGAACACACATCAGCAGCATTAACGCTATTTGGAGATATGCTACTATTCTGAGCTTCATTTTCATCACTCCTTTTTACTTAAGCCTGTGTCGGGATAAGGCTAAGGGAAGTATCCAGCAAATCAACCGGCCGGTAATCCTCTTAGCCGTCACGAACACACGTGATTCGTTGTTTCATTAAATACTGTTCTTAAGGCTTTTTAAAGGCAATGATTTTTATCCAATTCTAAGACGGACACTTTTACAGTGGGAGCTTTTCTGCCACGGTGAGGGCAGAGTCGTCCCCCACCGTGGTCTTGATGTCCAGTTTTAGCTGGACAAGTTCACTTGTTCTTTCTATAAACCGTTTTGCAGCTTATATATTTTTGCAAAGGAGCTCATTTTTTGATTACAATATCACATAACAGGTATTTATTGTAAAATGATTGGGTTTAAGTCAATTGCGTTGGTTAAATTATCAACAATATAAGCTTTGATCACGTCGCCCGATTGGACATTAAAACCGGCCTGGGCAATTTCAACCTGGTCAAAATCAGCTCTGGTGGCGTTAAGCCCGAGCTGGCTGCCGTTTCTAAAATGAGCAAAGATCACTGTTTCATTACCGCTATGGGAGACTACCGGCGCAATATTGACCGTGAAGTATTTAAACCCGGTCACACCGTCATTAACGGTCATGGTATTGATGCCTTCCTGGGTTGTCCCCGCAGTATATACATCATCAGCCTTAGGTGTAACTGTGTAGACCGGATTTGGTCCAGACGTTTCCTCTATCGTCTGCACTACGGCAGCGTCTTCGTACCCTGCAGCCTTAACCACAACACTATAGTCTTTGGCTTCGGTAAACACATCTGCGGCAATGGTAATCATGCCGACAGTAACAGTATATTTGCCGTCAACCAGGTCTGCGCCATCCACGCTCACGCCGGTGACGGCCGCCCGCCAGTCTGAATCATCTTTAAAGGTTAGCTCCACCTGCTGCCCTATTATATTGTCTGTAACATCAACTGCCAAAGCCGGAGGGTCAGGCACCTGGTAGGAGAAAGTGACAATTTCACTGTCCGATCGGCCGGGACCGATGACGATCGCTTTTATGGTGGTGTCGCTATTAATGGGGATTTTGTGGTTAATTTGGTCCAACTCATCCTGGCGCGACGACCACCAACGCTTGGCAATCCAGTTGTACATGGGACTGTCTATGGTCGGGTCGCTACCGTCGATGGTGTAGTGAACCTTATCTTCATCGTCGAAGGGAGCATGCATTTCCACCATAGTCCCCGCAGGCACCACACCGGCTTCCGGAGTGACCGTGGGATCGTCCCATTTGGGCGCTGGATCGGTTAAAACCTCAATTTTTTGTACGTATTTGGCAAACCTGGCGTTGGTCTGCTGTGTTACCGCCCGCTGCCCGTACAGCAGGTGATTGGCATCCGCACGGCTAAAGTTTTCAGGATCCTGTGTATCGTCATAACTTTGAGCAGAGAAACTTTGGTGTGCAATGATGGTATCTACTAATACCTTGCCCGACGGGTCACCGGGGAGATGGCCGGGCAGGCCGGTACTCATGAAGTTAGGGAAACGATACCGGGGGGCATTCAATAACTCCTCCACCGTAAAGGTCGCTGAAAAGCCATCCCTGGAGGTAAATTTAATCTGGGTGGCCTCCGGCTTAACTCCACCTGCTAAATTAAGCAGGTCGGTCAGTTTGACGCCCTGCCCTCTGTACCAGCTCTTGGTGGGCCAGGTGTTAATAGTACTGTAGATTACATCTTGTTGTTGTAAAGTAGTTCCGTCTGATAATGGATCAACGCTTCGGAGTTGGTTCTGGGTAATGATTACAGGCGCAGTGCTGTTCAACCCGGGCCCCGATATGGTAACGTCGCCCCCTACTGCCAGGGCGTCCGCAGGCGCCATCAGACTAACCGTACCGGCAAGCAACAGCACGCTGAAGACGGTCAGAAAAAGCTTAAATACCCAACTGCTCCTTATACGCATGGAATTCCCTCCTTGTTTCAACAAATAATAGTCAGAAGCATTTACAACAAACCACTTCTTCTCTCTCAACTCGCACATCAGAGTAAACCCAAAGACTTAATTGTTTTCAGCCTCTGTTACACCAACTGTCATATGGCATCAGACAAGCAATTTCAACAACTCCTTCGCCAAATACCTTAAGTAAAAGTTCTACCGGCACACTCTTCTACTTTTGAAAAAAGCCGATCACCTCCTGCTTGTCCCGGCTGCAGATAACCGTCATTAAAATTTTGCATGCGTACGCAACACGCCGGAATGATGTTATAAAGCACAAAAGCTTTGCCCCATTGATTGAAAGGGACAAAGCCTTAAACAAAAAGCAGCTTATCTTTCCTTTCCACAAAGGGAGGCATGCCAGTTTCCCGGCGTACCCTGCGAGGCTGATAACCATAGTCGCCCTTAGGTCATGCAGCTCGGAAAAATATACTTTTTTTATGTTCATTTTTCGTACATGCGTTTGTTCAGTACCCAGCTCCGTTTCTACTGCAATTCCAGGCTTGTGAGAAAATTGGTAAAGCGCTGCCCGAACTCATCCTGGTAAATAATGATGCGCATGGCGCCCTCCCCGCCGGTCTTGGTTTTTAACGGTTCACCGTTGTCGGCGTAAACAATGAACACATTATTCGGCCGCAGGACTTCCGACATGTTCACCCCGGAGGTGTAGTTGTCGATGCCCCTGGTTATAATCCTGGTGTATTTTTGGGACAGGCCCGGATCGATGCTGTTTAAGGCATCCAGCAGGGGGGTGCCGGTAAACTCGTGTTTGGTCATGCCGGAGGTGGACTGAATGACCATTTTCTTCTGCACCGCCGGCAGTTTCTGAAGATCAGCAACTGTCAGGACACCGATAACACTATCTCCTGCCTTAACCAAGATTTGACCTTCCTGCAGGTTTTCATCGCTGCGGTTTAAAATAGCAAATACAGCAATAATAACAACCAGCAGGGCAATCACCACATAGACGATCTTCTTTTGGTCAACAGCCTTGCTCTCCATCAACAAACTCCCCCAAGCATAATCCATTGGATGTTGGCAGACAGGGCAACTGTTCCTTGCCTATCCCCTTGTCTACCCTGCCTGTCTCAAGAGTAAACCTCCGGTTACATCCTACAAGCCTTTATTCTGGCCCAAATTTTTCTTTAGGCTGAGCGATTTTACGCCAATACCTGCCTTGATGCCCGGCAGGCCGTCCCGGCAGCCTGCAAAACATTGCATGCAGCGGACGCATTCCGGGCTGTTGGGGTTGTTATAAAAGTCTATCACCAATTCACACTGCTCTTGACAGCCTCCGCACTTTTTGCAATTTTCTCTATTCACATCAAACCTCAGCAGGCTAAGCCGGTTCAGGAGGGCATAGACGGCGCCAAGCGGGCATATAAACCTGCAAAAAGGTCTGAAGATGATCATGGACAGTAAAACCACGGCGGCAAGCAAAACCAGCTTCCACTGGAACAAGGCGCCCGCCGTTGTCATCAGTGAAGGTTGTAATGCCATCAAGGGCAGATACGACTCCAGCGTCTCCACCGGGCATAAGTACTTGCAAAAGGCCGAGCCGCTCAAATAAGACAGACCAAAGGCCGGTAACAGAAAAACAAACAGGACCAGCACAACGTATTTTAAATAGATCAGTTTGCTCAATTTCCGGCCAGGCCGGTACTTGGGCAGCGGTATTTTATATAACAGTTCCTGCACGAAGCCGAAGGGACAGAGCCAGCCGCAAAGGAACCTGCCCAGCAGTCCCCCCAGTAAAAGCAGCAGTCCGGAGGTAACCATAAGGAGCAGATAATTGCCGAATATAATAGAACTCTGGATAAGACCCAGCGGACACGAACTGAAAGCTCCGGGGCAATAAGTGCAGTTCAGTACCGGCACACAGATTCTTTTCAGGGGCCCGTTGTACGCCGTACCCGAAAGAAATCCGGCAATATGTCCATTTATAAGCACCATGGTAATGGCCTGGACAAACCTTCTTTTCAATCTACACACTCCCGGGTTACATGTTGGCGGCACCTTCCCCTACGGTATTTCCGTAACAAACCCTTCTACCTTAAGGGGTACCGGCTCAGCGTCCTCTCCCAGGACCAGTTCGCGATAGCTCCCCATTGCGGCGTTGACCCCGTTGATCACTGCCTGGGAGCTTACTGTGGCGCAGGTTATCTGGATAATATCATTTGGCCGGGAGGGATCCAGAACCACTCTATATAGATAGTCACCGGTGCTTTTGTTATTAAACCGGTTTAAAAACCATTCTTTGGTCAGGCTGTCTCCCCCGTATAGGGGTGTCTCATCATGCTGCAATACTCTGATCCCCAACAACTCGTTTTTTTCGCCATCGATTAAAACAAACAGGTCTATCGCGCTCCTGTAACCCAGAGGACTTGATAAAAAAGCATATTTTTTCTGCTCGCCGCAAGTTATTTCGTATGCATTTTTTACGGCAGGAAATTTTTCTTTTACTTTTCCCGTCAGCTCCATGCCCTTGATAGCTTCGTCTGCAATTTCCTGCTCGTTTCCCAGCAGCTCCTGCAGGGCTTCCTTTTGGGGCGGCGTCATTTTTTTTGAATTAGAGCACCCGGTCACGGTTAAAACCAGAATAGCCGCAGCAAACAGCAAGAATACGCACCTTCGCACGCTTTCACAACTCCCATCTGATACCTCCCGTTTCGCGTCCGGCCAACCATTCATTGCCGCCTTATTCCACCTCGTATTTAAGTGTTGCTACCTGGCTATTGTGTTTCCCAAAACCAATAACAACGGCTTTGATGGTAACAGTCCGGTCAACCTGGATTGGCTTGTTCAATTCCGGCCGGAAGTAGGAGGTGCTTGGGTTAAATAGCAAACTATTTACATCCGGCTCACTCCCGTCAAGAGTGTAATAGATCTTGACCAGGTCCTCTTCGGGGTGACTTAAAACGATCTCTGTGCCTGGACTTACTTTCCCGGGCGCAGGCTCGGCCCGGACCGTACTCCACCGGCCGGGCGGGTCTGTCAATACTTCAATGGTGGTCACACCTTTGACGAAGGCGGCGGTAGTTACATCGTTCAATCCTGTCTGTCCTAAAAGCAGGCGAAGTTTACCGCTGGTCACCTCATTCAAATCACTGGTATCATCCTTATACTCCCAGGCCAGAATTAAAGGAACTTCCACTGCGCCTTCCGTACTGTCTTTCATCAGGTTGGGAAAGTAAAAACGTTTTTCTTCCAGCTGCTCTCTGGTAAAACTGGCGTTATAGCCGTCCGCGGCCCTGAAGATGATCGTTTGCGCGTCCTCTTTGATACCGGCTTTTTGTAACAGGCTGGATACCTTGACCCCTTTACCGGCAATATATTTTTTGGCCGGCCAGTTGTTTACGGCCGAATAGCAGGCGCCGGCCAGAGAGTCTTCCATGCCCTTCAGTTCGTCGAGGGTGAAGCTGGTTTCATGCTCTACTCCGTTTCCCGTGCTCGTCAGCATATCCGGAGCACTGCCGGAATTTCGGGTGCTTTCGCCCGCTACACCGGCCGCAGCCGGGGGCTCACCCTGCTTTTGACTTTGACACCCGGTCAGCAAGCTTAAACATGCGACCAGCAAAACCACTAGCAGACCTATTGTTTTAAGCAACCTATGCATTAACGGCACGCCATCTCTCCCATTCTTTTTGACAGACCCTAATCTGGAACATTTCCGGGCAGCAGCGTTCACCTTTTCGATGATTGAGGTATGTCCTCGTACGTTGCGCCGCTAGCGGCATGGACGTCTATCTTAAATAGAACGGATGCGCAACAAGTTATCGATGGGGACTAGCCCTTCCCCTTCAGTCCAGACTACCGGATAGGAGCCATCATCTTTGGTGAGCAGAATGCCTTTGTTCAGGTCCTGCCCGCTTACCTTAACGCTACTGCCGTCTGTACCGGTTACCTCAAACTGTTTACCGTCAATATCCGTCAGCCCGACTTCCTCCAGAATTGCCCGCAAAGAAATCCCTTTTTGAGCTCCAACCTGTTGCTCGCCGGTTAATTCCACTATTTCCTCCGGGAAAACAGCCGCGTCCGCATTGGTGGAAAACCAGGCGATATGCATGACGTTCATGCCCAGCTTAATATTGGGCGCCATGTTCATTGGTGCACCCTCACCTTCAACTTTGATGTAATAGCGCTGGTTGACCATGTTTATCGCTTCATTCTTTTTGAAGCCATCTGATGATTTCATCGTAAAGAAGGCCTTGCTGCTGACATGGTCAAAGCGGGAAAAGATTTGCGCCAGTTCAATGGCGTCATCTTTACTGCCGTAATACTCATACTGGTAAGGTTCAATCCCTTCCGCCAGGTTTTTAAAGACCCATACGAAAGTGATATTTTTCTCCGGAATCTCCTTGTACAAAATCATCCTATCGACCATCTTCACCCAATAGGGGCCGAACTCACCCTGCACGCATAGCCGTGCAGGCCGCAGTTCTTCCGGCAGTTCGCTTTGCCCGTCGACGGTTAAAGCCAGGATCGGCTCATATTGAGCTATAATCTCAGGCGTCACCAGGCAATAATAATTGTCCTTTCCGGTAAAGCCGATCCCCTTATAGTCCTGATAGTCGATGCCCATGTGTTCCAGGACGTCCTTGACGGTAGGGCCGGTTGCATTAAACTCTTCCAGAAGTCCGGTGGTACGGGTGAGACTGGCGTCAAGTTTTTGTTGGGGAAGAGCTCTCATTTCTCCCACGGTGATCTCTTTAGGCTGATCTATGTCGCCTTCGACGACAATTTTCAGGCTTTCATATTCCGGATCGCGGGCGACGGAAGCTTGCTGCCGGGCGCATCCGGCCAGGGCGAAACATATCAGGCATAAAACCAGGCAAAGATATGTACCCTTTCCGCTCTTAAGCAACCCATTACCCCCTTAGTAGTATCGCAATAGCAAAGGTTATTGTTTTCCCCGCCGTTGCCGCACCAGCGGCATGAATGTCTATTTAATCTTGTAGCGAAACTCGGCAATGTCACTGTCATATTTGCCGAACCCCTTAACTAAAACCTTGATGGTCGTATCTTGCTCGATCTTGATGGGTTTGTTTAATTCAGGCTGATACGTGCTGGGATTATAGAGTGTGCTTTTTTCGCTCGGCGTGGAGCCGTCCAGGGTATAATACATCTTCACCTTGCCAATATCCTTATGCTGCAGTTTTACCGTATCCCCGGCGGCAATATATTTAGTTTGAGGGAAGACGGTAGCTTTCTCCCATTTCCCCGAGTCCTCTACTGTCACCAGGATCTCCCTGACTCCTTTGACAAAAGTATGATTGGTCTGCTCGTGGACATATGCCTGCGGCATGATCAGGCATATGTCGTCCTCCCTGGCCTCGCTGAGATTATCGCTATTTTCCACGTACTCATAAGCAATAACCGGTTCAACCGGCTGGGCGCCGGCCGGGTCTCCCTCCATCACTCCCGGGAAATAATATCGCGGGGTATCCAACAACTGCTCTCTTGTAAAAGACCACTCGAAATCATCTTTTCCCTTAACCGTAATGCTCTTTGCCTCATCTTTGATACCTGCGGCTTTCAGTACTGACGCCAGTTTAACGCCCCTGACCGCATACTTCTTCTCAGCAGGCCAGTTGTTGATGGCGGAATAGACGTGATCAAAGCGGGCGCCGGGCAGCTCCAGCATCTCAGCAAGAGTCAGCCGGGTTTCTTTCATCATACCGTTGCCGGTAACCAGTACCGCTTTATCGCTGTTATTGCCACTAGACGTATCCTGCTGTACAGACCCGTCATTGCAGGCGGCTGTCAGAACGCAAAGCAACAAAACAAAAGTCATCAGGAGATAATTTTTCAGTTTCATTGGATTTCACTTCCCGTTCACACCATTAATAAAGCTTTAGCTCAATAAAAGCCGCCTGCCACAAGGCCCATTTTCAACTAATTATTCAACTGTTTTATTCAACGCATTAATAATTACCGTAACAGCCTCTGCCCTGGTCGCGCTGCCGCCGGGGCGGACGGTATTGTCTGAGTAGCCCCTCATTATTCCGTTTTCAGTAGCGGTGGCAATAGCATTTCTAGCCCATGCGGAAATGCTGCCGCTGTCGGCAAACTGAGGAACTTCCGCTGCCGGCGCTAATTTTGCGGCTTTCACGATCATCACGGCCATCTGCTCGCGGGTAATCAGGTCGTCCGGGCCAAAAGTACCGTCTTCATACCCGTTCACCAGACCGTTTGACGCTGCCGTGGCAATGTAGTCTTTAGCCCAGTGCACCGCTGTATCGTTAAAAGCCTTACCCTCATTATTCTCAAGTTTAAACGCCTTCACCAGCACGGTGGCAAACTCGGCCCTGGTAATGGTGCTGTCAGGCTTGAAGCTGCCGTCGGGATAGCCGCTGATGCAACCCTGCGCCACCAGGTTATTAATGTTATCATACGCCCAGTGGCCCGCCACATCATTTAAGGCCATTGGTGCGGGTTCTTCCGTTCCGGGTTCAGACGCAGCCCCTGCGACTTGATAGGTGAAGGCGACGACATCGCTGTCGTACTTACCGGGACCAATCGTTATTGCCTTGATGACTGTATCTTCATTAATGGGTCCTACCGGGCTATTCACTTTGCCCAAATCATCCGCCCGCGACGACCACCACCGTCTGGCAATCCAGTTATACATCGGGCTGTTCAAGGTCGGGGTGCTGCCGTCCGTGGTGTAATAAACCTTATCGTCATCCATGTGGGCGTTGCTCAGCGCTATCATAGAACCTGCGGGCACCTCTCCGCTAACCGGATTCGCCTGCGGAGCGTCCCATTTTTCCGGTTCTGCTGTGAGCACCTCGATCTTATTGACATATTTGCTGAACAAATTACCATTCTGCTCGGTAACTGCCCGCTGCCCCAGCATCAGCAGCAAGGAATTCAAATCGTTCATATAGTCAGGGTTATTACTGCCTTCAACACTTACCAGAGCAAGTATAGGCTCCACCTCTTCCGGGTTAGCTGCAGAGCCGGGAACATGCCCATCACCATCTTGTGAGTCTTCACCTTTTAGACCGGAGAAATAGTACCTTTTATCTTCCAGCAATTCTTTGACGGTCAGGTTTACTACGTAACCGTCGCTCGAGGTAAACCTAACCAGCTTAGCCTCCTCGGTCATCCCGGCCTGCTCAAACAGGTTTCTCAATTTGACTCCCTTCCCGACATACCACTTTTTGGTAGGCCAGGTGTTGATGGCGCTGTACACATGCTGGTATTGTTCCATTGACTCAAGCTGTTCCCTGGTTAAGGTCAAAGGCGTGGTTACACCATCACCGGTGATCTCGAGGGTATCCGTACCGGCGGCCAGGGCCGCCGCTGGCGTCATCATGTTAGCTATAAAAATTAAAAGACCCGTTATGATTAGTAAACAACCATAAAACCATTTCTTCCGCTGCAAACTTAGTGCTTGCATTATTAAACTCTCCTTTCTATTGTTTGCTGCCCTCGGAAGGCAAGGTCCCGGGCGGTTAAATCACGATACGGACGAAAACCAAATCATTCACCTGTCAGCATAAACAGCTGCCCCGTAGCAGGATCCTTGTACACTGTGCCCATCTTTTCGTAAAGTTTGCCCTCACCTTGCGTTTCGATCAAGTCGTCCCTTATCTCCGGTGTCTCGGTCACCTCCTGGCCGCGATTTAGGTTGACGCGCTCTCCTATTTGGCTCAGGTCGACGTTCCAGTGCATGACCAGGGAAAGCATCAGCCCGCAGGCAAACACCAGCATGGCATCCACGATATTGATGGCGCCCTCGAGGGGACTGACATCTTCAGACGCTCTGCGTCTACTGCTCCTCAGTCCGCCGTCCACGGGCAAACACCTCCAGCAAGCTTTCCATCAAAGCCTCAAGGTTACTCAAGTATCCCTCATACCATCTTTTCCTAAGCCGGGAGATGGCATAGGCGACGCCGGCGGCTGCCAGGCCGGTCACCGTAGCGTCAAAGGCAGTGAGCAGTGATTCTGCCAGGGTCTTGGTGTCGCCCTGCCCCAGGGCGATCATACCCGGCCCCAGTGGAATCAGAGTAGCCATCAACCCCAACATGGGTCCCAGCCGCGCCACCAGGTCGGTTCTGTTGGTGATCCTGGCATAATGCAGCTCTTCGCCGGCAAGCAGCCTGCGGGCCAGGGCCTGCAAGGAGGCGGCAGGTAAACTACCGTGCTTGATTAGCTCACCGAGAGCTGCATTATGTCGCCTGAACAGGCCGCTGTTCTCAACACCGCACATGATCGCCCCGGCATCCTTACCCTGGAAGAATTCCACCAACTCCGGCACATTGACCTTCATCTTGCGCCGCTCCGTGAGGGTTTCCACCAGCAGGCCGCCCAACTCTATTACCGACACCGCCAACAACAATAGTAGAATGGCAATAGTAGGCGCCAGCAAACCGGATGAAATAGTATGCATCGTATCTCTGAGCGGCGTTAACATAGAAAGTGTCACATTTTAACCTCCCTCGCGTATTCCATGTACCTTCTGCTTGCCCCGAAAAGAAACAGGAAAGCAAATACCCCTGCTGTATAAAAATCAAGGTAATTCTGCTCCAGCTGCAGCTGCGCGGGTCCGTCATCGACCGAAACCTCGAATACCTGCACAGACTGGCTTTCCGGCGGCGCTGCAGAGACATCCGGGGTATTTGAAGCGGCGGCTAAAGCCTCCTTCCCCGCCAGATACCGCCCGTTTTCCACCGGCGCCTCCGGCTCGTCAGGTTCCTCCGGTTCAACAAGCTCCTCCGGGATTTCGTCGGCGCTCTCAGGCTCAGAGGTGTCCATATCCGTTTCCGTCGGGGCTTGCTCATCGGGCTCCGGCGCAGGTGGCTCCGGCTGTTCCTCCTGCGCTTCAGGCTCTTCCTCAAGCGCAACAATCTGCCCATTACCAGCCTGCTCCTGGTTTGGCCCATTCACAACGCTGCTGGCCGTCAAGCCCCCAACTACCGTCTTTACGGTGATGACGGCCGTGCCCGGCCCGACAACCGTCACCAGGCCGTTGTTATCCACCGTGGCCACACTGGTGTCGCTGGAACTCCAGAGCACGCTCTTGTCGACGGCATTGCTGGGGCCTACGGTCGCCGACAGCTCGTAGGTGCTGCCGATTTTGAGGTTGACTGCGTTCTGATCCAGGGTCACCCCGGTGGGCGGTCCGCCGGGCAGCTTGGCCCGCTCGGCTGCCCTGCCCGTGAAATCAGCTTTGTAGGTGAAGGTGACGAAATCACTGTTCAGCTTACCGGGCCCAATGGTTATAGCCTTGATAATTGTGTCCTCGTTAATTTCTATCGGTTTGTTGACGCTGTCCAAATCATCCCGCAGCGGCCACCACCGGCCGGCGCTCGCGTTAAACATGGGACTGTTCAAGGTCGGGGTACTGCCGTCCGTTGTGTAATAAATCTTATCCATGTCATTACGCTTGGTGCTCAGTCTTATCAAGGCACCCGCCGGCACCTCACCCTCGTCAGTATCAGCCTTTGGATTATCCCATTTTGGGGGAGGAGTGGTGAGCACTTCGATTCTATTTACATATTTTAAAAATAATGGATTCGTCTGCTCGGTTACTACCCGCTGTCCAACTACCAGGAGCAATGAGTCCCTGTCATTCATAGCTGCCGGTTCACTATTATCCTCGGCGCTATTCAAGGCCAGAATCGGTTCCACCTCTTCCGCATCCGCCGGAGAGCCCGGTATACTCCCGTCAGAGGGGTGATTATCCATTAAGTATGGATAATCATATCTCTTATCGTTTAACAACTCCTGTACCGTAAGCGTCACTTCAAAACCATCGTTCGATAGAAACTTGACCAGCGTGGCATCTTCTTTGAGTCCCGCTAAATCAAACAGAGTCCGCAATTTGACCCCTTCTGCAATATACCATTTCTTGGTGGGCCAGGTGTTTATCACACTATATACGTGCTGGTATTGTTCCATTGCCTGAAGCTGTTCGAGGGTTATCGTTAAGGGATTGGTTACCCCTTCGCCGGTAATTTCAACTGATTTCGACGGATCAGCAAGGGCGACACATGGCGCTACAAAAGCGGCAAGCAGCAGTAAACCTAGGAAAGCCAGCGAAAGTTGGCAGTAACTCTTTATTAAGCAGAGAGATACGGTGTGTCTTTTTTCCGCCACCGGTGTATCTCCTTTCCTTTTGTCAGCCTGCATGTTAACCCTCCTTTCACTATGCTGCTTTTATCACCCGGCGTTTGCCTGCAAACTACGTAACGGCAGTCGCAGCTTTTTGGCGGCTATACTCTATCAACTATTTGACGGTCTTATATTCAACGCATTAATGATGACCGTCACAGCCTCAGCCCTGGTTACGTTGCCCTGAGGCCCGATGGTATTATCAGGGTACCCTTTCATAATTCCATGCGCGGCCGCAGTGTTGACGGCTTCCACAGCCCAACCGGAAATGACGCCGCTATCGGCAAAGGAAGGACTTCCTGCTGCTGGTTCTATTTTGGCTGCTTTGACAATCATCACGGCCATCTGCTCGCGGGTAATCTGATCGTCCGGACCAAAATTAACGTAGTCATAACCGTTAGCTATCCCGCAGGCTGCGGCCGTAGCAATATATTCTCCGGCCCAGTGCCCGGCCGTGTCGGCAAAGCTTTTGCCTTCCTTATGCTCCAGCCCGAATGCCTTCACCAGCACAGTGATAAATTCAGCCCTGCTAATGGGATGATCAGGCCGGAAAGTCCCGTCGGGATACCCGCTGATGCATCCCGTGGCTAGGAGCTTGTTGATGTTGTCAAAAGCCCAGTGGCCGTTGATGTCTGTCAGTGCCGTCTCCTTTATCGCTGCCATTACGGCAAACCTGGTAAAGTGGTCCACCTGCACAGTCACCGTGTTACCTGACACAGTGCCGCCGATGTTTATCCACTCACCCAAAAATTCGTCGTAGTAAAAGATGGCCGGAGTCTCACCCGCGCTTATAGCGCCGGGATCGAAACTCAGCGTGATAGTCACACTCTTAGTAAATTTGTAGCTTTTCTCGCCATCCACACTAAACTCGTATACGCTGCCCAGCAGCTTAAAACCTGAAGGCACGGCAGGCGGTGCGGTTACGATTTGGATCTCGACCTCCGCGCCTTTGTCTGTCAGCGCTCCGGCCGGTATAACGATGCTGGCGTTGCCGAGGCTTACTTTGCCGCCCTCTTGTGTTGAAATTGTATTTTTCGTGCTTGCGTCTGCCTTCACTTTATAGGTAAAGTTGACGACATCGCTGTCCTCCCTACCCGGTCCAATTACTATTGCTTTGATGGTGGTGTCCTTTGTAATTTCGTTCGGATGATTAATAGTGTCCAGGACATCCGCTCTTGACGACCACCACCGGCTGGCGATCCAGTTATATATCGGACTGTCCAGGGTCGGGGTACTGCCGTTTGTTGTGTAATAGATTTTGTCAGCATCGTTGAACTCACTGCTTAGCTTTACCAGAGTCCCCGGGGCTACCTCGCCGCTATCCGGCTCCGCCTCCGGCTCATCCCACTGCTCAGGCTCGCTGGTCAGCACCTCGATTTTATTTAATTTCTTAACAAACAATTCACCAGTCTGTTCTGTGACAGCCCGCTGCCCCAACATCAGCAGCAAAGCGTTCACATCATTCATATCATCAGGATCGTCACTACCTTCGGCGCTTTCCAGACCGAGGATAGCCTCTACCTGTTGCCTTCCTGCGGAAGAACCGGGCACCTGCCCGAGATTTTCATCATTATCCTTTAATCCCGGGAAATAATAACGCTTGTCTTTAAACAACTCCTGTACCGTAAGAGTCCTTTTAAAGCCGTCGCTCGCAGAAAATTTAATCAGTTTGGCGCTGCTTTTCATCCCTGCCTCATTGAGCAGGTCTCTTAATTTAACCCCTTTTCCCACATACCATTTCTTGGTGGGCCAGGTGTTGATTGCGCTGTATACGTGTTCATATTGGTCCATTGCCTTAAGCTGGGTCAAGGTATATGTCTTTTCAGTCGCCACCCCGTCCCCTGTGATTGTCAGTATCACATCTTCGTCAGGCTCGGTCGGACCACCGCCGCCATTACTGGCCTTAATTACCTGCGTCACATAGGCGTCCACATAACCGGCTGCCTGTAACACTATAATATATTCCCCGGCAGCGTTGAACACGTCCCCATCAATGGTGATCACACCGGCGGTGTCTGTCGAATATTGCTCAGCACTTAACGCCACATCATCCACGGTTATTCCGGTGATCGCCACCCGCCAGGCTCCATCATCTGCAAATGTAAGCTCTATCTTCTGCCCAGCTACGTTATCCGTATCATCAGCAAATAGCTCCGGGGGGGCGTTCAATGCTGATACCATCATCTGCGTCACACAGGCGTCTGCGTACCCGGCTGCTTGGATTACTATACGGTAATCCCCGGCCTGCTTAAATACACCAGCCTTTATGATCAGTTTGCCTTCGTCCACTACATAGTCGTCTTCTGCCAAAAGTGTACCGCCCACGCTCACGGTGGTAATTGCCGTCCGCCAGGACTGGTCGTCCGTAAAGGTAAGCTCCACCGGTTGCCCGATTATGTTATCAGTGGCATCAGCCGTCAACACCGGGGGATCAGGTACCTGGTAAGAAAAAGTAACGATATCACTATCGTACTTACCGGGGCCAATTGTTACTGCCTTAATGATGGTATCCTTTGTAATTTCGATCGGGTGATTAACCTGATCCAGTTCATCCGCTCGTGAAGACCACCACCGGCTGGCAATCCAGTTGTACATGGGGCAGTCTATGGTCGGGTCACTGCCGTCCGTGGTGTAATGTACTTTATCATCGTCGTTATAAACACTGCTCAGTTTTACCAGAGTCCCCGGTGCTGCATCGCCACTTGCCGGGTCTGCCTCCGGCTTATCCCACTTTACCGGCTCACTGGTCAGCACCTCAATTTTTTCTACATACTTAGCAAACAATTGACTCGTTTGCTCGGTGACAGCCCGCTGACCCATCATCAACAACAGTGCCTCTCTATCGTCCATAAATGCAGGATTGTCAGTGCCCTCGGCGCTCACCAGAGCAAGGATGGGCTCCACCTCCTCCGCACCCGTGGGAGAACCGGGAACCTGACCGAGATTGGGATCATTTTCTTTTAGCAGCGGGAAATAAAAACGCTTATCCTTTAGTAATTCCTTTACCGTAAGAGTCGCTGTATAGCTGTCACGCGAAGTAAACTTAATCAGCGTGGCCTCTTCTTTTATACCTGCCGCAGCAAGCAGGTCTCTCAATTTAACCCCTTTCCCTACATACCATTTTTTAGTGGGCCAGGTATTGATTGCACTATAAACGTGCTGATATTGTTCCATTGCCTGTAGTTGGTCCAAGGTATACTCTTTAGGAGTTGTCACACCTGCTCCGGTAATCCGCAACGCAACATCTTCACCGGCAAAGACAGCAGTGGGTGCCACCAGGGCGAACGAACCAAAAAGCAGCAGCAAACCCAGGACGGTCAGCAATAATTTATAGGGACCGGGGACATACTTATGGGCGTGACCCTCTTCCGCTAATGGCTTGTCCACTTTCCTCTCATCAGACTGCGTGATCCTCTCCCCCTTCACTAGATACCATGATAATCAATAAGAATATTGATTGTGTACCGACTTCGTTTCGCTATTCACAGATTGTAATATAAAGCCCGTAAGCTAAACCTTTCAACCGCTTCCCCAGCCCTTATTTTGTTTAACCAGTTGCAATACTTTATAAGCAATACTGCCACCCAGCCCTCCAGATAAAGCTGCCACAGTCAAAGCAAGCACTAAGGGTACAACAGGCAGCCGGAAATATATTATGTTTACTAAGGCCGAGCCTGAAATATTGGCGACCAGACCCGCCAGAAAAGCGCAGAGTAAACAGCATACCCGGTGTCCCATTAAAAAAAGCAGCAGGTCAACAGCTAGGCCGGGTAATGTATAACTAAGCAAAGTCATCACCCCGTGCGAACCAAAAATCCCCGCACCAAAAACCATCAATGCCTGCACAACCCCAATCATAGTGGCCGCTCCCGGTTTGCCTACAATTCCTGCCCCGAGAACAAGCCAAAACATGTAAAACCCACCGGCCACCACCCCGCCGGGAATCAACAGCGGCCCGGTGATAATATGGCAAAGGGGCACAATAAGCGGTTTGCTGGCAATACCCAGGGCGGATATCATCGCGATGATTATTAAATCGAATACTGAAAACTTATCGAGCATTTTGTACAACGGCAATCTTATTTGCCTCCATCAAGCAAGGATTTGCACGAAATCGGATATCTCCCGGCAGTGTTAGGCTTGAGAGGATTTTAATCCGGAAGGTTCTCGTAAAATGCTGTACTCGGTGAAATAAGACTAAACATCCTGGGCGTAAGCCAGGATAATATCCTTACTGTCGCCCCATATGTCGATATACCGTCCATTACTAATCTATGTTCAACAATATCTGATTATAGCCTGGCCGCTAAAAACTCGAATATTCGTACATAACTCTTTGTTTAAAATTTAATGCCGGACAAGCTTAGTGAAAATTTAAGCTGGCCGGCATTTTCGCCAAATCCAACTCTCCTTTTCACATTGGAAGGCACACTGGTTTCCCGATGTACCTGATGGCCGACAACCGTGGTTTGTCTTTAGGTGGTGCGGCTCGGAGAGCAATATATAAAACTGGAAATATGTTAGCAAATAAAAAGCTTTGCCCTGTTGCAGAAAAGGCAAAGCTTTACATCAAGAATAAAGCATAAACCCCTTTCCACAATGGGAGGCGCACCAGTTTCCCGGTGTACCCAACGAACGGACAACCATACCGTTGGCGTAGGTTGCCTGTTTCGGAAGTTTACTATACTATGGTATGAATACATAATTCTACATAAATATCTATGTTCCTCTATAAAAATAAAAAAATTTAATTATTGGAGCTTTATACATAGTTAACAATGTAATTTGCTCAATTTCCTTCTTTCTGATATGCTTTAATTTATAAATCGTAACTATTGAGTTACTTGTTTTTTGTTGCAGACAAATTTCACAGATAAAACTGGTATATAATTAGTCAATTACCTTATTAAATAAATAGAGTGATTAGATAGTGCAGGATACGTCTGATAATAAATCTATAAACAAAAAGCCTCCATCCTTTCACAACCGTTTTGATCGTTTTGAATGGGCAGGTGCTTTTGGTGACCTGGGCACACTCATCCCTTTTGTAACAGGTTATATCACTGTTATGCATATGGACCCCCAGGGTGTGCTTTTAATGCTGGGCCTATTAATGATCGGCTCGGGGATGTTTTATCGAACACCTATGTCAGTTCAGCCAATGAAAGCCATTGGCGGTGCTGCCATTGCCCAGGCGGCAACTATTACCCCCGGTATGGTTTGGGGAGCAGGTATTTTTACCGGCCTGCTCTGGCTGGCGCTCGGGCTGACCGGTACTTTAAAATTTATCTCCAACCTGATTACACAGCCGGTAAGCAGGGGAATCGTCCTGGGGCTGGGCCTGCTGTTTATGATGGAAGGACTTCGAATGATGCAGACGGAATTAATTGTGGCTGTAATCGCCCTAGCCCTTGCCTTTGCCCTGCTCACCAACAAGCGCCTGCCGGCGATGTTCGTCTTAATCATCTTCGGGGTGATCATTGCTTTGCTGCGTGACCCTAATCTGGGGAGAGAGTTGTCCGCGATCCACTGGAACTTACGCCTGCCGAATTTTACCCTGGGGCAGATTACATGGGCCGAATTCCTAACCGGAGCGTTGATATTGGGCATACCCCAGGTGCCGCTGACCTTGGGCAACTCAGTGATCGCCACAGTTGAGGAAAACAACCGGTTGTTTCCGGAGCGGCCGGTTACAGAAAAAAAAATAGCCACCTCGCTTGGTCTGCTAAACTTAATCTCGCCTATATACGGAGGGATACCCGTCTGCCACGGTGCAGGCGGCATGGCCGGCCATGTCCGCTTCGGAGCCCGCACCGGCGGGGCGCTGATCATTCTTGGTGCAATATTACTGGTGACATCCCTATTCTTTAGCAGTTCAATAGTCTTGATCTTCAAGGTATTTCCCGCATCTATCCTAGGTGTAATATTATTTATTGCGGGCTTGGAATTAGCGGTCTCCGCGAGGGATGTGGGGAAAGAAAAAACCGATTATTTTACTTGGATGGTTACAGCCGGTTTTTCTATTTGGAATATGGGTGCGGGGTTTGTGGCCGGCCTGATCGTGCAGGAGCTGCTGAAGAGGAAGCTATTAAAGATTTGAGTTTGAAGGACGCTACAACAAAAATTAAGGCGCAGGTCCCCGGTAGATAACACGACGCGGCCTTGCGCCTTTGTCTTTGCAGCAAACGGATAACTCGTTTTGTTAATATCCTTGGTTGCCTTCAACCGGTACAACGGACTGATCGTAAAAAAACGTCCCTGAGCTAGCCTGCATCCTCCCAACTAATTGGATTAACTTGTATCGGGAAGTGGCTAATTTCTCCACTTCAACTATATAAATTTAACTTGATTTAAAGCGTGGTCTGGAGTAAAAGGCTTTCAGCAGTAAAGGAAACAGATAAATTCCCCAAGCGAACTGTCAAAAATGGACTGTTGTCTCTATGCTGCAGATGAGGAACAGCTGAGATATAACACTATATTAACCAACCAACGCTAAGTTGCGGTTTACAGTCACCTGCCCCTTTGTTGTCCTATGGTTATGGCTGCGGTGATAAAAAAAGTCAGTCCTAGCAGGATAATACTAAGAGCGGTGGCAAACTCATATTCTCCTTTATTAACCGATAAAACAGTAGATGTGGTCAGCACCATTGTTGAGCCTTTCAGATTGCCGCCAACCATCATGGAGGCGCCCACCTCAGAAATTGCTCCGCCAAAACCGGCTATTATTGCAGTCAGCAAACCCAGCTTGGCCTCTCTTAAAAGCAGCCAGAGCAGTTGCAGGTTTGACGCTCCTAGAGCCAGGATCTGCATCCTGATTTTTGGATTCAAGGACTGGATGGCCGCGATGGTGAAGCCGGTAATTATCGGTGCGGCTATGATCACTTGAGCGGTGATCATGGCTGTAGGGGTATAAAGCAATCCCAACAAGCCCAAAGGTCCGTAGCGGCTCAAAGTCAAAGACACAAAAAGGCCTACTACCACGGGGGGCAGGCCCATGCCCAGGTTGACCAGGCTGACAATCAGCCGGCGTCCCGGAAAAGAAGACAGGGCAATGATTGTTCCCAGGGGTATTCCAATAAGCATACCAATCAGCGTTGCCGTGCCGGAAACATGGAGGGTGCGGTATACTATTTCCATGACCTCGCTGTTTCCAGTCAGCAAAAGACGCATTGCCTCAATCAGGCCTTGCCAGTAAACACCCAAACAAACCACCACCTAACAAATGCGGCATGCGCCGGTTTCACAAACAGACAACGTTTCATTTAAAGGCTTTTCTGCCCATAATACATTTCTTTACTTAATTTAATTAAATATGAACGTCGATTAATAAAAAGGCTGTCCTTATGACAAGCATTTAAATTTCTCTTCACACTAAATCCTTAACCAATTGCCGACCATTGGCCAGTGAGGGGCACCGGGAAAATCCCGGCCCCCCCTCACTTTAAGCTATGACACAGTCTTAATCAGCCCGGTCAATTAAATGCAGCTTGCCCGTGTTAAAGTTTACGAACACCTCGCTGCCTTTGGTCACTTCCCCACCGATTACCTGATCTGGACTCAAGATCACTTTTAGGGGAAACCCGCAGTCTAACACTGCTTTGAACTGATAGCCCTGCGGCAACAGCTCACTGACCGTCCCCTGCAAAGAGTTATCCCAGTCAATGGACCTTGAGCCGGTTATCTTAACCTCATCCGGTCGCAGCAAAATATAGACCTTGTCACCGGCAAGACCGGCAACAGCGGGCGCCTGTAACAGCTGTGAACCGGCCTGCACGGTAAACCCACTATCGGACCGTTCGTTAACCAACCCGGGGATGGCGTTTTCCACACCGACCAAAGAGGCCACGACGCGGTCCGCCGGCCTGGCCAGGACCTCCCGGGCCGGGGCGCTTTGTATCACCCGACCGTAATCTAATACCGTCACAGTCTCGGCCATAATGGTAATCTCACTGTAGTCGTGGGTGACAAAGATGCTGGTAATGCCCGTTTCCTTGATAATTTCCGCCAACTCCACGGTCAGCGCCACCCGGGTGGGGGCATCCAGGGCCGAAAAGGGCTCGTCTAAAAAAAGCACCTCCGGCTCCAGCGCCAGCGCCCGGGCAATACTCACCCGCTGGGACTCCCCGCCGGACAAGAAGCGCACCGAACGCCTGGCCAGGTGTTCAATGCTTAGCCGGTTGAGCCATAGCGCTATTTTTTCGGGGATTAATTTCTTGTTAACCCCCCTTAACTTCAGGCCGGCCTCAATGTTTTTGTAGACGCTGGTGTCCAATAACAGCGGCTCCTGGAAAACCATCGCCATTCGCCTGCGGTAAGAAAGCGGCTTGTTCCAATCAACTTTTTCCCCTTTGAGAAACAGCTCGCCGGCAGTCGGGCGCTGCAGCAGCATTAACACCTTCAGCAAGGTGCTCTTGCCGGAGGCATTTGGCCCGATCAGGGCAACCGTCTCCCCCTGATGGACGGAAAAATAGTCGATGTCTAAAATATGGTGTTGTCCGATAGTCAGATTAATTTTCTTTGCTTCAATAACTTTTTCTGTCATCAATACCTCTTTAACAACACTTTCAGCGGCATGCCTTAGCCGCCATTACCCCTTTTATTTACCGAGATCTGCTTCGTTCTTGCCGGCATCCGGGAAGAACAGCGGTTCACCGTACTTGTCCTTGCCAAACTCCGAGATTAACTTCTGGGTTTCAGCAGAAATCATGAAATCCACAAAAGCCTTCCCGCCTTCTTTGTTTACCTTGGCAAATTTCTCCTGATTCACCTGCATCACATGATAAATATTCAACAGCGATTTGTCGCCTTCGGACAGGATTTCCAGCTTGATATTCTTTTTCTGGGCCAGGTAGGTAGCCCGGTCGGAGAGAGTGTAGCCCAGCTTTTCATTGGCGATATTGATGGTGGCGCCCATTCCGGTGCCGCTCTGCTGGTACCAGGTCCCCTCGGGGGTGATGCCTGCTTCTTTCCAAATCGCTTTTTCCTTGGAATGGGTTCCGGAATTATCACCGCGGGAAACGAAGGTAGCTTTGGCAGCCGCTATTTTTTTAAAAGAATCAACGGCATTGCTGCCCTTAATTTTTGCCGGGTCAGTGGCAGGTCCAATGACGATAAAGTCATTGTGCATTACCAGCTGGTAGTTAACCACCGCGCCGCTGTCGACAATTTTCTTTTCATCCGCCGGGGCATGGGTTAAAAGCACATCCGCCTCACCTTTTTCACCTGCCGCAATAGCTGCTCCGGAACCAACAGCAATGGGTTTGACTTTGTAGCCGGTTTTCTCCTCAAATTTTGGGATCAGGAAATCCAATAGACCGCTATCCTGAGTACTGGTGGTAGTGGCCAGGATGATGTCTTTGTTTTGCGGTTCCTGGGGCGCCTGGTTGCAACCTGCCAGAACCAGGGACACCAACAGCACCAGCAACAGCGCCGGCATTAAAAATTTTGCTTTTCCTTTCATGATTTTCCTCCTAATAATTAATTTTTAAAATCAAGCGACAATTCTGCACTGTTATTTAACCAGGCTTTTCCCCGTTGTAGAGTTGGGGAAAAACAGCGGCTCGCCGTATTTATCTTTTCCAAAGTCCCGGATTAGAGTCTGTCCCTCAGTGGAGGTGCAGAAGTCGATAAACTGCTTGGCCAGATCGCTTTTCACCTGTGGGAATTTCGCCTGGTTGACTGGGATTAAGGTGATGAAATTAAGCAAGTCCACGTCTTTCTCAACCAATACCTTTAAGGCAATCTGATCCTTCACGGTCAGGTAGGTAGCCCTGTCGATGATGGTGTAGCCCTTTTGCTCATCGGTGTATTTTAGGGTCTTAACATTCCCTTCGGCGCCCTTTTCATATATTCTGTACCATTCGCCCTGCGGTTTCAGACCTGCCGCTTGCCACAGCTCTTTTTCCTTGACGTTGGTGCCGGAATTATCACCCCGGCTGATAAAAAGCGCCTTGGTGTCCATTATTTTTTTTAAGGCCTCGGAGGAGGTCTTCATGCCCTTGATTTTGGCGGGGTCAGCTTCCGGCCCGATGATCACAAAGTCGTTGTACATCAGGTCGATCCGCTCAGTGCCGTAGCCGTCAGCCACAAACTTTTCTTCCAGCGCTTTGGCGTGCACCAGCACCAGGTCGAAATTACCACTCTGGGCCATTTTCAGCGCTTCACCGGTTCCCGCGCCCACGTGCCTGACTTTTATGCCGGTCTTCTGCTCAAATTTGTCCTCCAGTGCGGAGACAATTCCAGCGTCGATGGGTCCGATAGTGCTGGCGAGCAGAATTTGCTTGCTGCCAGCTGTGGTTGTGTTGTTCGAACTCGAACAGCCGGCAAATAAACTGCCAGTCAACAGCAGCAACGCAGCAGCCAATAAGAAAAATCGGGCATGTTGCTTAAACAACTTATTATCACATCATCTATGCTCGATTTTAGTATAGAATCTGATAAATAAAGAAATTATTGCTTCCATACACCTCTCTTTCATAAAGAGTAAATGCTCAAGCGCTTTCTTTTATTGTACCTCCTTCCATAAATAATAGTAAGGCCAAGCCTGCATTGCAAAAAACAATACAGAACTGGCCTCAACAGATCAAAACCAACTCTCCTTTTCGCAATGGAAGGCGCACTGGTTTCCCAATGTACCCTGTCGGTCAGTAACCTTGGCCTGGTGCGCTTTAGGTTAGCTGGCTCGGAGTGCGTATATTAATAAGGAACAAAACTGAATTCCTGTTTAAAGTATAAACTCCTGAAACAAGTAATATAGTCTCACAGATTATATTTATAAAGTATCATCATCACAATGCTCGGTATTACTTATCAATGCAATAAAGGAGTAGTTCGTAAACCACCTCTTTTTTCAATAATATGGTTACTACAAAATACATTTATTCGTCATAACCTTACATAATCCTTCCTTTTTCAAAAATTAAGCTAATTAATTTGGAGGAGATCCACTCTAAAAGGCGAATTTCTCGTTAAACCGGTTACAGGAGAGATAAGAATGCACAGTCACCAATTTGAAGTTAATCCCCAAAAATGCAATCGCAGTGGGATTTGTGTGTCGTCATGCCCGATGAGGATAATTACTATAGATAAAAAAGATAAACTCCCCCGCTGGATCGAGGGAGCAGAGAAAAAATGCCTCAGATGTGAACGATGCGTAGCATCTTGCCCTAACCAAGCCATCTCCTTGAAAAAAATAAGAGATGAGGAGGATGAAAAAAGTACAAATAACCTATTTAAAATTAATCACCAAACTTGCAGGCAAGACGGCCTATGTGCAGCAGTTTGCCCATTGCAGTTAATCACTCTTAACAGAAAGGATGGGTTCCCTGCCCCAATTGAGAAAGCAGAAAAACAATGTATTCACTGCGGACATTGCGTTGCAGTTTGCCCATACGGAGCCCTGGCTCTCGCAACATTGAAGCCGGGCGAGCTCAGTGTTGCAGCAGACGGAACACTATTTTACGGCCCCATTTCCCTGCAAACAATGAAACCGGAGGAATGCGTTCAGGTTAATGCAATACTCCTACCCACAGCAGATCAGGTCAAGCACTTCCTGACCGCCCGGAGGTCCATACGCGCATACAAAAGCCAGCCGGTAGCCCGGGATGTTTTGTCCGGAATTATTGATACTGCCCGTTATGCCCCAACGGGGAGAAATACACAGCCGGTAAACTGGCTGGTCATCGAAGACGCGAACGAGGTCAGACTTCTCGCCAGCCTGGCGATTGACTGGATGCGACAGGTAATTAAGGAAGAGCCTGGAGCGGCCAGAAATCTAAATATGACTCGATTGGTCGCTGATTGGGATCAGGGCGTCGATCGAGTTTGTCACGGAGCGCCGCACGTTATCGTGGCTCATGCTGAGGAAGATCTTACTGCTATCCATACCTCCTGCACCATTGCCCTGACCTACCTGGAGCTTGCGGCGTTTTCGACTGGTCTGGGTGCCTGCTGGGCAGGCTTTTTCAATGCCGCCGCAAACTTTTATCCACCCATGACGGAAGCACTGAGACTGCCTAATGGCCATCAGTGCTTTGGGGCCATGCTTGTTGGTTACCCTCGGTATCAATATCACCGAATTCCATCAAGAAAAAAAGCGGTAGTAACCTGGCGCTAGTTGGTTAAGGCGGATTTAGCCGGATGTCAATTGTCTTGAGCAAATATTACGGGGCAGGCAGATAAAAGCAAAAAAATTGCCCGGTCTGTGGGAAACCGGGGTTGTAAGGAGTGTAACACTTATTAACGGCTCTAACCTGAAATGCAAACTTATTGTTGGGCCTGCCGTCTTCAATATAAAAAAGCTTTACCCCCTATGCAAAAGGATAAAGCTTCTTATCAAAAGCCATTCTCTCCTTTCCACAACGGGAGGCACACTGGTTTTCCAATGTACCCTAACGGCCTGACAACCATACCTTAAGCTTAGGTTTTACAGGCTCGGAGAATTATTTTTTATCAACAAAATTATTATAACACTTGCCTTTTATTATTTCCACATGTTTAGCAAAATTCCTGTCATAAAATAATATTTTTTTATAGAAATAATGTTCTGAACCCTGCTTATCCCCAGGTTATCACCCTATGGCAACCTTCAGGTGGGCCTTAGAAATAGTTTTTTTGGGCCCGGTTTATTGCCTGCTACCATCAATGTGGAGCCAAACACATCTAGTGGCCGGGCAAAAGCCCGCACCAGGCCAGCGAGTATACCCAGTCAAGCCAGGGGTAGCGTAGTCGACAATATGTATAACTAATAACCTTCAGCTGTTTTACCGCCTGTTCCAGCCCACTGACCGAAAGTTCAAACATGGGAAATAATTGACGGACCATATTAATGGTGCGAGCACGGTAGTTCAATTGCTCATTCCATCCCGTAGCCGGGATTGGGTTGAACCAAACAGCATGCCTGAAATGCCTAACCAAACGCCTCAGCCATACCAGCCCTGGCTCTCTATTCATGTTGCCCCAGTCAATAGCCCCGTTCGCCATGGTCAATTCACTCTCGGCCATGCTTGCGTCACCGATAATAATAAGACGGTAATCGGGATCAAGATTGTGCAAAAAATCATAAGTTGCGATGGCATTTTCCTCAATACAGGCCGGCTTTACATAAATATAATTGTAAATACAATTATGAAAATAATAGACTTTTAGCTCTTTTAAGTGACCAGAGCGTTTGACTGCACTAAATAACTGGCTGCAAAGGTTGATATGCATGTCCATTGAGCCGCCGGAATCCATCACCAGCACTACTTTCAATTTATTCTTGCGCGGACGGTCCCAAACGAGCTCCAACCTGCCTGCATTCCGGCAGGTAACGTCAATGGTACCGTTGATATCCAATTCACCCTTAACGCCTTCATGGCGGTTGGAGAGCTGGCGTAAAATTCGCAAGGCAGCCTCAAATTTTCTTGCCCCGAGGATAACATCGCTACGGTATCCACGGTAGTATCGCCCACCTGCTACCTTAACAGCTGAGAAATTCGCCGGGGCGCCACCAATACGCTCCCCTTTTGGGTTAAAGCCACCACGTCCGAACCGCATTCCGCCGTCCTTGGCCACGGCATTAGATACTTCTTGGCGCTCCAGCTCTTGCCTCTTTTCCTCAAGGTCCTGCTGTATTTTTTTAATATTCATTTCCTGATAGAAAGACTGCTCTTCCGGAGCTATCATCTGGAGCGGCAACCCATTACTCAACCATTCTAAAGCCTGATCAACCAACTCAGCCGGTGTTTCGATGCCGTTAAAGTAATTTTGGAAGGCCAAGTCATAATTATCAAATTGAGTTTCACTCTTTACCAGGACTGCACGGGTAACATGGTAAAATCTACTCAGACTGGAAAACGCCAGTCCCTTGCTCAGGGCTTCCATTAAGGTCAGCCACTCGGTCATGGATACCGGCACACCAGCTTTTCTTAGCTCATAAATAAAATTAACAAACACGGGGCAGTACCCCCATCAGTTTTGAAATCAAAGCTGCAATCAAAGAATTAGATTATCCTTGTTCGATCTTAACAGCGATTGGGTTTCCTTAATCTATTGCCCCCCGCCATATGCCGGCCTCGTTAGAACGATGGATAATTTTGCGCCTTTTTCTACGGGCGGGTGTCCCGCCGGAAGATCAATTAAGGCGTTACAGTTTCTGAGGAAAGCCTGGGTCATGCTCGACTTCTGGCCTGGTAAAATTATCACGCTCCACCCCGATTGATCGCAGGTTGCTGATGCCAATAAAAAACGCCGGGGGCCACCCTTTTTTAAAAAGACGTTAACACTTTCAGCGGAAAGATGTGCCTGGTACGGCTTGAGATTTTGCATCGCCCGCAAAACCGGAGCAACTAGTAAATGGTAGCCAACCGCGCAAGCTGCCGGGTTTCCGGAAAGCGAAATGACCAGCTTTTCCCCAAAGGCTGCCGCGCCACTGTGGCTGCCCGGTTTAATTTTAATTCCCCAGAATAATAGGTCTGCCCTATTATGTTTGAGCAAGGGAAAAGCCTGATCACCAATACCGTGAGCAGCCCCGCCAATAGTAATTAATAGGTCGGAGCAATGAAGCAGCTTTTGAAAGCGTTGTCCAATTTGCGCGGTACTGTCTGCTCCGGCAACCTCAACACCAATTACCTGCCCCTGCTCCTGCATTACCAGCGCAGCCAGATGCAGGCCGTTGCTATCCCGCATTTGTCCCGGCGCCGGTGTTTCCCGGCAGGAAATGATGTCCGGCCCCAGACTTAAAATAGCAACCTGGGGCTTTCGGTACACTGTCACTTCATTTTTTCCATACGCTGCTAAAACGCTGGCCATACCAGGGCTGAGGCTAGCGCCTTGCCGCACCAACAGATCACCCTTCCGGAAATTCTCTCCAGGGGGTTTAATATTGCTGCCGTATACAACCGCTCCATTATATGTTATATATTCTCCGTTTATCTCGACTGCCTCTTGCGGTACCACTGCCACCACTCCATCAGGCAGCGGGCCGCCGGTTGCCACCCCGGTAGCCTGACCAGGGCCTAGTGAAGCACCAGGCATTTCTCCCGGCAGGAGTCTCTCGATAACCCGATACTGCCCGCACTCTCCCTCAGGCACAGCGTAGCCGTCCATTGCCGCCTGCGCATATGGGGGCAGGTCATGCTCTGCTAAAACATCCTCGGAAACAACGCGGCCCAACGCCTGCAGCAGGGGCAAAGATTCTACCTGCAAGACAGTCACGTGGTTTAAGATAATGTCTTGAGCTCTTTCTAATTCGATATTTGTGAGCACCCGGCTTCCCCCACCTCTAATAATAGATTTCTGTAGCCTTTCCGAAAGCACAGGCAGGATAGCGGCAAACCTGGCACTCTTCACATAGTCCACCCTGCCCCAGCGCCACAATATCTGCTTTAGTCAAACGTTCTCCTGAAAAAATACGTGGCAGCACCAGGTCAAAAACAGTTATCTTGTTATACATCACGCAACCCGGTAGTCCGCAAACAGGCACTTGCCCCAGGTAAGCCAGCATAAACATGGAGCCGGGCAGTACTGGCGCGCCGTAAGACACAACATCGGCTCCGGTCGCTTTAATTCCGGTCGGGGTCACATCATCCGGATCCACCGACATCCCTCCAGTAAGTATCACCAGACCCGCTCCTTGACCGACCATCCGGCGGATTTCCGTAGTAATTAGGTGCGGGTCATCAGGCAAAATTACATGTCTAAATATTTGTGCGCCATAAGATGCTACTTTTTTGCTGACAACTCTCGTAAAGCCGTCTTCAATCCGCCCGGAATAAACTTCGCTCCCGGTTGTTATAACACCAACCGAAAGTGGCTGAAAAGGCTTTACAAACAATAACGGTTCTGCCCCGTTGCATATCTCATCTGCTTCATCCAGTATTTGACGTTGGATCGTAAGTGGAATAATCCTGGTTCCGGCAACAAGCTGATCCTTGGCTACTACCCGGTTATTGTGCACTGTTGCCAGCACCACCCCTTCCAGACTGTTCAGGTGGTTCAACCTGTCACCCTGCACTTTCAACATGCCGTCGTAAGCTGCCCGAAGACTTACTTTTCCCTGGTTAGGCTCATCCCAGTTCAAGCCCGGTCCGGCGGCAATTCTGGCCAAGCGTAAAGCGGCTTCATCCTCATGGACGTGATCAGCAGAGTTTTCCCAAACATAAATATGTTCTTTTCCCAAATCACGAAGTTTAGGAACATCTTCCTTCGTTAAAATCTGACCTTTCCGGAAAGCCCGGCCTTTTTCACGACCAGGGATAATTCTGGTGATATCGTGACAGAGGACCATGCCCACCGACTCGGCCACAGGCACTTTCAGCATGTAATATCTCCCCCTAGCTCTTGTCGCTATTGACAAAGCAGATTACCCCCCCTGCCAATGAACGTTAATTAATTTGATAAATAAATTATACCAACGCACTTTCATTTTACAATAACTAACAGTTTAGTAAAACCCATTTGTACAACAAATTATCATTAACTAACAGAAGCTGTTTTTTACGAAAAAATTTAAGGATATCCACCCTTGTTCATTTTAATTGCCGCTGTGCACCTTATCCGGCTTTTTAACAATATTCAAGCTATCTGATATTATCAGCACCCGGAGTTTATTAGAGAGGAAAACAGCGATATCTACTTTTGCTTTTAGATTATTGTTTTCGTCTAAACAAAACCCTCCTTGCCATTAATAGTACCAAACCCATATGTATTCCCCCCAAGTGACTCAACGGTTTAATCAAGCACGAGGAAACATCACAATATAAAAAGCTCTGTCGCTTCAGGTAAGAAAGGACAAAGCTTTATAGCAAAACAGAGCTATCATTCTCCTTTCCACAAATGGGAGGCACACCAGTTTCCCAATGTACCCTAGCGGACAGTAACCATACTTTCGGCTTAGGTTCACCTGACTCGGAGGGCATTATTTATTTTTAAATCAAAAACAATCAATCAGTAGTTAATATGACACGCTCAATCAAATCGGCCACCCCTGCAACATCATCCAGTCCAAAGTAGGGCGCCTTAGTATCTAGTTCAACATCACTAGCAATAGCCAGCAGTTCCTCTTCGGGGATAACCGGTCGCTCAGTTATTCCCTGGCGATAAATTTCTATCTTGGGCCAATTGCCTCTTTTATATCCTTCAATAATAATCAGGTCTACCCCACTAATCATTGATATGACTGCATCCGGCCCCGGGTCAGACTCAAAACTCCTCACCAGGGATACTCCACCTGGCGTGGCTAAAGCTACAACCTCCGCACCAGCCCGCGCATGCCGCCACGTATCTTTGCCCGGGCGATCAAATTCCACCTGGTGATGCGTATGCTTGATAACTCCAATACGGTAATCGCGGCTTTTTAGCTCGGCAATTAATTTTTCAAGAAAAGTAGTCTTGCCAGAGTTAGAAAACCCAGCCAGACCAATCACCGGAACGGGCCTTTCCATATTTACCGCTCCTTTAATATTTCCCTAGTGTACAAGATTCAATCTATATGGAACTTGTTGCTGTCATATGATAGATTGCTTAATGACACAATTAATACCTTTTTGATAAAAACATACAATCTCCAATTAAAAATAATATATATGTTAATAATTTATGTCAAGATTATTATTAGATTTTATAAAAATCAAAATGTTCAATTGAGCAGCGGAAACACCCAAAAAACTTTTTTTATTATGTTGTAATTATGACGGGTATATGTTAGTACTAAGATATGGTTAACACTCGTAAGGATACACTGGATAAGGCTTATTACAATAAAAAGCCTTATCCTTCTTCATATTAACAAAATTATTTTAAAATATTTATTAAAAATTTTATTGCAATGTTTTATATACAGTATTGGCATTTGGGCACTTACAGAAAAGAATTAGCCGACTGTTGCCTATGCAAAAAAGTTCAGCATCTTTGGAATGGGTTTCAGATTATGGTTCCAGAGCCCTTCTATATTTTACAACATCTTTCACTATAGTAAGTATTTTGCAGCTTAAACCATTCTTTAAAATCCAACTCAGCAATTAAAGATAATATGCTATGGAAATCTTCTACAGGGTTACTAAACATAAATTTATACAACTCAAACTCAGACTCCCCGGAGGGAATATAAACATCATCAGACTGATATTTCTCCATTCTTTTTAGTATAATATTATCATTTGGTAGAGATTCAATATATTGTATGAAATTTTCCATGGTTTTTGCAGATATCAGATTTCTTTCATCGTAAGGATATGGCTCAAAAATTTCTCTCCTTTTTTCTTCTATTCTTTCCAAATAAGCTACGATCTTGTTTTCATATTCACGAATGATACCTCCCATTATAAGTTTCAAGCAATACCCGTGCAGGAAATGCACTCGGCTGTCATACACGAAATTTAGCCAAATCCTTTCCACATAGGAGGCATACCCTTTTCAAGGTATACCCTATGACCAGCCACCATAGCCTTTGTATCAAATTACCCCAGGCGGTTAGGCTCGGATTGTATATAAAATTTTTCGTTCAGGAGCAAATAAGTTTTTACGCAAACCTCATATTTTAACCGCATAGATATATAAAAGCCCTTTTTTTAATACCAATTTCAGGTGAATTGGCCAGTAAGCTGGGTAGATCAGGAGATAAATCGTTGAATTGTTGCCAGTATACTTTCTTAACTTCTTTAGTTAATTTCTCTTGAGGTAAGTTCAATTTTTCTTTAGATAGTCCAAGGATATCAAGAGCTGTTTCTTTTTTATGAATGGCGACCTCACAAAAACTGCGGTGTATCCGGAAAAGCGCCAGAAAATATAACAGCTCATCATTGCTTATTGGTGGCTCTAGATCTGATAAATTCCAGAAGAAAGCACCTAGAACTTCTTCTTCAGCGTAACCTGCTGAATGAAAGTTAACCGCTAGCCTGTTAATTATTGTTTTACGCAGCCGTTCGCTTAGCAATCCATAATTAAAATGATGTCTAATTATGTACTTAAAACGATTATCTTTTCTCATTTCTTAGATCCCTACCATATGCCGGCTATTTTTTGATTCTTTCTATTGACCGCGCATACGCACCTAAATAACTCAGTGTGCAAAAAGTCAGTTCCATTGTAATGCCTGATTAGACTTCAACCTCCCTGCAGATAAAAGGCAGCTTTATAATATCCATAAAAACACACCTTCAAAGTGATTAAATGGTTACAAAAGAAAAAGCTCTGTCCCATCATGTTAGAAAGGACAAAGCTTTATATGCAAATAAAGCGCACTTTCTCCTTTCCACGATGGGAGGCACACCGATTTCCCAATGTACCCTAACGACCTGTTAACCATACCCTCAAGTTTAGGTTTAACAGGCTCGGAGAATTTATTTTAAATAATGCTACCATATGTAATGTAAAATTACAACATAAATTAGATAATTTTCCATAAATGATTACCACTACTTAAGGATTAATGCAAGCTCAGGATTAACAAGGAACACCAGTACCGGAGCAGCCCATAAAAACCATTGGTGTGCTGCAATTGTTTATACAGCTATATTTCCTTCCAGTACGGCTTGGTTGCAAAAACTTGTTTAATTGTAGCCCTGGGCGCAACGAAGCTCAATACTGAAAAAGGAAGTATGGGTTAAGAAATTTTTTATTGCGGCATTAACTGTATAATGCTAAAATGCTTTAAATAAACAATCAGACGAGGTCAAATAGTGGACACCTATCTTGGCGGTGGTGGAGCCTATATCATGCCGTTACTGATCTTGCCCTTTTATCTGGAAGACTTGCCGAATGCGTCAAACAAATAAGAAAAAAATAAGCGGGAGCGCATTAAGAGCGATCCCAGTTTAATTATTTTGTTGCTGTGTTGCTGTTATTGTTATGCAGAATACTGTCAACCAGGCGGCGTAATTCGTCCAAGTCGAAGGGCTTGCTCAGATGATATTTAATTAGCCCGCTTTTTTTGGCATTAATAATTAACTCCTGCTCGGTGTAAGCTGTAATTATGATCACGGGCACCACGGGCGCAAACTTTCTGATTTCTAAAAGAGTATCGATTCCGTTCAGGCCGGGCATTTTCGCATCCAGCAGAATGAGCGCGGGAATTCCGGCGTGCACCCTCGCAATCGCGTCTGCCCCGCTTGTGGCCATTTCCACCTTGTACCCAGTGTCACAAAAAATATCAAATAATAACTGACGCACTCCTACATTGTCGTCAACTATCAGTATGTAATTTTTTTGCCCAGTCAAAACTGCCACCCCCCCGCCGCTAATTCCTGAAAGTAAGCTTCTCCTTATTTGTCACTCTTTTAAGGAGACAGAATTTAATTTTATACTATCATAAACTATTAAGTATTACCAGAATCTTTTTTTGCATTTTGAGCAATATCCGACATTTTATTTGCAATCTCTTCTAGTTCTTTGAGCGCTTGGAATATAAAAAACGAATAATCAACATTCTTGCGTTCCATATTTAATCTGAGGTATCCATTAATGACTGTAATTTTATCTAACAGCTGACTACACAAATACAGCATATTTTTGTTGTGCATAGACTTCATCCTTTACTAAATGAATACAAGAATACAAATTATATTATCATATTTCGTTCGAATATTTTGTCATAGCACTACTAAAATCATTACATTAACTCTAAAATATTATAAATTTGAATATTTTTTTAGTAATTTACCTGGATGTTAATTATTTCTATTATTTACAGCCAGGAAAACTGATATAAGGGCGAATGATCAATGTGAGCCTGCTTTGTGGGGATGAGGTGTTTGCCAAAGGATTTCATATAAGCAAATACCGTGATTCCGGAATGCACCGTCTCCTTCGAACAATTTTGGCGGCGGGCTTGGTGGGTGTGCTCAAGCAGGAATTATTTTTGAGAGCAATAACGCAATCGGCACAGCAAAAAAAATAGCGGGAAGGAGATTGCCTACTTTTATATGCGTAATGTTAAGCATATTCAAGGCTATTCCGACGATCAGCAGCCCGCCGGTGGCCGTCATTTCCACCACCGCCTCCGGGCTCAGCAGTCCCTTAACCTGGCCGGCCAGAAGAGTAATAGAACCCTGGTAGACCAGCACCGGAAAAACAGAAAAGACAACTCCTATCCCCAGGGTGGCGGTAAACACAACCGATGAAATGCCGTCCAGGGCGGCTTTGGCAAAAAGCACCTGGTGGTTATTGTTCAGGCCGTCTTCAATCGCCCCTAAGATCGACATGGCCCCGACACAGTAAATCAGGCTGCTGGTGACGAAGGCCTTGGCAACCTGCCCCGTCTCCCCGCCGACCTTATCTTCCAGCCATTTCCCCAGGCGATCCAGCCCGCCCTCAATATTAAGCAGTTGGCCGGTTAGGCCTCCCAGGGCCAGGCTGATTATCACTGCTAAAATCTGCTTGGACTGCAGCGCCATGCTCAGGCCGATGAGCAGCACCGCCAGACCAATTCCCTGCATGACCGTTGAGCTGACCTTTTCGGATATTCCTTTTTTAAACAGCAGCCCCAGGCTTGCGCCCACTAATATAGCGCAGACATTTACTATTGTCCCCAGCACAAAAACAACTCCTTACACTGATAAATAAAAACCAATAAACTACCTTTGCATGGCCAGGTCCCTTAAATCTTTAGGAAGCTTCTCTATTGCATACCTTAACGCTGTTCGCGGCATAGCATGTTTATTTTTCATTACATAATCAAACACTTCTTGCCGGTGCGCCTTACTAGCCTCCTTGAGCATCCAGCCATAGCCCTTTTGGATCAAATCATCTCGATCCAGCAAGAGGCTGTCGGAGATTTCAAATATGTCCTCCAGGAACTTCCCTTTCCGGGCGGGCAAAATCAGGGTCACTGCCGCGGCGCGCCTGAGCCAGCGGTTGTCCGAGCTTGTCCAGCCTTTGAGCTGACTGAGGTACTGCGGAAATTGTTCAATAAATGAACCAACAGCGTGGTTACACAAGGTATCGCACTTCGCCCAGTTGTCCACGTATTTTTCAATCCACTGCTCAAACCTGGCGAAATCTCCGGGATCATAGGTTTTGCGCATCCGGTCGGCCCAGTCAAAGGCAATGTACGCATCCTCGCTATAGTTTGACTGAAGAAGCTGTTCACATAGATAGAATATCTCTTTTTTATCCAGGTGTTTGATCTGGTCAAAATATTTTTTGGCGATCTTGCTGACAATTGAGGTTTTCACCCCATACACTGTGACTTTTTCCTTGAAAAATCGCTGAGCGGTATTTTTTGTTTTCTCATCGGCATTATGTTCCAGCTCTTTTCTGATGAGCAAGATAATGTTCTCCATATACTTCAACCTCTGAATAATAATTATTTAGCACTTGCCGGCAGCGTTATTGCAGTTGTTTGGGCCAGGGAAAGATAAGCTCATTGTCTCTTTGGCCTTGACCAGAGCAACAATTACCTCATTTACTGGTGTGCTTACCCCGTGTTTTCTCCCCATTTCCACCACGGCGCCGTTTAACGCGTCTATTTCCGTACGCCTGCCTCTCTGGATGTCCTGAAGCATCGACGGATGGTGCAAGGCGGTGGGCGGTACTAATTTTTCATAGAAGTCCTTGATATACGCCTGGGCATCGGGCCACAGCATTTCCTGGCCTGTTCTATCCAGGACCGCGAAGATCTCCCTGATCACGCCTTCCATTAGTTTTCTGGAGTACTCCACTTCCGCCAACTTCCCGTAATTAACCTCCAGGATCGCTCCCAGAGAATTTAGAGCTGAGTTGTAAATTATTTTACCCCACACATACTTCATCACCTGGTCCGAATACCTGGTCGGGATCCCCGCCTCCCGGCAGACACTGACGATCTCCTCTACCTGGCGGTGGTCAATTAGCCTATCCGGTGAGCCGAGAATAACGTCATCGGCGATTACCGTCACTTTCGACCTGCCAAGCCCAGTTGTTTCCGCACCGAAGATGACCCGCCCGAGGATCAACCGGTGTGCCGGAATATACTTTGCTGCCGTTTCAAAATTGCCATAGCCGTTTTGAGCCAGCACCATATAAGTGGCCGGTGTCAAGACCCTGGCTATTGCCGCAGCTGCCTTTTCTGTGTCGTAGGATTTAACTGTCACGATAATCAGGTCGAACTGAGCCACGCTGAGTTTATCCAAACCAGTGGCCACTTCATCCAACATGGCCTGGTGCTCTCCCCAAATGCCGGTAACACTGACGCCGTGCTCCCTGACTGCTTCCTGA
The DNA here is from genome assembly GCA_002067205.1 of Pelotomaculum sp. PtaB.Bin104. Classification (GTDB taxonomy): domain Bacteria; phylum Bacillota; class Desulfotomaculia; order Desulfotomaculales; family Pelotomaculaceae; genus MVQL01. The sequence continues at coordinate 104,351 of MVQL01000210.1, forward strand.
ACAGGTTTTTTCGCAAGGCCAGTTACCCTGTGCCCTTTTTCCTTTAATAAGCACGCATAAACTGTGCCGAGGGCGCCAAGCCCAAAAATTAGTATGTTCATCCTGGCTCTCCCGTACATTTACAAATTATTTGCTTCCTTGATCGTTTCCCGTGTTTTTTGGCCGGCGTCACCAATACCAAGCCCGGCTTTGCGAGTAACTGCTTCAATTGCATCCCAGGTTTTGGCATAGGCAAATCCATCAGTGCCATATTTGTCGGCGGCAGCCTTATTCACGCCGCAATCATAGCCGGCGCGGAGCAGGTGCCACTGAAACCACCGTGCCGCGTCTCCGGTAATATTTTTGCGGTGAGGGATGGTATAGGACGGCTCGGGATAGGGACATTTTTCACTAGACCGGGCTAAGCCTGTATGCGTGTCTGTGCTTGGCGGCCCGGGGGCCGGGCTTGCTATCCCGGGAGCGAAGGTCTTAAAGCAGTAGTTCAGATCGAGGCCGCTGGACATGACTCCGTCCATGTGCCCCTTATCGGTGTACTGCCACAGATCATAACGGCCGCTATAAGTAGGCGAAGAATTATATTGAGCGAGCCAAATGATAACATCTCCCGGCAGTTGGTCGGCATCCAGATGATTGGTCAGCCAATGCTTATTGGCGTAAATCCCGGGCATGAATCCAGCGTCGCGGATCCGGCCGAGTGCATAAAGCGCGTAGTCAGTGATTTGATCTTTTGGCAATGCTCCCAGTGGAGGTCTAAATTTCGGATCGCATTCCTCAAAATCAATGAAAGCGGGGTATTCCAAACTTTTGCCTACCAATTTCGATAAAAAGTTGTCCACTTCCTTTTGGTTTTTTGTTCTGTCACCATAATAGAAGTAGTGATAGGCTCCGGCCGGTATGCCCGCGCGCTTGGCCCCGGCATAGTTTTGCTCCCACTGGGTGTCCATTTCATTCATACCGTGACTTGACCTGATAATGACGAAATCGACCTGTCCTTTCAGCTTTTCCCAGGCAATGGTCCCCTGGTGTTCGGATACATCGATACCCTTAAGTTTCATTATAATTCTCCTAAATAAGGTTTTTACTTAACTATACGAAAAAACAGCCAGCTTTTACCAGCCACACCGCCTGGTCCATATTTTTTAGGCCTAGGCGCAAAGACCCCAACGCAGTCGTTTGCAAAGCCAGAAGGCAAGTTCAGTATGGAACCTAACCTTATCTATGGTATTATATATATAACCTTTGCAGAATTGCTCCATAAGCATAATATTTCTTTATTTTAACATAAATACAGAAAAAATTCGCTTGGAAGGATTGATTATATGAAAGTTTTAGCTGTCAACGGAAGCCCGCGTAAGGACCGGAACACGGCAACCCTGCTGAAGCAGGCGCTGGCAGGCGCGGCCTCACAGGGGGCACAGACAGAGCTTGTTCATCTGTACGACCTTAGCTATAAGGGTTGCATTAGTTGTTTTTCCTGTAAATTAAAAGGCGGGAAAAGCTATGGCCAGTGTGCCGTGGAGGACGATCTGACACCGTTGATAAAAAAAGTTGGGGAGGCGGACGCTGTTATTTTTGGCTCACCCATCTACTACGGAATAGTGACCGGCGAGATGAGGTCCTTCCTGGAAAGGTTGTTGTTCCCCTACCTGGTCTATGACGAGAACATGTCAAACCTTTTCCCAAAAAAGATACCGGCAGGCTTCATCTACACCATGGGCGCAAACGAAAGCCAGATGAAAGAACTTGGCTACGAGAGGGACATTAAGTTTACAGAGATGTTAATGCTGCATACTTTCGGCTCTGCGGAGTCGCTGCTCGTTTGCGATACTTACCAGTTTGACGATTATTCTAAATATGTCGCCACTGCATTTAACCCGGAGGAAAAAGCCAGGAGGCGGCAGAAAGAATTCCCCAAGGAGTCTGAAAAGGCCTTTGAAATGGGCGCCAGGTTTGCCTCGTCTGGTTCACCCCAGCCCCACGTCTAAGAACATCATCACCGCGAAGCCGAGCATGGTGCCTGTTGTGGCATAGTCTGAGTTCCCGGAGGACTGCGCCTCGGGGATCAGCTCTTCCACGACCACGTAAATCATCGCGCCGGCCGCAAACGACAGCGCGTAAGGCAAAATCGGCATCATGGTGATTATGGCCAGGGCGCCGGCGACACCGGCCAAAGGCTCAACCATACCGGACATTTGCCCGTACCAGAAGCTCTTTAACCGGCTTAGGCCCACTCCCCTGAGTGGAATGGAAACCGCCGCCCCCTCAGGGAAATTTTGAATGCCAATGCCCACCGCCAGCGCTATTGCTCCTGCCAGAGTAGCTGATGGCAACCCTGCGGCAACGGCGCCGAAGGCGACGCCGACGGCCAGGCCTTCCGGAAATACTTCTACCTATGAATATGAAGCTGTTAATCAACTGTTTACCCGATTAATTAATTAACAACTCGACCTTTTCCCCCGGCTTTAAGGGGTTATCACCGATTAGCCGTACTTTTATTTTTATGCTGTTCTTATTTTTATTGGCCGAGGTTTGCATGTCTTTTGGCGTATACTGGGCCTGCAGGTCAATAAAGCTGACGACTCCCTGATATTGCTGCGCTCCACTTCTAACCACCAGCTCTTGCCCGTAGCTTACTTTGGATAGGCTGTCCTCGGGCAGGTAGGCCACCAGGTATTTCTCCGTGCCGGCGGCGATGTCCACCAAATTGTAACCCGGCGCCACAAGATCGCCCAGCAAGTAATTCTTGCTGATAACAGTGCCGCTGGTTACAGCATAAAGCTTATACTTAGCCAAATTGTCCTGTGCCTGGCGCAGCTGGCTTTCGGTCTGCGCAATATCGGCCCGGGCGAATTCTATTTTTCCGGCGTCGGCGCCCTTATTTATCAAGAACAATTTTTGCTTGGCGTTGTCTAGCTGCGTTTCAGCTGAGAAAACTGCGGCCTGCGCTAAATCTAATTTATATTTGGCGTCATCGAAGGCGGCCTTGGCTAAGGCCCCGGCTTCATATAACGTCCGGGTTGTCTCAAAGTCCTTGCTGTCATTTTCGTAGGTCAGCCGGGCGCTGGCTAAGGCGTTTTCCGCCAGGGCAATGTTGTTTTGTCCCTGCTTGATTTCCTCAGGATCGGTCGCAGCCAGTAAATCCGCCAGTGTCGCCTGTTTTTTGGCCAGTCCTGCTTCAAGCTGCTCGATGGCGTAAAGCTCATTACTGTTATCGATTTCAGCAATCAGATCACCAGCTTTCACCTGCTGCCCAAGTTCGACCGGCAGGCTGGTAATTTTCCCGGACACCTCGCTGTGCTGGGAGAATATTGTCGTTTCCACCTCTCCTTTAAGCACCAGGCTCTTCTCAGTTTTGGAACAGCCGCCGATAAAAAGCGGCAGTATGATTAACAGAAGCGCCAGTAATATTTTCTTCATCAAGACAGCCTCCCTACTCTGCTTTCTAAACGGGGCAAGCCGGCTACTTAAGCCTGCAGCCCTGACCGTTGAAATCCCCAACCACTCTTTACAATTACCATACAGCCTACCAGGGTCAACAGACATTGTCGGCTCCTCTTGATCTGAAGCCGAGTAAATGTCGTTTTTACCGGCTTACCAGCGCAGGGGTCGATATTGAAGGCTTCTCTATAGCTGCCCGCGGCCATTGCCAACTGAAAACTCCGCCCTCTCGCCGGTCATCCTGCCATCGCTTGCCCCAGTAGTTATTCCTCACACCTAAATCCGGCGGTATTTTTTTAACAGCAGGGTGTTTAGCAACATAAAAGCGCTTGAACACCCCAGCAGCACGCCAATGTCCCTGGTAAACATGGAAATCCCGTTACCCTTGATCATCACCTGAGTCAGCGCGTCCGCCACATAGTATAAGGGCATGACCGGCTCTAAAAACTCAATTGCGGCGGGCAGGTCAAACAGCCCCGAAAAAAATATCTGCGGGATGATGATCACCGGGATAAACTGCATCATTTGAAATTCGCTGCTAGCCGCGGTCGATACCAGGATGCCCAGGGTTAAGGCCACCATTGCCGTAAGCAGGGTGATTAGCAGCACCAGCCCGAAAGAGCCGACCATGGTCACGTTCAGCACGTAGATCACATAAGTGGAAATTAAAAAAGACTGCAATACGGTGAACAGTCCAAAGCCCAGCACATACCCGCCTACGATCTCCCAACGCTTAATGGGCATGGAGAGCAGTTTCTCCAGGGTCCCCGAGGTCCGCTCCTGCAAAAAGGAAATCCCCGACACCAGGAAGGTAAAGAAGAAAACGATAAAGCCGATCAATACAGTGCCGAAGCTGTCGAATAAGGTGGCATCCTCATAGCCATACACGTAGGTTACCTCGGACGATAGGTCCGGCCGGACCCCCTCTACCTTATTTTTAGCCTCCTGCAGCGCCGTCAGGGCCTGCTTCGCTTTGGTCGGGTTGCTGCCGTCCACCTCGATATAGGGCTTGCCGCTGATAATATTCACAGTGGCCACCACCTCACCCCGAGCCAGGGCGTCTCTGGCCTGGTTTTCGCTGTAACGCGAGGCGATCACGTTGCTGTCATCCAGCTTATCCATGAAGCCGGCCGGCGCATTGATTACCGCTACATTAACAGTCGGCTCCGATTCACCCAGAATAAAATAAAGCAAAGTCAGCAGCAGGATAGGGGCAAACAACATCAGCGCAATCGTGCGCTTGTCGTGGCGCAGCTGGTTTAGGATGCGGACGGCCAGCGCTCTAACCCTCATTTTGCTTACCTCCATAATAAATGAACGCTTCCTCGATACTGCCGGCGCCGATACCGGCCTGCAGTTCGCCGGCTGTGCCCTGGGCGATCATCCGGCCATCCCTGAGCATGGCCAGCAGGTGACATTTATCGGCTTCGTCCATGACGTGGGTGGTGACTATGATGGTGACACCCTGATTGGCCAGCTTATATAGCTCCTCCCAGATGCTTTTCCGCAGCATCGGATCGATCCCCACGGTGGGTTCGTCCAAAACCAGCACCGGCGGTCTGTGCATAATAGCAATGGCCAGGGAAAGCCGCCGCTTCATGCCGCCCGAAAAGTCCCGCACCAGCTTTTTTAAGTCATCAGACAGCTGGACCAGGGCCATTACCTCAGCCGTTCTTTTCTTAATTTGCGCTTTACTCATGCCGTAGATTGACCCGAAAAAATCCAGGTTCTCGGCTGCGGTCAGCGCACTGTACAGGGCGTCTGCCTGGGCCATGTACCCGATTTTATTCATCAGGTCCAGCCTGGGCATGCGCTCATTTATAACATAGGCCTCACCGGAGGTGGCCTCAAGAATACCGGCGACGATCTTGACGATTGTGGTTTTACCACAGCCGGAGGGGCCCAAAAGCCCATAGATGCACCCGCAGGGTACCTGCAGGTCAATATCAAACAAAACCTGCTTGGCCCCAAAGGACTTATTTACCTTTTTTAAGACAATGCATGCATCATTGTTCATATAAGCTCCCTGAGTAATAGCGCCAGTTTTTTTATAAAAATTAATTATTAAGTCCGCGAAAATGGATCGTTTAAACCCCGCGGCTTTTGCCAATTAGGTCTTCCAGCCGGCCCAAAGCTGAAAGGTAATCCACCTGATTCCTTTCCGCTGGCAGGTTGAGCGTTAATCCTAACCCTAAATTTCTTTATTAGTTAACCACCCGGCTCATTTCCTTTGGCAGGTTGAGCCTTGCAGAATAATGTCTCAATATTATCATTAATCGCAATTTCATTATAATAGAGCGGAACTGGTTAATCAATGAACACAATAAAGCTCAAGTGATGGATAATAAACAGATCATAAAGAAACTGTTTTATGTACCAGCGGTTTCCTGAATCAAGCAGGAAAATGTAAGGTCCTGGTCGTAATCCCTTTATAGGCTTAATAACCTGTCTATGACTTACAGCGTGATTTTTTCTTTAGTACATATTCCATATATTTTCATCAGGCCAACCAAGCCTTTCCTGACCTGAACGGAGGTTTGGTGGAGATTTACATGCCCCGGTTTGTGTTTAATAAGGTGTTGGCCTGACCTGGTTTAATAGTTGTCTAACTAAACATTGGAGGAAAGAAATATGAGGATTATCCACACGTCCGACTGGCATTTAGGGCGGATTTTTCACGGGGTGCACCTCACCGAAGACCAGGCCTACATCCTGGACCAGTTTGTCCGGCTGGCCGGGGACGAAAAGCCGGATGTGGTTTTAATCGCAGGCGACATATACGACCGCTCTGTGCCCCCGACCGAGGCCGTCAGGTTGCTGGACGAGGTGCTCTCCCGCCTTCTGCTGGACGACGGGGTCCCGGTCATTCTAATCGCCGGCAACCATGACAGCCCGGAGCGGCTGGCGTTCGGCACCCGCCTGCTGGCCCGCCAGGGCCTGCACATTGCCGGGCAGCCGGGGCAAGACCTGTCGCCGGTAATTCTAAGCGACACGTCCGGGCCTGTTTACTTTTGCCCGATACCCTACGCCGAGCCGGCAGTGGTCAGAGAGAAGCTCACCGCGCCGGAGGCCGCCGACCATAATCTGGCTATGCGGTGCCTGGTGCGTCAGGTAGCTGCACTAATCCCCGCCGGTGCCCGGGCCGTTGCCCTGGCCCACGCCTTTGTAGCCGGTGGTGAAGAGAGCGATTCGGAGCGCCCCCTTTCCATCGGCGGCAGCGGGATGGTAGAGGCCTCCTGCTTTGAGCCGTTTCACTACGTGGCCCTAGGGCACCTCCACCAGCCACAGAGCGTCGGGGGAAACCATATACATTACGCCGGCTCCCTGCTGAAATATTCCTTCGCAGAGGCCGGCCGCAGGAAATCAGTGACGCTGGTGGAGATGGACGGCACGGGGAAATTGTCCTTAGAAACCATTTCCCTCACCCCCCGGCGGGAGCTGCGCTGCCTGGAAGGCCGGATCGACGAGCTTCTAGCTAGACCGCAAAGCGGCGAGAACAAGGATGACTACCTGATGGTCACCCTGACTGACCAGGGCGCCATCCTGGACGCCATCGGCAAGCTCAGGGAGGTCTACCCCAATGTTCTGCATATTGAGCGCCCCCACCTGCTGACTGGCGGTGAGCTGCGAGGTCCAAGCGCCGACCACCGCCGCCTGGGCGAGCTGGACCTGTTTTCCTCCTTTTTCGAGCAGGTGACCGGCACCCCCCTTTCCGAAGAGCAGGCCCGGGCTTTCATCGAAACGGCAGAGGCCTTGCACCGTCAGGACCGGGAGGTGATTTCCCGATGAAGCCTTTAAGGCTCGCTATGTGCGCCTTTGGCCCCTACGCCGGACTGCAGGAGCTTGACTTCACCGAGCTGGGCAACCGGAACTTCTTTTTGATCCACGGGCCTACCGGCTCGGGCAAGACGACCATCCTGGACGCCATCTGCTTTGCCCTTTATGGGGACACTAGCGGCGCCGAGCGGGACGGCAAACAAATGCGCAGCGATCATGCCGACCAGATCGTTAGCACTGAGATCACCTTTGACTTTGCCATCGGGGAAGAGACCTACCGCATCAGACGCAGCCCCGAGCAGGAGCGCCCCCGGCGGCGCGGCGAGGGCACCAGGACCATCAGCGCCGAGGCCACCCTGTGGCATTACACAGGTTATGATTGCGGCAGACCGGAGGAAAGAGTCCTGGCCAGCGGGTGGAATAAAGTCACTGCGGTCGTGGAAACGCTGCTGGGGTTTAAAAGCAGCCAGTTCCGCCAGGTAGTGATGCTCCCACAAGGGGAATTTCGCAAACTCCTGCTGGCGGGCTCAAGGGATCGCCAGGTGATCCTTGAGACCCTCTTCAGGACCGATTTTTACCGGCGGTTGGAAGATGAGCTAAAGAAAGCCGCCAAAGGCATTAAGGACAGCTTTGAGAGTACGGCGGCGCAACGGGCTTGGGTGCTGCAGGAAGCCAAGGCGGACTCCCGGGAAGACCTGATTCAAAAGCACCGACAGCATCAGGAAGATGCCCAACAAGCAGCATTGGAATTAAGTAACAACGAAATCGCTTATAAAAAGGCCCAGGAGCAATTAGCTGCCGGACGGCAAACCAAGGAAAAATTAGCGGAGAAAAAAGAGGCGAAGCTGGCTGTGGCCGCCCTGGCCGCCAAAAGCGAGCTGGTCGACGCCAGCCGCACCCAACTGGCCCGCTCCCGCCAGGCCGTCGGGCTGGCCGATGCGGAAAACCTGCTACTCACCAGGCAGCGTGAGGTTGACCAAGCGGCCACCTACCTCAAGGATAAGCTGCAACTGCGGGAAAAGGCGCTGGCTGAAAAAGACACCGCCGCCAAGAGACTGGCCGCCGAGCAGGAACAGGAGCCTGCCCGGGAGGCGGCCGGCCGCGCAGTCACCCGGTTGGAGGACCTTACCAAAAAAGTCGCTGCCTTGGCCGAGGCACGGGTAAGAGTGACCCAGGCCAATAAAAATCTGCACTCCGCTACTGAACAGCAATACCAGGCCATGCAGGCGCTCAGCAAACTTCAGGTCGATTTGGCTCAGAAGGGAAAGGCGCAGCTGGCGGCAACAGCCCAGGCCGCCCAGGCGGGGGCGTTGGAGGCCGCCTGTAAAGAAGCCCAGACGTTAAGCGAAAAAAGGCAAAAGCTAAATATGTTGCACCGGGAGCTGACGGGGCACCGGCAGAAACTTGACCCCATCCGCAAGGCACTGGCGCAGGCGGAAGAAAAATATGCCAGATTAAGACAGGAGCTTTTAAGCTTGCAGGAAGCCTGGCACCAGGGGCAGGCTTCCTTTTTGGCCAGTGATTTAGCAGCAAACTCCCCCTGCCCGGTTTGCGGCTCCCTGGAACACCCGGCCCCGGCTCATAGTCAGGTGGAACTGCCCTCGGAGCAAACGCTTAAGGCCAGGCAGCAAGAGGTGGCAAGCCTCGAAAAGACCCGCGACGAGTTGCGGGAGAAGCTGGCAGATGCCGCTACACGAGAGGCGACGGTCAGCGGCAAAATTGAGGAACTGGAAAAAGATCTGGGTGAAAAAGCCAGTGCTGACCTAGCCTTGCTGATAGCTGCAGCCATACAGGCCGAAAAATTGTGGCGGCAGGCCTCAGTTGCAGTAGAAACGGCCGACGCCCTCAGCGCCGCGCTCGATGCGCTAAAAACCCAGGAACAAGCCGCCGGCGAGAAGCTGGAAGCCTGTACAAAAGCCTGGCAGGCAGCGCAGATCACTCAGGAGGCCGCTCAGGCGGTAGTCGCGGAACGAGAGTCCGCCCTGCCCGAAGAGCTGCGCGACCCCGTATCCCTGCAGCAGGCGCAAAAAAAGGCCAGAATGCAGCGGGAGCGGCTGGAGCAGTTGTTTAAGCAGGCCAGTGAGAACGCGGTCAGGGCGGCCTGGTCCTTTGCCGAGGCGGACACGGCGGCCACTGAGGCCCGGGAAACCCTGCAAGTAACGGTCAAGCGTGCTGAAGAAGCAAAGATTTTATTTGAAGAGCGCCTGACCGGGGCTGGGTTTACCGACTTGGATACCTTTAGGTCCAACAAAAAGGCGCCGGAAGCGATCCAGCGCCTGGAGCAGGCAATAAAGAAGTTCGACGAGGACCTGCGCGCCGCCCAAGACCGCCTGGAGCGCGCCGGGCTGGCTGCGGCCGGCTTAAGCGAGCCGGACCTGGCCGGTCTGACCTGGGCTACCAATGAAGCAGAGGCCCTGTGGAAAAAAAGCCTGGCTACCGTAACCGGACTGCAGACACTGCTAGGCCAGGAAAGCGGATGGCTCAAAAAGCTGGCGGAAATTGAAGGGACTCTGCGGGAGTTGGAAGAGCGGTACGCGGTGATGGGCCGCCTTTCCGAGGTGGCCGGCGGCAAGAATAAATACGGCATGACCTTCCAGCGCTTCGTGCTGGGCGCCCTGTTGGACGATGTGACCATCGCCGCCACCAGTCGGCTGAAGCTGATGAGCCGCGGCCGCTATCACCTGCAGCGCACTCTGGACCGGGCCCGCAGCAATGCGGCCGGAGGTCTGGAGCTGGAAGTATTTGACACTTACACCGGCGCAACCCGGGGGGTGGCCACCCTGTCCGGTGGGGAAACCTTCCTGGCCTCCCTCTCCCTGGCCCTGGGGCTGACCGATGTGGTCCAGTCTTATGCCGGAGGCATCCACCTGGACACCATTTTTGTTGATGAAGGCTTCGGTACCCTAGACCCGGAGTCCCTGGACTTTGTCCTGCAGGCTTTAATGGACCTGCAGCAGGGTGACCGCCTGGTAGGCATAATCTCCCATGTCCCCGAGCTCAGGGAGCGCATTGACGCGCTTCTAGAAGTCCGGCCTACAGAGCGGGGCAGCACCGCGAGTTTTAAATTAGGGTAAATTAGGAAGGTACCGTTCCCATCATTTAAATTGCCCGCAGGGGGAACCGTCTGCGGCTGTGCCCGGTAACCATAGTACGCTGGATTTAGTGTCCCGATCAGCACCTGAATATTACCCGGCAGCTCCGGCTGGAGTCTTTTAATGACCCCAAGTGATAGCCCGGAGTTCCTCAAAAGCGTCACTCTTAATATCAGAGTATTTTTTATTGCCGCTGACAATTTGGTAAAGCCTTTCAGCAATTACAGGCCGCCTTTCGATGAGATGAAAAGTAGCTTTGGTGAAGGTGTAAAAGATTTTAGCCAGCTTATGAGCCAGCTCCAGCTCGCTGGTGATCTGCCGTTCGACCATTTCCTGATAGAATGAAGGCGCGTGCTCCGGCCTGCCCCTATTCTCTAAGATCGCCTCAGCCGCCAGGTGAGCGCTTTTGATGGCATAGTAGATGCCCTCCCCGCTAAAAGGATCTACCAGCCCGGCGGCGTCTCCGAGGAGGATGGACGAATCACGATAAATCTTTCTTTTCTGCCAGCCGACAACCGGTATCGGGTAACCCCTCGCGCTGATCACCCGGAGAGAACTGATGCCTTCCCTCTCCAAAAGGTCATTTAAATTTTGTTTAATGCCCTTGCTCCCGGAGGTAAAAGCTCCGACACCGGTGGAAAGACGGCCTTTCTTGGGGAAGATCCAGCCATAGCCCCATGGCGTCGCCCCGCAGTCAAGTTTGATCACCCCCCGGCTTTGCTCCGCTAATTCTGGCGGGCACTCAAGCTCGACCTCCACGGCGGGACCCGCTCCCCTGGCGCTTTGCAGGCCCAGTAGCCTGGCGGAGGCGCCGTTAACTCCGTCAGCACCGACAAATATCAGGCCTAGGTAAGTATCATCTCCTGCAGTCACAGTTACGCCGCCGCTCTCCATCGATACCGCTTTTACCGCAGCCCCTTCGATCACCATGGCTCCGGCAGCCCGGGCTTGTTTAGCCAGCAAGTGGTCGAAATTGCTCCTGTTGACCATGTAAGCCACCGGAGTGTCCTGATGGACTGTGACCCCGCCCCGGCCTTGATAGTTTAATACGACAGTCTGAACGGTGTCCTCCACCACCTCCTGCCAGGGGAAATTGAGCAGAGAGGCGACTTTACTGGCCACCCCGCCACCACAGGGCTTTTCCCGGGGCATCAGTTCCTTTTCCAGAACCAGCACAGCCAAGCCGGACCGGGCCAGGAGATAGGCCAGGGATGAACCAGCGGGCCCGGCACCTGAGATAATAACATCGTACCTACTCAATCCGTTACGTCTCCTTTTTATAAATCACCTTAATAATATATTAAAGCACTTTTAACGAATATGATTACAACCAGCATTATTTATTAGCAACTTTTCCATATCCTGAAAAACCTAAACGAAACAGAAAATGGCGCTTATGGCGTTTATCTTTAAGCGCTTAGCAGTAACGCTTACATTGTCTAAAGAGAGCACATGCCGGGGTCAAATTAATCCCCGGCATTTTACTTACATAAGTAAGTATAGTTCACCAATAATGATGTGCTCCTTGACGTAATGGTACCTGTCTTCAGGATTATTTTTATGGAATAGCAGCATTAAGGCAATGATCCCAATGCGTCCGATAAACATGAGGGTGATGATGACGACCTTTCCGGCAATGCCCAGCTCAGTGGTTATGCCCAGGGAAAGGCCGGTGGTACCAAAGGCTGAACAGGCTTCGAATAATATTTCCGTCAAACTGGCGCTTTCAAATATGGAAAGCAAGATCACTGAAACAAAGACAAGTAGTGAAGCCGCCGCTTCGCGCAGTCAGCGACTGGAAAAAGGCCGTCGATATTTTTTGATGCCAGGGCATGTCTGTCAGCGGCCCACTTAACTCAAACACCAATACTTTCCACAAAGTGCACCATGCTGTACCCACCATTGGTAAAACCAGAAACGCTATGAAAAAAACCCATTCCCAGGGCATCTTAAAACGACATCCCCAATTTGCTCCAGAAGTGTAGGGTCAGAATCAGCGTGCCCAGCAGCTCAAAAAAGATCGCTAAGGGCTATACTACCATATCCCCAGATAATCATGCAATATTAAGTGCATTGCTAAATTCCACTTGTTTTAGTAAAATACATTTATTGAAATCAAAGGAGGATACAAAATTTGAAAAAAGGCAGTATTGAATTAGAAAATGGCAATAAAATAGTTATTGAGTTCTTTAATCAAGATGCGCCGGGAACAGTGGAAAACTTCGAAAAATTAGCAAATTCAGGTTTTTACAATGGTTTAAACTTTCACCGGGTTATTCCTGGTTTTGTAGCACAAGGAGGCTGCCCCAAAGGCAACGGCACAGGGGGACCTGGCTACACCATCAAATGCGAGACTACAGGAAACCCCAATAAACACCTGAGGGGTTCACTATCCATGGCCCACGCAGGCAAGGATACCGGTGGGAGCCAGTTTTTCATTTGTTACGATTCTTTCCCGCACCTTGACGGGGTTCACACGGTATTCGGAAAAGTTGTAGAAGGCATGGAATATGTAGATGAGATCAAGCCAGGAGATAAGATGAAAGAAGTAAAGGTTTGGGAAGAGTAGTAGGATCGTTTTATTATTGCTTTTGCGATTATAAAAGAAACACCTGATCATGTAAAGGGGACCAATCCGGCATAAAAAAACCAACCCCCACCCGGGGGAGGGTTAAAAAGGTTTGACTTGGAGTTTTGCCGGTAAAGCTAATTGTGGTTCCCTTTACCATATCAATCACTCCCTTCTTTTTAGCAATCACAAATACTGCAGCACTGCCGGGTACAATCAGAATATGGCTGCCGCAGGCCTCAATCCTGTTTTAAGCAGAACAGTTGCCCGGCCCGGTTCACCAATTATCAGTTCACCCTCTTTTAGTGGACCTCCTCACAGGTTACGAAGATCCCTCCAGCAACACAATCACGTTTTCCCCGTTCTTTCTGAGTCTGTTTTTTATTGAAGTGGCTGGCGAGCCACATACTTTCATCGACGCAGCGTCAAATGGCATTCTGCCAGCATTCCATAAAAACAGGTTTATAATAACCGTATTAAAATAAACAATCGGTAAAACAATAATTAAACCATGGAAAAAATAAAACTTATAATTAATAATCGACCTATCGAAGTTGAAAAGGGAACGAATATTCTTGAAGCAGCAAGAAGTGCCGACATTGAAATCCCCTCCCTTTGTTACTTAAAGGATGTATGCGCCTCTGGAACTTGCCGGGTCTGTCTTGTGGAAACTGAAAAAAACAAAAGAAAATCCCTCCAGGCTTCTTGTGTCAGTCCTGTGGAAGAGGGTTTAAAGGTTTTTACCGATACACCCCGAGTGCGGCACGCCCGCAGGCGCGTGGTGGAGCTGCTGCTGTCCGAGCACGTGCATGAATGCACCAGTTGTGTCAAGAACTTGAATTGCGAACTGCAGAAGCTGGCCGACCGGATGCGCATCAGAAAAATTCCTCTGCAGGGGGAACAGATCAAACACCCGGTGCATAAAAGAAATCCTTTTATTGTAAGAGACCCCAACAAGTGTGTCAAGTGCAGACGCTGTGAGGCCATCTGTAGGAATATACAGGGGATCGGAGTTTTGGCAGCACAGCATCGCGGCTTTAAAACAGTGATCGCACCGTCCTTTATGAAGGACCTTGCTGAGGCCAACTGCATCGCCTGCGGCCAGTGTGTCATGGCCTGCCCGACTGGAGCACTCCACGAAAAAGAAAGCATTGATGAGGTTTTAAAGGCACTGGACAACCCGGAAAAATTTGTTGTGGTACAGACTGCCCCCAGCATCAGGGTAACGCTGGGTGAAGCCTTCGGCATGCCGGTGGGCACAGTGGTTACTGGAAAGCTGGCTGCCGCGCTGCGGCGGTTAGGGTTTGACCGTGTTTTTTCAACTGACTTCGGGGCAGATATAACTATTATGGAAGAATCTCACGAACTATTGGAGAGGCTGAAAAAGAAAAAGCGGCTGCCACTAATTTCCTCGTGCAGCCCGGGTTGGGTCAGGTTTTGTGAGATCTATTATCCTGAGTTTTTGGATAACCTGTCTACCTGCAAATCTCCTCAGGAAATGATGGGGGCACTGATTAAAACCTATTTTGCCGAAAAAGAAGGAATTGATCCAGGGAAAATTATTGTGGTTGCAATCATGCCCTGCACCGCTAAAAAATTTGAGGCCGCCCGGGGAGAGCTGGTCACCAGGGGGCAACAGGACGTTGACTATGTTTTAACCACCCGCGAACTGGCCCGGATGATCGCACAAGCCGGTTTGGAATTTAAAGCCTTGCCGGATGAAAATTATGACCAACCTCTTGGAATTTCCTCCGGGGCAAGCAACATTTTTGGAGGAAGCGGCGGCCTGACTGAGGCTGCGATCAGGACAGCCTACGCTGTGGCCAATCCCGGCACCCAGGAACCTATCCTTGAACTGAAAGAACTCCGTGGTGTACGAGGCATTAAAGAGGCTGCCATCGACTTAAAAAAAGGTGGAAAAGTCAAGGTGGCCGTTGTGCATGGAACCCGCAATGCCAGGCGGATGCTGGAGCGCATTAAAAGGGGCGCACACTTTGATTTCGTTGAAATTATGGCCTGCCCCGGCGGCTGTGTCGGTGGAGGTGGGCAGCCGATTTTCGGGATCCCAGACCACCGGGAATTGTCAGCCGAGTATCGCCGCAAGCGCGCTGAAGCCTTATCTAAAATTGACCTGTCTAAAAAAATGAGGACGGCCCATGAAAACCCGGCGGTTAAAACTATTTACGATGAGTACCTCGGGCACCCCTTGAGCGAAAAGGCTAGGGAACTATTGCATACCAGCTACGTTTCCCGTGAGAGAAATCCATTGTTTAAACAGCAGGTTCCAGCCATGATGCCGTCAAACCCTCCGGCTTGAAATTATTAGCTCCTATAATTTTGGTATCATAATAATGTAAAGGGTTGGGAGCCTTTTGCTCGCAACCCTTTTTATAAACAGACCCTATTATAGCAGGTTTTTCTTCCTTTCTGTGGATATTTACTCTTTTTCCCGGGCTTCTTGTTGTAAACAGTCAAACTCATTTGCTCGCGAGCTTCCATTTCAAATAATCGAAGCTTATGTTCTGACTAAAGCTCTTACTAAGAACTCGCCATTACCGGTCTGGGCCGGCCAATACTATCCTACGAATTCAGCCGCTCACTGATGGATCATTGACCTTGACTCTTAAGACTGGCGATATCTATCGTATGCCCCGATCATCGCTGGAAGACATCCGTGTGGGAAAGCGCCCGGACTTGCGCACCGCCTCCCGCAGTAAAAACTCGATGTGCGCGTTAACGCTGCGAAACTCGTCGGCCGACCATTTTTCCAACGCGTCATATAACTTCGGGTCCAGGCGCAGCAAAAACTTCTTCTTTTCGCTCATTCCCGTATACCTGTTAATATAGGCTGCCTGTATTGATCACCGGCTGGGCCGACCGGTCGGAGACGATGGCGACCAGCAGGTTGTTGATCATAGCGACTTTGCGCTCTTCATCAAGCTGCACCACATTTTCCCCCTCGAGCTTGCTGATGGCCATCTGTGCCATGCCTACTGCGCCCTCGACGATTTTTTGCCGGGCGGCCAGGATTGCTGACGCCTGCTGGCGCTGCAGCATGGCACTGGCAATTTCAGTGGCATACGCCAGATGGGTCAGGCGGGCCTCCATTACCTCCACCCCGGCCACCGCCAGGCGTGTCTGTAGTTCGCGGCCCAGTTCGTCAGCCACCTCCTCGGCGTTGCTGCGTAGGGAATAACCCTTTTCATCAAAGCAGTCATAGGGGTATTTGGTGGCCACATGCCGCAGTGCGGTTTCACTTTGGATTTCCACAAACTCCTCATAGTTGTCTACATCAAACACTGCCTTGGCCGAATCAATCACCTTAAAAACGATTACTGCCGCAATTTCAACCGGGTTGCCCTCCACATCGTTTACCTTCAGGGTTTTGCTGTTGAAGTTGCGCACCCGCAGGGATACCTTTTTGTGTGTGGATAGAGGCACAGTGAGCCAGATGCCGCTTTCCCGCACACTGCCCATGTAGCGGCCAAAGAATACAACCACCCGGGCCTGGTTTGGCTGTACGACAATAATTCCGCTTAGCAAAAGTATTGCCGCGATCAACATCAGTACTCCTGCGGTGACGCTTGCCTGTACCGTGACATAGACTGCCAGAAACGACCAGGCCAAGAGTAGAGGGATCGCCCAAAAACCATTAAGTGCCCAGGCTTTTCGCTCTTTCATCATAGCTAGCCTCCATTTATATATTATTTTAATATCTATATGATATCACTTTGAAGCTTAAAAATAAACCTAAAATTAGATGTTTTTGATCTAGTACTTGTACTTTGAAGCTGTGCAGCAATCTTTCCTGGTCAATTGTCGGAGACTTTGGACTAACTATAATTCAAAATGCACCAGTACATACCTGCCTAAGACTCTCTATGTTACATCGCAAAAAAACCTTACTTTTTTTAAAAGCAGCAACAGCTAAGATTTTTTATGATAGCGGGCAAAACAAAAAGCTAGGGTCAGTTCAGGCCCCGGCAATCTATTATTATATATTTTTTTAAGAGATAATTTAATTATTCTTTTCTACCAGGTGATATAGCATCTTCTTCAAATCATCCACTTCATCAAAGGTCCAGGAGATTAGCCGCCTCAAAGTTGACGAAACCTCACTATTTTAACAGATGGAGGTAGGTCTTTCAACTCATAGCTAAAGCTCTTTTGAACCACCTGCATAGCAGGAGGTTTTCGTTATACAAAAAAACAGGCCGCCAGGTTCTGAGCAACTGGCGGCCTGTTTACCTTTAGAAATTGATTTTTTCGAAATTACCCTGAATGTCGGCAAACTCCGCTTCACCGTTTTCCAGATAAAAATTGGCAATTGTCAGGCCGCTTTCAGCGTTATAAATTTCCTTTAGCATTGGCATTGTTTCAAATGCTTTCGCCATCGTTTCCTCGCTTTCGTCAAATACCGCAACACCTTTGATCCTAATCCACTGTCCTTTGGCATTTGCCGTACATATTTCCACATTGGGGTTGGCCACGACCTGACTGTAGGACGCCTTATGTTTCCCCATGCCAAAATACAGCCTGTCCTGATGCTGCATAAAAAAACCGAAGGGCCTTACTCTGGGTTTATCGCCATCTACCGTCGCAAAATAAAAAACAGGGTTCTCGATCAAGAACTTCAATATCTTTTCCATCATCCATCCGCCTTTCAGAAATATTCTGTTTTGATATTTCTTCGACAAGCTGGTAAATAGTCCTTTAAAATTTATCGATACAGCAAAAAATGCCGAAGACTTGTCCGATCTGCGCCCACTGGCAGCTTCCATAGAAAAATTACTCTGCGAGGTTGAGTAAGTTTGTTGAATTTTTTAAAGCTCATGTTTATTTCATTAAAGAACAGCATATGTTAATTTTAATAAAATAAGTTTTTAATTTCCATGGAAAGGGTGAGCAAAATGGTCGAGCTTCTCGGCTGGCTTGGTATTCTACTATTTATCGCCACGCTGGCTCGCTTTGTCCTGCGCTGTTTGAGGTGGTCAAATGCTGCAAGGGCTACTATAAGGCGCTATCACCATATCCTGGCCGTAGCCAGTTTTGTGATTTTAACTGTACATGGTATATTTGCCCTGTTTGAAGAAACAATCTGGCAGTGGGGAAAAGCTATGCGCCATCAGGGTGAGCTTTTGACCGGACTGATCAGTTGGCTGGTTTTGTTGGCTTTGGTAAGCCTGTCAACAACTGCGGCCAAAAAAGGGCTGCTTTCCCGAAAACACGGCTGGTTGGTAGGATTGCTGGTAGTCGCGGTTTTTATCCATATCACTTAAATTGCCGGATCGAGCTGCTAATTACAGACCATTTATTATATTAGGCATTACCCGGCACCTTATGCCTGCGTCTTTCTTTCAATTCGGGCCAGCCGAAGAACCGGCTCAGCTTGACATAGATCCACCTGGCCTCTTTTGTTAGCAGCGGTCCTAAGACCGCCAGAGTCAGCACATAAAGGGCTGAAAATGGCTGTAGGATTGGCAATAGCCCACCGGCACTGGCCAGTTTGGCCAAAATAATGGAAAACTCCCCCCGGGAGGTTATGGTCAGGCCGACATAAGTCGACTCTCGGTAGGAATACCCGGATAGGCGGCCGGCTAGCAGTCCGGCAACAAAATTGCCGATGATGGTCAGTGCCACTGCCGCCAAGGCTGGCCACACCGCCCCCTTTAGTGACTGGGGATCGATACTTAATCCGAAGCTAAAGAAAAAGGTGGCTCCGAACAAATCCCGGAAGGGTAACAGAATATGTTCAATCCGCCCGGTATGTTCAGTCTCAGCCAACACCAAACCGACCAGCAGCGCTCCGATCGCCTCCGCAACATGGATGGTTTCCGAAAAACCAGCGGTTAAGAGCAGGATTGAAAACAACACCAGTAAAAACACTTCATCTGAAGGGATGTCAAGAATTCTGTTCAACTGTGGGAGCAGCTTGCGCCCCAGAAATAGAAAGGTAAGCATAAAGCCAAGCGCCAGGCTGGCTGACTTTAGCACCAGGAGCGTGGAGGTGGCGCCTGTAAGCACCAACCCGGAGACAACGGAGAGATAAACCGCGACAAAGATGTCCTGAAACATCATCAGCCCGAGGATCATCTCCGTTTCCTGTCTGACCGATCGCTTTAAGTCAACAATCATCTTGGCTACAATGGCGCTGGAAGATATGGTGGTGATCCCGGCAACGACCAGGATTTCCCGCAGCGGCCAGCCCAGCAGCATGGGAAAGAGCAGGCCAAGTGATAGGTTGATTAGCATGTAAATTACGCCGCCCTTAATAATGGCGCCGCCAGCCTTCATTAACCGGCCAACGGAAAATTCCAGCCCCAGGTAAAACAGCAGGAAAAGAATACCCAGTCGTCCCATGAAGGTAATTAGCGACTCACTTTCAATAAAACGGAAATCTAAAATACCGAAGTGTGGCGCCTGGGGACCTACGATCATACCGGCTAAGATCAACAGCGGCACAATAGAAAACCGCAAGCGCTCGGATACTATGCCGGCCAAAGCGATAATACCGAGGGCTAGCCCGACCTCAAAGAGAAGGTTTTGCTCCATCCGCTACAGGCTCCCGTTTTGAATCAAGCGCTTGCAGGCTTTGACGTGCTCTCTCTCGCCTACGATGACAAGGGTCGCCCCAACACTAAGTGTTTGCTCAGGCCCGGGATTAATTATTTTCGTATGGTCCCGCTTCACAATAGCAATAATCGAGGCCCCTGTCCTTTTGCGGATGCCCAGTTCACTGATGGTCCGGCCGCTTCCTAAAGCCCCTTGCTCAACTTTAAACCAGTCAATAACCATTTCGTCAAAGGCCAGGTCTACAGATTCCAAAGCCTTGGGCACATATGTCATGCCGCCAAGTATACCGCTCACACAGCGAGCCTCGGCGTCATCAAGCGTGACCATGGAAATACTGTCATCCGGGTCATCGTTGTCAAAGTGGTGCATTTCACGCCTACCGTCGTCATGAACCACTATAACCAGCTTATCACCACTGCGGGTGTTGATCAAAAATTTTCGCCCGATGCCGGGCAGATCGGTCTCTCTGATCATATGCATTTTAATCCTCCTTGCCTTTGAAGAAATCTCCATAAAATGCGGTCAGCACCCGGCGCTAGGCTTACACCTCAGGTCCGTCTGACATAATTTATTATAGCCTAAATACTGCTATATTTGCTACCAGCCTGCGCTACTTTGATATAAATATGATCGTTTCGGAAAATAAGGACTTCTTTGCGCTAAAGTGCAGGTTACGTTAGGAAGTCTCTTTCTTAATTATTAATTATTGCATTCCATAGAGTCTGCCTTACAGGGGGACTTCTCTTCTCCTTACAATTTACCAAAGAATAATTAAAACGACAAATGAAATGCATTAATGATATTGCTTTCGTAATCAGAATTAAAGATATTAACTTCCTTATACAGAATCGAAGGGAATTTTTTTTCGAGTCTAGGTAAAAAATAATTATAGCTAACATGGAAATCATTCGGGGGATTTATTACAACTGAGGAACTGGTGGTGTCGAATGAACGAGACAAAGGTCATGATCAACCAATCCCCGCAGGTGGATGACCTGCATTTGGGAGATCTACTCAGCCTTTGGGACGTGGCTAGAAACAAGACCATCGGCCTAAGTATTCTGGCATTATTTTACAGGCAGGCCAGTGACCCAGAGCTGAAATTTCTATTAAAAACTGGGACTGAAGCTGTTGTTTATAAACACATTAACAATATTCAAAAATTATTAAAGGGAAAAGGCTTTGATTTCCCTGCCGAACAAAATTGGTTGAAAAAGTTTGATGAAGATTCTTCGTTTCATATACCCCGCTCAATCATTGACGATGAGGAAATCGCCATCAGCCTAAGAGAAATCGTTAGACTCACGCTAACCCTGGAAACCGAAGCCCTAAGGAACTCATCACAGCCGGCAGTCAGGAAACTGATGACCAGGGTCTTGGCAGACGACAATGAAATTTACGACAAAATCATACAGCTGCAAATTAAGCATAGCTGGTCTGACTATCCACCACTTTTGTTACCGGAACAGCGAGTGAGCGGCTGATAATCAAGTGGATTAAGGGGGCACCTATGAAACTGGTTAATATCTTGTTCAATAAGCAAGCGCAAGCAGATAAGCTGTATTTAGGCGACGCCACTGGACTGTGGTTTTTGGCCAGAAACAAGGTTATAAATCTGCCAAACCTGATCATCTATTTAAAACAGGCTCAAGACTCCGAGTTGAAAAATTTCTTACAATTATACCTTGACGACAACATTAAGGTTATCACTCAAATCCAGAATTTGCTGAAGGATAAAGGATTTCACGCACCTGATGAACCATACTGGAAAGATATGCTTAATGATAATTCAGCATTCAACATCCCAAATACTATTTTAAACGACGAAAAAATTGCAAACAGTTTGATTGAGTTGCTCAGGCTCTCGTTAACTTTAATTGCAGAGGCCTTAAGAAACGCAGTGACAGAGAATCCCAGAGAAACAATTTACGATCTTCTTACAGAGGAGAATAATACATATGATCAATTAATCCGGCTCCGTGTGAAGAAAAATTGGTTTGCACCTCCCCCCTTCCTGTCCCCGTTATAGAAAAATTTTTTTAGCACCTTAATCAACGCTGTTGGTTTCCCCTGTAAAACTTAATGCTTTAAGAAAAAAAAATTTATATTTTACTTATGCTTAAATTACCCTGTATTTACTAAGCGTTTCCCCCCCCGACGTAAACCTTGTAGTCTTGTACCCTTTAAATTATCTCAATAAATTCGTATAAAAAAATAAGCATTGATTTTGATTGTAAATTATGGTAATTTAATTATATCAATCGCTCCGTTATTTAATTAAACAAAATAAAACTGAGAAGTGATAAATCTTGGGTAAAAGCGTCCCTTACATCCTGGTCGTTGACGATAATCCCGGCATACGCTTTTTACTGACGGAGGCATTAACCGGAAGTGGGTACAGGGTTGAAACAGCTGCCGGCGGGGCTGAAGCAATTAATCAGGTACACAACCTAACACCGGACCTTATTTTATTAGATGTCAAGATGCCCAAATTAAGCGGTCTGGAGACCCTGACTGAGATTCGCAAGCTAGTGCCGGACATACCCGTGATTATGATGACGGCATACACTGAAATGAATCAGGTGTGGCAGGCCATCGAAACAGGTCAAGTTAATAATTTTTTAAAGAAGCCTTTTGATTTGTGTGAGCTGGAGGAGAGTATCAAAAACCTTCTTAGTAAGAACGGTCCTATGGATGGTGTTATTCATCCGGTTTAATCAGACCCGGCTGCAATTACCCGCCATGGATGCGGTTCCAAGCAGCGTATGACAATATCATGAGTGAAATGACTGAATCGGATTAACAACTTTCGGAGAATTAAGACCGCCCTTTTTATATTAATACAGCAATTACGGGAAAAAGATGCTCAAGTTATTACTTACTAAGCGTCTTTTTTATTTGTCTAAAAAATTCATCCTTTTTACTGGGCGGGCTTAACTATTATCAGTCTTGTTGTTCGATAATTTACCCAATCCGCCATATCCTCATGAAATGCGCTGTGTCGTTATTCTTCCTGCGCACCCAATTGATCTAGCCTGGGCCACGGAATATTGGGCTATACGATATCTGAATCCTTTGGGTCCAGCTTCACTTTTCCATCAATCGTCAAATGTATGAAGGATTTTCCTTCGTTTTGTCGAAAGTTATTATTGTAATCTGACAATATTGTGGTGAAAGGAGGGGGGTCATTATCCTTCTTCGAAAAGCACAAGCCCCACTATAAATGAAATTTTTGCTTGCGCTTTTCGACCTAGGGTAATTCAATCAATTATCGTGGAAGGAGTGTATATGTTAAAAAACAGTAAAAGCATTTTATTTACATTAGTTCTTACTCTTATGCTGGCCATTATTATCCCGGCCACAGGCGCTTACGCAGAGCAAACTATGCTGCAGCAGGGCGCAATCGGTAATGAAGTGGTTCAACTGCAAGGGCAATTGCAGAAACTTGGATACTACTCTGGCCCCATTGATGGAGATTTCGGCCCGGCCACTCACAGCGCGGTGCTAAGCTTTCAAAAAGATCGTGGTCTGGTATGCGATGGTATTGCCGGTCAGGCAACTCTCCAGGCCCTCCAGAAACCGAATATGGCCAACAGCACTGCGATCAACAAAACCACCGGCGCTCAGGCAGGTTCGCCAATGTCCGCTAACGAAGTGCTTCAGCTGCAAACCAGGCTAAAGGCGCTTGGATATTACCAGGGCAGCCTGGACGGTGATTTCGGCCCGCTGACCAGTAGGGCTGTGGTCGATTTTCAATCCAACAATGGCCTTGTGGCTGATGGTGTGGTTGGCCCGGCGACACTCGGTGCATTACAGGGTGCTGCCCCCGCCACGGTCAGCCGTGGCTCAAGCCTGAACCGTAAAGGTGAGACAGCTGTATCACTGGCAAGAAAATATCTGGGCACCCGCTATGTTTGGTCTGGCTCCTCACCAGGAGGCTTTGACTGCTCAGGGTTTACCACCTATGTGTACAAGCAGTTGGGGGTCAGTTTACCCCGCACAGCCAGTGAGCAATTTAACACCGGTGTCAGAGTGAAAAAGCCGGCGGCAGGAGATTTGGTTTTCTTCACCACCTATCAGCGCGGGGCATCTCATGTTGGAATTTGTATCGGTAATAATCAGTTTATCCATGCCAGTTCTGGAGCCGGCAAAGTGGTCATTACATCACTTTCTGATGGGTATTACAGCAGCCGGTACCTTGGTGCACGCAGGATATTTAACTAAACCGAGATAACTAACTATTTGATCCAACAAGAAGCCTGGGTGCAATAAATGCTCCAGGCTTCCCGATTACTTTCATTTTGGTACAGGCAGCTATGGTTGCTACAGTGTCATGAATCCTACCGGCATCGCATCGGATTTTACTTACTGGCACAAGCTGTGTTCGGCTCTATACTCCTGCATGCTATCAACAGCGATGGCAAATAACTTAATCACGATCAGAAAAACCAGCAAGTAATGCTGCTCAGATAAACATCTTTTCAGCTACACTCATATTTGTTAAAGCATAATATACATCTTCCAAATTTTATATAAAAAAACCCTATAAAGGGCTTGACGTTAAGTTAAATAGTTTTTTCTCTTTAACCTTAAAGCTTTTTCTGTAAGCCTGCAATTAATTTTCATCCCAATCCCCGTAACCTCGAGCTCAGAAGACAGCTCAATATACCCATTCGTTGCCAGTGACAGTAAAGCCTTTTTCACCAACTGGATTTGCGCACTTTGCATTTGGGTGATCACTCCGTCAACCACACCATCGCTTTCTTGCGAAAGCAGAAAGTTCAACATTGCTTCTTTATTCATTATCCCAGCCCCCTTGCCATTTAAATATTCAACAAAAAAAGACCGTATCCTGCAAGGAACGGGCAGGTTAAAATTAAGGTTTAAGCATATAAAATTCACCCGGCTGTACTATCAAATTAGCCGGTTCAAATTTTAATAGGGATTTTCTCATTAAACTTCCACGGTGAATCGTGCCGACTTGAATTATACGACCTGATCACCGTGGATTTGAAAATATATTATTTAATAACCATCACTTTACAAGGTGCATTTTGAACTACATAACTGGAAACACTTCCTAGGAACATTTTGTTAATGGAGCTACGGTTGCTGGACCCCATGATCGCCAGATCAATTTTCTCTTTTTCAATATATTTAACTATAGTCTCACCGGGAACACCACTCAAAACCTCTGTTTTAACTTCGATTCCATCTTTTCTCGCCCTTTCCGCAACTTCCTCCATTGCTCCCACAATTCTATTGCGGGTTTCGTCATCAATGCTTTTAATCACTGAAACTTCACTAAAAGTCAAATTATAGCTAGATAAATTAATAGTTGTAACAATGCTAATTTTTGATTTGTAAATTTCCGCCATCTCGATAGCCATATCCAAAGCTCTTTTAGCTTGTTCCCCGTTATCGAAAGCCACTAGAATTTTATTAAACATATGAATACACCCCTCTTATATTATTTTAATTGAAAGAACTTCTACAATACCTCGTAAATTCCTGCCAAAGTAACAGAAGATTTGATATATTTAAAAACTATTCTCCTGAAGTTCATTTCCCTAAAAAATTAATAGGCAGGCCTGAATTACCTGCCTATTAATGTTAATTTGGTCGGGATGACACGACTTGAACGTGCGACCTCACGGTCCCGAACCGTGCGCTCTACCAAACTGAGCTACATCCCGAAAAATTCTACTTAGAAACAACCTAGACCACTTGAATCGGTTCTGTCATTACTACAAGTATAAAGTGGTCTTTTAAAAGAATCAAGTGGTTAATATTTATTATGGTTATAGTTAGTGTTAGGGTTTCCTAAAATATATGTGGAGACTGGATGAACAATCCTGGCCAAGGGCTAACATTCTAAATCAGAACTTTACAGAAATCGGGGTAGATGTGTCCACAAGCTACAAAGGGTATGGTTATTTGTGGTTACAAGAATCTGCCCATAGAAAACTGTTTGAAAAAGTCAAGAAAGCGCACACCCAAAACATCGGTACAATGTGGCAAATAGGCTCCGTCGGCGAAACTGCAAGAGACGGTAAGAATGCGGGGGTCAAGGGGCCGCTCCGTACACCCCTCTCTCACCAGAATGCGTCTTCAAAATTAATCATGTACAGGTATGAGCATAACCGCTGCAAGTCCAGCCCATCTTTACTGAGAAAAGATTGCAGCCATGTTCAGGTTCAAGCAACAAGCAGTGACCGGCAGCCTACCAGTTAGCGCGCATGGGCTGTAATTCAATTACTTTGCCGGCCACCGTGTAAACAGTCGGTTTAAGTTCTTGCATGTATGTCAGAATTTCGTTTTGCCTTTCCCTTACCTGCCGCAGCAGGGGTCTTGCTTCCTCTGGGGTCCGTTCTACTGGCCAGGGCAGCCTTACCTATACCCGGCCAGCATCAGCAAAAACATTAACTCCATAACTGTCTAACTGTTCAATTAGGTTAGAATGGTATGCCACTTGCATCTAGCACCACCCCGGAATTAGATTTTTCTCACAGTTCCCCGTCATTGTAGCGATTTTATCTCCGCAATAAATATCACTGATTAAACCTGACAACCAAACCTGGTAAAATAACAATCATCATCCCGGCTGCGCAGTTTGATCAACTCCCTGCGTTTTTCGGAAACATCACTGCCTGCCAGCCACACCATAATTTTCCCGAAACCGGACATTCCTCTATAATGGTCAATAATCCGCCCTGCCCTCTCACTGTTAAAATGGAGCAGGGCCATTCGCAAGCGGTTGTATATCACCTCCGGCACTTCCACGTGATAGGGATGGCTTTTCCGAAAGAGATGGTACACTACGGCTTTAGGCTGCAAAACACAATCATATCCCATCAACCAGGTGCGCAGACTTATCTCCAGGTCTTCGCTTCCCCATTTGGTCATACCACTTTCGTATCCGCCAATCCTTTCAAAAATCCGCCTTCTGATTACCTGGCAGCCGCCGGGAAGAATCGGAACCGGATAAGGATTGTCAGACTGTCGGGGCAGCCAGTCCATTTCAAGACTGATGCCCCGCCAGGTACCGCCGAAACCCATTGGACCTTTGGTCTCGCTGAGACTGGCGAAAACTGGTCCAACCATTCCGATATGCAGGTCATTTAGGGGCTCAATTAAAGCCTCTAACCATCCGGGGGGTGTATAAGTATGCCCATCAAGAAATACGAATATTTCTCCCGCTGCCGCCTGAGCCCCCAAGTTCCGGCCCCCAGCGACACCTAAACCGGGAGTTCTGATGAAAACAACCCGGTTTTCCTGTCTAAAACAAGCGGCAACGTTGTCACCGCTGCCGTCAGTGGAACCGTCATCCACTACCACTACTTCAAAATTGACACCTATGGTATTTGTCCATATACAGTTGACGGTATCTATGAGGTTATTGCCTTCATTACAGGCCGATATGATTATGCTTACTTTTTCTTGCTCCATACACATCCTGCTTATTGCCCCAGCAAACGCCGGGCTTCATCCACAAAAGCCATCGCCTTGACTTCAGAAATCCCTAGTATTACCGCAATTTTTGACGGCTCTGTTCCTGCCAGTTCCTTCACATTGGAAATTCCATTAGCTTTCAGCTGTGAGTTATAGTCGTCACTAATTCCTGAAATTTCAGTTAATGCCCGTTCTATTACAGGTCTCCCGGTAGGCATAATGGTCGGTTCTACCGTTGGCCTCAGTGTTGGCTCCACGGTCGGCTGTAGCGTAGGTTCTACCGTTGGACGCAGTGTTGGCCCTACCGTTGGCTGTAGCGTAGGTTCTATCGTTGGTCTCAGTGTCGGTTCTACTGTCGGTCGCAGTGTTGGCTCTATTGTTGGCCACAGTGTCGGTTCTACTGTCGGTTTAATGGTTGGTAGTACATGGCCCATGGCGGGGACAGCAAACCAGCAGACAGGTATTGATTGGGCTCCGATCTCCGGGGCATTGATCATAATGACAAATTGTCCGGCAGATGCTTCAGTCAAAGGTCCCCGGGTCGGGCCTATGGTCGGTTGCTCAATAACCGGCAAGCTGGTTTCATCATATACCCTGACTATCGGATTCAAAACATGTCCGGCAAACTCTATCGAAGGACCGTATTCCACAAAACCTTTATAAACCACCCCAACATGCACAAAAAACTGGTTATTGTCAAAACCCGAATCTACTATTGCAGAACCCTGGCCTTTTTCATTAGTCTCAATAGTAACCCGTCCCGTTCTGGCGGAAGGAGCCGGGGCACTCCCGGAGGCATTAATCGTCACACTTTTACCTGTTGCATCGGGAACCAGGTCCACATTTTCCCCGGCCACCAGATTGACCGCCCCACCAGGGTTTTGGAGAACAGTCCCCCCGTCAACCTGTATTCCGGCCAGGGCGCTGTTCCACCTCTTTCCATCAGCATTTGAAACGTGTTTATTCCTGGCACTGTCATCGGACGCGGGGTCAATGGGAGCCGGGCTGGTTTGGGCATGTTGGGTATTGTGCGGGTTTCCTGTTGCTCCTGAATGGGTCTCACCAATCC
The DNA here is from genome assembly GCA_002067205.1 of Pelotomaculum sp. PtaB.Bin104. GTDB lineage: Bacteria > Bacillota > Desulfotomaculia > Desulfotomaculales > Pelotomaculaceae > MVQL01. The sequence goes on from MVQL01000210.1 coordinate 132,321, forward strand.
GGATCACATTTGTGTTATTATCGGAATTTATCGTAATGCCGTTATCACCTGCTAAGTCCACATTACCCCCGGGATTGGATACCCCATCAATGCTGACAAGGGCACCAACCTGGGCGGCAGAGGTATCATGGGGGTTGTCTGTATCGCTCAGATGGGAGTCCAAACTTTTTTTCAGGCAGGTAAACAAGTAATGCAAAAGGGGATTGTGGTAAACAATATCCCTGAATTTCTTGGTTTCAGTATCATCCACACTAACAGTGTTTCCGTCTATATTCAGTACAACCAGCAATACTTTCAGGTCCTGGCCCGTCAGATATGGTCTCACCAGGTCATCACCGGGCTCCCAGTTTATCACATCTCCTTCTGCTGGCTCAGGATCAGCCGCCGGCGACTCCGAACTTACCAGTATTTCAAAACATTCCTGGATCCTGTTGCCGCTGCAAGTTTCCTCGCAGGCTGAAGAATTAGCCAAGCACGGTACCGGCTCTCTTTCACATTCGGCATACTTGATATAAATATAATTCAGGCCGTCCTTATAATTTCCGTTAGTGTTCACGCGGCCGGTGCGGCTGACAATGATCTCATTTCCGCAGCAGTCTAAAGCAGCACCCTTTGCCAATTCAACAGTAAGTTTCCCGTCACTTTCCAACCGCGGCTCTTTAACTTCCAGTCCGCACGCAATACCTATTCCATGTATCAGCCGGTTAATTAACCTGTCCTTCTCCATATAATAGCGCTGCTCCGTCTCAAAATCCCTGACAGTAAGCAGTTTACCGTAAAAATACCTGTTTCGCTCAAATGGATGAAGCTGGCATTCTGTCATTATAAACCCTCCCTTATACAAAAATTTTATTCGCGTTTAAGTTAAACTGGTATCCCAACCCAGTTTTGAACGTCTTTCTATCTGGCCCGCTTCGTCGACATCTTCTAAAACCGTGTCCCTGGGCATTATTGAACCAATATCCAGGCGCAGAGAAGGTTTGGTCAGGTAAGTGTTTACCCCCAGATAGGTATGCATATCCAGGTAAATCCAGGGCTGTAAAGCCACAACCTTAGCCTTGATATACGCCGGTTTTTCCGAATCAATGATCCTCCTGACAGCCTGGCCTTCGTTTTCCTTTTTAACTTGAAACGGTTTTAACAGCACACAAAATGAATAGGGGTCTTCACCATACAGCTTAATCAGCAATTCCTGGAATTCTTCCCCTGCCTCAGCGCATTTGAGCTGAAACTGCTCCACAATGAACGGTTTATCTCCTGTGTAAACCTTGATCATAGCTTCTATCCCCTTGCGAGTACCCCGTATTTTAAATAAGCCGGGGGCTTTTTTAATCAACAGCCTCAGCTTATCTTCCGGCCAGTTTTCATCCACGGCTATCGCTAACCATGCTCCAAGCCAACGAAGAAAATCGCCTCTGACAAAATCAGCATCAAAAAACCTTTCGATATGCCCGATTTGCACCTCCATTTGAGAAAAGAAGGTTTCAAACAAGGAGAGAAACCGTTCCAAAAAGTCCCTGCTTTGCTCGTTTTCCTGGTAAACAGCCGGCAAATATCTTAAGTAGGAGGTGCGCGGGAAATATGCCCGGATGCTTTTTAACAGCGGAGTTTTCCCCTGACTGCCGGTGAGTTCGATCCTCAACCACAGATAGCGGCCTGGCTGCGCATGGATTAGGGCATCCTTCGGGTTAAGCAATGCCGCGGACCAATAGAGACTGTTAAGGACATCCGCCCTGGCTTCCAAATCGCCGTCTGAGAAACCTACCGGACAAGTCATCTGATCATCTAAATTGATTTTGTTTCCGTTAATGATGAATTCCTTTTCATTGGCAATCAGGTAAGAAACTTTTACCTGGGTATTATTCGGAATTTGAGCATCCAAGACAAGTTTGTGCCACCTTGTTTCGGGAGAGGTGGCCTCAAAGGCCCTGGAAAAATATATCCCGTTGGGAAGCGGGTTCTGCTCCGGGTTTAATATTGTTATCTCAAGACTTTCTTGATCATAGATGTACATCCGTTCATTCTGATCTATTTGCAGTTTCCCGGCATACCCCTGAAAAGAGGGAACCATGCCCAGAAATTTGCCTGTTGGACTGAATTTATGTAAAAAATGCCCGTTCTCGCTTTCCCCTGGCTGTGACCGGCCTTCACCAATGAACAAATTGCCGGCGCCATCAACCCCGATCCCGCAGGGTAACTCCGGGAAGGTTGACCATTGGTCATTTTCCCAAACTTTGATGCCCGAGGGCAGAAATTTTGAAACCTTTTTGCCGGCAGCTTCCAGCACAAAAAGTGTTCCGTCCTGAGCAATATTAAAATCCACTGCCTCATTTAAGCTGCCGGTTTCTGTTGCAGAGGATAGTTCCACCTTGAGGTCAAAGTCGTCAACAAGCTTGCCTGACTGATCAAACTTAACTATTGCTGCCCGGCCCCCGGCCGGTACCGACATCATACCGCCTGCATTTCCACTGCCGCCTTCCTGACTATCGTAAGGTGTTAGTGCATAAAGGCTGCCATTTTGGGCCGCTCTGACTGTTACCGGAATAAAATTGTCGTTTTTAGAACTGGCAATCCATCTAATTTGCCAGTTTATTTCCGCCAAGGCAAAAATCTTCCTTTGGGCCTTGTCCGCTATAAAAATTGTCCCGGGTGAATATGCTATACTCTCCGGCCTGGAAAACAAACTCCAAATGCAGTCTACAGGTTCGGCCCGTTTCTGCATCAAATCATAGACCCACAGCGAGCCTGTGCTGTCGAGGAAATAAAGCAGGCAGCAAGGCCCCGCCGTAAAATCTATAATCTCAGGCCGGCCGGGGAAAAGCCCCCCTTTTGTCACCGCTTCTTTGATATAATTCCTGGTTTCCTGGATCTTAAGGCCTTCATCAGTGATATCTATGTGCACTGGCAGGCCTTGCTTCCAGGTAGCTTCTGTGTTTAACACCAGAAACTGAAACTGATCCATTCCCGGTTGCATCATATACCTCCCTTCCCGCAGCACACCCGGCCGGGAGAAATTATCTCCACTTCATGTTCTCCTGAATAAACAAGGCTCTGGGGAGGTATTGAATAGTTCCCTTGAGCATCGGATTTTATTCCTGCTCCCTGAGCATTTAAGACCACTTCTTTAATATAATCAACACCCTCAACTTTTTCGAGCAGCCCGAAGATTTCCGATTTATAAATGCTGCGTCCAAATGGCCAACCGCTGCCTTCAGGTCCGCCTGTAAGTGGATGTAAAAAAGTCTTCAGTTCTTCCTTAACCTTGCTCAACAAATTATTAGGATTGGACCTTGAATTGATCACTATACTGGCACTCACGCTTACCTCCACATAATCAGGAGGTTTTACATCTAACTCCGTTGTGATCAACCTGTACCTGTCCAGATGACGAAGGACATTACGCACAAATCCGCTGCTGGGTACGGGCTTGACGGCATCACTGAAAGGTACCACCACCACAGTAACCGCTGCCGGAACCGGATCAGCAGGATAATTGGCAAGGCCGGATTTAAAAAGCGGGATGGCTTTTGCCCTGGCCACCCTGATTCCGGGGGTCGCGCCGGCAAGACGCTCATAGTCCTGGGAGGTAACAGCCCTGAATCCCTGCCGCAGGCTTCTACGGGTCCTGATTTTCGCTTCCTCCAGGAACTCCTTGGAAGTGCCGCCTGAAGCGGGCTGCGCGTTTTCTACCTTTAGCCGCCCCTCTGCTCCTACCGGCCCGATTATTTTATTAACCGCACCCGGCAGCACATTACCTTCCTCACCACCACCGGCACAATAAGAAATCAGGCGGATATTTAATAGTTCTTTATTTGATGGTGCAGGTGGTATTGCACCATTGATTCCATCCCCAAAAATAATCTCCCCCTGCTCAGGGTCAAGAACAAAATGATGATCACCGGGACCCGAAGCATCAAAGTCATCAACAGCCAGCCAGTCCTCCCACGATAGCTGTCCGGGGCTCCCTGCCATCAACTCTCTTCCTACCTGAAGTGATATGTTCTTTACATCCACAGGGACCGCTTGCACCTTAAATTGCTGGTTTGGAAATCCGCTGCTTCTTCCGATCAGGCCGTTATCTGTCCACTCCGGCCGGTAAGAGATCAGACGCATATTTTTGCGCCCCTTCCGGGGGACCTTACCTGTACCACTGATATTAAAAATAACCGTGATTACGTTTTCAGTTATATTTTTTTCAATTTTGAAGTCTGTCCAGTCCTTCCAAAAACCATTGTCATCAATGACCTGAACATAATTACATCCATATAGTGCAAGACTCGTGGCTTCAAAACTGTATTTTTTGCAGCCAGTCGCGGAAAAGGTTAAGACTTCACTAAAGGTCTCCCGCTGGACTGCAGGAACTGTATTGAGCATAACCCTGTTCAGCCTGGGCGGCAGCTCGAATCCCTCCTGACGGACTGTTGCCCTGATCCAGCAGCACTTTTCCGGGAATGGGTTGATGCTCCGGGCAGCCATGTCACCGGGCGCCAGAAAAAATAACCGGCCATTTCCATAAAGCATACCGGTTTTATCTTTAACTATTTTCAAAGGAGCCCAGGTACCAGAGGTATTCCTGCCTCTTTTTAAATACTCCCACTCAATGATACCTGACGGAACTTTCTTTCGGTTCCCGCTGCTGGAGGTTACCCGGTTCCCCTTTGCATCACGGTAATCTTCAAAGACATTGAAGGTAAGGCTGACCAGGCGGGAAGGCGGGAAAGGCAGATCATCACTGAACCCAAGGTACAGTGCACTTCCATTCTCCGCTCTTTCTCCAAAAGCCATGTAAGACAACCCCTGTTGGCGGTTTGCCTCGGTGTGGTCGGCCCAGCCCTCCGCGTAAAAGCTGATAATCTTTTTTATTTGTGCTGTTACAACTGTATTTGATTCACCTGTCTCAAAAATTAACTGATCAGCCAATAGGCGCGTACCCTTTGGTACAATCACATCAAGCCCGGGCTGTTGAGCAAAAGAAAACGTCACGTCTGCCACAGCCTGAGCAGCCTGTTTTGGTCTGACACCAAGCAGTTTTAAAAATTTCAGGTAGTTCTCATTCCTGATTCGGTTCAAATAATATTGCTGGGTTTCAGCCAGCCAGGCAAACAGTTCGATCAAGGTTATTCCCGGATCATGGGTGTTATGATCTGTCCACTCCGGCTCAAAACGGGGAATTAACTTTTTAGCATCATCAAAGAGCTTAACAAAAGTCTTGTCATCTAAATTTGATGAAGGCAGTGTCATGCTATCCCCCCCATGTTTGCTTTTACTCTAATGGTATGCTTGCCGCTGTATACCAAAGCATTGGGCGCATAATTAATCGACGTTGGATCAAGCGGGCTGTCAGGGTCCAAATTAATCTCCAGCCCTAATTCGTTTCTGATCGTGATGCTCAGGGCTTCAACATGATCAACCCCTTCAATCCCTTCCAGCAAGGCATACAAATCCGAAGGTTGGGGGAAACGCCCAAACTCCCAGCCCCGTCCTTCACTTCCTCCGGTCAGGGGGTGCAGAACAGCATTCAGCGCCTGCAAAGCCCGGTTCTCAACCACCGGAACGATATCGATGGTGATGGCAATAACCGTTGCACTAACACTGATTTCCTGGTAATCAGGACCAATGACCCGGAGATGCCGCGGAAAAGCTATTACATTTGCTGTTTGCTCCTGCAGCCTTTTTTCCACCTGTTTTTTCAGCCTTAAGGAAGGCTTGGGCTTTGCAGCCTTGCTTTCAGGAACAATTACTACGGTAACCCAGCCGCTCTGCTGCTCCCCTTGATCATCAATATTGGGCAGACATTTAACTCTGGCAATATTTCTGGAAGCCTCTCTGGCCAGCCATTCAAAGTCCTCCAGAGTCACAGCCCGGTTTTGATGCCTGAGCATTTGCGGGCCGCGTTCCAGGGCCTTTTCCAGTGTTTCCGTATCGGAACCTCCATCAGCAGGCTCGGGATTATTTACGCCGTCCACAAAGGCGATCGAAGTCTTTAACCCGGTAATCTCGCCCTGACCGACGTTGCCCCTGGCTCCTCCCCCGGCCCTATAACCTGCCCTCACATTATCTGCTCCAACCGGAGGAACAGCCCCATTGATACCGTCACCAAACCTGATCACACCAAAAGCCCTGTCGATCAGATAATGCCTGTCATCAGGTCCTGACTCCAGAAAATCATCAACCGGGTCCCATTTAATCCAGAATTCGGTGGTGTTTCCTTTTTCATCGGTTACCTCTTTAACCTTTTGTGAAGCGCTGCCGGCAAGTGTTCTCTTCTCGTATTCACTGATGGCTATTAACTCATTTACCCAAATATCTTCGGAAATAATGGGGAATTTGCCGCACGTGTATGATTGCCTGGCCTCACCGTTACTTGATCCGAGTATTTCATCACTGACGGTTTCAGACTGGGTAGCCCAGGTAGTGTTAAGATAAATCCCAGTTAAAATAGGCGCATGAGAAGGATTTGCACCCTTGAATATATCCCCACCATCTACAGCCCTGATCCAATATAAATCCCTGCCAAACACCCTGTTATCGGCCATGTCGGGTGGGCCGATAAATTCCAGACAGCCGCTTTCGCTAAGGCTGCTCGTCCCATCCAGGACCTCAAGGCTCACCCACTCCCCTGTGCCCTTTTGTTCCCTGTAGTATTCCCATTGGAAACTGGGCCTGCTGTCTTCTGGATAATCCTGTTCCAGCAAGGAAAAAAACATACTTAACGGGCCTTTAAGCGGAGGGCTCTGAAAGCCCAGGTAAAGGGCACAATGGTTATCTGCTAAGGGTTCAAAGGGTTTTACCGGTACCGACGGGTTTTGGATCTGGGTCGTTACACCGGCAGCTTCCAGATTATTCAATATAACAGCCTGTTCCGGATAAATCGGCTCAGTGGCATACTGTATTTTCAGTGAATGTAATATGGGAGGATTAATTAGACTGGTATCTGTTTGCCAGGTTTTGTCGTCCAGGGAAATAAACCGTTCCCTACCGTAGTCCCCGCTGATGATCCGGGTGCGAATCCATAGGTTTTCCTGACCGTTCACCACGGTTGCGGAAAGGTCCCCGGGACAGTCAAATTCTACGGTACCGGCTACTTTTAACTGGCCTGTATGATCCACCAGGCCGGTAATCACCTGCCACCCGGCACCATCCCAGTATTCCCAGGACAGCATGAGCTCATCTGCCTGGGCCGAAGCTGCTCCCCCGCCAATAGGCCGGTATACTCCTGTTTTATCAAAGTATTCCTTACGGGCAGCTTCCAGAATATTTATGGCTTGAGTAACACTGATCGGTTTTTCTTTACTCTCCTTGGTGGTAATAGTCAAAATCCCGGCAAGTTGTTCGGGGGACTTTTTTAGCAGTTTATCCAAGGTATCGATCGGGTCCGGGGTATTATCGCCGGTCTTATGATTGATCAGTTGGCGGGCAAAGTCACTGCCGATTCCCTGAACCTGACCTACCGGTATTGAGGAGGCTCCCCCTGAGATGTCAAACTCTAAAATTATTTTCCCATCTTTTTTTGAAAGGGCTTCTGAACTCGCCAGGTAAAAGGTGTCAAATACTCTTGGCAGCCGGCCAAAGGGAAAGACAGGGGCACTGGTGCCCGGTAATTCTAGCGGGATATCATTCTTAAACATCAAATCCGGCAGGATATACGGACTTTTCTCCACAGAAATTTCCACAGTCAGACTTCTCTTATTCAGATAATTTACCGCTTCCTTCCAGAACTGCCAGGCTAGCTCCTTATATTCAACAACGATTCTGCCATCATCCCAAATTAACAGTTCATCATGAGGTATAAAGCCCGGTTTTTCCCTTAACTCCCGTGGTATTTTAAAATCCGAGGGATCCGGAAAGTAAGCGTAGGCCCTGGCGTTTTCCAGTTCCCCAAAAAGAATTTCCCTAAAATATCTTTCCAGGTAATGCCGGAGCCGTGGTGAAAACCCGCTCATATATTTCTCAAAAAACTCCTTTAAATCCAGGAGCTCAATTACTTCATAGAGAGATGCCTGATCAGCATCCGTCAATAGACACCGGAGCCAATAGTTACGGTTATTTTTAACCTCAGTTTCCACTAATCGGTCTGTATTATTTTTATGTAAAACTGTTTTTGCTGTTACACCGCCTTCTGACTCCAGCTCGTACCAGCCTGCGGTTCCCTCACGCTTACCGTAATACTGCCAGCAAAAATGGTCGTGGTCTGGAAAATTGGGCTGCCAGCCGGAAAAAACTAGCTCAAACTTAACCCGTTGATCTGTGTCAAGCAGTTGACTGTCTTCGATATAAAAAGCCATATCTTCATTATCATAAAAGGCCTTTTCGGCGCTGCCCTCTACTACTGAGAGGGGTTTTACCGCCATTGTTACATTTTCCAGGGTAACTTCTTTCAGGTCATTTATCTTCAAGGAATTAACAACACACCTGAGCCAGCGGTTCTTGATTCCATTGATTTCCGTTTCTTTTATTTCTCCCAATGCTTTTTTCTTTAACACAAGCTTTTGAGATGATGAATTGCCGGTATCAATGTCCAGCAGATACCAATTTTCCTGTTTGACTTTTCTACCACCGGCAACAAGCTCTTGTTCTCCGAAATACTCCCACCTGACTATTTTTCCGTCTCTGAGCAACGGATTCCAGTTTGTTGACATCAATTCTATTTGAACCTGATTTTCAACCTTTAAAAGATCACTGTGCCCCAGATAAAGAATGTGCTCCTGGAGGTCAGCTCCATCAAACAGCTCAAAAACCCGCTCTGCAGCCTGCCCGCTGAACAAATCAGCCGAAGCCTCAAAAATGCTGTCCGGTTTGACAGAAAAGACATTTACCAATTTAGCCGGAGTTGCCAGAATGTTACGTTCTGTCTCAAAGATGACGGGCTCCCCGCCATCAGCCGGATCTGCGACTACTTGTGTGCCCGCAGTAATCAGGACCGGCTCGGTAGCGCCGGAACTGAGCGTAAATGCGACCGGAGCCCGGGCCTGCTGCGCCGGTAAAAGTTTTACCCCAAGCATATTCAAAAACTCAACGGAATTCTTATCCGGCACCTGGTTTAACCGCTTAATGATCCCTTCAAACATGCTGGCAAATATCCTGGTCAGGGCCCAACCGGCATCCGCAGTTTCGGGCTTCCACTCAGGAGTATAAAAAGGGGCCATCTCCCGGATTTGCAGCAATATATCTTCAATTCCCCTTTGGTCAATTTTGGGAGCCGACATCAGCTCACCTCCGCCTGTAAAGGTTTCCCTACTTCTCTTTCAGATAAAACGGGTAAACCAAATTAAATTCATTGTTGGTACTGCGCACACAGTACTTAATATTAATCACCAGTTTGCCGAGATCAAACTGATCAGGGGTTGCCAGGACTTCGATGACCTCGATCCTGGGCTCCCACTGTTTTAATGCCTCAAGGACACTGGACTCCATCATGCTCAATGTAGTCATGTTCATGGCCGCGAAAACAAAATCATGAATGCCACACCCGAAATCAGGCTGCATGACGCGTTCACCTTTGGCAGTGGAAAGAATAATCCAGATTGCTTCCTTAATATCATCTTCATATGCGGACATCAGCACTTTTCCGGTCGCTGCATCCACAGCCACGGGAAACCGCCAGCCTTTGCCCAGAAAATCCCTGCTCATGGCTACCTCCGATTTCGCCTGTGCCAGGCGAGCTTGATTACCCGATCATCACTGTTGGTTCTCCCATGGTTATTGAATTGGGAGGCCCGCTTTCCGTGATCATATCGCCCTGGCGCGCAGCCGGAAGGTTATTGATGAAAACCGTCGTGCTCCCCATCGCGACAACTCCTCCCACATGAGGAACTGTCCCTGAAACCAGGGGACAGGTATGAAAGTCCGCGGTTGCCCGCCAGGCCGGTTTACCCCCGATTAATACATTCACACTGCCCGGGCCCGGGCTTAAGGGAGTCCCATGACTCGTGATATCTCCAACTCTTGCTACCGGCGGCATATCGCTTCCTCCTGTTCTTGGTGCCAGATCCTGCCCGGCACCTAATTAATTTGCACCATCGCTCCTTTGATGGTCATCGTGCCTGAGGATTTTAAGGTCATTGTACCTCCAGCCTCGATTTCGATAACCTGGGCTTTTATGCTCAGTTTCATACCGCTTTCCATGGCGATGCTGTTTTGGGCCGAATCGATGATTATCTTATTGGACCCGGTTTTGTCTTCGATCTGAATTTTTTCCGCTCCAGCCGCATCATCCAGAATGATCTTGTGACCGGCCTTGGTGTGGATTTCCAGCTTCTCCTTTTTCTGATCACTGTTATCGTCAAACAGTATTTCATGACCGCTCCTGGACTTTATTTTCCGGACATTGTTTTTCCCGTCACTGTTGGTTTCAGGCGGCTGATCCTGTCCATTCCAGAGCGCTCCGATCACATAAGGATGACTGATATCCTCCTGTTCAAAAGCAACCAGCACCTCATCCCCGACTTCCGGCAGGAAAAAGCTGCCCCGGTCATTTCCGGCCATCAGGGTAGCCACCCGAGCCCAATAGCTTTCGTCCCCGTTTTCCCGCCAGGGAAATTTCACCTTCACTCTGCCCATCCCATCAGGGTCTTGATTGTTTGACACGATACCGGTAACAACTCCCGCCACTTTCCCTCCGGTTCTTCCCGTGGGGATATTTAGCAAATCATAGAGACTCATATGGCATTCTCCTTGACACTAAAGGTTGTACGGTATCCCGAACTACCAATGCTGTGATTTGTCCGCTCCACATAATAGGTTTTACTGAATTTTTTTCCCAGGTTATCCAGCTTGATGTTTTTTCCATGCAGCAATTCAGGGATCCCGATACTCTCCCCGTTGCCCCTAACCAACCCATCAGCACACCTGTTCAAGATGGCCCTGGCGCGGTTATCGGCCTCTTCCCGAGAATCAACCGGCAGGCGTAAACGCTCGGTGACTGTTTGACTGTAGACACTGTTAACCATCTCACTGCCGGTTCTTCCACTGCTGTCCCGCCCTTGTTCATCACCGGTTTTGGCCCTGCCTACTATTTCTTTTTTAGCCCTGGCGTCCCATCCCCTGACCTCAACCTCGGAAACCTGTTCACCAAGATTAATCTCCGGCGAAAAGCTCACCAGTGTTTTTCCCCATTCCAAATTAATCACGGGGGCTTCATCATTGGCCGGGGCTCGAAAATACAGGGTCCTGCCAAATACGAAAAATTCAAAGTGGTTTCTTTGGGCGAGTCTGGTCAGAAAATCGAAATCACTTTCCTGGTCCTGATTTACCTCAGGGTGTTTTACCCTGGTATCCTCCACCACACTGCTCAAACTATATTTTGAGGCTATTTTTTTGGCAATATCGCTGTCTTTGACATCAGGGGGCCAGGGTGTTGATTGCCTTCCCTTCATCATCCGGTGGGAAAGGTCAAAACCGCTGACTTCCAAAAAAGGTAACCCTCCCGCAGGGTAAGTCACCCTAACTGATGTGATTAAACCGGTGAGCATCGATTCAAATTTGTCCGTATAGCCCATTTTGATTTCCACCCCGCTTCCCGGGGCAAAAAGCTGGTCCATCCATTTCAATTCCCGCCTTACGGCATCATAGGAGTTATTTACCATAAAGGAGAAGGAATCGGCGCCCTCGAGGGTGTTGTCCACACTTATATTACCGATTTCAACACCGGCGTGGAGCAAATCTTTCCCTTCAACTTTAACCTGAAAAGCAGGAGCATAAAAATTCCGGTATTTTTTCTCCAAGTCAATAAATTCCATCTTTTCACTCCAATGGGGGAATGATTATTTCCCTCCCCGCCTCCAGTGTCCTGGGATTATCGATATTATTAGCCTCGGCGATCATCCTCCACAAGCCCGGGTCACCGTATTCCCTATCGGCAAGCAGCCAAAGGCTGTCCCCCTGTTTGATCACCCTGTGTTTGGTTCTGTCGGCGGACTGCCTGGGCGGGCTTTGCAGCTGTTCGGTAATAGTCTTGTATTCCTTGAAGGTCACGCTTAGGGTCGCCCTAACCGGGATACCGGAGTCTAAAAACATGGTAAACCGCTGGTTTACCCGCTCCAACACGGCTTTGAATTCAAGTTTCCCCCAGATAAATTTACAGACCGGCGGGGCATGCAGGCCCCTGTCGATGTCAAGCATGGCTGTAAGCTTGCCGGAATAAATCCTGACATCTGTTCCTTTCTCATATGTATCAAAAAACAGGTCCATATTTAATGTAGCAGCATTTCCGCTGACAAACGATGTTACTGGAACCTGCAGACCCGGAATGGCAGTGCTCTGAAACTGGTTACTTTTTTCAATGGAATACTCGGTAGGGTTAAACAGCACTTTTACCGGCTCACCTTTATGGTTCCCTTTTTCATCTAACGGCTGGACCAGAGCCTTCTCCAAAGCCATCTATCCTCACATCCCTCTTCGTTCCCGCTCAATCCTGATTTTACGCTCGATCACCTGATAAACCTGGTCGGCAATCCGGTTGACATCCACCGGATATGCCTGCTGGAAACCATGCCGTGCTTCTATGACCTCCACAGGATTCACCTGCCGGGAACCCTGCTGTGCTTTAATTATCTTCAGCTCGTCCCTGTGCACCACGACTTCTTTTTTGTCCGCAGCCTTTAATTTGAAGGATTCTGGCCTTGGCGCCGCCGCCACATCCATCCTGAACGATGGATACGCTGCTTCTTTACCATCTTTCTTAACGGCTGCAGGTCTGAAATGCCTGTTAAATATTGTCTGCAGATACCCTTCAGGCTGAATGCTTGTATTGTTGCTCGATGCAAAAATATTCACGGGGTTACTAGCTAAATTATCCGCTGCCACAGGTGTGTTTCTATTGGGCAAAATATTTTTTTGGGCCGGGATGCTTCCTTGGGCACTATTGGTAAGGATATTTCTGTGAGCCAAACTTCTTCTATTGTTCAAAATACTCATGTGGTCGAAAATACTTATGCCATCAAAAATATATCTGCGGGTAGAACGGGAAAACTCTTCCCGGTCAAAGTTCCTGCTTTTCTCTAAGATTACAGTCTGGTCAAATAATCCTTTTCTATTTACAACCCTTTCGCGTTCCAGTAACATTTCTCTGTGAACCGAGGCAGGACTCCGTGCAAATATCCGGGAGTAACGCCAACTGATTGCTTTTTCCTTTTTTGAAACTACTTTATTATTGCTCGATGCGAAAACAGCCGCAGGGTTACTGGCCAAGTTATTCGCTGTCTCAGTTGTTTTTTTATCGGGCAAAATATTTTTTTGAGCCGGGATGCTTCCTTGATCTCTATTGGTAAAGATATTTTCGTGAGCCAAACTTCTTCTATTGTTCAAAATACTCCTGTGGTCGAAAATATTTATGCCATCGTAAACATATTTGCGGGCAGACCGGGAAAACTCTTCCCGTTCAAAGTTCTTGCTTCTCTCTAAGACCAGAGTCTGGTCAAATAATCCCTTTCTATTTACAACCCTTTCCCGTTCCAGTAACATTTCTCTGTGAACCGAGGCAGGACTCCGTGCAAATATCCGGGAGTAACGCTTACTGATTGCTTTTTCCTTTTTCGAAACTACTTTATTATTGCTCAATGCATAAACAGCCGCAAGATTACTGGCCAAGTTATCCGCTGTCTCAGTTGTTTTTTTATCGGGCAAAATATTTTTTTGAGCCGGGATGCTTCCTTGGGCCAAGATATTTCTGTGGATCAAGCTATCTCTACTGGTAAGGACATTTCTGCGAACCAAGCTGCTTCTATTGTTCAAAATACTTATGTGGTCCAAAATACTTCTGCCATTAAAAATATATCCTCGGGCAGACCGGGAAAACTCTTCCCGGTCAAAGCTCCTGCTTTTCTCTAAAAAAAGAGTCTGGTCAAATAATCCCTTTCTGTTTACAATACATCCCCGCTCCAATAACATTTTTCTGTGAACCGAGGCAGGGCCCCATGCAAATATCCGGGAGTAACGCTTACTGGGATATCCTGTTGACAAGGTATGCAAATTGTTGATGGGTAGCCAAACGATATCCCGACCGGCCGATTTGTATAAAGGGTAAGGTGTTGTCAGCCAATTAAGTGTCAAGTTCAAACCTATATGCTCAATCCGGGTAATGTTGAATCTGTTCACCTGGTATTGATTTACCGGCGGCAGTGATGTTTCGCTATGGCTTTTTAGAAGGAACTGGACCGGGAAACCGCCACGTCTTCTCTGAACCTGATATTTCCCGGTAATTTTACGCAAAAAATCATCACTGCCCGAACAGATCCGGCGTGAACCCGGTGTCACCAGGCCTTGCTTATTCAATTTCTGTTGCCTTATTCCGCCGGTCATAATGCTCCACTCTCTGCTTAATTTATGGCAGAACCGTAAAAGTTCTGGGACTGCTCCGGACGTTATTATTAATTATTACCACGCCGACATCTCCCGGTGACAATCCTGCGGGAACCCTCACTCTGATGCTGGTCCCGGCATGGCTGTAAACCCATGATAGGGCGCGGCCGGCATCGACTGTACCAAACATGATTCTGTCATTGGGACCCTGGGATGGCCCGACACTGAAAGCGCCGCGGATGGTCACCACATCCCCCGGCCTGCCACTGGCAGGGCTCATGCCGCTAATCGTGAACGGGGTAAAAACATAACATTGATCAGGTGCCATCTCACAGGTTCTTTCATCATTCTGCCCGCCTGAATGCATCATCTCATGAAGCAGGGTGGAGGCAATATCCCATTTGCCCATTCGATACACATAGGCGTCATAGGAAACATCGCTGCTGCCAAGAAAAGCAGTGACACCGAGACTTCCTTCAGTTGCATATTCCCAGATTCTTGCCCTGTTCAAAATCTGCTGGCCTGTTTCACCGGTCGTTGTATTATTGGTAAAATAGTCGTTGCAGCGCCGAACCTTCATCTTATCCTCAATAATTTTCATCGCCTCATTTACTCTAGGGCGATGATTGTTAGGCACCGGCAGAAAATCCGGGTTACCGGCCACACTGCCTGCTCCATAGCTCCAAAACTGGATTTTCTTTCTGGAAATCCCTGATGTCTGCTGAACCACATGGGTCAGCTCATGGGCCATCAACTGCTTGCCCTGGGTGGTCTGAGGGTTGAAACGGCCGGAGTTAAAAAACACATCATGCCCGATGGTGAAGGCTTCCGCACGCAAGTCATGGGCAGTTTTCCCGGCAAAAGAATCGGTGTGAATACGAACCTGGCCAAAATCACGTCCAAAAAATCTTTCCATGCCGGATCGCGTATCCCGGTCCATATGGGTGCCGGACCCTTTCCGGGCCATGATCCCCTTGACCAAACCGGCTTCCCCGGGTATATTTCGGTCACAGCCAGTGGATTTCTTTTGGATTATCTCTTCTGCCCGGTGAATCTTCAGTTCCATTTTTTGCGCTTCTTCTTCATCCCCCTTCCGGCAGGAACAGCCTCCGCCGCAAGACCCGCTGACCTTCATATAAATAGCGTTCGCCCCGCAGGTTTCCATGCACTTCGGATCTTTTTTCAGCTCATCAAAAAATTTCAGCACATATCTATTCCCATGCTGCGACTGCATTGCCTGGATAGCCGCGGGAACGCCCGTGGCTTTGTCCTCAACCCTCACGCGGTGTCCGGCGGAAGTAGTTTTCCCCTGGGGATCCCGGGCTCTTGCGCTGCTCTCCCGGGCCATCTTTTGCCTGCCTGATTGATTCACTCACTTCACCCTAACACACTTATCCTTTGGTCAGCCCATTATGGGCGATTTCCACACTCTCCACAGCAACCGCACTGCTATCCGCCTTCAGTTCCGGGCCGCTCCACTTTACCGGATAAGCCTGTGAGAAGTTCCAGCGCCACTTCTCATTTCCGGCAGCATCAAGCAGGATCACGGAACCGTTTTTCCGCTCGATCTTACCTGCAGCCACGTCGGCATGCCATTTCCAAAGCACGTCAGCATCGGTGATGCCCCGTTTAAAGGTCAGGTTGGAGTACTTAGTTATTTTGGGGAGTTTATGAACATAGCCATTAACCCCGCCTTCCCTGTATTCTTCGGTTTCAGTTTCGGCCTGCAACCCGGAAACATCAGAGAAACCGCCTACGATCAGCCCGCCAATCTCTACTAAAAACCTGAAATTTGCGTAAGGGTCTTTTCTTATGCCCGTAGCCATCTAAAGCCCTCTCCTTTAAAGGTCAAACATGTTTTCCGGTTCCTTGCTTAATCTTTTGTTGATCTTGGAAATCTCTTCACACCACTGTTTTCGATCGCGATGCTCCAATTGCATAATTTCATCATGAGACCAGTGGAGGTAATAGGCAATAAAGGCTACCTCCTCATAGAGTCGTTCCAGGGGGTAGCCGGTTATGCTTCCCCCCAGCCTGCCACCTCCATTTCAAATTCATGCCCGCACTTGGGACAAACAGACTTAATATCCGGCCTTCCGGTCTCATTGATCCGCTGGTAAAAATTCTGAAGATAGGCCAGGTCTGCAGAGAAAAGTCCCTCAATAATCCTTGTATTGACAGCCGGCACATCGCCAAGTTTGGTAATCACACGCGACAGGAGGATGACCGTTAAATAGGCCGGGTTCTGCTGAACCCTGGGGTCTTTCAGGGGCAATATCTCGTCAGCAGCCGTAGCCAGCCGCATCACCCCATTGCGGTGCAGATTACCATGTTCGTCCACATACCCTTTCGGGAGATTAAATTCAAATTCAGTTTGAAATGCCATGTTAATTTCTCCTTAAGCTCAGCACTGATGATTTTTTGAACAACCGGTTAACTGACCCGGGTCATTCCTTCATGTACAATCTCCAGGGTTTCAATGGCCACATCATTCCCTTTGGCATTGAAGTCCGGGGGATCGTATTTTGTGGGCCAGGCATTGACAATCTCCCACCTGGCCTTATCACTGCCTGCTTCATCCACAGCGATAATAGAAATGTTCTTTCTCTGGACATTGCCGTCAACCACTGCCTTATGCCAGTTATAAATCTCCATAGAGTCGGTAATCCCCCACTTCAAGGTAATATTACCGTACTTGGTTAAGCCGGACAGCTTACGTACATGGGTAGGATCAGTGCCTTCACGGTAATCAATCACATCCACTGTATTGTCAAAACCGGATACTTCACTGAACCCGGCCTGCTGAATCCCATCAATTTCGATCCTGAAACGAAAGTTCCTTAAAGGGTCTTTTCTCTGCCCTGTTGGCATAATCAATCACCTCCAAATTTATTCAAACGGGGAATATAATTTTTTTAAATTTCCGTAACATCCGCCCCACTAGCAACCTGGGCAATACGGAAGATCACAAATTCTGCTGGCTTTACAGGTGCCACACCGATGAGGACGATCAGTCTTCCATTATCAAGATCATCCTGAGTCATCGTGGTTCTGTCCACCTTCACAAAAAAGGCTTCTTCAGGCTTAGTTCCCATCAGGGCCCCGTCACGCCAGACCCTGGTCAGGAATTCCGTAATTGTCCGTTTTACCCTGGCCCAAAGCTTTTCATTATTCGGCTCAAAAACCACCCATTGGGTTCCCTCATCAATGGATTCCTCCAGGAAAAGGAATAAGCGGCGAACATTAATATACTTCCACAAAGGGTCACTGGACAGGGTTCTTGCTCCCCAGACCCTGATCCCACGACCTGGAAAAGCGCGAATACAATTAACTCCCCGGGGGTTTAAAATATCCTGTTCACCCTTGGTGATCTGAAACTCAAGATCCACTGCACCACGGACAGTTTCGTTTGCGGGCGCTTTATGCACACCCCTTTCGGTATCACTCCTGGCATAGATTCCCGCTATATGTCCACCCGGAGGACACAGCCGCAAAAGCCCCACCCCCGAGTCTACCACCTTCAGCCAGGGATAGTAGAAGGCCCCGTATTTGGTATCATAACTGTTGCGCGGGTGCAAAGAAGCGATGTCTGCGGAACCCTGTGCCGCATCAATGATCGCAAAGCGGTCTTTCAGGTTTTCACAATGGGTGATCAGCGCCCCGGCCAGCCCATCAACAGCCAGGGCATTTGGCGAATAAACAAAAGAAATCTCGTCAACTTCGGCAAAACCTGATAAGCCCTTGCGCCGGCCAGGTTCATTAGTGTCCGACCGCTCGTAGTCAGCCAAAACCAATTCCGGGGCCGTGTCAATAATCCGATAAGCCGAGGTGTCATCAGGCTCTACATCCCAAGCACTGTCAATGCCGGCGACTTTGCCGGCACCATCGTAATCCGTAACTGTACGAACCTGCCCGGCACCAGTTCCCCCGGTTATTTCGATCTTCATTCCGTTATAGGCATCATCAGTGCCCGCAGCATCGTCATCCAAAGTAATGCTGTCTGATGCCCCCGCTGCAGCTGTGCCCTGGCAAACCAGCGAATCCAGCCCGTCAGTCAGATAAGACAGCGAGTATATCCGGTAGGCTGTGGTAATATCAGGCACAGTCACCCAGTCCGGATCTACTGTTGCTGCTTTACTGGTACCATCATAATCAGTTATCGTCCGGACCTGCCCGGTACCTGTGCCACCGGTAATCTCGATCCGCATCCCGTTATAGGCGTTATCTATTGTGGAAGCTTCAGCGGCCAGAGTGATGGTGCCTGCACCCGCAGCCTGGGCCATGCCGCTCTGCCCGGTTTCCGGTGCTCCCCCGGAGTCACCGGCACTCTTGGTCAACCGGATCAGGTTTGATATTCCGTTAACCCTTTTTTCATAGTAATCTGATAAATTTTCATTGAGGGTGAGGTTGTCAAAAACCTCCGTCAACGAAGGCCGCGGGCTGGAAACAGCATCCGTTTCCGGGTCATATAAATTATTGGGTGCCTTGCTCCAATAGAACAAAGCCATTCTGAACCCCCCGAAAGTACCCGGGGTGATCTTGACTGCTACCCGGTTACCCCAGGCTCCTTCCCCCACCGACTCAACGGTAAGAGCATTCACCGCTTCCTTTTTTAGTTTCATGGAAGCTGTTTGGGAGTTGGTTTTGACGATTCGTCCGATATAGCACCGCTGCCCGCCATTTTCAAAAAACCCCTGCAGTGCGTAAGGAAGGTATTTGTCGGCGCCGCAATAACTGCCAAATACCCGTTGGAAATCAAGCCAGTTGGTAACTAATCTCGGAACGGTCGGGCCCCTTTCAGTTTCGCCCAGGAACCCGGCAGTACTGGTACTTACTCCCTCAATAGGCTTACCGCCGATTTCGATTTCCTCAACATACACCCCGGGCGATAAATATTCAGGCATCTTCTTGCCTCCTTTTCTACTATAATTCTTTCGTAAATAACAAACACATTATGTTTTGTATGTTTACTCACTGACATCTGAGCCGCCTGCATATTGCGCGATCCGGAAGATCACAAATTCCGCCGGCTTAACCGGCGCTACACCGATTAGAACAATCAGCCGGCCGTTATCAATATCATCCTGGGTCATCGTGGTACGGTCAACCTTGACAAAAAAAGCCTCTTCTGGCTTTGTGCCCATCAGCGCTCCATCCCGCCAAACCCTGGTCAGGAATTCCGTAAGGGTGCGCCTGACTCTGGCCCAAAGCTTTTCATTGTTAGGCTCAAACACAACCCACTGGGTACCCTCATCAATCGATTCCTCCAAATAGATGAATAAACGGCGGACATTAATATATTTCCACAGTGGATCACTGGATAGGGTCCGGCCTCCCCAAACACGGATGCCCCGCCCCGGGAAGAATCTAATGCAGTTAACTCCCCGCGGGTTCAGGATATCCTGTTCGCCCTTGGTAATCTGGAACTCAAGATCCACCGCCCCACGCACCACTTCATTGGCCGGTGCTTTATGCACTCCCCGCTCTACATCGGTCCGGGCATAAATGCCAGCCATGTGTCCGCCCGGCGGGACCAGCCGCCTCATCCCGGCAACAGGGTCCACAACCCTAATCCACGGGTAATAGAAAGCTGCATATTTTGTATCATTATCACTTCTTGGATCAAGGGTGGATATGCCGGCTGACCCCTGGGCGGCATCGATGATGGCAAAACGGTCTTTAAGAATTTCACAATGGTTAATCAAAGCCCCGACCAGGCCGGCTACGGGCTGGGCATTAGGTGAATACACCATGGCGATATCGTCAACTTCACCAAACCCGGACAGCCCTTTGCGTTTCCCCGGTTCGTTGGTATCTGTCCTGGTATAATCAGCCAGGACTAAAGCTCCCACTCCGTCATTTCCCCCGGCCAGGTAGGTTATGGACAGGGCATCAGGCTTTTCTCCGGAATCCCCTGTCTCTTTGTAAACCGTAATCAGGTTTGAAATTCCGTTCACTTTTTTTATGTAGTAATCAGATGAGGCTTCATCGACGGAAAGGTTGTCAAACATCTCCATTACGGGACGCGGTTGAGTTTTCTGGTCAGTTTCAGGATCATACAGGGAGGCAGGGGCATCCTTCCAGTAAAATACACTGAGTTTAAACCCACTAAAGGTACCTGCTGCTACTTTGACGGCAATCCTGGTCCCCCATAAGCCTTCACCCACCGCTTCCACGGTTAAGGCATCAGCTGAGCCTTTGTGCAGCTTAAGTGAGGCAGTTCCCGCTCCGGTTTTGACTATCCTGCCGATATAACAGCGCTGGCCTCCGTTGTCAAAAAATCCCTGGACAGAATAGGGCAGATACTTATCGGCGCCAAAGTAACCGCCAAACACCCTCTGGTAATCCAGCCAGCTGGTAACCAGGCGGGGTATTGTCGGTCCTCTCTCTGCCTCTCCCAAAAATCCGGCAGTGCTGGTCGACACCCCGGCAATCGGTTTAGCGCCAAGCTCAATTTCCTCTACGTAAACACCAGGTGACAAATATTCCGGCAATTCCATCTCCTCCTTTGCTTCTTATAGTAAAGTTTAAGTTTATTATCCGGTCAGACCGGGGAAAGCTTGATGGCACCAAAAACTGTCAGGGTTCCTTCACAAACTTCCGCCTCCCGCCTTTCCGTTTGATAATCCGGATGGTTAAAAGTTAATTCAGTCAGAAATCGATCACTTTTTATTGTTCTGAAATAAATAACGTATTCTCCTTTTTCGCTGGTCTGAGTATTTACACTGTCATTTACCGCCACGCGGTTGAGCGGGGTATTCGACGAATGCTTGAATTTTAAAGGTTTGGTCAGGTTGAATGGGTTGGAGTTATTTGCAGGCAAGGGGGTAGCTATCTGGCAGAATTCGGTGCGTGACCGGTTGGCATCTTTAATCACCAAATAATCCCCAGTTTGTAATGACCCCTTGATGTTAATCAGCCTGATTGACATATCCCCTGCTTCGGGGGCAGGTGACCCGATCCTGGCCGTCACTTCCGGCTCGGGCTGAAATATAGATGCCGCTGCAGACACACCGGGTAACCCTGCTTCCGTTTGGTCAAATACCATCCCCCGGATCAAGGTGGCTCCCTCAGGAAAAGGATAGCCTGGATTAGGACTTAAGGTCATGTTCACAACTGGATGCAGAAGCTCAAGAGCACCGGTGTCAATTTCCTGTTCTTGATCAAAATAATACTCAGCCTGGATCATCACCCGATAAACGTCCGCCGGCAGGTCAGAGAACACATAATAACCACTGGACGTTTTTATCGCTTTAAAGCTGTGGTCTTTAACAAAAACGCTTATTTTACCGACAGGTTGTCCCGTTGCCGTGAAGTCATCTGTCAGTCGAAGGGCTAGTGATACCTGGCTATGAGTTTGTTCAATCATATAACAGTCAATCATTTGGTTGATTTCCCCATCTCTGTTGTGTAATACTCCGTTTTCCGGGTGATCACCCGCTGGGTCTCAGTTACACGCGCTGATTCAATAGCCACCGGTGTGACCAGGTACCCCACTGAAGGGTGGTAATGAACGTTGGGGAAGGAGGTCCAGATTTTGTTCAAGTCATCCAGTGAGAGAGCTTCCAGGGTGATCCGGAGCTCTTCGTCCCCGCCGGCCAGATTTCCCTGCAGAGCCGATCCCCTGAGTATGGCATTATCATATAATATACGCATTGCCCTGCCGAGTATCCGGTGCTCTTCGAGGGTTCGTTCCGTCAGCTCGGGAATCTGGGCCGAAGCATAAGTAGTCAGCATATAGTGCAGGTCTATTGTCAAGGGCGAATACCGCAAATTATCCGGGCCTTCCTGTAAGACTTCCCGGTTCTTTAAGTAGGAATTTTCTAAAATACTGTATAAAAAAACGGTCAATCGGATATTTTGTCTTTCCACATCTGCCGGGGATAAAAGAACTATCGAATCAGGGTTGACCAAATCACTCATATTGTCTCTTAACAGCCTGATCAAGGTTTCCCCCACATCGGCAATCACTGTATATTCACTCATATTTGGTATGCCTGTCCTCCCTGGAGACTAGCCCGGCTAACAAAGCACAAGCTGTTTTGCCAACCAATCCTATGCGTCAGTCAAGGTAGTCGAAATACTTGCCAAAGTCTTCTTTCATGCAGATTTTACCCATCTTCCGGAGTTCCCTCTGAGTGGCCCGGATTAGGTGCTTCATCCCTATTTCGGGCGAACCTTCAGCAGCGATGAAGGCAGCTGTTAAAACAATGTTTTTGATATTGCCGCCGGTAATATTATACTTGCGGGCCAGGAACCCCAAATCAATATCATCGCTTCTCGGAGCTTCAGGCGGAAATATGGCCTGCCAGATTCTTTCCCGGTATTCTTCATTGGGGAAGGGAAACTCGATGATAAACTGCAGCCTTCTAATGAAAGCCTCATCCATATTTTTTCTTAAGTTTGAGGCTAATATGGTTATTCCGTCATATTCTTCCATCTTCTGCAACAGGTAGGCTATTTCAATATTTGCATAGCGGTCATGGGCGTCTTTCACCTCAGACCGCTTACCGAACAGGGCGTCAGCCTCATCGAAGAATAAAATTGCGTTACTGGAATAGGCTTCCCTGAAAATATTTTCTAAATTTTTCTCAGTTTCACCCACAAATTTGCTGACCACCTGAGATAAGTCAATCTTGTACAGGTCAAGCCCCAACTCGTTAGCCAAAACCTCAGCAGCCATCGTCTTGCCGGTGCCCGGAGGCCCGCAGAACAATACGTTAATTCCTTTACCCAGGGTTAATTTGCGGTTAAAGCCCCAATCACCATAGACAATATGACGGTATTTTACCTGACGGCAGATCTCATTCAGGTGTTCAAGCTGATCAGCCGGCAAAACAATATCTTTCCACACATACTTTGGATTAAGCTTTTGCGCCATTTTGCCTAGTTTTTGATTGGATTGGCTGCGGCAGGCAGTATAAAGATCCGCGGCATCAATTACACCACCGGTACCGCCCGAACGCCAACTAGCTAAATTTTGGGCCATGGCCAGGGCATCCCTGATTTGCCCGGGTGTAAAGCGAAACTTCCCGGCCAGTTCTCCAAAATCAATGCCGGGCGCTAAAGAAATATTTTCACTTAACTCCTGCCAGCGGCCCTGTCTGGTTTTCTCATCCGGCACCGGGAGTTCCAACTCAACGTAGATACTGTCCACCAGCCCGCCCTGGGGCTGCCACGGCTTGCTGCCCAACAAAAAGGTCAGCCTGGTAAACCTCCGGCAGGTTTCCAGAATACACCTGATTTTGGCCATGTTTTGTTCTATATCTTCAACCAGATGATCTAAATTTGTCAGGCATAACGCAGCCTGCTGCAGCAGTGCTTCCCGGCCCAGCAGCCGCATGATGTCTTCAAAACCACGGGGGTCATCAGGCATTTTTCCCAGATCCGCCAGAACTAAGGGAAGGCCGGCCTCAAAACATACCCGGTCAGCCAGTACCTGCTTTCCCGAACCATAAGCACCGTAAAAGTGAACAATCATACCGCGGCTATTTGCCAAATTGTTGAGATTATGTCCCACCAGACTCTTCAACCTGGCGGTAACATCATCTTCAATGCTGATCCGCTCAGCCCGGTCCACGGGCATGGAAAGCCGGGCCAGCTTGTCCAGCCTTTCGTCAAAATCCGCGGTCTCCAGCAAAAACCCGGTGATCCGGTCATCCAGCTTAAGGAACCGGGAGATCATGGACGTATGCTCGCTCCGGTATTCGTCATCAATATGGATCAGGCCAAATTTCAGCATTGGTGCTGGCCGGCCAAAGGCCCAACGGGCTTGCACTCTTTCGTCCGCAGTCCGGCACAATAGGTCCATCAGGAGGCCGATACTGGGCTTCTTGCGCGTTATATCATCCTGAAGGTAGGCATAGAGCTTTTCATACTTGCGGTTGAGTTCCGGTGCCAGACAGATCAAAAGACACCGCTCTTCAAACAAGGAAAGGTTAAAAATCATGGACAACTGGTGCAAAGACAGGTAAACACCCTGGTTGATGCTGGCCGTACGGCGCTGTTGGATTTGCCTGTCCAGTCTGAGCAATGTTTCTGTTAAATCGGCAATTTTTTGCTCACCTGAACCGGTAAATGAATCTTCATCCTGAATATCATCATTAAGCAATCCCTCAATCTCCTGCTCCGTCATGATCAGACCCTTGAACTGCTCCAACGGGTTGGCAGGCTGCCTGTGCTGCTGTTTAAGCAATTGTAACTGGATCAACAAATCAAGCCTTTTCAACTCATCAGACAGGTGCTCCAAACTGTAATGATACGCTTCGCTCGGGTCATCGGCACAGACCAATGCTATCACCCCTAAAAAAAATGAGTGCTTTTTTCAAGCAATAAACACTTATTACTGCTTTATAAAAAACGCTCAAGACAAAAACTAGTCATGGAAGCACAATCCCAAAATCTCTCTAACTTCAACTTCTGTCTTAAAAACAAACGATTCATTAATGTACCTTCAGCAAAGTTATCCACTACCCCAAAAGTATGTCCGCCGTCAGACAGAACGGCTGTTGATGCTATAATGCCCATGCCATTGGCACAGCTTCTTTAAGCCACCATTCCCAAAACTTTTGACGTTTTAAAGAATCTGAACCGGAATTCCAGATTGCCCCATTAGCATAGGCGGCAGCAGCAAAGAAAGAAGAATCCATTGCCTCCGGGTCAATATCCGCATCCGTTAAGTTAAGATCAATTTTCAAAGGCTCAAAAATCTCATCACGGAGTGCGGTAGTAAGCACCTGCACTGCACTAAACCCGACCCCTTGAACAACTTGATTTTCCTGGTCTCTATTCCCTTTATCAATCAATTTAGACCAAAACATATTCCGCTGCTCCCACGCAACATTCTCATCCAGATTTTTATTTAAGACTTGCCTTGCAAGGTCTATACAACGGTAAGGCAGGTCGTCACTTGGATAGAATTTATTCCAAATCGGTAAAACCATCTGAGCCGCAAGAATCGCCAAGTTTACTCTCCTCTTTAATCCAATTAGCTCGTTTTGACAGGATGAATTCATGTGCGGGCCTAACCCTGCCCAAATTAATCTTCTATAGCCCAAATTCAAATCATGTTGGAGATGTGCCATCATAGCCTCATGAGCCAGACCAATTGCCTGGATTAATTCGGCGGGGACCAAAAGCATATTATTTCTCTCCTTACACTATTTTGGTACTACCAGTATTGAACCATCGGGCTTGAATATCCAAACGGCACGAGGCTCTGCAACAGTCTGTGGTTTGCCTGTGTACCGGGCTAAAGCCTGAAAAAAATTCCTGCAATTATTGCACATGACCTCAGATACAGCAATTGGTTTATTCGGTGCCAACACTGCTGCTTGCTTTTCCGCATGGCACGCATTGTATCGTCCCGGTACTCCCTGGTCTAATAGCTTGTTAGGTTGAAGGTCATGACCAATTTTTTTACTTAATTGCATCACGGCATCGGTATTTTCCCTTGCCCCCGGACCTGATTCCCAACCGCTCACAGTTTTCTTCCCCTCTACCGAAGCGGCAGTTTTTCCCTTTGGTACTGTACCTAGCCCGCCTCGCTCAGCAATCGCCGCATCGACCGCTTCATCAAGTAATGTCGTAGGCCTGCTGACATGCTCTACAGGGGGCTGCTTAACACCTTTATTGCTACCTCCTCTTTTGCCTCCACCGACCCACACCTTAGATGGGACACTTGTTGAAGTATCCGCTCCACCCGTGACAGCTTCACTAGTTCCACTAGCCGTGGCTGCCTTTGTTTCACCGCCAGCTACCGCCTTTGTTTCCCCGGCAGCGGTTCCTTCGGACCCCTCTTTAACGCCGGCTGTTCCAGGTTCTACCGTTCCTTGCTTCAAGGCACCTCTGATGGTAAAAGTCACCATGAGCAGGTTTAATGATTTTATGATTAGTTCATCATAGACGTGAAGTTCTCTCGCCCGCTCCTCAAAAGCTTTGCCAACAACGTTGCGCAACCGCTGGCCGCCAACTTTATCGGGCCTTAAATAATTAAGGGACGACCAATTCGGTGTACACCGGTCACCTGTCAATTCCCTGGGAGCTATATCTTTTATATCGCTATAAATAGGTATGAGGCATCCCAACTGGGCCGTTCTTTCAGCTGTTGCTATTCCTGAAAACCGGTAAACATTCTCTATCTGCCCAATTATTTTTTGGGCCCGGGGATTACCTCCGTCTGCGTCCTGATAGACCTGATCTAACTGCTCCCAATTACTGATCATGCGCATGGCAGCCTTATCGTCGGTCATATTTCCATCGGAATCGCAAAAACTATCATAGTTTACGAATACTGTCTTGGCTGCTTCCACGCGCTGTCCCTCTGCGCTAATGGAAGAGTGCCTTTTGAATATCTCGTCTTCTATTATTTTTAAATAGGCTTCGTCAGCCGGGCGTTCCGGGTACCCCTCCGGGGCCATTAAGCGCTGCTGAACCATCCTGTATTCTTGCTCGAGAGCAAAATCATCGATCCGGGTGACATCAATGGACCTGAACGTACCGGCCGGCTTTGCAGCGCCGGAGGCCTGAGGAGGTTTTTTGGGTTCCTTGGCAGTGGCAGGCTGTTTTGGCTTTTGCCTGCGGAACACCTCGTTCTCCATTACTTGCATTGCTGTCATGAGCTGGTCCTTTTCCGGGCTGCCGCCCGGATTATCCATTAACCACCGCCGGATTAGATTAATTTCCTGGTAGAGTTCTGCCTCCGATAGCGCGCCCGGGTCTATGGAATGGTTGAGAGAGAGCGGTTGACGGGCAATACCAAGCGCAACTGCATGGATAACACTGATTTTTCCGCTACCATGCGTAAAAACTGGCGCCGCTTGACTGGCCCTGTTTTCCAACAAACTGTTATTCAAAGGAACAGGTTTTAAACCCCCGCCCTGCTCTTGCTGGATGACGTGTGTGAACTCATGGGCCAGTAACCGCTTTCCTGCATCCGTACCGGGAGCATATTCTCCCGCCCCAAACACCACGTCCCGCCCAATAGTAAATGCCCGCGCGTTAACAGCCTTTGCTAATTCCACCGCCCGGGCATCCGTGTGCACCCGCACCCGGCTGAAGTCGTAACTGAAACGGGGCTCCATGAAATTCCGGGCCGAAGCCGGCAACGGCTGCCCGCTTCCCCGCAGTGCCGCAATCCAAGACTCGAGTTGGGACGGGGTCTCGGAAAGCTGCTCCTCGCCGGACTTCTGGAGGAGGTCTTCCTCATCTTGCCGTTTGGTTGCGGTCAGTCCCATGCTTCCTGCTGGCTTGGTCTGGAGTTCCCCTTCCTCCGGCAACACCTGACGCACGAGACTGCCCGGAGGGCTCGCGGTGTGCGGCGGGCCACCGGGTGGTGGCAGGGCCGAATCCGGGGTTCGCAGGACCTGGTTGGCAATCCGGTCGGCTTCCTGCTCGTAGACATCGTTCGGCTGGCTAATCTTTAGCTTGGCCTGCAGCATGCACACATTAAGTATCCGCTGCACCGCATGGTTGCCTATTGTTTGCTGTAGTTGGAGGAATGAGTTTAGAGGTGTGTTACCCGGCAGATTCTCTTTAACGAAAGTTACGTCCCGATTCAGCTTCGCAGTTTCCGTGCTCTTGGTTTGAGCCTCCTTGTGGCCACTCATCTTTTTTCACCCCTCGCATCGACTGCTTTGCGGTTCAAAATCCCAATCGCCATATAGTTGCCTTAGGAAGCTTGGTATACCAGCGGAAAATAAATCTCGTTTAAAAGTCTTGGATTACCGTTCCGACACCAACCTTGTTTGGTCGGTTATGCGATTCAGGATATTCAAGAGAATACGTTCAAATGCTCAATCGCATTTACCAATCCCCAATTTAGCTATTGCTCTAACAGTATTGTATCATTAATACCTTTTATTGAATACGAATATTTTACTTATTTACCAACACCTCTCTAACTTTAACTCTTAAATACAAACGGTTCATTAGGGCCTAATGTAGGACAGGTAATCAGTTTTAATATCTCTCCGGTTATTACAAATTTATTTGTGCGATTTATGATGTCGAATAGACTATTATTCATATAAATGCAACAGCCCGACGAATACCTTCAACGGTAAAAGTCGGGCGATCTTATCACACATTATTTCATCTTGAAATATCCACGCAATCTATATCCTGACGGCCACAAGCACTTTTTACGCCACAATCTGCTTTTTTTTCCGGAAATCCTCCCCGTCCGCGGTGAAGGTAAAATGCCTTGCAAAGTGCATGAATTCAAGGATTATCAGCCTTCGGCCCGTTGTATTGCTACTACGCACTCCACCTGCCTTGAGGATACAAAAAAGATGCCATTTGAAGCTAGTAAGGTCTTGATGGAAAGGTATTAACACTTTTGTGGTACTAGTCAATAGTTTAATTAAGAATTCCTTTAAAAATTGATCTACCTACCTGAAGCAAAACCTTCGATATGCCATTTACCGTCAATGTCTTTTATGCCTTGTGTATAACCTACCATACGTTCCTTTTTCCCATTTGGCTTCTGGATTTCGAAAGATACCAGGAAATGAGTAGTCGGCTTATCCTTTGTAATATTATAATTCAACCCTTTTTCTCCTTCATCGTAATATCCTTTAACTGAAACAAGTTTTATTGGCAGATTCCCAAGAATGCCATACTAAATGTATCTGTAACAGCACCTTTCTCGCTGGTAAGGTTAATCATATAGTCCTTGAAATCAGGCGTACAATATTCCTCGGCCGTATTATAATCGCCGTTTTCAATGGCTTTGCCAAATGCTTTGATTGATTCCTCAACCTCTAGTTGATCATCATAAGTAATCGTGGTTGAAATTGCTGTGTCTGAATATGTGCTTGCACTACCCGTATTGTCAGGTGAAGTGCTCCCAGTATCTGTAATGGTCTGTGAAGAATTAATATTACAGCCAGTCAAGCCTATAAGTCCTATGGAAGCCAACAATATCAACGATATTACACTCAATAATGATGAGTATTTTTTATATGATATAATCATAACCAATCCTCCTTTAAATACTTGCTTTGCATTTTCCACCTTGCTGAAAGTCTTTAACTTTCATAACACAATATATTTATACGGGATTGTTTGTGCAAATCATACTGTTCATTATATATTATATCATAAAGTGTCTAAAAATAGTGTCAATGTAAATGCATCCTTTATCCAATGCGAGTGTCAGTGCTTCAACGTCCTTTGAACTGCCTTCCATTGTCATACCAAGGCTGTATGTTTCTTGCGGAAGGCGCCGATCTGAGAGCTTCAAGCGCTGATAACATCTAATCCTGCTTATCTTTTATTTCACTAATATTGCTGATTTGCTCTATTGTTTTTCTCTTTGCACTACCTATGACAAACCTCATAAACTTGTGAACTCCTGCCTCACTTTCAGCCGGATAACCAAAAGGAGTTACAGCATATATCCGCTCATCTTCAGATATGTTCATATCTTTATTTACCCCATCAGGATTAAATGTGCCGTTAATCCAACAAGTACCCAATCCTTCGAATATTGCAGACAGTATGAATGCTTCTCCGTAATACCCGATATCATATTCAACCTTATTATCGTTATTCTTTCCAATGATAATGTGAATGCTGTTGTTATCCTTGGATATCCGGCGGTACATCACCAAAGAATTGCCCCTAAACCAGAAAAACAAATACATTGGTGCTAGGAAGATTTCAACTGATAAAAAGCAACTCATAAACATCAGGTAAGAACTCTATATATAGCAAGGATTATGCTTGCTGAGAATATTATCGTAAAGATTGTCTTATTGTGCTTTGCTAACCATTTGGGAAGAAAAATATCAAAGCCAACTGAAACGTCTTTACTATACTGTTCTCCAATCCGGGTGAGGGGACAGCGCCAGCCATTTATAAGTAAAACTACGCCCTCAATTAGAACCAAGCAAACGGCAATTAGAAAATAAAAATCAATCCTATCGATGATTGCCGCATAGAGAGTATATAGTATGATAAGAACATAAAATAGCCATATTGCTGTGTGTAAAAGCTTAATTAGAATGAGTTTTGATTTTGCTTCCAAATGAAATTTCCTTTTTGTACTGTGGTATTGTTAGATGCACAATATTGGTATACTTATCATTTCTTTTTTGCCGGCTCGGTTGAAGCATATTGTATTGCCATGATTTTGGAAAATAGTTTCATACCCAGATCGTATAAGTCTGCAGCAAAAGGTCAACGGAGACATCCCCTATTAAACATAGTCATTTAATCAAAATACGAGCTAATTGAAAATATTCAGACTGAGTTTATTGCTCAAATGCAATATGGCTCTTCTATTGCTTTAATAACAGCTACTATAATCCTACCAAGCAACTGCGTGTTTCTCCCAGTGTTTCCTTGTTCTTTAGCCGCAAGGCGATAAGTGATGCCTCTTTACTTCAACACTGACTTCATTTATTCTCCTATTATCAAATCCATCACATCGCGTCGCATGCTCTGTGGGACTTCTTTTTGGGGCCTGCCCAAACGAACGAGCATCTGAATGGTACCTCCATCTGAAGTGTAGTCGCGGTGGATGCTGCTGTATGGCTCTTTCATTTCGGGGTATTCCTCCAAAACCTGACTGAGCGGCTGCATAACAAATCCCAAACGATGAGCTGTCAGTATCAATCTGCTGTAAAGCATACCGCTTTTGACCTGGCTTGAACGGCTATTGTCATTTGTAATAATCATCGCGTAAGCCGGTGTGTTGTCGACCGATGTCCTGGTAGACTGGATAAAGAGATCCGATGCAGCTTTCCCGCTGTTCATCGAAGGAAAGAGCGTGACCAGGCCTTGCATGATGTGTCGCATGATGCCTGAAGTACCCTGCCCTTCGACAGAAAAACCATAACGATATTTGTTTTTCTGGTACTCGTTAGCGCGAAAGATGATTTCAGATTCCTTCATGACACTACTCACGCCTGCTTCAATGGTTGCCCCCTTCATTGCATAACTTCCCAGTTTCTCTATGTTTTCTTTGTCCTGAAAAATCTTTATCGACATATTGACATCAGTATTGATGGCTTCCAGCTGATTGATCTGTTCAGGGGTTAACTTGCTTGACTGATATGCCACCCTGTTTGTATCAGGCAAAAACATGGAATCATAAAGAGGGTTGCTTTGAGGATTCGTTTTTGTAAGCGTGATTTTTGCCACCGGTTTGGTTTTTATGCTTTCCGACAGTTTTTGTTCGTTATATCCACCCTCTGGAAATAACTCCACTGCAGTTTTATACCCTAATTCATCTCCGGCGATTTTGACATACTCCAAAAATGTACCTTGCGTAATCATCATTTGCCGCGCAAAAGGGTCTACTTCATTTGTCAATCGGTCGCTGTCGGCATATAAGTAAAATACCATGGGATCATCTTTGTCAAGCCGGATTTTCCATGGCTGCATGTTATGTCCGTTTGCAGCTAACAGACCGTGGGCCGCAAGACGTACTCTTGGATCATCGAATTTTTGCGAATAGACCTTTTGCCAGGGTTCCAAGTACTTTGGCGACTCGAAAATCCCGCTTATGATGAATAGGGATGTAATAGCTACGAGTAATAAAGCGCCAATACATGAAAGAATAACGACCATTGTTTTTTTCATAGTCCGCTTGCTCATCTATGATTTCCTCCATTTGTCTTAAGCAGTTATAGTTATACCGTTTTATCGGTACAGGAAATATTAATTTTCGGTATTTTTCAAATTCGCTCTCAGCAAGTTCTTTTGCAATGACTACGGGTTATTATTTTCCTGCATTCTCCAATATATCCTTTTCGTTGAATTGCAAAAATGCGTTGAGCTTCTTAGCTGCTTAACATTTGGTTTTGAATACACAATGCTTACTATCATTCAGCCAATAGTCATCATCTTGATTAGATTTTAAGTATCTTCTAATGAGCTGCTATTACTTTTTTACCATTATGGCATCGATAAGACCATATTCTTTTGCTTCTTCTGCTGTCATATAATAATCTCTTTCCATATCGCTGTTTATTTTCTCAAAAGATTGTCCTGTTAATTCACTATATATTTTGTTCAATCTTGATTTTGTTCTCTGCATCCAATCAGCATGTATTTTGATATCTGTAGCCTGCTCCCTCGTTCCACCTTCAGTCCATGGCTGATGAATCAATATCTCACTGTTTGGCAATGTGAACCTTTTTCCTTTTGCGCCAGCAACCAGCAATAGGGAAGCAGCGCTTGCTGCCGCGCCGATACAGATCGTTGAAACATCCGGTCTGATATGCTGCATCGTATCATAAATCGCAAAACCGGTTAATTAAATCAAAATCCGACCATTTCAAATTAGCTAATTCACCTAAGCGCATTGCCGTACCTACAAGCGCAACTATGATTGTATAATCCCTATAGGCAAAAAAGGTCTTATCAATTTTAGCCTTTGATAATATTTCAACATTTGTTTAACTTGCTCATCAGTGAATACTTGGATTTTTACATCTTCTTTAACAGGAGCTATTTTTCGTGTAGGAGCTTTCTTCTGTGGAATAACTTCAATCTCTTCCAAATATGCAAAACTTATGGTTCAACGTTCTTGCATTGTTCTTTTTTTCTTTTTGACAGAATAACAAGTAAGACTTTATAGCTCCTTGCGTAGCATCTTCAACATTCACCATTTCTTTACCAACACAAAATTGGTGAAATTCATCCAATGTCCTTTTATATCCTGTAATTGTCACTGGTGAAAGATTCCTCAACTCCCTGTCATCAAAGAAATCCCTAAGAGCAAATTTAAGCTACAAAAAAACCACTCCTCTTCGGTAATTTTATCCGAAAACAAGTGGTCTTGTTATCCTTCAAAGTGTTTCTTTGCGACCACTTTATACTGTGATCATTGAAACCCTTGATTTGAATAACTGGTCGGGATGACACGACTTGAACGTGCGACCTCACGGTCCCGAACCGTGCGCTCTACCAAACTGAGCTACATCCCGAAATATACATGAATATAATTCACAAACGTTATTTTGCCATACCCAATAATAAAAGTCAAGAAAAAAAGTTATACAACATGGCGCCCGCCGTCCACGTATAAGATTTGTCCGGTGACGTAGCTGGTATCCTCATCGCAAAAATATAATACTGCATTGGCTACATCTTCGATCCGTCCCGGCCGTTTAATCGGTTGGGCGTTGATTACTTTTTGCTGTGTCTCAGGCGGCAGCCGCCTGGCCATCGGAGCCTCAATAAAGCCTGGGGCCACAATGTTCAAAGTTACCCCATAGCGGGCGAACTCCAGCGCCAGGGACATGGTCAGCCCCACGATGCCTGCTTTGGCCGACGAGTAGTTGGACTGGCCGGGATTGCCCAACCAGGCCCGGGAGGTAATATTTACCACCCGGCCGAAATTTTGTCTCCTCATATGGCCCAACACGGCCTTGCAGCAATGCCAGGATCCCTTGAGACAGGTGTCAATTACCAGGTCCCAGTCCTGTTCGGACATTTTCAAAATAGAGCTATCCTTTAAGGCCCCGGCGTTATTTACTAAAATGTCGACAGTACCGAAAACGCGGGCAGCTTCAGCCACCGCTGCGCAAACTTCCGGCCAACTGGTGACATCGACCTGTAAGGCAATGGCCTTACCACCGGCAGCAGTGATTTCTCCTGCTGTTTTCTCAGCACCAGCCCTGTTTAGGTCCAGTACGATAACATTGGCGCCTTTTTGCGCGAGCATAGCCGCAATACCAGCACCGATCCCGCTGCCGGCGCCGGTAACAATAGCGGTTTTATGATTTACCCCCATTTTTTAACAACCTTCTTTCATCAGTACTGCAAAGTTTATAAAACAACTTTAAACAAAGAGAGAACCCGGTGTTACAGGTTCCCTGATAATTCTACACTGGTTCATGCATTTTTAAGTTATCTAAGAAATGGATTATGCACTATTTCCCACCCGATCGTAGTCGCCGGGCCGTGCCCCGGGTATACTCTAGTATCCGGAGGGTATTTTAAAAGTTTGTTTCTGATCGAGGCAATCAGCTGTTTATGGCTGCCGCCAGGAAAGTCGGAGCGACCGACCGAGGCGTAGAAAAGGGTGTCACCGGAGAGAATGCCGGCATCGCACTTAAGGCTAATTCCGCCCCGGGTGTGGCCTGGTGTATGCAGCACTTCCAATTTTTCATTGCCGACCATAATCACATCCCCGTCCTTCAAAAACTGGTCTGCTGCCTGCATTGAAACCTCCGGGCCCACAAAGGTGGAGAGGTTCTTGCCTGAGTCTGTTAACATGGCGGCGTCATCTTCATGAATCAGCACTTTTGCGCCAGTAGCCTCCCGTACTTCGGACAGGGCGCCGATATGGTCAATATGTCCGTGAGTCAAAATCATATAACGCACCCTAACCCCCAAAGAATCTACTTTTTTCATAATCCGCCTGCCTTCAGCCCCCGGATCCACTATCGCCGCCTCTTTTGTTTCCTCGCACCCGACTATGTAGCAATTGGACTCAATCGGCCCCACAGATAATCCAGCCAGAATCATTATTCGCATACCTCCAT
The DNA here is from genome assembly GCA_002067205.1 of Pelotomaculum sp. PtaB.Bin104. Lineage (GTDB taxonomy): Bacteria > Bacillota > Desulfotomaculia > Desulfotomaculales > Pelotomaculaceae > MVQL01. The sequence continues at coordinate 167,120 of MVQL01000210.1, forward strand.
TTAAAATAATTTATTGCTGTCTAAAAGTATCGTAACCGGGCCATCATTTATGATCTCTACCAGCATATGCTCCCTAAAGCAGCCTGTAACCACCTTTAGTCCCATTTTTTCCAACTTGCTGATGAAAATTTCATAGAGCTCGCGCGCCTCCTCAGGTGGGGCTGCTTCGTAAAAACTTGGCCTTCTTCCCTTCCTACAGTCTCCGTACAGGGTGAACTGTGATACTGCTAGCACAGGACCACCGGTTTCCTGGAGTGATCGGTTCATCTTGCCCAGGTCATCCTCGAACACTCTCAGGTGAGCAATTTTGTCGGCCAGGTAATCCATGTCTGCAATGGTATCTGTACGTTTAATCCCGACGAGCGCTACCAGGCCGCAGCCGATTTCCCCCACTACCCTGCCCTTAACAGTAACCGAGGCCCGGGTAACCCTCTGTACTACTGCCCGCAATAGCATTTTCCCCCTTATGATTAGTGCGTAATTTTTTAGATCTCAAAGTTAATGTTAACGGGGATAGCTTTTTCGTTTAGGTATAAAACATTACCATTATGAAACATGCGCCAGTTAAGACGTGTTGTTGCTAGGTTTAATGAGCAATGTCATCATCAGAATGAGGCTGACCGGAGAAACTGACCCGCCTTACATCATAAACATCCTTAATTCGCTTGATTCTATTAATGATAAAGTCGAGCTGGTCCAGGGCCTTCACATCCAACACCAAATCAATTATTGCTCCATGGTCTTTTTTCCCGCGGGCAGTAACCCAATTGGCGCTAATTTTTACTTCAGTCAGAACGGACATGACGTCACTAAGGAGGCCAGTGCGGTCCATGCCTGATACTTCGAGTTTAACTTGAAAAGGCTCTGTAAAATCCTTGTCCCAGACAACTTCTGCCAGACGCTCCCTTTCGGCCCGGATTGCATAAGCGATGTTTCTGCAGTCGGCACGGTGGATCGAAACTCCCCGCCCCCTGGTGATATACCCGATGATTGGATCACCAGGAACTGGATTACAGCAATGGGATAATCTGATTAGCAAATTGTCCACGCCTTTGACCCGGATGCCCTGGGTTGGCTTGCCCCAGCCGCTGGCAGGCCTAGCATCGCTGATCAAGGCCTGCACCTCTTCCGCTAACAGGCCCTTTTTCTCAGCCCTGGCGTCTTCCAGCCGGATTTTCGCCAACAGGTTATTCGCCGTGATCACACCGTCACCGATTGCGGCATATATATCGTCGATAGTTAAGATATTCAGCCGCTTGCCGAACTCCAGCAGTTTTTCGTTTTTAACCTGCTCCGGGTCTATCCCCTGCTTTTTAATTTCGCGGTCAACGCTTTCCTTGCCCTTAAGGATATTTTCTTCACGTTGCTCTTTTTTAAACCACTGCCTGATTTTCGTCCTGGCCTGAGAAGTTTTGGTAAGGTTCAACCAGTCTCGCTTAGGGGCGCTGTTTTTTGATGTCAAGATTTCGATAATATCACCGTTTCTTAACTTGTAATCCAGTGGGACGATCCGGCCATTGACTTTTGCCCCGATGCAGCGGTGACCTACTGCCGTGTGAATGCGGTAAGCGAAATCAAGGGGCATTGACCCCGCTGTTAGTTCGACCACATCTCCTTTGGGTGAAAAAACAAAAACCGTGTCTTCAAACAGGTCAATTTTAAGGCTCTCCATAAACTCTCTGGCATCGCCCAGGTCGTGCTGCCACTCCAGCAACTGGCGTAGCCAGGCTAACTTTTTATCAAAGTCACGGTCCCCACGACCTCCCTCTTTATAGCGCCAGTGGGCGGCAATACCATAATCAGCAGTGCGGTGCATCTCCCAGGTGCGAATTTGTATTTCAAGGGGCTCCCCGTTCGGTCCGAGTACAGTAGTATGCAAAGACTGGTACATATTAGACTTGGGCATGGCGATATAATCTTTAAACCGCCCGGGTATGGGGGTCCACAAGGTGTGAACGATACCAAGGGTGGCATAACAGTCCCGTACAGTTTGAACCAGGCAACGCACAGCCATAACATCATATATTTCGTTAAATTCCTTTTGCTGCCTTTTCATTTTTTCATTTATACTATATAGGTGTTTCGGTCGGCCTGCGATCTCGGCTATAATCCCCATCGTGGCCAATTTGTCCTTCAATATCGAGCTGACCGAGTTAATATACTCCTCACGCTTGCCCCTGGTCTTAGCAATTTTATCAACCAGCTCAAAGTACTTTTCAGGATCAATATACCGAAAGGCTAGATCCTCCAGCTCCCACTTGATTGTGGAAATCCCCAGGCGGTGGGCCAGCGGAGCAAATATTTCCAGTGTCTCCCTTGATATTTCGATCTGCTTGGCTGCCGGGTGATATTTTAATGTGCGCATGTTGTGCAGGCGGTCAGCCAGTTTGATCAGGATCACTCTGATGTCTTTGGCCATGGCCAGAAACATTTTACGTAAGTTTTCTGCCTGCTGTTCTTCCTTGGACACATACTCGATCCGGCTGAGTTTGGTCACTCCATCCACCAGGAGGGCCACCTCTCCCCCAAAGCGTTCGGCAATATCAGGAAGGGTTATCCCAGTGTCTTCCACAACATCGTGGAGCAGCGCCGCCACCAGCGTTTCTTGATCCAATTCGAGTTCAGCCAGGATCTTGGCCACCTCCACCGGGTGGACGATATATGGATCACCGGAATATCTTTTCTGTTCTCGGTGCGCGGCCTCAGCTAACAGAAAAGCGTCACTGATAATTGAAACATCTGCTTTAGCACGATTATCCTTTAATTTTTGCAGCAGGTCCTTCAATAGCGCTCCGCTGTCAATAGTATTACTCACTCCCGGCGCTGCCGCTTTACCTGAGGAGCTAATATCAGCAGATGTTTCCATTATAATCATAATCCTTTACTTTAATTTAAGGCTGGGATTATTATCTTTATGCCATTAAAAAACGGCGTAAACAATCAACTGGTTCTGTTAGTAATGTATTCATCCAGGCAGTTGATTCTTCTTTGATGCGGTGCAGACGACGGTACGTTTTTGATCCGGTTAAATTCTGTTTTACCCTGGGGGCGGTCAGAAGACTAATTTTATAAACTCTCCCCTTTTTTACGGTCAACATGAGGCCAAGTTCCGTAAATATTTTTAGAGCAACGGTTATGGTTATCTCGTGGGCTCCGGTATAACCAGCGTTAGACATTTCTTTGGCGGCCCGGTCAAGATCAAGGAAAAATTGCCTGGTTGCGCCGGCCTGCCTGCGTAACATAGCGTAAACAAAAGCCAATCGCTCCCGATCCGGCGCCAGCATTTCCAGACTGGTTAAATTGCTCTGCAGGTCTTTTCGACCATAAAACAGGTAGACCTTGCCCCCAGTTTTTACTATATTGTTTAGATATTTAAAAAATTTTAAATCATAGGGTAGGTGATAAATTATCACTTGTTCCAGATTAAGACTTGACCACCAGGCGAATGCCGGGGTGGTCACCAAGGCCTGCAGCGCTCCGGCCTTAAACCGGGCCATGTTTTCGGCTACCTTTTTTTCCGGTAAGAGCTGGTGGCAAAAAGCTGCCTTATCCTGCCGGGAAGGGCTGTCATCTTGTAAAAAGTAGGCGGTTTCAATAGTCTGGTAGCCGCACGCGGTAATTACCAGCGAAGGACCTGCCCTGCCCACCAGTTCACGGAGCTTAAGCTGTCGCTCTATAGCATCACGCCAGTCTACCAATTCAATTTTTCTTCGCTCCATGCTGCTGATTGGTTCAAGCACGCCAGTTACCGCCGGCATTTCTATTTCTTTTAGTGTGGTAAGTAAAAATTCGGGAGTAAAGAGTTCATGATTTTTTTCCAGCAAGCTGCGCGTAGTCCCAAGAAAGGGCTCAGCAAGCTCGTCTCCCGCAGCAATTTCTTGTCCGGTTAATTCCAGCACTGCCGGCAAGCCCAGGTCTTTCACTTCTAACTGCAGCGAACGGTGGCCTTTGTATTCATTAACCCCGGGCGCAAAAGCCAGGTCCACCACCTCTTTTTTGGCCAGAGCCTCGGTGAAGACGCCAAGGTTAAAGCCAATGCTGTCTAGAATTACCTCCCCGGAGCGCAAGCGCATCTTTAAGTGGGAAGAGTTCCTGCCTACCCTCCGGTAAGCGAGTACCGCGGCCTCCCGGCAACCAAGCAGCGGGGCCGGGTTGCTGTGGCCAAAAGGCTGCAGGAGATTGATTTCATTGACCAGCTCCTCGGAAACCTGAGCTATATCAATTAAGCCGTCAACATCCAAACCGGGCCTCAGCTGCTCCTCTTCCAGCATCTGATCGGCGTAGGCGCTAATGGCTTGACAAAACTCCTCGAGACGGTCGGTAACAATGGTTAAGCCTGCTGCCATGGCATGCCCACCGGCGCTTAGCAGGTATTCCTGACAGTGGGAAATAGCCTGATAAATATTAAAACCAGGCACACTTCTCGCAGACCCCCGCCCTTTTTCGCCCTCAATGGCGATTAAGATTACCGGTCGGTAAAAACGGTCTACCAGCCTTGATGCGACAATACCGATTACCCCCTGGTGCCACCCAACTGAATGTAGAACAATGATCTTTCCTGCCGCCAGGGCAGGTTGACTCTCTAAAATTTGCATGGCCTCTTCCAGCACAGTGGCTTCCAGCTCTTGTCTGCGCTGGTTGCCCTGATGTAGTGCATTGGCCAACTCCGCAGCCTCACTAACTGAGTCCGTGAGTAAAAGCCGGACCGCCAGGTCGGGGCTGCCGATACGTCCCGCCGCATTAAGGCGTGGCGCCAACCTGAAGCCGACCTCATCTGCACCCAGGCATGCAGGATCTACCCCGCTTACCTTGAGCAGAGCTTGCAATCCGGGCCTCACGGTATGGGCTAGCCTGGTTAAGCCATGCTTGACCAGAATCCGGTTTTCCCCGAATAGAGGCACAATATCGGCTATGGTCCCCAGGCAGGCCAGGTCCAGATAGTCCAGCCAGGCATGTTTTTCCGCACCAGCAGCCTCCAAAAGGGCTTGGGCAAATTTAAGCGCTACTCCAACCCCGGCTAAACCTGTAAACGGGTAGTTGCTGTCCAGCCTTTTGGGATTGAGCACAGCGACCGCCCGTGGCAACACCGGTGGAGGCTCGTGGTGATCAGTGACGATCAGCTCCATTCCATTTTGTTCCGTCCAGGCTGCTTCCGCAGTCGCGCTAATGCCACAATCAACGGTGACTACCAGGTTGGTACCCCTCTCCCTAGCCTGCTGCAGGATATCCTGGCGCAGACCGTAGCCATGCTCCAGTCGGTTCGGGATAAAATAGACGGATCTCGCGCCCAGGCGTTGGGTAACCAGCAGAAGCAGGACTGTGGCCGTTATGCCGTCCGTGTCATAGTCACCATAAATTAATATATTTTCACCAGCCTGTACTGCCTGGAGTACACGGGCAACTGCTTCCTTCATATCCCTTAACAGAAGCGGGCTATGCAGTTGCTCCAGCGCACAGGTCAAGAAGGCGCTGCCTTGTTCAACTGTATATATGCCCCGGTTAATCAGCAGTTGAGCGGTAATTGTAGAAATCCCCAGATTGTGTGCAAGAATTTGTTGTAAGGTGGGAGCAGGTGTTTTTATACGCCAAATTTTTTGTTGTCTTGCTGGTAGTTTATATTCCATTGTAAAAAAATTATAATCGACAATGTGCTCTTTGGCAATGTATTCAAATTCAAAACAAGACCAGAGCATGCTGGTTGAAACGTAAAGGCACGAGAATTCTGGTCGGTGGACAGTTCTTGTGCTATTATATCTCCCGCCTGGAGATACAAAACCTTTCATATAGCGAGTTCTTTACTTGCCCCAATCCACCCTGTCTACATTCGGTACAATTTTCACGGCAGGGCTCAGTATGGATCAAGACGTGGACATCAAGTAAGCGCCGGCGCATATCTTCCTCAATCAGCTCACATAATTGATGCGCTCGGTTTATCTCCAACCCTGCGGGCACCACCAGATGCAGGTCCACATAGCGCTGCGAGCCTGCTTTTCTGGTCCTCAGCTTGTGAAATTCAACAAACTCCAAGGAATATTTGGCGAGCACCTCTTTAATCACACGCTCTTCAGATTCCGGCAAGCTGACGTCTAAAATGCTTAACATTGATTCCCTGATTAACTTGACCGCGGCCCTTAAGATCAAAAGGGACACCAGGATGGCGATCAGCGGGTCGATTATCGTCAAGCCAGTCAACTTAATCGCAATTATTCCAACCAGAACGCTCAGCGATGTATACACATCGGTAAGCAAATGCCAAGCGTCGGCCACCAGGGCGGGTGAATCAGTCCTCAATCCGGTCACAAACAATTTCCTGGATACAATAAAATTGATTACAGCCGAAGCCCCCATTACTGCTGCACCCAGGTCTAGTGATTTAATTTCGGCCTGGCCAAAAAGCTTAGGCCAGGCGTTCAGAACAATGTATACGGCAGCGCCAAGGATTAATAGCGCCTCGGCAATCCCGGCCACATTCTCGAACTTGCCGTGCCCATACTGGTGCCGTCTGTCAGCCGGCATGGAAGACTTTCTAACAGAAAAAAAGGCAATTAAAGAGGCAATTAAATCCAACCCGGAGTGAACAGCCTCAGATATAACACTGACAGAATTCATCGATATGCCGATGGCCAGCTTAGCTAGGGTTAGTATTGTGTTTGAAGCAATTGACAAAGTAGCTACTTTGACCTTTTGATTCATACCACAAAACTCCAAATATATAAAATAGCCCGCGGGTTGCATCTCAGTATTACACTGATGTAGTCCCACGGGCATAACCGTTGCCTGACGGCCCAGCAGATTTTCAGCCTGACTTATTTTAAGAGTAGTATAGCACAAGTTACCTGTTGCGACAACCGGTGTCCAAGCCCCTATCCAAAAACAAATTTGACATGACCGAGTCATTGCATTTAGAATAAATAGTACTAATGAAGTTATATTATTAGTAAGAAGGTGATGCCATGGTACCGGTCAAAGTAAGAGAATTAGCCTGTGACTTGATGATGAATCCGGTTGTTTTATTAATTGATGAAACTGAGGAAAAAGCGTTGCCGATTTGGGTAGGGCCCTTCGAAGCACAATCTATTTCACTTGCCCTGCAAGGAATCTGTCTTGAACGACCGCTTACCCATGATTTGCTGATAGGAATCTGCGAGCGGCTGGAGACCAGGCTAAACATGATTATTATCAACGATGTGATTGATGGAACCTATCTTGCCGAGTTGCACCTGTGGCGCCGCAACAAAGAACTGGTTATAGACGCCCGGCCTAGTGATGCCATCGCCCTGGCAGTTCGCGCCCAGGCGCCGATTTACTTGAGTGATAAAGTAGCTCAAGACTTTCTAGCAATTAATGACCTGCTCAATGAGGAGCAACAGCAAGAGCTAAGAAAAATTCTTGAGTCCGGACGGCCCGGTGAGTTAAAGAAAGCCGTGCACTAATTAATCCCGGCCTTTTTATCCGCTGCCGTAACATCAGTGAAAAAATGCAATGGACCGGACGGCACCTTAAAATATGATGTCATGTATCTCGCTCAAATCTGCCGCCACATTAAAGCATAGCATGCCTTCAAACAAATGATGCCTCAGTCAATACTTCTAGCTCTCCTCAGCAATTGGCCAGCGTGGCAACGGGTTATTTCAGTAACTTCTTTACCCCCCAGCATTTTTGCCAGTTCTTCAACCCTACCAGACAAATCAAGCGTTTCCACCTTTGTGACTGTACGGTTTTCCGCCAACTCCTTACTTACCCGGTGGTGAGCGTTGGCATATCCAGCTATTTGTGCGGCATGTGTCACACATACAACCTGGCGGGTATCGCTGATTTTAGCCAGCTTTTCCGCGACAGCATGCAGAGTCAGGCCACCGATACCGCTATCCACTTCGTCAAAAATCAATACTGGAATATCATCAACATTGGCCAATAGTGCCTTCAGGGTCAGCATCAGCCTGGACAGCTCGCCCCCAGAGGCAATTTTGGCCAGGGGTTTTAACGGTTCCCCGGGGTTTGGTGAAATCAGGAATTCTATTCGCTCAGCCCCGGTGCGGCTAGGCCGGTCTAATTCTGTGAAAGCTACCTGGAACTCTACCCGCTCCATTTCAAGGCTGGCCAGCTCACGGGACACCTCAGTTTCCAATTTTTTTGCCGCCATCCGGCGAGCTGCGCTTAATTTCAAAGCGGCACTGTGATAAGCCTCTTTGAAAATTTTTAGCTTTTCGCCTATCGCCTCCGCTTGTTCCGCCCCACTGTCCAGTTGCTCAATTTCGCCCCTGGCAAAATCCAGGTAATCTAATATTTCCTGCAGGTCTCTATTATATCTTTTTTTCAGTCTGCCCAGGACTGCCAGCCGGTCTTCCACTGCCTCCAGCCGCTGCGGATTATGTTCTACCCTGTCGCTAAAATTAGCCAACTCTCTGGCGCCGTCCTCTACCTGGTAAAGTACACTTTCCAGCGTTTCCCGCACAGGTTCAAGGCGTTCATCGATAAGTACCAGGCTTTTTACCGATTCCAGGCTGCGAGATAATAAGTCCGTTACCGAGTAATGACCTTGACTGCCCTCATATAGCAGGGTATAAGACTCGCTGGCCAGAAGTTTAATTTTTTCCGCGTTGACCAGCAGCTTTTTCTCAGCCAGCAATTGATTGTCTTCACCCGCTTTCGGATCAACCTGTTCGATTTCATTGATCTGGTAGCGCAGCAGTTCAGCTTGCTGGGTCCTTTCTTCTGCACTATTGCGGAGTTGCTCAAAAGTATCCAGTGTCTCCTCCCACCTGGTGTATGCCGCCTCCACTGCAGTTTTTGCTTCGAAAAGAGGAAGCCCGCCAAAGCGGTCCAGCAGATAGCGGTGCCGGTCCCCTTCGAGGAGGGAGTGCTGTTCGTGCTGTACGTGCAGGTCAACCAGGCAGCGCCCTGTATGGCGGTAAAAGTTTAAGGTCACCACCTGCCCGTTCAGGCGACAGGTATTCTTGCCGGAAAGGTTAATTTCCCTGGACATAATCAAAACATTGTCCTCAGGGGGCTCAATGCCCTGCTCTTCAAGCAGCGAAATAATGCTTTTGTTTTGGCTGATATCAAAAGCAGCCTGTACCAGCGCTTTCTCGGATCCGGTGCGGATTAGCCCTCCGGTGGCACGTCCGCCCAGGGCCAACTGCAAGGCGTTAATGATAATTGACTTCCCTGATCCGGTTTCTCCGGTAAGAATATTTAAGCCATTTTGGAAATCAATAGTTAACGAGTCGATTAGCATAAAATTTTTAATAAACAGGTTCTGCAGCATTTTTTCACCCCCTGAGCAAGTTCTCAAACCTTTTCTGTACAGACACAGCAAACTGCTTTGGCTTGATCACCACCAGGATTGTGTCATCACCGCCTACTGTGCCGATTATTTCCTCCCAACCGGCCTGATCTATCGCCAGCGCCACACCCTGCGCCCCACCAGGATGGGTTTTGATAACTATCAAATTTTCACTGAGATCAACCCCGACTACAGAGTCACGGAAGAGACGGCCCAGGCGGTCCTCTGCACGGGAAGCAGGCTGATCAGCAGGCAGTATGTATCTAAAGAGATGTTTTCCACAGGGTATTTTAATTATTCCTAGCTCCTTGATATCTCTTGAAATAGTTGCCTGAGTCACATCAAGGCCGGCGTTCTTTAGCATAGCGGCAAGGTCCCTCTGATTTTCAATTTTTTCCCGTCCGATAAGTTCCAGAATTTCACGCTGCCGCCTGGCTTTCATTAATTTCACCCGCCTCCTTCCTCGATCAAGATCACTATTGGCGCATTCTCGGCGCGGTTGACCATGCTTATTTTAATTACGTTGTAATGTGCCCGGTCAAGGCCAGCGGCAAATTGTAAGACAGCGTTGCACTCTTCAGCTCCACCCGGGTGGCCGGGATAACCGACCAGGCCAACTCTTCCCCCCCGGCGTAACAGACTGACTGCTGCCTGCAACGAGGCGATGGTAGTTTCCGGCCTGGTCATCAAGTCATGGCTGGCACCCGGCAGGTAACCCAGATTATACAGCACAGCATCCACCGGCCCGGCCACCAGCCTGTCCATTTTCTCATGACCGGCCTGAAATAGTGTGACCTGCCCGGCAAGTCCATGCCCTTCAAGCAAGTTACGAGTCTTGAGCAAAGCCTGCTCCTGTATGTCAAAAGCGTAGACCCTCCCAATAGGCCCAACCTGACGGGCTAGATAAAGGGTATCATTTCCGTTTCCCGCAGTCGCATCAACCGCCGTCCCGCCATGCGTCAAAACTTCACTTATAAATATGTGCGCCAAGTTGACCGCGCTCCCCAGCCCCTTATTCACAGGTGCGCACAGTTTCTTCTTTTAATTTTTTCCTAAGCACATCAAAAAAACCCCGCCCCTGCAGCCTGATAAATTTGGCCTTATTAGTCGCGCGCTTAAGTATAACCTGATCGTGCTGCTGCAGCTGGAAGCCATGCTGTCCGTCCATAGTCAGCTTTACTTCGCCATGGCTGGAGAGGACAACCACCTTGGTCACGCTTTCCGGTGCAACCACCAGCGGTCTGGCCCAAAGGCTGTGGGGACAAATCGGGGTAATCAGCATTAAGTCCAGGTCAGGGGTCACCAGAGGTCCGCCGGCTGAAAGTGAATAGGCTGTTGAGCCGGTAGGGCTGGCTATAATCAGGCCATCAGCCGGGTAAGTATTGACATATTGCTCATTAACATACGTTTCTAACATGATTAGCCTGGCGAAAGCGCCCTTGGAGATCACGGCGTCATTCAATCCTACAAACTGTTCTACAACTTGACCCTCCCGGTATACCTGCGCCTCCAGCATCATCCGCTCGTCAATAATATAATTTCCGCTGAGCAGTTTTTCCAGGGCAGGTAAAACCTCGGGCAAGTCTACTTCAGTCAGAAAGCCCAGGTGGCCCAAGTTAACTCCAATAATCGGGATTTCTGCTGATGCAACCTTCCTGGTCGTACTGAGCAGAGTGCCATCCCCCCCAAAAACAATTACACACTCAGCCTGCTCAACCAGACAGTTCTGTGCTGTTCCCAGCCTGGCCAGGCCAATGGCACCGGCGGCGGCCTCTTCAACCAGTACCTTGCAGCCCCTGCCCTCCAACCAACGGACAATTTCCCCAACCAGGCACACAACGCCCTTTTTCTTTAAATTGACCACCAGCCCAATAGTGTTCATTTCAGGAGACCTCCCAGAATCCAGGCATTGGTGAAAAAAACCTTATCATCGATCTGCTTATAGATGAAGGTTTAGTATTGGTATAACTCAGCATGGGCGCGCTCAACCACATTTTGAAGATCAAAAGAAAGCCCGCTCCCGCTGCCTAATTTCTTAAAAAAAACCAGGTATTCGATATTCCCCTCAGGCCCGGTAACAGGTGAAAAATCAAGCCCGGCGACCGACCAACCTAAAGCTAGGATTAGACCGGTGACCTTCTGGAGCACTTCCAGGTGCACTGCTGCGTCCCGAACCACCCCTTTCTTGCCGACCTTTTCCCGGCCGGCTTCAAACTGGGGTTTAATCAATGCAACCCCTGTCGCTTCCGGGTGAGTAAGCTCCTCTATCTTAGGCAGCACCTTGCTCAGCGAAATGAATGAAACATCAACAGTTACAAAATCAGGTGTCTCTACAAAAACCTCTTTTGTTAAATAGCGTATGTTAGTGCGTTCTAGCACTACCACCCGCGGGTCGCTTCTTAGCGACCAGGCTAATTGGCCATAGCCCACGTCCACAGCATACACCTGTCTCGCCCTGTGCTTGAGCGCGCAATCGGTAAACCCACCGGTAGAAGCGCCTACATCAAGCACTACCTTATTTGAAAGGTCAAGGTCAAAAACGTTAATCGCTTTTTCAAGCTTCAGACCGCCCCGGCTGACATAAGGAGACGCGTTCCCCCGTACCTCAAGCACTGCGTCCGGGTTAACTGCCCGCCCCGGCTTGTCCACCAGCTTGTTATTTACATACACTAGGCCGGCCATCACCGCCGCCCGGGCCTTCTCACGGCTTTCACACAGGCCGGCCTCGTATAGCCGGACATCCAGCCTTTGCTTCTTCTGGGACATATAAAATCCCCCCGCACCCGCACGAGCTTAGTCAGAAACTGCCTTGAGCTTTCTAAGCCGGCCTTTTGATCCACACATTTCGGTGATCTTTCTCACTAGCTGGTTCACGGAAAGACCATGCTTTTCCATGATCAACGAATGCTTGCCATGCTCAACAAAGTTGTCAGGAATCCCAAAGCGGTACACCTCCACCCTATTCACCCCGCGTGTCGACAGCAATTCCAGCACCGCGCTGCCAAACCCGCCCTGCAGCACATGTTCTTCCAGGGTAAATACTTTTCTTGTACGGTCAGCGTATTTCAGGATACACTCTTCATCAAGGGGCTTAATAAAGCGGGCGTTTATCACTGTGGCCTTGATACCCCATTTGGCCAGCAGGTTAGCGGCCTCCTCGGCCCGGCTAACCATGCTTCCCACCGCCAGCAGGGTCAGGTCTGACCCTTCGCGGAGTACCTCAGCCTGACCTATTGGCAATATTTTCTGATAATCGTCTATTTTAACGCCCAGCCCTGCCCCCCGCGGGTAGCGTACAGCGGACGGCCCGGAGTGGTCAACGGCAGTGGCCAGCATGTGTTGCAGCTCATTCTCGTCTTTTGGCGCCATCACAATCATATTGGGGATCGGCCTTAAAAAAGAATAATCAAAAAGCCCGTGATGGGTTGGGCCGTCATCACCGACAATGCCTGCACGGTCGATGGCAAAAGTAACCGGCAGGTTTTGCAGACAGATGTCGTGTAAAATTTGATCGTAAGCCCTTTGTAGGAAGGTTGAGTAGATCGCCACCACCGGGTGGTACCCCCCTGCACTAAGACCGGCGGCCAGTGTCACCCCGTGCTGCTCAGCAATACCCACATCGAAAAAACGCTCAGGGAAATTTTTAGCAAATTTAGTTAAGCCGGTGCCACCTGGCATGGCTGCGGTAATCGCCAAGAGCTTTGAATTTTTCGCCGCCAGTCTAACTATTGTATTGCCAAACACTTCCGTATAAGAAGGGGCGCTACTATTTTTAATTACCTGGCCACTATCAACGTTGAAGGGGCCAATGCCATGAAATTGATCCGGGTTATCTTCAGCCGGCTGGTAGCCCTTGCCTTTTTTTGTAACCACATGGACCAGTACCGGGCCTTTGATGGCTCTAGCGCGCTGCAGAACAGTGTCAATCGCTTTAAGATCATGTCCGTCCACAGGTCCCAAGTAAAAAAAACCCAGCTCTTCAAAAATCATTCCAGGCACTACCAGATATTTTAAGCTGTCTTTAAGTCTTTCCCCGAGACGTAATAGGGTAGGACCAATCGGCATTTTGCGCAGTAGTTGTTCTATTTCTTCCTTGCCTTTTGAGTACATCGGATCGGTCCGCAGGCGGTTTAAATAACCGGACATCGCCCCCACATTTTGAGCAATGGACATTTCATTATCGTTTAAGATCACAATCAAGTCTTTCTTCAAATGACCGGCGTGATTAAGCGCCTCGTAGGACATCCCCCCGGTCATAGCGCCGTCACCGATAACCGCTATTACCGAATAGCTGCCCCCTTTCAAGTCTCTAGCCACCGCCAGGCCCAGGGCCGCGGATATTGAGGTGCTGCTATGCCCCGTTCCAAAAGCGTCATGGACATTTTCGCTGGGACGGGGGAAACCGCTGAGCCCGCCGAACTGGCGCAGGGTCTCGAATTCATCAAAGCGTCCGGTTAGAAGCTTGTGAACGTAGCTCTGGTGCCCGACATCCCAGATGATCTTGTCGGCAGGCGAGTTGAAAACGCGGTGTAGGGCTAGGGTCAGCTCCACCACTCCCAAATTCGGGGCCAAATGTCCCCCGTTTTTGGCCACAGTCTCAATGATAATCCGGCGAATTTCTGCTGCTAAGTCATGCATTTGGCTTATATTTAATGAACGGATATCCCGGGGGGAGCGGATATTTTTCAAAATATTGCTCATTATTTACCCACCTTCTGCCTGTGCTTAAGTCCCCGGCGCTTCTGAAACGGGCTGTATCCTGTTAAATTCTCGATACTAGCCATGACCTTCCCGGCAATGAATACAACTTCATTGGGGTAGCTTAAGGAAATTTTTTTTCCAACTGCCTTACCGGTAACGATGAAAACAGAAATAAGGGCGGTAAGCAGCACATTCAGCCAAAACTGTTCGAGCTGCAGTCCCGCCCTCACGATTTGGACCACAATTGAAATCCCCAGCGCGCCGCTTACCGTTGTGGTTATGTCACCAATAATATCATTGGCAATGTTGGCTACCTTATCGGCATTTTTAATTAGCTGCAACCCTTGACTGGCACCCTCGATCCGCTTAGCCGCCTTGGCATTGAAAGGTGCATGAGAAGCTGCTGTTACTGCTGTGCCAACCAAATCCGCAGTGATATTAATTAAGATAATGAGGATTAAAAAAACTATGGATAAGATTAAGTTATTTAATTTTGAAGCAAAAATTTCTGAAAGACAACTAAATAAAACCGCCAGGATAAACGAGCCAATGCCTGCCATAAAAATATATCTACCGGAAACAGTAGACTTATTATTGCCCAATAAATTCACCTCATACTGCAACGGCGGGCGGGTTAATATTAATATTATAAAACCGGTTCCAGCTAATCAAGACTTTTATTTATACTAGGACACAATATGTATTAAAGATAAGTGACAGCAGACTGGGTAAATATTGTGGCTTAGGTCTAGCAGGTTTTCCCAAACATTTACCGGCTGTCACCAAACCGGCGGTTTCCCTTTAAATCTGTTTCCGGCCGTTACCGTTACCGGGGCTAGATTACCACTTAGTCCACACTTTAATCCCCAGCCTGCCCCGGTATCCCGGACAGTCTAGGAGTTTTCCTCAACAGATCTTGCCTTTTCTAGCCTCTTTTGCAGCAAGGGTTTCATTCAACAAGCCAACCGTTCACGGGCCCGTGTCCGGCACTTGTAAAGCTGAAATCCACCGTTGCCACTCAAGGCAGGCTACACTGCACGCAGCTTTGACCACATGCAGGTTTAATCCCAAGCCATAGTTGACCATCCGCCGATAAGCGATATGGCTGCCCACGTACTTGGGTCTCCACGGGGGCAGGGTCAACGCCTGCATGCCATTGCAGGTCGCCCTACCCCCTTAACTCCCAGTACCAGCTCCCGACTGGGCGTCAGCAGCCAGCACCAGGAACTTCATCGTTGTGCCCTTAGCGGATTTTTAGGCCCGCCTTCAAAAAGGAAGATCTGACTAGAATACTGAGTCACTTATCGAATAAAGCACGCTTACTTAATAATTATAACAAAACAACTGATTACTTTCAAATACCGTTATTTCTTTTAATTAGCATGAAAAACAGCAGCAACTCGCTGGTGGGCCGTTGTTTGCCGCTGAGTGTCTGCCGCTTTGCGAAGAGGCTGTTTTCTAATTCTAACGATACTGCTCTGTTGCTTGTGGTTGCGCCGCATGTTTTCATATTTCATCGCCGGCGGTTAATGACAAACCGGATCAATTGTCTTAAGAAATCCGCTTCACCGCCAAAACGCTCAAGAGCAGTGAGAGCCTCCGCCGCCGCCTGCTCTGCTTTAGCCCTGGCCTCCTTCAGGCCAAAAACAGAAGGATAGGTTACTTTTTTATTCTTGACATCGCTCCCTACCGGCTTGCCGATGACTGCTGCGTCACCCTCAACATCGAGGATATCGTCTATTATTTGAAAGGCAAGACCAAGTTGTTCAGCAAAACAGGTCAGGTCCGCCAACTGTCCTTCTTCCGCTCCGGCGAGGATCGCCCCGGTCCGCACGGCTGCCCGATACAGGGCGCCCGTTTTATACTTGTGAATATACTCCAGCGTACTAATGGGAATGCTTTCACCGGCGGAAAATATATCGACCACCTGACCGCCAATCATGCCATAAGTTCCAGCAGCAGACGCCACCTCACCGATTACCTTCACTATTTTATCCGGGCTACTCCGGCCGGACTCCGCCAGTAGAGAAAAAGCCAGGGTCAAAAGGGCATCGCCAGCCAGGACAGCGATCGCCTCACCATAGATTTTGTGGCTGGTAGGCTTGCCCCGGCGGTAGTCGTCATCGTCAATAGAAGGCAAATCATCATGAATAAGCGAGTAGGTATGTATCATTTCTAGAGCACAGGCGGCAGGCATCACTTCCTGCACCCGCCCTCCCACTGTTTCAGCCACGGCCATGACCAGCACCGGCCTGAGCCTCTTCCCCCCGCCCTTAATACTGTACCGCATCGCCTGATGTATCAATGGCGGGTAAGCATTAGCCGGCGGCAGATAAAGTTCAAGGGCCTCGTTAATAACAAGCGCCCTTTTCGCCAAAGCTTTTTCAAATTCCAACTTTTTCGCCCCCTGATGCCAAAGTTTCAGCATCAATTTCCTTCAAGCTGATTTCTCCTTTTTCATTGGCCTTCAGCAAGGCTATGCGCTGCTCCGCCACAGTAAGCCGCTCATTACAGATTCGGGAGACTTCAATGCCCTCCGCAAACAGTTCTAATGCCCGGTCCAGGGGCAACTGTCCATCCTCAAGCTCCCGTACTACTTCTTCTAAGCGTGCAATTGCTTCTTCAAAGGTCCTCTTTTTAGTTTTTGCGGCCATTAGTTTCCTCCAGGTTTTTTCTTGAATCTCAATCAAATCGGCCTTATTCTCTCCTGTACAATATCCAGGACCTTAGCCTTCAATTGGCTGGCCTCAGCCGTTATTACTTCTTTTCTAGCAGCCATTTTTTTCACATATTTCTGATCTGTGATCATTGACATATTGATTTCGGCACTTAAAAGCACCCCACTGATGGCGGCCTCAGTAAGCGCGGCGCCTACCCCGACATCGCTAATCACCAGCCTATTGCCAATGCCCGCGAGCTTGTCCGCTAGCCGAAGCCCTTCCAGGCAAACGCGCGCGGTTTCCAGTGGAATGTCAGTGGCAATCTTTAAAGCTTTTTGTATGGCCTCCTGGCGTGCTTTAATTTCACTATCTGTAATTTTGGGCAATCTTGCTGCAGCCATGTATCGATCAAAGGCCAACATGTCTTCATAAACTAATTTTTCTAGCCTGGGCATTAGGTTATTGATGGAGTCCAGGATTTCGTTAACCTGGCGCCCGAGATCCTGATCCTTTACATTCCCCGCAGTCAGCCGGCAAACCATAGCGATCATCGCCAATCCAAAATTTGCCACCACCGCGGATACACTGCCGCCACCTGGAGTCGGCTTGCTAGAAGCAGCAAGCTCGATTATTTCCCTCAAAGACTTATCGTAAAAATCACCCACAGTTTAATCTTCTCCACTTATTTATTGTAGCAATGATTAGGTTACTTAATATGTAATTTTTTTTGCAGTTGAATTGCCTTCAGCAAGTTCTTTTGAAGCATCACCGTGGTCAGACTGCCCACCCCACCCGGTACTGGCGATATTGCGCCGGCTACCTTGCTTACGCTTTCAAAATCCACATCTCCGCAAATACCACCGTCAGCCTTTTCATTAATACCAGCATCAATTACCACCGCACCCGGTCCAACCAAATCAGCCGTGATCAGCCCGGCCTTGCCGGCGGCCGTAATCAGGATGTCGGCCTGGCGAGTATGCCGGCTGAGCTCTTTTGTTTTGGTGTGGCAAACAGTAACAGTGGCATTTTGACCAAGCAGCATAAATACCAGCGGCTTCCCCACAGTTTCACCGCGCCCTACCAGCACAGTGTGCTTTCCCTCCAGCTCTATCCCGCTTTGTACTATTAATTCAATACAGCTCTGCGGAGTTGCCGGAAAGATTCCCTCGCCCATAGTAAACAGGTAGCCCCGGTTAACCGGGTGCACTCCGTCCACATCCTTAATCGGCAATATCGCCTCAATGACTTTTTGTTTATTTATTCTTTCGGGCAGCGGCAGCTCAAGCATGATGCCATGGACACTCCGATCCAAATTCAACCGGCTGATCAACTCCAGCAACACTTGCTCTGGGATATCGACATCAAGGGCATGCATTTCAAACTCAATGCCGACCCTGGCGCATGCTCTTTCCTTTGCCCGGGCATAAATCTCTGAGGCGAGGTCGTTGCCTACTAGCACTACAGCCAGCTTCGGACGGATCCCCTCTTCCCTGAGCAGGGCAATTTCTTTCGCAACTTCCTCACTAATGGAGGCCGCAATTTGCTTGCCATTAATTATAGTCGCCATTAGTTACTTCTTTCTTATCTTATGGATTCTTGATATTATAGCTCCTTGGCTTCTACAACACATTGCAGAGACCCTTGATGCAGGCGGACTGATACTTGATCACCAGGCCCAACTTCTCCTGCACTCCTGATCACATGCCTGCCGTCTGGCGTGGAGCAAATACTATAACCCCTAGCCAGAGTAGCCAGGGGGCTTAAAGTATTTAACTGAGCCACCAGCGCCGCCAACCGGTTGCCCGCTCGCTCGACTGCCCCGTGGACTTCTTGAGACAGGCGATAGTATAGAAAATCAACCGGTTGCTGTCTGGTGCAGCAAATATTGTCCACTGGCCGGCTAAAAAAACGATTAGCCAGGCATAAATTCAAGCGGCGCCGCCCTGTGCTGATTTTTTCCTCCACAGCACGGACCAGCGTGGCTTGAATAGACCGCAAGTAACGTTCCAGCTCTTTACGGTCAGGTACAGCCATTTCTGCTGCTGCTGAGGGTGTGGCAGCCCGGGCATCAGCAACAAAATCAGCGATGGTAAAGTCAGTCTCATGTCCAACTGCAGATATCACCGGAATTTTTGACAAGAAAATGCTCCTGGCCACTACTTCCGTGTTGAAAGCCCACAGATCTTCAAGAGACCCGCCACCCCTACCGGCAATAATTAGATCAATCCCACCCAACTGGTTTAATAGCTGGATGCCTCTAGATACTGCCAAGGGCGCCCCCTCACCCTGAACCAATACGGGCACCAGTATAATTTCCAGGCCGGGCCAGCGGCGTCTAATAATTTCCACCATATCACGAACTGCCGCACCGGTGGGCGAGGTAACCAGACCGATCCGGTGCGGCAATAGTGGTAAAGCTTTTTTATACTTAGAATCAAACAAACCTTCTTGTTGCAGCTTATATTTGAGTTGCTCAAACGCTATAAATAGCGCGCCGGTGCCCTCCGGTTCTATTTCTTCCGCGTAGAGTTGATATACACCGTCACGTTCATATACTGAAACGTACCCACGAACCGTCACGGTCATACCATTTTCCGGCTGGAAGGGTATTTTAATGCTGCGGGATCTGAACATCACTGTTTTTACACAGCTGTACTTGTCCTTTAGTGTAAAATAAAGATGCCCGGAGGAAGCGGCCTTAAAGTTGGATATTTCTCCTTTTACCCATACGTTGGCCAGCAGGTAATCGCTTACAATTAGTGAGCTAATATGCTTGGTTAGCTCTTGCACGTTTAATACCCGCACCGGCTTATCTCCTTAAATCAGAGCAGGCTCAATTACTTCCCACTCAAATAAGCGTGGATTGAATTGGCAGCGGTTCTTCCTGCCCCCATCGCCAGAATAACGGTGGCTGCTCCGGTTACCACATCACCGCCCGCATATACGCCGGGCTTCGAGGTAGCTCCGGTTTCCAGGTTAGCAATAATATTGCCTCTTTTATTACATTCCAGTCCTTTGGTTGTCCTCGGCACCAGCGGGTTCGGGCCCTGGCCGATGGCGACCACCACTGTATCAACATCGATCACAAACTCCGAGCCCTCGATCGGAACCGGGCTGCGGCGGCCTGAGGCATCCGGCTCACCAAGTTCATAGCGCAGACACTCCATACCGGTGACCCAGTAGTTATCGTCATAAATAATTTTAGTTGGGCTGGTTAAAAAGGCAAATTTAACGCCCTCTTCTTCAGCATGCTCCGCTTCTTCGTGCCTGGCCGGTAACTCTGTTTTAGACCGCCGGTAAACAATCCACGACTCTTCGGCGCCTAAGCGCAAAGCGGTGCGAGCGGCGTCCATTGCCACGTTGCCGCCACCCAGTACTGCTACTCTTTTGCCTACGCGAATAGGTGTGTCAGCATCGGGGAATTTGTAGGCTTTCATTAAGTTGGTTCGGGTTAGAAACTCGTTAGCTGAATAGACACCACAGGCGTTTTCACCAGGAATGTTCATAAAGTAAGGTAGACCCGCGCCTGTACCGAGAAAGGCCGCGTCAAAGCCGCCTTCTTCCATTAGTTGATCAACGGTGGCAAATTTGCCTACTACAGCATTGACCTGGATATTAACACCAAGCTTCTTTAGGTTCTGCACCTCAGCCTGTACTACAGCTTTGGGCAAACGGAACTCAGGGATGCCGTACATCAGCACCCCGCCGGCCACATGCAAGGCCTCAAAGATAGTCACCTGATGGCCCAGCTTGGCCAAATCAGCGGCACAGGTTAAGCCTGACGGCCCGGATCCGACAATAGCAACTTTTTTGCCGGTCGGCTCAGCTACTTGTTGCG
This sequence comes from Pelotomaculum sp. PtaB.Bin104, assembly GCA_002067205.1. Classification (GTDB taxonomy): domain Bacteria; phylum Bacillota; class Desulfotomaculia; order Desulfotomaculales; family Pelotomaculaceae; genus MVQL01. The sequence continues at coordinate 187,605 of MVQL01000210.1, forward strand.
GTAAAACTCCGTTGGCCAGCTCCCAGTCGGCGCAGAAGCGCTCGATCCTGCCGATTCCAACCGGATCATTTTTCTTGCCGACGGTACAATATTTTTCACACTGGTTTTCCTGGGGACAAACCCGGCCGCAAACAGCGGGCAGGGCATTTTTCTCTTTAAGCTTTTTAATCGCACCGGCAAAATCCCGCTGTGCAGCCAGCTTAATAAAAGCCGGAATATCAACTTCTACAGGACAGCCCTCGCGGCAGGGCTCTTTTTTACACTGGAGACAGCGGCTGGCCTCAGCAACCACTGTTTCCTCGTCATAGCCCAGTGCCACTTCGTTGAAGTTTTTAGCCCGCACAGCAGCGTCCTGCGCCGGCATCGGGTGTTTATTAGGGATAATCGCCATTATTTGCCACCTCCACAGCCGCAAGTACATTGATGTCCTTGCCGATAGTGTTCCATAGCAACTTGTTCCTGCTCTTTATAAATAACTGAACGGCGAGCCATTTCCGCAAAGTCGACCTGGTGCCCGTCAAATTCCGGACCGTCAACACAGGCGAATTTGGTCTGACCACCCACTGTAACGCGGCAACAGCCACACATACCAGTACCGTCTACCATGATTGAGTTCAGGCTCACCACTGTCTTCAGGTTATAATCTTTGGTCATATTGCACACCGCCCGCATCATCGGCAGGGGGCCAATGGCCACACAGAGGGCGACATCACCTTTTTCTTCAATGACTTCCTTTAAAACATCGGTAACGAAGCCCTGGCGCACATAAGAGCCATCGTCGGTGGTTACCCGCAGTTCGGTGCAGGCGTCCCGCAGTTTATCTTCCCAGAACAGCAGATCCCCAGACCTGGCGCCAATAATCCCAATCACTTCATTGCCTGCTTCCTTGAGTGCCCTGGCTATTGGGTGAATCGGAGCAACACCGACACCACCGCCAACAACAACTACCCGGCCAAAATTTTCAATATGAGATGGTTCACCCAGCGGGCCGACAAAATCCTTAAGGCAGTCGCCAACGTTAAATTTGGCTAATTCTGTAGTAGTCTTGCCCACTTCCTGGAACACACAGGTAATTGTACCCTTCTCCCGGTCGAAATCAGCAATAGTTAACGGGATCCGCTCACCGTCATCGATTGTGCGCAGAATCACAAACTGCCCCGCCTGGGCGCTTCTGGCAACCATTGGCGCTTCAATATCAAATAAGCTAATGGTTGGAGCCAGAACTTCTTTTTTTAGAATTTTGTACATTAAAGAACAGTTCCTCCTCCTATTTAAGCATTTAAGTAATTCTATTATTAGATTGATTGATATGTCAATATTATTTTAATAATCAACTAGCCGGCAACAGGAATATGTAATAATAGAGGATAAACACTCAAAAACAGCCTAAATGTGTTGTGTTTTCTGCTCCAACCCCTATTTAGCAGAAATACTCAGCTGGGTTTTCCACTACACGCCCCAGGATGCCGTTGATAAACTTACCTGATTCTTCCCCACCGAAGGACTTGCCCAAATCTACAGCTTCGTTTACAGACACACTGTTGGGTATATCCGGGCAGTAATATATTTCATAAAGGGCCAGACGCATGATATTCCTGTCCACATTAGCCATCCGATCAATGTTCCAGTCCCTGCTGATAGCACCAATAATCCGATCAATGGTCTCAAGGTGCACCAGCGTTCCTTCAACGAGCATCCGGGCAAAATCTTCATTTTTATTTAATGCCCCAAAACTTTCATCCATTTTAACAAAGGCTTCGTCAGGATCAGCGCTCCCCAGATCGACCTGGAACAGGACCTGCAGGGCCCTCTCTCTAGCCTGTCTTCTGCTCATGTATACCGTTCCTTTCTACATAGAAAAAAATTCCTACTTAGAAATTCCTAGGTGTCAGCCATAGCTATACTGTTAACCGTTCCCATCTGAGGTTTCTGCACATGAATCTATTAACGGAAAACCCCCGGTATTAACCAAATTAGCTCGTAGCGTGTCTATTCAGAATTTTGGTGGCTCCTTAGCAAGACCTTGCCTGCTCTTAACTTTGCCGATCCCGAAAAATTCTTGATAAAACTTCACGGAAGTCAACCTTTTCATCAAGGCGTTTCCCAAGGTAATAACCAACAACAACACACCCGGCCACGAACAGCGCTTTAAAAAAGCCGTATTTGATCGCAAACCAGCCGAATATAAGGCCTAATATAATGCCTACCGCTTTGCCCAGGTGTTTTTCCAAAATTTCCTGGATTATATTCATGTGGACTCCTCTTTTCCGTCCTGGTTATTCGACTCTGGGCTTATTTACTGCTATATTTTCTACAAACATTTTAACACTGCCTACGTTAATGCCGGTAACCTCAAAAACCTTCTCCTTGATCAGTTGCTGTATCTCTACCGATACCGCGGGGATATTGAGATCAGGGGTAACCACGGCACGGACCTGGATCCCGACTCCCTGCGGGTCGGAAATAATCTTAGGCCTTACTTCTCTAACCCCATTTACTTGAGCCACTACCTTTAGGACCAGATTTTCGATGGCTTGCAGGGAAATGTGGACTTGTCCCAGCGCGCTTTCGGTCAGGACAACGTGCTTGTCACTCACGCCCGGCCGGCGTACTCCCACCCAGAATAGCCTGATCCCGGCTGAGATCAATATGAGCATCAGCGGCCAGAATACCTCGGGCCGACCAGGGTAAAACAAATCCCGGAGCAGGTACTGAGGCGCCGCCCAGCCAAGCATTACCGATGAAAACAAGGATATAACCAATGTTAAAGAAAAAGCATAAACAGCCAATAAAGCCCGGTCAAAAGGCCCCACCGGAAATACCTCCTTTAAAAAGCAACCCCCCTTTAGAAAGGGGGCGTACGTTTTATTTTACCCTGTGTTCCTCTACCTTAGCGTCTGAGGCGAAAACGATCCCCTGTACATTAACATTAACCTCGACGACTACCAGTCCGGTCATCCTTTCCACGGCTTTTTTTACCCTGTTTTGAATTTCTGCAGCAACATCCGGGATCCGGAATCCATAGTCAATAATTACATAAATGTCAATAGCAGCCTCTTTTTCTCCTACCTCAACCTTAATCCCTTTGGCCAGGTTTTTTTTCCCCAGCATCTCGGTAATGCCCCCGGCGATACCGCCGCTCATCCCGGCCACCCCTTTGACTTCGATGGCCGCCATTCCGGCAATTACCTTAACCACATCATCTGAAATTCTAATTGAGCCCTGTCCGTTAAGCTCCTCCCTGGCAACTTCTGAGGCATCCACTATTACCCCTCCCCACTGCAAAACAAAAATAAACAGATTATTATAAAATATTGTGTTCATTATAACAAAAATGGGAAATTAGCGCAAACTTTAATTCGACAAAAACTTTTTCAAGGCACAGACGGGAGAGTGTGTAAATGCCGTGTTAACGTTTGGGCACAATCACAATATTGCTTTGCTCAATACCTGTGCCCTTGGACACCAAACCCGACAGCCGTTCTGTTTCACCGGTGCTTAAACTATTAACCGGCAAAATCACCGTTACAAAATTATTATCTACTAGAGCCACTGCATCTTTATAGCCATTCGCTTTCATCAGGTTTTCCAGTTCTACCTCTTTGGCCATGCTGGTGCTTATGCTCAAAAGGCTTTCCTGGGCCTTTTGCCTGGTTTCGTTAGAGGAATTGACATTGTTAAACACTTCCCTCAGCCACTCTACACGCTGTCCCCTGGTCCGTTCCCTTTCCAGGCGATAGTCGATGAAAAAATCAGAGTTTCCCTCGGCAACCGCCCGGTTGCTAACCGCGTTGTTTTTTTCCTCCGGCGCTGCCGCCGACCCTTTGCTATCAATATGCACTTCCCCGGCCACCGGCAATCCAGGCTCAATTGTTTTTATTTCAATACTGCCCGGCCAGCACAAAAACAAGGCAGCAAGGCCGATGATAATTAAAACGATCAACAACATGGTACGCCTGTTAATAATCACAGCTCTCATTGCTCTCTCCCTTCCCTGGGTAATACAAGGATCTTTTGCGGTTCGACCCCCATGGAAACCCGCGCTGCATCAAATAATCTGGCCTTCACCAGGGAGTCTCTGGCTCCTTCCGCCACAACCAGAATGCCAGCCACACGCGGTGCGATCTCCCGCTCCACAACAGGTTTTTCTTCCTGCCCGTTGCGGTTCATAACCATTTGACCGCTGCCGCTGTCCTCTGTGGTCGTCCGGGTACCGCCGGACTGATCGCGCTCCTGGGTTGTTTTCTTACCGGTAGTGGTATTGACGGCGTATTCAGCCTGGGTTGTTTCCAGCAGACGCACTGACACTTCTACCATTCCCGCCCCCTCGACCTGTTTGAGCATTTCGCACAGCTTTTTGCTGAGCAACTCTTCCTCTACGGACATCCCGCTCTTCACCTGCTCAACGGCAGACTGGGTAGAAATATTGGTGCCGGGTAGTTGTGTTGGTGAAGGTTTACCACCTAAAAAACCGGAATAGACCAGCATAATTACGCCCAGCGCAGCCAACCCTGCCAGCCAAAGATTGCGCTTGTTTGGTCCGGTGGGAAGAATACTTTTTTTACCCCGCTCAAACCCAAAAAATTCTAGCAACTTAAGCAATTCGTCACCTCCAAAATACTTATAGCATGGAATCATCATCCCTATATTTAGACTTTACCGGTGTTCAGCTGAACCTCACCCCTTTGAACAGTGCCACAAAACTCTTACTAACGGTAGACACATTTTACTTGTTCCGGTTTAAGATTGTAAAAATTAGCCACTGTACTGATCAGTCCGGCTACCGTTTCACGGGGTGGACCTGCCGCAGCCATTGACGGTTCCTGGCGCTGCGCACTACCGCTAACCTGCACCGCCACCGGCTCGACATCTACCACCAAACTTCCATTAGCTTGTGTTTCAGAACGGGATGGATCTTTTTCAATGACCATGATGATTTCATTAATCTGGCCAAAATCTGTATCCCCTGGTCTGGCGTTTACCCCGACCTGTGCGTCCACCACCGGGACTGCCTGGTGCATGCCGGCCAGTGCTAAAACTTGATGGCCTAGCCCCTGCTTGTACTGCGTAATCGCTTGTTGCTGCTGCTCACTGGAAAGTTTTTGACCCGCGTCTATTATTCCAGAAAGCTGAGCCTGCCCTGCATTTTCTGTCAGTGACGGCAGCTCAGCAGTATAATCCTTGTGCATCAGGTCACCTATCGCCTGGATTACCGCAATAATAATCAAAAGCCCCATGACCATTTTGACGTATTGTCTCATTCCACCGTCAGTCAGCAGCATTTCCAAAAACATAGCCAGGATGATGATAATAATCAAGTTTTGGATTAGCCCGCGCAGTATTTCCACCACGTATCCCCCTCACCAGTTACCTGAGCATAACCGTGATATTACCCACACCAACAACAATGGTGATAGCAAAGAAAAAGAGCAGGCCGACTGTAGCTACAGCAGCAAATATAAGAAAAAGGTTATTGCCCAGGCTATTCAGGCAGCTTACCATCTGGTTGTCGCCAATGGGCTGGATTAGCGCCCCGGCCAACTTGTAGATGAAAGCCAGGGTAACAATTTTTAATAAAGGGATAAGCATAATCGCGCCTATCATTACCACCCCGGCGATTCCAACGGCATTTTTGATTAATAATGAAGAGCTAACCACTGCCGCGAGAGCATCAGAAAGAACACCGCCGACAACGGGTACGAAAGCATTTACACCGAACTTGGCCGTTTTAAAAGTAACTGAGTCACCTACCGCCCCGGCTACCCCCTGAATGGCCAGAACACCAAGAAATATTGTCGAAAACATCCCCATCAGACCCATTGCCACTGTTTTTAGCAAATCGGACAAATTGGAAACCTTGAAACGCTCCGAGAGGTTGTTAACAATACCAAGGATCGCCACAAAAAAAAGTAATGGCAAGATAATGTTTTTGATCAGGGTGCCAAAAATACCGATGGTGGTGAGGATTACCGGACTGAAGACAGCAGCCGAGGCAAACCCTCCGATGGCCACCAGCAGGGTTAACAAAACAGGTAGCAGCGCCTGCATAAAGGCCACCATATTATCCACAACATCCCTGCCTGTATTAACTGCCAGGGTAAAAGAGCTGATCGCAATAGTTATTAATACCAGGTAGGTAATGGAATAAGTCAGCTGCCCAGTAGTGGTTTTTTCAAAAGAAGTGATCAAGTTCTGCAGCACCGCGCAGATCACAGCCAGAATAACCAGTTTCCCCAGGAGGTCAAAATTTGCCACCACCTCCTTAAAAATCTGACTAATGATATTGCTAAAAATTTCCGAAGGCCTCCAGGCCAACTCCCCTCTAGCCAACTGCAAAACCATTTCTTTAAAATTCAAACTGGGAATTGAACTCTTGATTTCCGTATCCAGGCGCTCAATATATTGCTGGATCCCGTTCAAATCCAAATTTGATACCTGTTCTTCCGGCGAGGCCACCGCCGCCTGTTCCCCATTGGCAGGCAGCGCCGGAAAAAGCAGCAGCAAAGACAGGATTACAAAAAAATATTTCACACTGTCACCTCCTTACGGAACGAGTTTTAGGAGTAACTGCAGCACAGCCACTACTATGGGCACCGCAAGAACCATAATCATTATCTTTGCCGCAAATTCAATTTTAGTGGCCACCGCACCCTCACCGGCGTCCCGGCAGATCTGCGCTCCGAACTCGGCAATATAGGCGATACCAATAATCTTCATAATGGTCCCTAGGTAAACCATGCTGATCCCTGCCCTTTGGGTTAGGTCCTTAATTACATCCAATATTGAGCCAATTTTACCCAGCACCAATAAAAACAGGATCACCCCGGCAGCCACGCTTAATAATATGCCTAGTTCCGGACGCTGGCTCTTGATTACAACAATCAGTACGGTAGCGATCAAGCCAAAGGCTACAATTTGCATTACTTCCATTATCCGATCACCTGATTTCCCAATTTCCAAAAGAAATCTAAAAAAGCTTGAAAACCGACTTGACCTGGTCAAATAAGTTGGCCAGAACCTGCACAACCCAGATAAAAACTATTGCCAGGCCTGCTAATGTAACTAAATGTGCCTGTTCTTCTTTTCCAGCAGTTTTCAAAATTGAATTGAGCACAGCAACCAGAATGCCGACCCCGGCAATTTTAAAAATCAGATCGATACTATTCACAACATGTCTCCCCCCAAATTGAAGCCTTTTTTTAGTAACTAATTATTAACAAAGTAGTAAAACGACTAGTATCCCTCCAATAAAGCCCAGATAACTCCACAATTTGACGTTTCGCGCTGACTCATTTTCCGCATCTGCAGTTTCAGCGTCAATTTGTTCCATAACCAGGTGCAGGTGTTTGATCTGATCCTCCCGGTCGGAGATGCCCAGAGATGCCCCGAATCGCTGCAGAACAGCCAGGTCACCCGGCTTTAGCGCAGTACCAGGGTAGTATTTTCGAAGCGCCCGGTCCCATGCCTCGGCAGCGGTTAAGCCGGACATAGTTGAAAGTTCGGCTGCCGCTCCACTGAATAAAGCAGCAGTCGTCCGCTCACAGCGCGCAGACACCTGCTGTAGAGCTTCCGGCAAAAAGGTGGTTCCGTAGGAAATTTCTGTTTCCAGCATTTGCAGGGCAGCCCGGAGAGATCGCAGTTCCCGGGGTCTCCGCCGGTAATTTCTCGCCACGGATAAACCACTGAGGCCACTGGCCGTGACCACTAAAAATGCTCCAACTAGCTTCAACATTTTCTCACCTCTATTGGTCGCATTAATTTACCGTCAATAACCTCTTCTAAAGTTCCCACCCCCCGCGAGCGGCTTAAAATTACGAAGCGCTCCAGCATTTTTGATTTAATGATTTTTCCCAGTGCCGGTCGCTCCAGCAGTTCAGCCAGAGACTTGCCATGAGCGGTAATGATCAGCTTAACCCCGGCATTTAATACCTCTTCCAGCGCCTGAACATCCTCATTCCGCCCGATCTCGTCGGCTGCGATGACCCGCGGGCCCATGGCCCGCAACAACATCATCATCCCCTCAGCTTTGGGACAACCGTCCAGCACATCAGTCCTCAGACCGACATCACGCTGGGGTATTCCCTTATAACACCCGGCAATTTCCGATCGCTCGTCCACCACCCCCACAGTTAATCCAGTAAAGCCAAGCTCGGGCACACCATTGCTTACCTGCCGAATCAAATCTCTGAGCATGGTTGTCTTACCGCAACAGGGCGGTGAGACGATCACCGTATGGAAGATACCCCCCTCCCCGTTAAGCATATAGGGCAGGATTGCGGAGGCAGCCCCGCTGATTTCCCGGGAAATGCGGATGTTACAGCCGGAAATATACTTCAGGGTCCTAACTTTTCCACCCTCAAGCACTGCCTTTCCGGTAATTCCGGCGCGGTGACCACCGGGAAGGGTGATGAAGCCGTTTCTGAATTCCTCTTCCAGTGCATATAGTGAGGAGCCGCTAATCAACTGCACCACCCGCTCCATATCCAGTGGGGTAACCTGGTAGGCCTCCTCAAACCGGTGCGTCGGTCGCCCATCAGCGCGGAGAAAAACGTCTTCGTTAGCCAACCCGATTAGAAGCGGTCTGCCCTGCCTTAATCGGATTTCTTCAACTTTTTCTTGCCAGGAAAAAGGTAACGCAGTGAGCATGGAGCGGATATTTGCCGGCAAAGCAAGCAATACTTCATTAACGGCGCCTGCCCCTCCCTGGCTTGGTTCCTTTTGTAATAAGTTTACTGTGCTCAAAGTCTTTCCCTCCCCTAAATAAATATTGCCCATTGAGGTAAAATATACCATTAAATTTAACCGGTAAAAATAAGCCGCCGGAAAACCGTAGTTTATTCAGTCACCGAAGCGGCCCCTCGCCACATATGATCTATTAATAAGAATATTTTCCGACAGAAAGGGGGAAACAGTATGGACAATACCAAAACGACCACAACTATTCCAGGTTATTATTCCACTTTTAATAAATTCATGGAGGAGTACTTCGATTCACTGCGAAACCAAAGCCAGACAGACGGTGCCAGCGCCGGGACAGCAAAAGATGGTGTGCAATATTTACAATACGAGCCTGTTTTCATCCCCTTATACTTATACCCTGTTCCACCAGCCTGTCCGACCGGCAGTCCCGCTCCTGACATCCAGCAGCCTGTTTACCAGCCGGCGCCTTATCAGATTGGAAATAACGCCTATATTCTATTTTTGATCTTTATCCTTATTTTGCTGGGCACCAGAAAAGAACAAATTTTTGCGGCCATTAAAAGCTTCCTTAAAGTTAATGACCATTAAATTAATAGAGCGGCTGCTTTAAAGCAGCCGCTCTGTTTAAATTGCTTGGAGAATTAAAATAATTTTGCCTCATCCCAGCGCCAGTTTATATAACATCCTTACCCGCTTCCAGGTTATTACCAGCAACTTGACCCTCCAGCGCTTCAGGCTCATCTTTAAATTCAAAGCTTTCGTCCTTGACAAAAACCACTTCATCACAGTTCGGACATATTACTTCAACAACGTCGTCATCTTCTGCAACATGGGAATCAAAATAAACTTCTTCACCACAGCCGGGACACTTTACTTCGATATAATCCCCGGTATCGAACCCCCTGTGTTCAGCTTCATCCTCGTAGACCTCGCCTTCCAATTGATAGAGATCTTCGTCGATTGTCTCAAGGTAATCCTCCAACTGGTCCTGTCCTTCTTCCAAGTCCTCAACTGTATTGGCAAAGTCATCCAATACCTCTATGATTCCATTTAAGAGTTTGCCTTCTTTGGAATCAGTGTGCAAGTCAAGCCCAGTTGATAAGCCCTGCAGGTAGGCTACCCTTGCTTTAAGATCATTCACCTATATGCGCCCCCTCTGGTAAATTGCCATAACCGGCATTTAATAGTATGTCGTAAATCAGGGGGCTTTAAACACGATTAAAAATTATGCCCGTTTTATATAGTTGCCCGTTCTCGTGTCAATTTGCAGCTTGTCCCCGACACTGATAAAGAAAGGCACCTGGACTATCGCCCCTGTTTCCAGGGTGGCCGGCTTAGAGCCGCCGGAAGCAGTGTCGCCTTTAATACCGGGGGCAGTATCAATGACTTCCAGCTCGACAAAGTTGGGTAGTTCCACGCCAATGGACTTTTCTTGAAAGGTGAGGACATGAATGTTCATATTTTCTTTCAGATACTTTACGGCGTCACCCAGTTGTTCAGCGGACATGGCCATTTGGTCGAAGGATTCCATGTCCATAAAATTATAGTCTGTTCCATCATTATAAAGGTACTGCATTTCCCGCCGCTCAATCCTGGCTTTAGGCACTTTTTCGCCCGCGTTAAAAGTCTTTTCCACCACAGACCCCGTCCGCACGTTTTTTAGTTTTGAACGAACAAAGGCAGATCCCTTGCCGGGCTTGACATGCTGAAATTCAATTACCTGGAAGACATCTCCCTCCAGCTCAATAGTAAGTCCAGTCCTGAATTCGTTGGTCGATATCACGGCATCATCCTCCTGATCAATATGTTTTATGATAAAATTTCTAAACTCATTTTCGGTGTTTTGGTCAAAACCCGGCATCCGGATTCTAAAACCAGGACTGTGTCCTCGATTCTTACTCCCCCCCTGCCCGGTAGGTAAATGCCCGGCTCAACTGTTACCACCATACCGGCCCGCAACACAGTTTCACCCTTCTTGGAGAGCCTGGGGTTTTCATGAATTTCCAGGCCAAGCCCGTGCCCGGTGCCATGACCAAAATATTCTGCGTAACCCCTCCCGGCAATCAAAGCACGGGCGGCCCTGTCCACAACAGAGGCCTTCACCCCGGCGCATACAGCTTTGACCGCCCGCAACTGGGCTTCCAAAACGATGGAGTAAATTTCACTTTGCCAGGACGCCGGCTCCCCGACCACAACAGTCCTGGTTATATCGGAATGGTAACCGCAGTAAACAGCCCCAAAATCCATAGTCACTAGATCACCACTTTGGATTGTTCTAACGGAAGCCACCCCGTGGGGAAGTGCGGAGCGGGGACCGGAAGCCACAATAGTTTCAAAGGCCACACCTTCCGCACCCATCTCACGCATGGCAAACTCCAGCCGCAGGGCTATTTCCCGCTCTGTCACACCCGGCTTAATTTGTGGCCGGACTTGCTCAATGGCCCGGTCAGACAGCCGTACGGCTTCCTCAATATTTTTTATTTCGGCACTATCCTTTATAAGCCGAAGCTCTTCCACCAGGCCGCTAGCAGGTTTTAAATCAATACTAACTAATCTATCCTTGAGCTTAAGGAACTCGTTGTAAGACAGATGATCACCATCATAGCCCAGGCTTGTAACTTTTTTTTCCCGGACTAGCTCATCAAGCTTATCTATTAAAGATTCAGTGGCATCTATTACCGTAAAGTGCGGGCTTTGCTGTTGCGCCTGCTCGAGATAACGAAAATCAGTTAGTAGATAAGCACCACTAAGGCATAGCAAAAGAGCGCCGGCAGTCCCGGTAAAACCGCTCAGGTAATAACGGTTTTCCGGCTTAGTGACAAAAAAAGCCTCTACTCCGGCGCGAGACCTGAGGTCCATAAATTTATCAATACGTGTTTTAAACATTTTTCCTCCAGGCAGGCAATAGATCCACAACTGCCCTAAGTGCCATTAAGTAGCTGGCCGCGCCAAAGCCGCTTATTTGCCCGACTGCAACAGAAGCTATTACAGAAATCCGGCGAAAATCCTCGCGCGCGTGAATATTAGACAGGTGCACTTCCACAGTAGGGATTCCGATCGACGTAACAGCGTCACGCAGGGCATAGCTGTAATGGGTATACGCCCCAGGATTGAAAATAACGGCATCCATTTCAGTCGCTGCACTATGCAGCAAATCAATTAACTCACCCTCGTGGTTTGACTGTCTGAAGGTTACCTGCACTCTTAAATCGGCAGCCAAAGCCATAACTTGTTCATTAATCTCCGCCAGGCTAAGGATGCCATAAACCGATGGTTCCCTTTTCCCCAATAAATTTAGATTGGGTCCGTTAAGTATCAGTATCTTCAATGAATCACCCCTAGCTGGATGGTGACATTTTACCATAATTTAAATCCATTGGCAAAATGGAAGTTGCAATAACAGCGACTTATTGACCGCCTACGGTCATTTCAGACACCAGCAGAGTAGGCGCTCCCTTTCCACCAAAAAACTTTAAATCGTCTCCTACTCTCTCAACCGAGGCTAGTAAATTAATAAAATTTCCGCCTAAAGCCATACCCCTAAGCGGCTTAGTCAACATGCCGTTTTCGATCCAAAGCCCGGCAACACCCACTGAAAAGTCGCCCGAAATTGGGTTGGCAGTATGCAGACCCATGACCTCGGTGATGTATATGCCGCTTGTAACCTCTTGCAACAGCTGCTCAACAGGCGTAGCCCCACTATCAATAAAGAAGTTTGTGACCCCTACTTCCGGGGTACCCTTATAGGTACTGCGCACCCCGTTGCCTGTTGATTTCAGGTTAGCCTTGGCTGCTGTATAGGTGTTGTATAAAAAACCTTGCAGTTCTCCGTTTTTAATCAGCACATTTCTTTGGGTAGCCACTCCTTCACCATCAAAGGGGGTGGAGGCAATGCCATGGGGCAGGGTACCATCGTCAATAATAGTTATTTTGCTCGAGGCCACGCTTTGACCAACTTTTCCGGCAAAAAGCGAGCGTCCTTTTTGCACCGCATCACTTGACAGGGCCGGACCGGCCAGACTCAGAAAACCAGCAGCTACGTAGGGATCCAATACTACAGTCGTTTTCTTGGTTGGGGCCGGCGCCGCCCCCAGCATCCGAACGGCCTTATGGGCTGCCTCCCGGCCCACCTTGCCGGGATCCAATTCTTTATATTTCAATCTGTAATCAAAGGCAAAGCCGCTTCGGCTCTCACCGCCGTCACTTGCTGCCAGGGCCAAATATAACCCGCAGTAAGCGGCCCGGCAGGTCAAATTCATGCCGTGGCTGTTGACAACGGTAACTAGCGACTCACCATCCTGGTAGGTGGCGCTTTCAATTATTTTGATCCGGTCATCATAGTCCAGCGCCACTTGTTCCATTGATTTGGCCAGCTCAATTTTATCTTCCACCGTCGAAGCCCGGATACCGTGATCATATATATCCAGCTCGGGGTAAACCTGGTCCGGTGAAGGCAGGCAGTGGTAGGGATCTGCAGTTGTTTTTCCACAATTCGTTAAAGCCCGCTGGACCGTTTCCGCCACCCCGGCAGGACTTAAATCAGTGCTAAAAGAAAAACCGACCCTGCCGCCGCTAATCACCCGCAGCCCTAGGCCACACTCTTCTGCGAATTTCAAGGTTTCCACACTTTTCTTTCTGACGTCTATAATTAGCTCCTTGCTGCTACTGATATAAGCTTCAGCCATCTCCACACCCAATTGTCTTGCCCGGTCAACTGCAGCACCGGCAATACCAGGAAAAGCATCTTCTTTTACCACTTGCCATAACTCCTTTCGTGCTACACAATTTTTCTATAGCAATAAACAGGCGCAGCACATCAATTTCATACCAGAACTGTGGCCGCCGCAGGCACCGGTTTAATACCATACGGGCAAGAAATGACAAGGTATTTCAAGTGGCAGGTCGGAACTTAAACTTCCGTCAAAACTGGTTGCCTGGTAATTATTAATTCTTTTTATTATTTTTTTAAGTAGTATTATTCAAGGTTTTTGATAATATCCCTTTTTAGCTGACAAAAAAAGCCCTCAACAGAAAACTGCCTTGCGGCAGTTTCTTTCAGTGGACTAGAGGCATCGTAGTCAGGGCAAACAAGTTATGTGCAGAAATAGGGGACAATTCCTGTACCAGAGACTCAACAATCAAACTTGGATCTATTATGGCTAGTATGGCCACTCTCTCCCCGGTGGCCTGGTTGGTGTAAAAACCTATTATACAAAACTGCGTATCCTCTCCATAAATCTTTCGGGTTACTATATCCCCGATTTTCATTAACTATACCCCCTGTAAAACCGGCGAAAAAGAAACCTATTACTGCATTTTTTATAACATATGCCGCCGTAAAAGGAGTTGTGTATGTTGTATTTATCGAATATTGATCCAGATAAGATCATAAAAAGCTATTGCCTTGCCGGCAATAGCTTTTAATGCACATAGTCCTTGCTAACCATTTTGGCAATCATTTTAGCCATGGTTCTTTTTTCCTCTTCGTCACCAACTTCCCATATTTCTTTTAACAGGCGCTGTTCCCGATTACCCGGGTCAAATTTATCTGCGAAAAATTCTCCTAGCTGGTAGGCAATCTTATTAATCAGATCATCCGACATACCCACAAATTCAGCTGCATCAACTGCCTTGCCAAGGGTTTTCTTCCATTCGTGCCATGAAGTATCTATTTCCATGGGCCACCTCCATATTGTTTTGGACTAAATACCGTTGTTATATTGTATCCCTGTACTGCCTGTTTATTCAGCCGTTTAAAACTGGTTAATATATAAAATGATAAGCTGCTCCATATACATTGAACACACATAACCAACATGATTTATGCACTGGATCACTTTAGGTAATCTATCGACATATTCTTCCAGGACAAAGCTGCTGTTAATCAGAATAATCAACACCCGCCAGTCCACATTTAACTTTTTGGAAAAACCCCCTTGTATGGCCACCATGTATATGCTGCTCTATTATTACAGTCAGGCATTCCCCGTTTTCTGTTTACAAACAAAATGAAAAATAAGACTACCTGAATGCAAATCACCAGGGTCCTGATCAATTAGCAGTCTCATTCGCTTCTTTACAAGGTGTTGCCTGATAGAATAAAAAAAGTTAAGATCATCTAGATAATAAAAAAATCGCAACCCGGTGCAAATAGTATTTAGAAGTTAGAAAGCGGATGAACATTTAATTGCCTGCATAATAATTTGGGAGGAAAAGATGACTAACGTAAAGTTAGAAAAAGCAATAGACCAAGGCGATTACCTGCTGGCTCTGATTACCGTAAATAATATCCCGGATATTGGTGATAAGTCAGGGCTGAGGCTGCTATGCAACCTGGAGCAGGCCATAGCCGCCTGCAAAAAGTTGATCGCCGAGGGCTATCGCCTCACCGATTACTGGACCGACCCGGACGTGGGGATAGTGTTCACTCTGAAGAAGAAAAAATAAAAGCTGGCAGATCCATGCACCCAGATAAAATCTAAAAAAATATCGAGGTGCCCACCAGGAGGGTGGTTAAAGCAATCATAATCACAGTGGTAACCCAGGCCACGAGGTTAAAAGTCCGGGAGTTTACATGCTCGCCCATCAGGTCCCGGTCGTTAATCAAGTTAAGCATAAAAATCAACACCAGGGGCAGTAAAGCACCATTTATTACCTGGGACCAGAGCATGATCGGAATTAGCGGAATATCTGGAATCAATATAATCCCCGCACCAGCAACCACCAGAAAGGTATAGAGCCAGTAAAATACCGGCGCCTCCTCCCAGGTCTTATCTACACCCGCCTCAAAGCCCAGAGCCTCACAGATCAGGTAGGCCGTGGACAGCGGTAATATAGATGCTGCAAACAAAGACGCATTAAACAGTCCGAAAGCAAACAACTGGGAGGCCCACCGGCCGGCCAGGGGCATCAGGGCACTGGCCGCGTCTTTGGCATTTTCAATGGGAATACCGTTTTTATGCAGAGTGGCCGCACAAGCGACAACGATAAATATGGCTACCACGTTTACCATAATTACACCGGCAAGGACGTCTAAGCGGGAAAGTTTATACTCGTTGACCGATATACCTTTTTCAACCACCGCAGACTGAATATAAAACTGCATCCACGGCGCGATAGTGGTACCAACCAGTCCAATTAACATGGCCAGGTACTGGCTGTCAAACTCAAAGTGGGGAGTTACCGTTTCTCTAAGTACAACATCCCAGGGTGGGTCAGCCAGGACACCTGAAATGATATAGGAAAAATACAGCGCCGAGGCGACTAGAAATATTTTTTCCACCCGCTTGTACGTTCCTTTAACGATCAACCACCAGACAATCAGCGCAGAAACAGGGACGGAAATATACTTGTTCACGTTAAAAATTTCGAGGCTGGCTGCTACACCGGCAAATTCGGCAATTGTATTCCCCAGGCTGGAAAGTACCAGGCCGAGCATAGCAAATAAGATTAACCGCACCCCATACTTTTCACGGATCAGGTCGGCAAGGCCTTTGCCGGTAACAGCCCCCATCCGCACGCCCATTTCCTGCACCACAAAAAGGGCGATAATCATGGGGATAAATACCCATAGCAGCTGATAACCAAAGGTGGCCCCGGCCACAGAGTAAGTCGTAATCCCACCGGCATCGTTGTCGACATTGGCCGTAATTACCCCCGGCCCTAATATAGAAAGAAAAAGAATAAATTTTTTTAGAAAGGCCGGTTTCGCCACCAGGTTTTTTTCACCTCCTGCCAAAGGCTTTGCGCATCATATAGTAGGAAAAACTTTCTAGATTTTTACGGTCCGGCACGAAGGTGTTTAAAACATCATCCACGGTGATGATCCCAAGCATAATTCCCTTTTCATCTGCCACCGGCGCAGCAATTAGATCGTATTTAACAATAGTGTCTAAGACATCTTTGTGGTCGTCACCGGCGAGCACTGTGATCACCCGCTCCTGCATAATATCCTGCAGCAAGGTGCCGGGCTGGGCCATAATTAGCTCGCGCAGCGACAACACACCAAGAATTTTTTCTTTCTCGTTCAGCACATAAAGGTAATAAATCAATTCTGCTGCCTGGGCCGTCTCACGTATTTTATCGATCGCCGCCTGGGCGGTCATACCCAGGGAAAGTGCAATATACTCCGTGGTCATCAGGGCACCGGCGGTGTCTTCCGAGTATTCCATCAACTCCCGGACATCTTCTGCTTCCTCGGGTTCCATCAGGTTTAACAGTTCGTCCGACTTTTCCTGAGTAAGCTCGCCCAGCAAGTCAGCCGCCTCATCGGGTGCCATTTCCACCAAAATTCTGGAGGCATGCTCACTGTCCAACCGCTCGATAATATTGACCTGTGTATCCAGGTCCACCTCGCCCAGGGCCTCGGCGGCTGTCTGATCATCCAGGGTGCTGATAAAGTCAGGCTGCTCGTAATGATCAAGCTCTTCAATGATCTCGGCTATATCGGCTGGGTGCAGCCGGCTGAATTTATCAGTAGCTTCGGACAGCTTTAGGTTTGCGGTCCGGGCCCGGATTGGCTCCAGGTACTGCCAGCCAACAAGGCTTGCCGGCAGCCGCCTTGTTTTTGGAGCACGGCCAATAATCCTCCTGACCAACCCACGCACTCCGACGTCTACGGCGCTGAGCATGATCTCAACAGCAGCATTTCGTTCCAGCCAGGATAGCTGAATATCGTTTACCCGAACTAGTTTTGACCCTTTGATATCGACAATTTGTTTATCCAGTAACCATTTCTTTACCAATAATTGGTTTTCCTGCAGGTCCTCGATTTTAGTTTGCTCAATTTTATGTTTTAGAAATAGACCCTCCCGGCGCAGATCTTTGATTTCAGAAACACTGACGATCTTTGGGCTGTTCTTTAAGTATTTTATTCCAGTCACCCGGGGGAAAACCCCATCCCAAAGCACTGCCAGGTCCCTAATCTGACCCACTTTTTGACCGGTCTGATCAAAAATTCTTTTACCCAGCAATGTGCTAAGAAAAAGCTCTTCCTGTGCTTTTAATCCATCCAAGATAAGATCCCCCTCCCTCCGTCGGAAATTACATAATGCAGACACCCATCTCAATTAAGCAAAAAAATAATACGCATATATTTCTTTAAGCCACCTCTGGCTATAAAGTTTTCAATAATCATACCCTTAATACGTGATTATTCAACGATATTTTTAATTTTCATTAATATCTAATTTTACAACCAGAGGTAAAAAATAACAAGATAGCAAAAGAAAGCTGATCACAATTCAAGAAAATGAGCGCAAATAAACAAATTTAACATTATTTATGGTTTTTAGAAACTATCCGGCCTATTTAGTTATTATTTTATTTCGAACAAGATCAAACATATACTGCTGACTTTAATGAATTATTGTTGATCAACAGGGAAAAATATTGGTTAGTCTTGGTTGCTCAATAATTACCAAACCGGAGTAATTAATTGAATAAGAAATAATCAATATGAGTGCTGTGATTTGCTTAATACATGCCAAAACAATAAAATAAATGGAAGGGAAACCTATCGTGCTTTAACAGCATATAAACTTACAAAAAAGAAGGTATGATCATGCAAGTTAAAATTAAGGCCAACTCTTACTCCTGGACTGCCAGCATCTTTGACACTCCCACAGGCCGGTTAATCATGGAAGCGCTTCCTATCAAGGGCCGGGCCTGCCGGTGGGGAGGCGAAATCTACTTTTCTATTCCAGTAAATGAGCCATTGGAGCCAAATGCTACAGATCTAGTGTCAATAGGCGCGCTGGGTTATTGGCCTACAGGAAATGCATTTTGTATCTTTTTCGGCCCTACTCCGGTAAGCATGGGTAATGAAATTCGTGCCGCCAGCGCGGTTAATATCTTCGGGCAGGTGGAGGGTGACCTCAGCGGTTTGGACAGTGTAGCGGATGGTGAAGAGTTAACCATAGCAGAAGCTTAAGTTAGGTTGTTTTATCGTAGAGGGAAATAAGCGGTCAAGCTTACCGCCGTGAACTGGCTGTATGCATGAGCTTGAAATAAGCTGTAGAAGGGGGCTTTTCCCTGCCGGAGTCAGCCCCCGGTGACCTGTGAAAGTGTCGATTGTACGTACTGGTGCACCCCCCCGGCTGAACTGTAAAAAGTGCCAGTTCTACAGCTCTTTGGCAAACCGGATTAGGCCTTCCAGCAATTCCTCTGCAGTGTTAAGCTGGCAGTAATAAAGCTGGCTCGCGCCAATTCCCAGTTGCGCCAGCAGCTTTCTGGCCCGCGAAACTACCCGCTCCGTGGCGGCGCTTCCACCGCGGTGGCGACACTGACCGGCTTGGCAGGCGATTACCGCCACCCCGCCGGCACCTTGCTCAAAGGCATTCAAGAGCCACTCCAGGCGCAGAGACCCGGCAGATGGCAGCTCTACAACCTGGATCTGGTTTTGCGGCAGGGAAATTTTCAGCTGTTCCAGGCACAGCCCGTCAGCGATAATGCCCCGACAGGCAAATAAAGTCAACAGCCTGCCATTGACAGGAGCGTCAATTGGTTTTCTTGGCACTTGCTCCCGCGTGGCCAGTGTTTGATTGACAGTGTTTAGTTCAATAAGCTCCATAGTAATTGCGCCTGACGGGCAGGAGGCCGCACATATGCCGCAGGCCATACAGCCCTCAAGAGAAATTTGTGCATATTCCCCCACCACTGGCACGCCATAAGGGCACACCCGCTGGCAAGTCAGGCAGGCTGAGCATTTTTCTGCGTTTACCCTGGCCCCTAACCCGCAATTCAGGCACCGCCGCACTTCCTGGAGAGCCTCATTTTCGCTCAACCCAAGCTCATAAGGCAGCAGATTGAGGGCACGCTGTGCTGGCGGCAGTGCGGGCATTTCCTGCCTGGCAAAGCGGGGCGCCCGGTCAGCCACCACGCCGGGCAGATCACCTATCAAATAATAATCTTTTGCTGCCGGGGCAGGTTTAACACCCTGCAGGTAACAGTCAACGATCCTGGCCACCTGGTGCCCCGACGCCACCGCGGCAATGGCTGGACCAGGACCTTTGGCTATCTCGCCGCAGGCAAAAACACCATCTGTTCCGGTGGAAAGGTTACCTTTGTTGATAAGCAGGCAGCCTCGCGCGTCAGTTTTTAAACTACTGCCATGTAAAAAGGATTTCTCAGGAGTCTGGCCAATGGCAAGGATTATTGTATCCCCTGTAACAGATAGATTACCCCGTTCATAAGACGGGTTAAATTTCCCTTCCAGATCAAAAACTGATTTCACTTTCTGGATTAAAAGACCGGAAATTCTTCCTGCCTCAAACAGAACCTCCACCGGGCCATAACCCGGCAAAAGCACTACGCCCTCAGCAAGTGCATCCTGGATCTCCCACTTGGAGGCCGGCATCTGCTCCATGTCCTCCAGGCAGATCACTGTGACACTGGGCGCCCCAAGGCGCACTGCGGTGCGGGCAACGTCCATCGCCACATTGCCTCCGCCAATAACCAGGACCTGCCCCCCGATCTTTGGCTTTTCCCCTCGATTGGCTGATTGTAGAAATGGCAGCGCCAGCAATATATCACGGTGTTCAAAGCCGGGGCGGTCTACGCCGCGTCCCCCCCAGAGCCCGGTTGCAATGACAATGGCGTCATATTGACTGATCAGCTCATCAATAGGAACATCAATGCCCACCTCTACCCCCGGAATAAACTCGACTCCGGCTAAATAAATCCGCTCAATATCACGTCTGAGAATTTTCCGGGGCAGCCGGAAAATCGGCAGCGAAGCTAGAAAATGTCCGCCCGGCTCCTGGCTCCGGTCATAAACTGCAACCTTGTGCCCAAGTTGCGCCAGGTCATAGGCGGCGGTCAGACCGGCAGGACCGGATCCAATTACGGCCACCCTTTTCCCGGAAACAACAGCCGGCTTATCCTCCATGACCACCCCTACCGCGTCCACTGCAAAGCGCTTTAGATAGCGGATGGATAGCGGCGCGTCAACCTGCGCCCGGCGGCAGGCACCCTCACAGGGATGCGGGCAAACCCAGGCACATACTGATGGGAAAGGATTACAGGCCTTAACCAGCCGGTAGGCTTCCTGGTAATCACGCCTGGATATAGCAGCCAGATAGCCGCGTACATCTGTATGCACTGGACAGGCATTGGTACAGGGCGGTATAATTGCTGACAATGGAAACCCTCCTAACCCCATTTTACAACGGAAGCTTAACTTTATAAAAAAATTATAGCCTTAAAGATAAAATTTGTGCAAAAGTTTTTTTGTGTTAAAATAAATTTTGTTATTCATATAACAGGATAAATGCGCTTTATCCCGAATATTTGTAAAGGTAACTTAGCCATATTAAAGTTACCTCAACCCTTCTATATTTTAATCATATATTTATAAATTTCCTGTGCTGACGAAATAATATTGGTAAATACTGTTGCAAGGGAGAATAAGCATTAATGAAATTTCCAGAGTTAAAAATTGGTGCGCTAGTTCCGCGCTACCCAATTATTCAGGGGGGTATGTCCTTGCGGGTATCCACTGCGCCACTTGCCGCAGCGGTGGCTAATGCCGGTGGGATTGGGGTGATTGGCGCCTCTGCTATGCCCGTTGAGGAATTGCGAAACGAAATTAGATTAGCCCGCAGCAAAACCAAGGGCATTATAGGCATTAATATAATGTTTGCCGTTCGGCAATTTGCCGCCATGGTGCATACGGCCATTGAGGAAAAAATTGACCTTATTATTACCGGGGCCGGCTTTTCACGTGATATTTTTCACTGGGGCAAAGAATCGGGCGTGCCGATCGTATCGATTGTATCTTCTTCAAAGCTGGCTAAAATTGCTGAAAAACTTGGGGCGGCAGCAATAGTGGCCGAAGGAACAGAGGCCGGCGGGCATTTGGGCACAATGCGCTCGATCGATGAAATCCTGCCGGAAATCGTCTCTGCCGTCAAGATACCGGTGATCGCCGCCGGCGGCATTGTGGATGGTAAAGGGATCGCGAAAGCAATCAGAATGGGCGCCAGCGGCGTGCAAATGGCCACCCGCTTTGTAATGAGCACTGAGTGCGCTGTGTCTGATGCTTTCAAACAAATGTATTTAAAGGCCACCGCGGAGGATGTAGTCGTGATCACCAGCCCGGTGGGTATGCCGGGCCGGGCTTTGCACAACGACTTTACCGATAAGATCCTCAATAAGGCTGCACCTAAGCCTGAGGCCTGTGACGGCTGCTTGAAGGATTGCTCCCGGGAGTACTGTATCTTTCAGGCCCTGGAGAATTCCAGGATCGGCCAGGTTGATCAAGGTGTGGTTTTTACCGGCCAGAATGTGTACAAAATAAATGACATCCTGCCGGTACAAGAAATTTTTGATAATTTGATCAAGGAATTTGAACAAGAGCCGGAAATTGACGGCTACTAAAAATATTATTTAATGCCAAGCGGGAACCAGATTCAGTTAGGTTCCCCTTGGCATTTTTAAGTCTAAACATAAATAATTTCCTCATCAAATTCAGTGATTGTTTCCAGGCCGCTCGCTGTGACCAAATAAGTGTTCTCAATGCCCACCGCCCCATCAGGGAAAACAAATTTCGGCTCAATAGCAATCACCATGCCCTCTGCCAGCGGAACTTTAAAACCAGCGGCAATTACCGGCGGCTCATCCAGTTCCAGGCCCACACCGTGGCCGACAAAGGACACCTGCTCAGCATAACCCATAAAGTGCTTGCCGAAGCCACTTTCCTGGGCTATATGCAAGGCAATATCATAGAGCTCCGAGCAGGCTACCCCAGGCTTGGCCCTCTTTCTAAGCTCCGCCTGGATTTTGCACGCAGCGGCATAGGCCTGCACCAGGTGGTCCGCGAGCCCCCCGATGCAAAACATCCTGGTCTGGTCAACAATGTAACCGTCTAAAACAAACCCGTAGTCGACCATGACCGGCTCATTCCTGCCAATTGTTTTATGGCCGGCACCCTGAGGATAGGAAGGATCCGGCCCCCTGCCCCCGGTAGGCCCGTCAAAATAGCTGGGTACCGCCAGGTTTGTACCGGACATCAAGTGGCCGTAATAAAGCTCCTGGTTAAACCCGCGCAGCCTGAGCAAACCATAATGCCCACGCTTTCTGCAGGCTGACTCCACTAATCCGGCCAACTCCAGCTCGGTCATACCCTCCCGCAACAGATTACTGATCAACGCAAAAACTTCTTGGTTCATTTGGGACGAGGCCTTGATTAATTCCAGCTCGTAAGGGGACTTGATCATTCGGATCGAACGGACATCGGGACTGACATCAACTATTTCAGCCGGCTCAAATATCTTTTGGTAGCGCCGGTACTGGACCACAGGCAGCACGTCCAGCTCGAAGCCAATAGTTTTAAAGTCACCGTAGCCGTACGCCTTTAAGGCAGTGATGATTTCCTTGGGGTTGTCCAGATGAATTACATTTTCCAGAGCTGATTCTTCCCCTGCCCGCGGGAAGCTGCGCCTGACCATCAGCACCGGCCTGCCCTCGGCGGGGATAAATAGATGGGAGCGCTGAACTGTACCGGCTAAATAAAAAAGATCAGCATTCTGGATGATTATCGCACCGTCGATATTTTTTTGTTTCAAGATTTCCTGGAATTTGCCGATGCGCAAGTCCAGCTCGGATTTTGGTGTGCAGTGCAAAAGTGGACACTCCCTTTGATTAATTTTTTAAAAAAACCTGCTAAATATAATTACAGTTTTGTCTAACGATAAAGTTCTCTAACCTTAATTTGATGTGAAATGTCAAATTTCCTTCTTTTTTAACATATTAATGAATGATGAAGATAATACTTTAAAAGGATCCACAGCGAAACCGTAGAATACTCTAAATTATACATAGGTTATAACCAGTTGATCAACTTTTTTAGGAGGTCGCAATGAAATATATTATTTTATTGGGTGACGGGATGGCCGATGGCCAGGTAAGTAAACTGGGCGGCAAAACACCTTTACAATACGCTAGAACCCCGAATATGGATTTTCTAGCGGCTAACGGTAAAATCGGCATGGTCCGGACTGTACCTGAAGGCTTTCCCCCCGGCAGCGATGTAGCTAATCTTTCAGTGCTTGGGTATGATCCGAGGTTATACTACACCGGGCGCTCACCACTGGAAGCAGTTAGTATGGGTATCGAGCTGGGGGACAATGATGTGGCTTTCCGCTGCAACCTGGTGACGTTAAACGCCCAGGGACAATACCAGAATCAGACAATGGTTGACTACAGCGCCGATGAGATTACTACGGGTGAGGCCAAGGAGTTGATCAAAACAGTAGATCAAAACCTGGGCAATGAAAATATCCATTTTTATTCCGGCGTCAGCTATAGACACCTGTTAGTCTGGCGAGGTGGCCCGACCGCTACCAGACTAACTCCGCCGCATGACATTTCAGGCCGATTAATTACCGATTACCTGCCTCGGGGAGAAGGAAGCGAAACACTGCTGGGACTTATGGAAGCAAGTTTTAAGTTCCTGCCGGACCACCAGGTAAATTTGGATCGAATGAAAAATGGACTGCGGCCGGCTAATTCGATTTGGCTCTGGGGCCAGGGGAAAAGACCGGCGATACCAAAGTTTTTTGATCAATTCGGACTGTACGGCGCGGTTATTTCCGCCGTCGATTTAGTTAAGGGGATCGGGATCTGCGCCGGCCTGGAAGTGATTGAGGTGGCAGGCGCTACCGGGAATATACATACGAACTTCCGTGGCAAGACCATGGCAGCTTTGGAGGTGCTAAACAAAGGCAGCGACTTTGTCTACATCCATGTGGAAGCGCCTGATGAAGCAGGACACAGGGGTGAGCTGGAGAATAAAATTAAGGCCATTGAAGCAATCGATGATATGTTGGGTGAGTTGCGGTTTGGACTAAACCAGCAAAACAATCCATATAAAATTATGCTCCTGCCGGACCATCCCACCCCGCTGAAGATACGAACTCACTCCAGTGATCCTGTCCCGTTTGCTATTTATCAACAAGGGGAAAATAATATGGCTAATAAAACTGCCTGTAGTTATAGTGAAGAGTCAGCGGAACAAAGCGGCCTGAAATTCAATAGCGGTTGGGAATTAATGGCTTACTTCCTCGACCAGAAAAAATAGATAAAATATATCTAACCATAAATATCTACCCATATATTGGGTAATATATAAACATAGACCTACTTCCGCCTAAAATAGTAAGCTCTATTACAATCGATGAAAAGATTGAACCGCTTAAATAAATATAAACAGGGTAGCAATCGATCACAGATCTGCAAAAAGTTATTTAAAATATATTTAATAATAAACATTATCTAATCATAAACATTTATTAATTCTTAATTATTCCAAAATGAAAAATTTGACTAATTATAGTATCTGATCTATAATTCATGGTAAATCCAGAAGGATTGGAGTTGGAGTTTATGGCTTTTGAAGTTTACAAACCCAATAATGAAAAAGATTATGTCGTATCGATCTCCAAAAACCACCTTACCTTAAACAAGGCACTGACTGCTAAACTTAACCCAGGTTATGTCGAACTGGCTTATGACGTAGACACCAGAACGATCAGAATCAAGCCCTCCAGTACTGAAAGTGGGCTGATCGTAAATAAGAATAAAATAGGCGCCAGGGGCTTTTTTAAGTACTTCAATATTTTAAATAAGGGTAAGTATAATGCATTTTATGATGAAAATGAGCAAACCGTTTTAGTTCGCCTTTAATTTTCAACCTGGGAATTGGTATCAACTTCACAATAATATCAGTTTCCAGGTTTTTTGCTTAAGGTTATGTGTTTTTAATTTTTTTATAAATTAATGCTTTTAGATGCGGATACAGAAAATACAAAAGTAAGATTAACAGACCCGCTAAAGGTAGGTTTCTGTTAAGGTGTCCGGCGATAACCTGGTAATTGTGACCAAAAAACATACCAATCAACAAATATAGAGTTCCCCAGGATAGAGCAAAGATCGAGTTAAAAATAATAAAATATCCGATATTGATCCGGCTAATGCCCGCCAGGTAGGGGGTGAGATTGCTCAGGCCGGGAAGAAACCGTCCAAAAACAATAAAAACCGGGGCCGAGCGGTCTAACATGTTTTGCGTTTGCTCAAGCCGCGCCGGAGAAATGTGCAAAAACTTGAAACTATGCTGAAACAGCGGCTTGCCCACTTTCCGGCCAATTAAATAAGCCGCCAGTGAGCCTGCAGTGTAGCCCGTAAACATAATGAACAGGGCGCTTATAAAATTCATTTTACCCTGGTTAATCAAAAAACCAGCAAGGATCACCATTATTCCCCCAGGGAACAAAGGAATCCCCATCGACTCCACCACTACACCGGCCAATAGCCCCCCATAGCCCAGTGCGGTCAGATAATCAATAATTAAATCCAACATAAAAATCCCTCCCCCACTTTCTAACTTTTAGGATACCCGGAGAAAGGGACTTTATCTCAGCTAATAAAAGTCTAATGTACTATAATTTATCGGCCGAAGTTTTCTCAACAACTAGGCTGGCGCCTGCTCTTGATCTTGCTGTCCGGTTATCTTGAAGATGATCGGGTTTAAGCAGATAAAATATTGGCCAAATTGTACATCTCCAAGTCAACAGACTTGGTACCGGCCAAAGATTCTTCAATGTCGATATGATATACTTCTCCCTTGTTGATCCCTACCATCATTTTGGTAGCACCTTCCATCAGCAGTTCAACCGACTTAGCCCCGAGCCTGCTAGCCAGTATTCTGTCAGCTGCGGACGGTGAGCCACCCCGTTGGAGGTGACCCAGTATCGTTACCTTCGTATCAATTCCCGTCTGAGCTTTAATTTTGCTCGCCAATTCCATGCCGCCGGTAGCACCTTCTGCGACCACAATGATGCTGTGTAGCTTACCACGGTGGAAGCCCCGGATCAGCCTTTCACAAATTTCCTCATATTTAAAAGGCCGCTCAGGGACCAAAATCGATTCCGCCCCCCCGGCCAGCCCGGCCGCAAGTGCAATAAAGCCACTCTGGCGACCCATTACCTCAATAATAAAGGCTCTTTCGTGGGAGGTGGCCGTATCCCTGATTTTGTTAATGGCCTCAACTGCTGTGTTCACTGCCGTGTCAAAGCCGATGGTACAATCTGTGCCTGGGATGTCGTTATCAATGGTTGCAGGCACCCCTACGATAGGCAGGTTATGCTCCCGGTTAAAGGAAATAGCGCCACGGAAGGAACCGTCTCCCCCAATCACCACCAGGCCCTGGATACCAAAACGCTTTATATTCCCATAGGCCTTAGCCCGACCTTCCGGGGTTAGAAACTGATCTGAGCGTGCAGTATGTAAGATGGTACCCCCCCTTTGAACGATGTCAGCTACTGAACTGACATTCATCGGTCCCATATCGGCTTCAATAAAGCCGCTAAAGCCGCGCTTGATGCCGATCACCTCGAGTCCATGGTAAATGGCTTTGCGCACTACTGCCCTGATACAAGCGTTCATACCGGGCGCGTCACCGCCGCTGGTTAATAATCCGATTCTTTGCAATGACTTTTACCCCCATTATCTAGTGAGTGCAGTTGCTATTCATATCTAGTTGCGGCTACTAGCATGGTCAGATGGTATTGATAATTTCCAAAGCCTCATCGACCTCGGACTCCGGCACCAGGATCTCTATGGAACAGCTGTCGATGGATTTTGGCGGGCCAATCGCTCTTAATTTAACTAAAAAACCCTCTTCCGTCAGGTGTTGCTGTAGCCTGTCCGCCTCTTTCTTGTTGTGTGCAATATATACCACTGTCCACACTTTGAATCCTCCTTACCGTTTTGCCGTCACAGCTTAGTTTTTTCTACCCTGTCGGTGAGTATACCTATTTTTCTATAAAATGCAAGCCATTAGCAAGAAAGAAAACCTTTAATATACAATTTAAACACCAGTCCGGATCTGTCCGTGCTTGGTTAACAGCTCAACTTTTCCTCTTATTTTAATGGCTGAGGTGTGCTCGGTAAATTGAGCGATCATGATCTCCCCTTCATCAAGTTTTTCCGAGTGGTGAAATCTGGTGTCCTTGCCCCTGGTGAGCCCAATAATACTGACCCCGTTTTCTAAAGCCTTAATCACAACGTATTCTTCCGGCAAAATTCTCACTCCTATATGCTAATTTTTTGAACAGCTTAACACATTATAATTCCAAAATGCTGAAGAATTTATTTTTCTTCGGATTGGAACAGTGCTTGTCAACCTGATAGCTGGTTTGCTCCTGCACTTTCGGCGCCAAACCAGCAGCATGGACCGATTCATCGAAATTTTTATTATCCTCCGACACAGCTGTAATTGGCACCCGCTTGATCTCAACCTTCGACTGGCCCAGCAAATCTGTCAATCTTTTCACCACCGGCCCGGCCAGGTCAACCCAGTATTCACTCCCGGTCTTATAAACTATATTTTCTCTTTCAAAATGGAAAAAAACCGGTGCTTTTCCTTTGAAGTTGCTTAATATTATTTGAACCTGATCAAGTAAAGGCGAGGAGGCACTGTCTAGTTTAAGATGCACCTCACCATCGAGATGGCTTTCCAAAAAAGAAAGCTCTTCGCAGATGACTTTAACTACTTCGTCGCTGCCGCTAATCCGGCCTTTTAGCAAGACAACACCGTCAACTACAATTGACTGCCGGTTGCTTATAAATGTTCTAGGAAACACCACTACCTCCACCGTGCCGGTCAAGTCTTCCACAGTTAAAAAGGCCATTAGATCCCCTTTGCGGGTGTTGATTTGTTTTACCCCGGTGATCAGGCCCCCCAGGATTACATCACTATCATCAGGCAAATCTGCCAAATCCGCTATCCGAGCCGTGGCCAGCCGGTCCAGTTCCGCCCGGTACTGGGAGAGCGGGTGCCCGCTAATATAAAGGCCCAGCGTTTCCTTTTCCATCAGGAGTAGTTGGTCTGGGGCAAACTCAGCTATATCCGGCAGCTCAATGCCCACTGCGGCATTGGCGCTGCCGCCAAGCAGATCCAGCAGCGATAGCTGCCCGTTTTCCCGGTCGCGCTGGGATTGCTGAGCCAAGCCCAACCCCATGTCCACTGCCGCCATCAGCTGTGCCCGCCGGTGGCCGAGGGAATCAAAGGCGCCGCATTTAATCAGACTTTCCAGCACCCGCTTATTGACCACCTTCGTATCCAGCCTCCGGCAAAAGTCTGTATAGTCCTTGAGGTTCCCTTCACGCTCTCTAAATTGTATAATCGCCTCCACCGCACCCGGGCCGACGTTTTTTAGCGCTGCCAGGCCAAAGCGAATTTTTTTCCCGGCCACGGTGAAGTTTTTCCTGCTCTCGTTGATGTCAGGCGGCAGCACTTCAATTTCCAGCCGCCGGCACTCATCAATGTAGGCCGCCACTTTGTCGGAGTTGTCCTTCACCGAAGTGATTAACGCAGCCATATACTGAATGGGGTAGTTTGCCTTCAAATAGGCGGTCTGGTAGGATACCAGGGCATAGGCAGCACTGTGGGATTTGTTAAAACCGTATCCAGCAAAAAATTCCATTAGATCAAAGACTTGTCCGGCGATGCCCTGGTCCACACCCTTACGCACTGCCCCCTCAACAAATTCGGAGCGCTTGCCGGCGATAATCTCGGGCTTTTTCTTGCCCATCGCCCGGCGCAGCATATCCGCTTCGCCCAGGGAAAAGCCGGCCAGGTCACTGGCGATCCGCATCACCTGCTCCTGGTACAGGATCACTCCATAAGTGTCCTTTAAGATTGGCTCAAGGATGGGGTGCAGGTACTTGGCTTTGGTCAGGCCATGTTTATTTTTAATGAAGTCATCCACCATCCCACTGCCCAGGGGACCGGGGCGGTACAAGGCCACCAGAGCCACAATATCCTCAAAAACCTCCGGCTTCAGGTCCCGCAGGATTGCGCGCATGCCGCTGCTCTCCAACTGGAAAACACCCGCCGTCTCGCCTCTGGTCAACATCTCATAAGTCGCTGTATCATCCAGCGGCAGCTGGTCAATATCAATCCCGGTGCCGGTACTCTGGCGAATCAGCCGCAGGCAATCGTCAATTACCGTTAACGTCCGCAAGCCCAGCAGGTCCATTTTCAAAAGGCCTAGCTCTTCAACAGTTTCCTTGGCAAACTGGGTGGTCACCGGCCCGTCGGAAGCCTTGTATAAAGGCAGGTAATGAGTCAGGGGCTCTTTGGTGATCACTACGCCCGCTGCGTGGGTGGAGGCGTGTCTGGGCATCCCCTCTAAAGATGCGGCCATATCAATCAAATTTTTGATCTCAGGTTTTTGATCATAGAGCTCCTTCAGATCAGGCGCGTCGTTTAAGGCTTTTTCAATCGTCACATGCAATTCGGTGGGGACAAGTTTGGCTACCCGGTCCACCTCGCCATAAGGCATGTCCAAAGCACGCCCCACGTCTCGGATCGCCCCCCGTGCCGCCATCGTGCCGAAGGTGATAATTTGCGCCACCTTATCTGAGCCATATTTTTGCACGACATAATCGATTACCTCGCCACGCCGCTCATAGCATATGTCAACGTCAATGTCCGGCATCGAGACCCGCTCCGGGTTTAAAAAACGTTCAAACAGCAAATCGTATTTGAGTGGGTCAATATTAGTTATGCCAAGGCTGTAAGCCACCAGGCTTCCGGCAGCGGAGCCCCGGCCTGGTCCGACCGGGATGCCGTTCTGTTTGGCAAAATGGATAAAATCCCAAACGATCAGAAAGTATGCGGAGTAGCCCATCTCCTTAATGACCTTAAGTTCGTACTCCAGCCTGCTCTTGATTTTCTCACTGGGCTCACCAAAGATCCGGCGGATCCCCTCGGAGCATAGCTTTGCCAGGTAGGTATCAACAGTAAAGCCTGCTGGGACTGCATAATGGGGCAATAAATAATTGCCAAAATCCATTGTTACATTGCAGCGCTCGGCAATGGTTGCAGTGTTCTGAATGGCCTCTGGAATATGACCAAAAAGCAGGTTCATCTCCTCCGGGCTCTTTAAATACAGTTCTTCCGACTTAAATTTCATCCGGCCCGGGTCATCCACACTTTTACCGGTTTGGATCGCCAAAAGCACATCCTGGCTCCTGGCATCTTCACGCCTGATATAGTGCACATCGTTGGTAGCCACCAGGGGCAGTCCCAGCTCCTGGTGGATCTTTAGCAGCTCGATATTGGCAATGCGCTGCTCCTCGAAGCCATGGTCCTGGAGCTCGAGGAAAAAGTTCCCTGGACCAAAAATGTCACGGTACTGCCCGGCGGCCTGCCTGGCTTGCTCTTTTTCCCCGGCTAGGATTTTCTGGGCTATTTCGCCGCCAATGCACCCGCTCAAAGCAATCAGCCCCTTGCTGTACCGGGCCAGTGCTTCCTTGTCTACCCTGGGCTTATAGTAAAATCCTTTGGTAAAGCCCAAAGAAACTATACTTAACAGATTATGGTAGCCTTCATTATTTTCAGCCAGCAGCACCAAGTGGTAGTAGCTGTCATCAACCCGCGGTGTGCGGTCGGACATGCCGCGCGGCGCTACATAGACCTCGCATCCCAGAACCGGCTTAATCCCGGCCTTGCCGCAGGCCTTGTAAAAGTCCACCACGCCGTACATGGCCCCGTGATCAGTGATAGCCAGGGCCGGCATACCCATATTCTTGGCCTCAGCGATAGCCCCCTTGATCCGGGCCGCGCCGTCAAGCAGGCTGTATTCAGAGTGAAGGTGCAGATGTGTAAACAAAAGAAAAAATCATCTCTTTTTCGGTCAAATTAGTGTAAAGCAGTTATTTTAAACCGCCAAAGCCCTGCTGCCTGAGCGCCTCATACAACACCACTGACACCGAGTTCCCCAGGTTTAAAGACCTGGCCTCACTGATCATCGGAATGCGAATCTGGCTCTCCTTGTAGGCATCACGAATTTCCTGTGAAAGCCCTCTGGTTTCCGGGCCAAAGACCAAGAAGGAGTTGGGCTCATAGCGGACATCGGTATGCCAGCGGCTGGCCTTGGTTGTGGACAAGTACAGGCGGCCGTGGGGATAATGAGCTACAAAGTCCCAAAAGCTGTCATGATAGATTACTTCCACCAGGTGCCAGTAGTCCAGACCAGCCCGCTTCAAATACTTGTCATCTGTGGAAAAGCCCAGGGGCCGGACCAAGTGTAAAGTAGACCCTGTGGCCGCACAGGTACGGGCGATATTCCCGGTGTTTGCCGGGATTTCAGGCTCCACAAGAACTACGTGCACTATTGCTCACCTTCTTTCGCCGGGTACCGGCACAGTTCTTTCAAACAGCAGCAGCCGCAGGCCGGCCGCCTGGCCGCACAGGTTTGGCGGCCATGGGCGATTAGCCGGTGGTGCACTGCCATGCGCTCCTGGGGCAAAACATAGGCCGCCAGATCTTCTTCGACCTTGGAGGGATCCTTCGCCAGGGAAAGGTTTAGCCGGCGGGCCACCCGGTGCACATGGGTGTCAACCGGCAGCGCGCTTGCCCCAAAGGCCACTCCGGCCACCACTCCGGCTGTCTTGCGACCGACCCCGGGCAGCGCCTCCAGCCCGGCCCGGGACTGGGGCACCCGGCCGTTATGCCTTTCAACAATGGCCCGGGCAGCTTCGATAATATACTTACTCTTATTCCGGTACAGCCCGCAGCCCTTGATTTCTTCGGCCAGCTCCTCCGGAGAAAGCGCCGCGAACTGCTGCGGGGTGTTATATTTTTTAAACAGGCCGGCTGTGGTCCGGTTAACTTGCTTGTCTGTGCACTGGGCCGACAGGATCACCGCTACCAGCAGCTCAAAAGGAGTGTTAAACTTTAAAGCCGGGCCGGCGCCGGGATAGGCTTTAGCCAGGCGCTCTAATATTTTATCAAATTCCTCCTGCCTGCTGCTGTCAGCATTACTAATTTTATCAGTTTTACTGTTTTTATTGGAAGCATTATGAATTAAATTGTTACCTATACAATCTGTCAAATATAAACTACCTTTCCGATTTGCTCAACGAGCATTGGCAAAAAATACCTTTTACCCCGCCCATCATCAAGCGCTTTTTTCGTCTGTACCCAAAAGACTGCAATGAGTCAATTTGATACACCGGTCCATGACTACCAGGATATTTTCCTTGACCGCCTCCGCTGCCGCAGCCTCATTAACCACTCCCAATTGCATCCAAATTGCTTTCGGCTTGACCTGCAGCGCCGCCTGGGCAATGGGCGGGACATCTTCACTGCGTCTGAAGACATTCACGATATCGACTTTCTCCGGCACAGCCTCGAGCGCCGGATAAGGCTTTTCACCCAGTACCGCTTCCTTTAAAGTAGGATTTACTGGAATCACCCGGTAACCATGGTCCTGCAAGTATTTAGCTACAGTATAACTTGTGTGTATTGGATTACTGGACAGGCCTACCACTGCTATATTATGACAATCTTGCAATAATTTCTTTAGTTCGGTTTCTTTCGGATTAATGAACAAAACTAACCTCCCTTTTTTTCACCAGCCTGTACTTGTAATTTGCAAATATTTTCTTTATTCGATGCGGCTTTGATAAAACCTGCCGGTCTTTTTTCCACCCGGCTCTAAAAAATTATTAAAAAGTTGAGATTGTAAATAAACCTTTTTCGTACGGGCAATAATAAAAAAGGCTTTCAGATTAATTCTATTATGCCACAAAGTCTTCGCCAACTCATAATTTTTTAAAGGGGGCTTTTCCTTATGAATGTTCTATCCACATGGCTTTTTTTGGCAATAATTCTGGTCCTGGCGTCAGGCATTTTTTTATGGCCATTAGTGAAAAGAAACCGCTCAGCTAAAAAGATTAATCACCAGAGCCGGTTAACTCCTGTTCCATTATACAATCAGGAATTTTCCAGAGAACTAACTTTCACCCCGGCTAAAAGCTCACCCAGCCAGCCCCTGGAAGCTGAGCTGCCCCACCAGTACGGCGTAGACCGGATGGTCCTGATGGCGCGGGACCCCCACTGGCTATATGCCTACTGGGAGGTGACCGCCACTAAGCAGGAGGACTTTAACCATAGCTACGGGGGGCCGGCAGCCTGGTCGACTACCCACCCGGTTTTAAGGGTATATGATATCACTGGCATTGATTTTAACGGCAACAACGCCCATGGATTTACAGACATTCATATCGGCGAGAGCACAGACAACTGGTATGTCGAAGTCGGCCAGCCGGACCGCACCTTCTGCATCGACCTGGGCCGGATGTTTCCGGACGGCCGGTTTGTTACCTTATTAAGATCAAATATCGTTACGACCCCCCGGGCTTCCCTGTCCGACCGCCTGGATGAGGAATGGATGTGGATTGAAGGCCTCTACCGCTCCATCGGCAGGTTCCAATATGGTACCAGTTCGCCCATGATTATCGAGGAACTGGCCTTGCGAGCAGGCGTGCTGCCTCTCGGAATCAGCTCACCTGGCTTTAATCAAAACATTAATGAATAATGGCAAAACACTTTAATGAAGCGCTGGCAAATTGAAAGGAGTTAGCAATGTCCAAAGGTTATTTATGTCTGGTCCTACATGCGCACCTGCCTTACGTCCGCCACCCCGAGCACCAAGATTTTTTAGAAGAAAAATGGTTATATGAAGCTATAACCGAAACATACATCCCGCTGATCCAAGTTTTTGATAAGCTGATCGAAGATCAGGTAAAGTTCCGGATGACGATCACACTTTCTCCGCCGCTGATTTCCATGTTCACAGACCCGCTGCTGCAGGAGCGCTATGTGCTGCATTTAGATAAGCTGATTGAACTGGCCGGTAAAGAGGAAGGCCGTACCTACGGGAGCCCCTTCCACGAAACGGCCTTGATGTATAAACAACGTTTCTACGAGGCCCGGAGCATTTTTTGTGACCGGTATAACCGCAATTTAGTGTCCGCCTTTAAGAAATTTCAAGACATGGGGCGCCTGGAGATTATCACCTGCGGCGCCACCCATGGCTATTTGCCATTGATGATGCTTTACCCGGAGGCAGTGCGCGGCCAGATCAAAACCGCAGTCGACCTGCACACCAGGCACCTGGGCCGGCCGCCCGCCGGGATCTGGCTGCCTGAATGCGCCTATGCTCCAGGGGTGGATGAAATACTAAAGGAAAACGGCATCAAATTCTTTTTCACCGACTCCCACGGTGTTCTGTACGCATCACACCGGCCACGCTTTGGCATTTTTGCTCCGATTTACTGTCCCTCCGGGGTGGCCGCCTTCGGCCGGGACGTGGAGTCGTCAAAACAAGTCTGGAGCTCCCAGGAAGGCTACCCCGGCGATTACGAATACAGGGAATTTTACCGGGACATCGGCTATGACCTGGATCAGGATTATATTGGCCCCTACATTCACCCGGACGGGATCAGAGTGCACACAGGCATGAAATACTACAAAATTACCGGCAAAGTCGACTTGAGTCAAAAGGAGCCTTACAACCACTGGCGGGCCGATGAAAAGGCGGCCCAGCACGCCGGCAACTTCATGTTCAACCGCGAGCTCCAGGTGAAGCACCTGGTAAGCCTGATGGACCGACCCCCGATCATTGTAGCTCCTTATGACGCTGAGCTTTTCGGACACTGGTGGTTTGAAGGTCCGAAATGGCTGGACTATCTGATTCGGAAAATCGCTTTTGACCAGGATACCATTGAAATGGTCACGCCCTCAGACTACCTGCAAAGGTTCCCCTGCAACCAGGTAGCCACCCCCTGCTCTTCCAGCTGGGGCAACAAGGGCTACCACGAGGTCTGGCTTTGCGGCGCCAATGATTGGATTTACCGGCACCTGCATATGGCAGCGGGCATGATGACCGAGCTGGCCAACAATCAACCGCATGCCGGCAGCCTGCACCGCCGTGCTCTAAACCAGGCCGCCAGGGAACTCCTGCTGGCACAAAGCAGCGACTGGGCTTTTATTATGAGCACGGGCACGATGGTAGAATATGCGATTAAGCGGACAAAAACACATTTGTTAAACTTTTTCAAATTGTATGATGAAATTAAAGGAAACCGCATTGATGAGGGCTACTTAGCTTATTTAGAAAACACAAATAATATCTTCCCGGATATCGATTATAGCTGGTACGCTTCCCAAGTGGATCTGCCCGAGGTTGCTTCGATGTAAAAAATTCAGGACTTACCCCAAATGATAATTCAACCCCTCAGTATTTGAGGGGTTGAATTATTATTGCAATCAGTATGTTTTATATTTTTCTTAAAAAGAGAAAGCAAATCTACTCTACCTGACCTGGTCGCCGGCAACCTTAGCAATTTAGTTAAGACTTCCATCTTGTTAAGGAGTTTTACTTTAAGGTAATTACAGCATGGGCTGGTGTTTTAATTTAAACGATCACCATCCAAAGAGTTATGACCTTGTCTTACAAGAGCCATGGCCTCCAGCCCGAGGCATGACCTCGCTTTGAACTATACCCGCCTGATTGGTGAGGTGGCAAACTACAGTGAGGACGGGATCAATATTATGATCGATAACGGCTGGTTCGAGGAACCTCCACGCTCAATAAACCGGCAGGAACTGGCTCAGGAAGTGGTACATTAAAAAGTCACATGCTGCGAAAATAGACAATAAAGATTATTTGTTGTCGATGCGGACGAAACTACGGCCAGAGGCAACAAAACCCCTTTTGAAAGATGGGTACCATAAAAAAACTTCGTTAAAGGTTACCTTGCCTATAACAGGTTTTATTACGATATTAATTTAAAACAACGCAAAAAAAAACGCTCAAGAGACTTTCCTGAGGCGTCTTTTTCCATTCATTCAATGTGTCCAGTCTTTCGCCCCAGAATAGTGCACCTTTTCTTTCGACTAGACTGGCTGTCTTTACAGAAATTTGCTTTCGCAAATATACTACATCAAACTCACTGAAGCTTTACCACTAGGCGCCGAAACAATATAATTAACAAAGGATGCAAAGAAAGTAATAAGCTGTTAAAGCGGTAGACTTACAACTGCCATTAAAACAGGTTTAGGCAGTTTAGGGGATGCGGGAATATGTACCAATGGAACCCTGAAGATTACAATAAAAATTCTGAGGAACAATACAAGTGGGCTAAGGAATTGCTATCTAAACTTGATTTAAAAGGCTCCGAAAGAGTATTAGATATCGGATGCGGCGATGGAAAAATTACAGCTGAAATAGCTAAACAATTGCCCCAGGGTTCAGTATTGGGCATAGATAACTCTGATGAAATGATTCATTTTGCCCGTAATAATTTTCCTCCCAACATTTTTCCAAACCTCACATTTGATATAATGGACGCACGTAATTCAAAATTTATAAATGAGTTTAATGTTGTTTTCTCCAATGCGGCTCTTCATTGGGTTACTGATCATTTACCTCTTCTTGAAGGAATCAAGAGGAGCTTAAAATCGCCCGGTAAAATTCTCCTCCAAATGGGTGGAAAAGGCAACGTGGTAAGCTTTCTCACAATTCTTCAGGCTGCTTTAGAAAGTAAGAAATGGCGGAAATATTTTACCGGCTTTTCCTTCCCCTACGGTTTCTTTAGTGATTACGAATACAGGAAAATGCTGAACAACGCGGGCATTAAAGCGAAAAGAGTCGAGCTCATCCCTAAAGTGATGGCTCAACAGGGCAAAGAAGGACTAACAGCATGGGTTCGCACCACCTGTCTTCCATATACTCAAAGGGTGCCCGAAGAACTTCGTAATGAGTTTATTAATGACACAGTAGAAAAATATATTTGTAATTATCCTTTAGATGATGGTTTTGTGCATATTGATGCTGTAAGGTTGGAAATTGAGGCTGAAACGTGACATTTTGTCGCAATGTCAGATCAGGTGTTGTAGGATATTGAGGAGGATATTGACTTGGCATCAAATAAATATTACGCAGTTAAGCAAGGAAGAAAAACCGGCATATTTAAATCATGGGCAGAATGCCGCGAACAGGTTGACAATTACAAAAACGCTAATTTCAAAGGATTTTCAACACTCAGGGAAGCACAAAACTACTTAGAATTAGAAGATAAGTTTAACGTATTGCCAGAGATAAAAAAGGGTGAAACCGGCAAGACACTGGTTGCATATGTAGATGGGAGCTTTTCAGAGAAACAGAACATGTATTCCTATGGCTGTGTGCTGTTAAGCAATGAAACTAAAATAATATCTGGAGTAGGCAATAAACCCAATGTTCTGTCTATGAGAAATGTTGCCGGTGAATTGTTGGGTGCCATGGAAGCCATTAAATGGGCTATTGTAAATCAATATGATTCAATTGTAATCTATCACGACTATCAGGGGGTAGCAAAATGGGCAACTGGTGAATGGCAAGCTAAAAAAGAAGGAACAAAAAAGTACGTTGAATTCATCAATAAGTACAAAAAGCTGATAAAAATCCAGTTTTATAAAGTAGAAGGGCACACTGGAGATACTTACAATGAGCAAGCTGATAAGATTGCCAAGAAAGCCCTCGCCAAGGCTTCTGTTAAAGTTTAAAGACCAGACTTCCTCGCGGGCAAGCGTCCAGGATGTTCTGATGCCCACAAAATAGTTATGTTTGAGCTGTCCCATGCGGCTCTGCCGATGATTGAATGTTTATAAGCTTTATTCACCGGCGTTAACCCACCCAAAGTAGCCTTACTTAAGCAGGTCCGCTATTTGTTGCCGGTACTCACTAGCACCGCCATTAGCCGGATGCCGCACCGAGTAGTGTTTAATCCCAAAGTGAGTTAATGTTTGGTGTGACTTTAAACCAATGGCGACTATTTCTGCATTTTGAACCAGTCCCCGCAGTATATTTAAATATTTTATTCCTTCCCGTAATTCAGCATCGGATGGAGTTCGATTTGTTAATAAGCCGGTCTGATAAGGATGAAAAGGATACATATTCCACAGTATTACATCAAAAGGATTCCTTTTGCTATCAATTATAGACTCCCAAACAATCGTGGCAGTGGGTTCATTATATCCCATTTTAGATTGGGTTTTATTTATGCTTATATGTCCCGGATTACTCGTTCGCTTCGTATTGCAGCTTATCACTAAGGAAGGTTGAAGTTTTTTATTTTTGTGATGGCCCAACAATATCCGTTCGGATGTCATTGCTATACCGGAAAAATGCCCTCCCTGAAAACCCACGGCCTCTGCAACAAAAATATATTTAGCCCCAGGGACTCTGTGTCTAAGATAGTTTTCCAAATGCTTACATCTTATTTCAGGTGCTTCCTTACCAATATCATAAATCCCATCAAAATCCCGCCACGGATTGTAAACTTTTAACGAACTAGAAGGTTTGCAGTCTTTAAGCGCCATAATCAAACTTTTTATAGACAATAATTTCACAACCTTTTAAAACCCGTACTTTGACGGTTCATTAAGACCTACCCTCGGTCTCAATCTCCAGAAAACTAGAATAGCCCACTAGGGAACTTATCCATAAAACAAAAAAATCCTGCCGGAACAGGTCGAAAAAAGCCTTGCTCCGTAGGGTAAGGCTTAGGTCAATCTTGCAAAAGCAGTGTTTTAGGCCTTGTTCTTGCGTCAATAAAGCTATGCACCTGGTGGTCCTTAACCAGGACACCTGCACCTGCGGGGAAGGATGGTTCGACCACCAATGGAGAAGGAACTATAAACTAACTTTTAGCGTAGGCAGAATTTAAAGTGCGACATGCGGGACACGAGTAATGCTCAATCATTTCCGCATACCATTTTTCATACCCAACTTCCCTGATGCGTTCCAGGGATTTCCACAGCTCGATGCGATGCGGCATCTGAACCTGAAATGCTTTCAGCTCCGCACAAGGATATTCAGGGCATTCACCACAGAAGTTGATTTCTTTTTCAGTAGTGCATTTTGTCATTTTACAGTAATCTCTATAGAAAATGCCTCTCTTATCCGACCGGCAGCCATGGCATTCCAATTCTTCCACCGGAAGTTGGAAACTTTCTGCAATCTTTTTAAGCCTTTCCGGATCTTCTTTGGTTCCAATAAATAAGGAACCGCAGGACAAAACAATCCGCAAACGGCGGCTAACCGTTTGTCTAGTATACAAAGACTATTGTTAGCACTCTCCATAAGTCTCCTCCATCCCATTGGATTTTATTATGCAATATTTCCACAAAGAATTAGGTATTCCTTCTTTGTTTATATTCCGGGAAAAAGGTCGCTTAAGTTGTTACATATTTTAAAGAAAATATATACTGAGACGCAACAAGAAGCCTCCTGTGTCTTTTTTATACGGCTTATCGTATTAACACAGGGCTAGTTATATAGGTCTGGTATGGTGCTAGGGGGAATAAAGATAGACATTTTCAACTAAGAAGAACGAAGGCAGCGGATCGAACTGCTGGAACTGAGAGGCGTGGCCCCGCTTACCGGTTGGGGCCTGCCGCAGCAAGAAAGAAGGAAAAAGGATATGGCAGTAACTAAAGTACCATTGGGCGCGGCTCTTAAGCTCATGCTTAATACCGGCACAGTGGTGTAAAAAATTGGCCCAAAAATATCGCCCCATATTACGAAGGCGATTAATATGAATATTTTCTACAGCATTAAGGTAAGTTTTCAACCTCGAGGGAGGCACGATGATGGAAGTAACTATACTAGAGCCATTACATACCAGCTCAAATAGTACTAACTTCAGGCAAAACATATTATTTTAAAGCATAATAAACAACACCACTTTTTCGAAAATAAAAACTCCCGGCAATCAACCGAGAGTTTATATTTATTTTTTAACACTTTTCACCCTGCAAGAAACGGCATCTCCTTTCATACAAGATGCCGTTTCTCATGCACCCTTTGTATCACTATAGTTCAAATAAACTTGTTACGGGGACGTTTTTCTTGCTCTTGGGGTTGTCTAAAGGGTGGACTGTAACTGTTTGCTTTACCTGATCCACATGCTCAATATAAACAGGGCTTCCGTTATAGGTAACATTAACCATAATCGGCGAAACGGCTATTTCTTGCGCTCGTTGTAAGTCCATAGTTGCACCTCCTTAATTAGTGATAATAATAGTATTGAGCTTTTTCCCGATAAAATAAACAAGTTATGCAATAATAAAGTTTAATTTTTACCGATGCCACTGGGTTAGCCGCCCCAGCAGGCTGGATGCCTGGTCAACCGGGAATTCAGCGCGATTGGAATTTGGTAGGGAGAATATAGCAACAAACCGCTTCCGGGGTTCAGTTCAAACCCTGGAAGCGGTTACTTTTTCAGGCTGTTGGGGTTCAAGCTACGCACAGCCTGGCTGGTGCAGGCAATGTCCACCAGTAAGGTGGCGCTGGAGGAGCCGTTTTGATCAGTTCGCTTTAAATTATCTGATGTATGTAATAAGGTTGGGCTTCCTGTCCGGTACATTGACAACTGCTTCTTGCTTATACCCAAGCGCAGCCGAATAGTAAGGTTTGTAGCCCTTGGGTATTTTCAGTTCTTTTTGCAATTCTGGACCTTGTGGCGAATAAAATGCTAAAATGACAAAGAAAATCCAGCACGAGCTGCTTAATGATTTTTAAGGTCTCATTGACAACCATCAAATCGTCCTCCCTATTTTATTTCAATCCTTAAAGCCCCTGTAGAAATAAGTCTAATTTAATGTTATCCTTATTCGGGTAAGCTATTAATAAAAAGATTGGAATAAATGCTCTCATATGTCTACAAATTGGAAAAAGAACATAGTACTGTTTTTGCTCAGCCAAACCATATCGCTTTTTGGCTCCTCACTGGTTCAGTACGCCATTATGTGGCACATTACATTAGTCACCCAGTCGGGTGTGATGATGACGATAGCCATCATTTGCGGTTTCCTGCCCACCTTTTTTCTTTCTCCCTTTGCGGGGGTATGGGCTGACCGTTATCATCGAAAAACCCTCATTATGTTATCCGATTCCATAATTGCGATATCAACACTTGTTTTAGCCCTGCTATTTTTCGCCGGCTACAAAATGCTGTGGCTGCTCTTTGTGGTATCTGCTATCCGGGCTCTAGGAACAGCCATTCAAATGCCGGCGGTAGGAGCCTTTCTCCCACAGCTCGTGCCGGAGGATAAGCTGACCAAGGTCAACGCTACCAACGGAAGTATACAAGCACTGGTGATGCTTGTCTCCCCTATGCTGAGCGGTGCACTGCTTACTGTTGCCACCATAGAAATAATATTCTTAATCGATGTTGTAACAGCAGCCATAGCGGTGATGGTATTATTTCTGTTTTTACATGTACCAGTTCATGCAAAAGCATTGGAAAAGCAGCCAGTCAGCTATTTCAGCGATATGCGCCAAGGTTTCACGTATATTAGAGAACATGATTATGTTAAGAAATTCTTTATATTTTGTGCCTTCTTCTTCTTTTTAGCAGCACCTGTTGCATTTTTAACGCCGCTGCAAGTTACACGCAGTTTTGGCGGGGATGTTTGGCGTCTGACGGCAATTGAAGTTGCCTTTTCCACCGGTATGATGGCGGGCGGCATGATCATGGCTGCCTGGGGCGGGTTCAAAAATAAGGTTCACTCTATGACTTTATCAGTCCTGGTTATTGGAGCCTGCACCTTTGCACTGGGCATGATTCCGTTTTTTTGGGCTTACCTGGCCATCATGCTCTTAGCTGGAATTGCCATGCCGGTCTTTAATACTCCCTCTACAGTTTTGTTGCAGGAAAAGGTAGAGACCGACTTTCTGGGCAGGGTATTTGGTGTTCTAGTAATGATCTCAAGCACGATGATGCCGCTGGGAATGTTAATATTTGGCCCATTATCTGATATCCTCGCCATAGAATGGCTATTAATCGGAACCGGCTCGCTGATGTTTTTTGAGGGGTTTTTCTTGCTGGGCAGCAAAGTGCTGATTGAGGCAGGCAAGCCAGTGTCAACACCCGATCTTTATTAGAATAATAGCATTTATCAATAGTTCAAGATTTGCAGAAATGGTGATAGTGTTTTTCCATTTAGCTATAACACCTTGTTTGTGGTTTGGTTTAGTAGGTACACCTGACTTTTAGAGATGGAATCACCTATTGACATCAGAAATATCAAGACTTGACGCAACTAATTGTCTTCAATTAGAATCTTAGCTGCATACTCGGATACATATTTTCCTGACTTATTTCAAGCGATTTTGCTATTTCCATGGTTCTCCCCTCACTTAACACCCAGCACACCGGCTGCCATAGGTCGGGCAGCAAGAGCTAA
This sequence comes from Pelotomaculum sp. PtaB.Bin104, assembly GCA_002067205.1. Lineage (GTDB taxonomy): Bacteria > Bacillota > Desulfotomaculia > Desulfotomaculales > Pelotomaculaceae > MVQL01. Next base: position 230,392 of record MVQL01000210.1, read on the forward strand.
CTGTTGATTAGTGTGGTAATTTTTTGGCAGGTACGATGACTTGCCGTTTTTTTATATCAATGATTCCTGAAGCGGTAATCCTCAACCCTGGTAGAAAATCACAACCCAAAAACAGCAGAGTGTAGAAAAAGTCATTATAATGGTAGCCATACTCTCTGACCTTATCCTCTAATTCTTTCATTTCACTGACAACCGCTGAAAAAGGACGGTCGCTGGCTACCCCACCGATTTTAAGAGGCATCCGGAATGAAACTTGGCCATTTTCAACCAATACAATTCCACCATGCATTTCGGCCACCTCAGAGGCTGCCAGTGCCATAGATGAACGATCCCTTCCCATGACTAGAAGGTGAAAAGAAGAATTGTAAGTAGAAGCAATTGACTCGATTTGACCAAGGCCACTAATGAAACCATTTGTCAGCCATCCACCGTAACGGTCGATCAGAGTACAATAAAGCAAGTCATTCTCGCGTTCCAACAAACCACCACACGGCTTAAGCAAACGGTCTTGTCGTTTAGTAATCACAGCAGAGACAACATTAATAACTGGAAAGACTTTCTTATGCTCCGCAGACACTCCGAATAAAGAAGGGCTTTTCAACAAATCAGGACAAGGCAATTCTGTACGACAACCCATTTCACCCCAGTCCGGTGCAACAGGTGCTACCGATAATTTTCCGTCAATAGCTAGCCAACATTCGGTCGCAAATAAGAGTGCTAAGGTAATCGGCAATGTATTCTGCGCTATAAGTACCGTCATGTTGGTACCATTGAATAAGCCAATTGCACATACCTAAAATCGCTAAAACTGTCAGTTTGGTATCTACTGGAGGAAATTCATCAACCAGAATCCCTTCCTCCAAAGTTTCTCTTAGCAGCTTTTCATAAAGATCCCGTTTAACAATGTAATTATCTCGATGTTCGGGGGTAAGCTTGTCAATTTGATTGGAAGCAATTACAAGATACTTATTATTTTTTGTTAAATGTAACAAATGAATTTCAATCAAATGCCTTGACCTTTCCCGCGGACTTAGTTTATGTTCTTCAGATACCTGTTGAGCAGCAACAAGAAGTTGATTAATTCCTTCATTTATAACTTCATTGAGCAATTCCTCTTTGCTGCTAAAATGATAGTACAAACTTCCTTTTAAAATGCCCACTTTATC
>MVQL01000211.1 GCA_002067205.1 Pelotomaculum sp. PtaB.Bin104
CATCAATTTCCTCAACCTGGGGGACCACGTGCAGGAAAATGTGATCGTCTGCACCTCGCCCCACAAGACCTTCAACATGGCCGGCCTGCAAATATCAAACTTGATTATTCCCGATGAGCGCCTGCGCCGGGTCTATGCCTGGGCGCTGACCAGGGATGCCTATCCCAAGCCCAATATTTTTGCCCTGGTCGCCACCATGGCGGCTTACGGCCAGGCGGCTCCCTGGCTGGAGGAACTGCTGGCATATTTGGAGGTCAACAGGGATTTTATCACCCGGTACTTAGCTCAGGAAATGCCGCAAGTCGGATATCACCCGCCGGAGGGCACTTTTTTGGCCTGGCTGGACTTTAGCGCCAGCGGGATGGCGGGGGAAAAGCTGCAGGAGTTTATTATAAAGCAGACCAGGGTGGTGCTTAATGCCGGCATAATCTTCGGGGTTGAGGGCAATAACTTCATGCGCCTTAATTTTGCCTGTTCCCGGGCCCAGGTGGAAAGGGCTCTGGAGCGGCTAAAGAAGGCATTTGAGCGAATTTGGTAAAAAATTTAATGTGAAAATATGGAGGGCAGTGTGGTCAAGAACCAGCAGCGCATTCCCGAAAAAACCGTTGCCGCCGGGAACCCGGCCCGCGTGGTGAGAAATATTGAGCCCCGGGACGAGGAATTTATGACCGGGGCGAAGCAGCTGTATGTGGACCTGGCACACCAATACCTGCGGAAGGCATAGCAAAAATTGACTAACTTACTTGGATTAAACTGATGAAACGCTCCATATGTTGACTTGAATAAAAGCCTGCAGTAATGCAGGTTTTTTTATTTGGAAAGGGAATATATGCAGTGAGTTCTATCTCAATGCCAATTCTTTTTAACAGGTTGATACAATGGATCAATTACGCTGTGTAGTCGTTCGCATAACATTTAAAAATGAAGATAATGGTTTTTGCGTTATTAAAGTTAGGGCTAAAGGGTTTAGTGACCTTGTGACTGTTGTCGGTAACATGGTTTCAGTGAATGTTGGGTCAGTTTTAACCCTTAAAGGCAATTGGAAACAGGACGGTAAGTACGGGCGCCAGTTTGCGGCCGCTGAGTGGGAGGAAACTTTGCCTGCGACCGCTTACGGTATAGAGAAATACCTGGGCAGCGGAATGGTCAAGGGGATCGGACCAGGTTATGCAAAAAAGATTGTGCAGCAGTTTGGGGCTGACACACTAAATGTTATTGAAACGGAACCGGATAGGTTGATTGATGTGCCTGGCATAGGGCAGAAACGGGTTAATCTGATCAAGGCTGCCTGGCAAGAACAAAAAGAAATCAAAAATGTCATGCTCTTTTTACAGGACCATGGGGTTAATACCTCTCATGCTGTAAAGATTTATAAGGCGTATGGCAACGGCAGTATTGACATCGTGAAGACCAATCCATATAAGCTTGCCGATGATATCTGGGGCATTGGCTTTAAAACCGCCGATATAATTGCTGCAAAGCTGGGATTTAGCCAGGAAAGCTATGTGCGCTGCAGGAGTGGTATTTTATATACTTTAAATGAGCTTTCCAATGAAGGCCACTGCTACGCCACCAGAGACCAGCTGATCCAGACCGCTATTGAACTGCTGGATATTGAAGAAGGTACTCTCTCAATCACCCTGGATCACATGCTTAAAGAACAGGATGTTATGCTTGAAAAACCTGATGCTTTATACATTCCCCCACTGTTTTTTAGTGAAGTCGGAACAGCAAGAAGGATTCTTGAAATTTTACATACCCCAGGCAAACAGCAAATCAATGACGTTGATCAAATAATCAGCGAGGTTCAGGATAAAACCGGAATTATTTATGACCAGATCCAGGTAGACGCCATCCACTGTGCCGTGCAATCTAAGATCATGGTTTTAACAGGGGGCCCCGGCACCGGCAAGACCACTACTACCTTAGCCATCATAGCGGCGTTTGCGGAGTTTGGAATGCAAATTCTGCTGGCTGCCCCAACCGGACGAGCTGCAAAACGCCTGGCCGAAACTTCAGGTATGGAAGCCAAAACCATTCACAGGCTGTTGGAATATAAGCCGCCTGGCGGATACCAAAAAAACAGTGATAACCCTCTCGAAGGCGATGTGCTGATCATTGATGAAGCCTCTATGATTGATATAGTGCTTATGTATAATCTGTTTAAGGCCATCCCAGACAATATGATTATCATCATTGTTGGTGATGTTGATCAGTTGCCTTCCGTTGGTCCTGGCAATGTGCTGCGAGATATAATCAACTCGGGTGTAGTGCCGGTTATAAAGCTGGAACGCATATTCCGGCAAGCCCTGGGGAGTGCAATCGTCAGAAATGCTCACCGTATTAACGAAGGGCTTTTCCCTGATATCAAGGCGGATAAAAACAGCAACTTCTTTTTCATTGAAGCCAATGATCCTGCCGGGATACCAGACATAATCAGGCAGCTCTGTTCCACTCGCCTGCCATCATATTACAAGGCAGACCCGGTTCGTGACATTCAGGTGCTTTGCCCCATGCAGCGGGGTGAAACCGGTGCAATGAATATGAATATACAATTGCAGGCGTCACTGAATAAGCATTCTTTATCTTTAAGAAGGGGCGGTACAGAATATAGACTACACGACAAGGTCATGCAGGTAAGAAACAACTACGACAAGAACGTTTTTAACGGTGATATCGGCATAGTATCGGACGTGAGCATAGAAGATGATTCCCTTACCATAGATTTTGATGGAGTTCAAGTATTATACGACATCTCAGACCTGGATGAGGTTGTTTTGTCCTATGCTACCACCATCCACAAGGCTCAGGGCTCCGAGTACCCGATAGTGATTATTCCGCTTACCATGCAGCATTTTATCATGCTACAAAAAAATCTCCTTTACACTGGTGTTACCCGCGCAAAGAAGATTGTGATTATTATCGGCAGCAAGAAGGCTATTGAATGTGCTGTTAAAAATAATAAGGTTACTGAAAGAAATACCGGGCTCAAGGATAGGTTAAGGAATTAAGCTAAACAGGATTATACTCTGCGTGGAATACAACTAATAGCAGGTTTTTTTGAGATTTTTCTAAGCTTTTTATATCGAAATCACCGGCCAGGGTATAAAGATGATGTGGTGACGCTAAAATAAAGCTGCTGGACAATAAAAAACCACCACAGTGGTGGTGATGTTTAAGTTGGTTGCGGGGAAGGGATTTGAACCCTTGACCTTCGGGTTATGAGCCCGACGAGCTACCAGCTGCTCTACCCCGCGACAACAAAAAAAATTATACCATGTTAATAGATGAAATGCAAATCCTATTATTGGAAAGGTAACCAGTAATTCAAGGCGTGGTATCAGATTACAAGAAACCTTCCTCAATCAGAGGAAGGTTTCTCTTTGAAAAGCCCGTAATGACCTTCACTACAGATATTACAGATATCTACGCAGCTTATGACAATCTTTCGACTGCCATAAACCATTACGACACCTGTAATAACCTTTGCTCGGCTATCATAGATACCTTAGAAGCCCATAACGATCTCTCGACCGTTATAAACCTCATACAAAACACTGTTAAAAAGTGCTAAAATGTGTCGGCACCTATGATAATCTTAGCTCGACTGATAAGCATCCCTTACGACCTGATTATAATCCATATTGACTATAATCAAGCCTGCCGGAACACTTACCAATCTGCCCGCCGGCTAATATTGAGCCTTTTGACCCAATATTAACCTTTGGCCGACTGTTACAGAGCCTTTCGACCCTGTAACAATCTTGGCTCGGCCATTACGAACCTTTATGATGGTAGTATGTTCAAAGCGGCATAAATGATACTTGGTATTAAATGGAAAATTTCGGACTTGAACCTATTATTGTGTCCGCATCAGCTTGCCGTAATAGAGGTGGTGCAGGTCGGCATTATCCACATATATTTCAAAAATTCGTGTTGACAAACAATAAATATATAGCATATACTGTGTATACACAATATGTACAGTATATATTGTAATAGCGCAGGGGTGGGAATGAGTGAACATAATTATCGCCAACTCTTCTCAGGAGCCCATTTACGAACAAATTTACAGGCAAATCAAAAACAGTATCATCACGGGAGTGCTTAAGCCCGGTGAACTGCTGCCCTCCATCAGAAACCTGGCCCGGGAGCTCCAGATCAGCGTCATTACCAGCAAAAGGGCGTATGAAGAGCTGGAGCGGGATGGTTTCATCGTGACTGTGCCTGGAAAGGGCTCCTATGTGGCGGAGCAAAGTGCGGAATTGCTGAAAGAAAAAAGGATGAGAATGGTGGAGGAAAAGATGATTGAAATAGTGGCCGACTGTCGATTGTTGGGCATCAGCCTGGCTGAATTGCATGTAATGCTGGATTTGCTTTATCAGGAGGTGTAGCTGCAGTGGAAAATATCCTGGAAGTGAATAACCTCTCCAAAAAATATAAAGACTTTCAGCTCGATAATGTCTCCTTCTCCGTGCCGTACGGCTATATTATGGGTTTCATTGGACCCAACGGGGCCGGAAAGACCACCACGATTAAGCTGATTATGAACCTGGTCAAAAAAGACGCAGGTGAAATCAGGGTGTTCGGGCGGGATCACCAGCAGGAGGAAAGAGAGATCAAGCAAAGGATCGGTTTCGTTTATGAGGATTGCTATTATTATGAGGAGCTCAGTGTGCTGGAAATGAAGCGAATAATCGCGCCTTTCTACAGGAACTGGGACGAGCGCGTTTTTCAGCATTACCTGGCCGCCTTCGGCTTGCCCGGGGGGAAAAAGATCAAAGAGCTGTCCAGGGGCATGAAAACAAAGTTCTCCCTGGCTGTGGCCCTGTCTCACCACGCCGACCTGATCGTCCTGGATGAGCCTACCTCCGGCCTCGACCCTGTTTTTCGAGAGGAGTTTTTGGAAATTTTGCAAGACTTGCTGCAAGACGGCGGCAAAGGAGTGCTCTTTTCCACCCATATCACCGCGGACCTGGACAAAATTGCCGATTATGTTTGCTTTATTAACGAGGGGAAAGTTGTTTTCAACGGGGTAAAAGACGAGATCCTGGGCAGTTACGCCATCGTCAAGGGCGGTAAGGAGCTTTTAACGGAGGAAAGCCGCCGGCTTTTTGTCGGCTTGCGGGAAAATGAGTTTGGCTTTCAGGCCCTCTGCCGGGACCCCGCCCGGGTCAAGGCGCAGCTTGGAGACAGGGCGTTGTTTGAAAAGGCGGATCTACACGACATTATGCTCTACACCGTAAGGAGGGTGCCCAAGGATGCTTAATTTAATTCTAAAAGATATTCTGGTGCAAAAAAGGACCGCGATTTTTGCCTTGCTATACAGCATATTTTTGTTTTTTGCCTTTGCGCGGCCGCCTTTCTCACAATTTGTCTACAGCATGGGGGCGGTGGCGATATCCTATATCTTCATTTTAACTGCCCTGCAGGCTGATTTTAAGAACAATACCATCATCATTATGAGCAGCTTACCCGTTAAGCGCAGTGAAATAGTGTCTGCCAAATACTTGTCCATGGTTGTTTTCATTGCCCTCTCCTTAATGCTTTTAACAGCCGTGGGACTTTTATTCAGAGTCAGCCCGCTTCCTTTTGACGTCAGATATCCAGAATTCTATGACCTGATTATTACCTTTGTGTCTGTCAGTATCCTGCTCGCGGTTTATGTACCCGTTTACTTCAAAACAGGCGGCAGGTGGGTGCAGATTGTCTATATCTTCTTTTTCATGCTCATATTTTTTGCCCCTGGCGCGATTTTCAATTACTTTATGGAAAACCCGGTGCCTTTTATTAATAACATAATGCAATTTTCCAGCGAAAATGTAATCATGGTTTACCTGGCGGCGGTTTTAATAACTCTTGTCGTTCTTGCCGTTTCTTTTATTTGCTCCCTAAAAATCTATCTGAATAAAGATCTCTAAAACAGCGGAAAGCTGCTTAAATGTAATAATATTAGTGATACTATTTATGATGCAAGCAAGGAACTTACCAGGAAAAGAACGGAGCAATGCGGTAGATGAAAGATGTTACAGCAGCAATTATATTCAAAGACGAAAGAGTATTGATTGCCCGCAGGGCTCCGGGTGAGAAGCATGCGGGGGGTTGGGAATTTCCCGGCGGGAAAATTGAAGCACTGGAAACTCCTCAAGAGTGCTTGCAGCGAGAGCTTTTGGAGGAGCTGGGAATAGAAACCAAAGTCAACAATTTTATTGCTGAAAGCATCTTTGAGTACCCCAAAGGGGTCATCCGGCTATTAGCCTATCAAGTAGATCTGGTCAGTGAAGACATCTGTTTGAGTGTTCATGATGCTTATCGCTGGGTGGGTGTCCGTGATTTATTGTCTTACGACCTGCTTCCTGCGGATATACCCATAGCCCATAAATTGATGGAAGGTTTACCAATATAGAGAAAATGCAGCCTCTTCCTAAACCGGAAGGGGCTGCATGGGGTTAAAAAGGATACTATTAAGGTTACTAAACTGAAGGAATTACTGTTGCGCTTCGTCTCTTTTTTCCGCTATAAAACTTTTCATACTTTCTTTGCGCCGCGCGTTTTTTGCCTTGATATTTTGCTTCTCGTCAGGTGTCAGCTCATCCGCGTGCTCTTCCAGGTAGTCCTTTGCCTCATGCAGATTTCCGATAGTATGGTCGACATGTTGTTGCAGGTGCACTTCGTTATCCGCCCGGTTATCGGGTTTAGCCAAAGTAATCCCTCCTAATTCAAATCTTCATTGCGTATTTATAATGACCTGAGCCGGAGGGTTCTATACCTGCGTAAAACCCGTAGCAAGCAGAAAGCCACACGTTTTTATCAGTTTCGTATGGCTTCTTTATGAGAAAGTAATGCTTCTTTCTATTTTAAACGGCTCAATACAACGTTGTCGATATCAATTGCTTCAGAGCCTTGAGATTTGGAGAATTGAATACTCGCGGTCACAGCGCACCGGGGGGCAGGTTCTGTGATGCCGGTATAAACACGCCAATCAACAGTTGCACTTGCAACGGAAGGCACGACCAGGCTTAGCCCCAGGCCAATGTCGTTGTTGTTTTTATCGAGCCAGCGGACCTCGGCCAGTAAGTCACCAGGTGATGGTCCGTTTGCCCTGTAGCCAAAGTTAAACAGGAAGTAATGTCCTGCCGGGCAGTACCCTCATAATTTGCAAAAAATCTTGTTCCGCTGCTGGTAGGGACCCAATTGGCCAGGCCCAACTGAAAGCCAGGATTTTGCACCAGGTTCCTGCCAGCTATCGGGGTTAAAATAATCTGGTCTAATTCAATGGTGTCGTTGGGGAAGTTTTGTATAATGGGCAATGGCTCAGCTCATCCAATGAAACATCCTGAAATATGCTGGCCACACCCGGCCCCAGTCTGGCCACCTGCGTGCCCTCAAAGGGGTTGTTGTCCGCTGCTGTGGCATTATCCGTTGTCCAGCCGGTTAAACCTGTTTCAAAGCTAAGGTTCTGCAGCAGGTTGCCGCATCCCAGGGCGCCCTGCGGGTGGCCTAAGGTAAGGTTACTCTGACCGGCGGGAGAGCTGGCAGAGTTCACTTCATGCACAACTGCAGAGGTCTCACCTGGGGTATCGTGTGAATTCATATAACCACTCTTCTTTGTTTTTACCATATTTTATTGATTTGCTGGTTTTTTTGTTACTCTTGATGAATTTGCTGCCAGGTATTGTGGTAAAGGAAGATTTTTTTATTGTTCAAACCGGACAAAGACAGTAGTTCCACTGGACCCGGTCTCAATATTTATGGTGGCATTGTGTCTTTCCACGATGCTGTAACAAACCGAAAGCCCTAACCCCGTCCCATTTTCTTTAGTTGTAAAAAATGGTGTTCCTATCTGATCAAGCGCTTCAGGTTTTATGCCTGAACCTTGATCCTCCACTGCCAGCACAACCTGATTATCTTCCAAGAAGGTTCTTATGGTTAATGTTCTGCCGGCTGTCATTGCTTCTAATCCATTTCTAACCAGGTTTAAAATCAGTTGGATAATTTCTTTTTCGTCCAGGAGCAAGTCCACAGTCTCCGTTAATTCTAATTCGATAAACTTGTCATTATCGAAAGCATCAGCCTGAATTAAGGGGAAAAGTTTCTGCAGAATTTGATTAATATTTTGCCGCTTTAAATCTACCGGTTTGTTTCTCGCCAAAGATAAGAACTCAGTAATTATTGAATTAGCCCGGTCCAGCTCATCAATCATCAGGTCAAAGGAGTCTTTATATTCAACAAATGAATCTTTTTTTCTGTATATTTGCAGAAACCCGCGCACGGTAGTCATGGGATTCCTGATTTCGTGCCCGATTCCTGCGGCCATTTGTCCGATAAGATTCATGCGTTCTAGGCGTGCAATTTCATTTTCTATCTTTTTTAAATCGGTAATGTCATTCAAAGTAATAAGCCTGCATTCTTCGTTGTTTAGTTCAATTATCTCAGCTGACATTAAAACATTGCGAGAATCGTTAAATTTGGTTTTAAATATGACGCCAAAATTATGAACATACCCCTGTTCTGTTACAATTTTTCTATAAAGTTTAAATTTTTCACTTTCGGCAAAGAGACCCATATCTAAAACAGTGCGGCCGATTATTTCTTCACGATTAAAACCGAAGTAACGCTCATAACTTTTGTTTACTTCAATGTGCTGATCATTCCCCTGCCTTACAATAACCATTGGGATAGGATTGTTGTAAAAAGCCTTGTAAAACCTTTCTTCTGATAAACGCAACTTTTTTTCAACCTGTTTAAGCTCGGTGATATCACTGATTACACTTAATAGATACTTTTCACTGCCGATAACAATAATATCTGAAGAAAAAAGACCAATTTTAATCTCCCCTGATTTAATTCGGAAGTTAATGTCCAGGTTTTTAACAAATCCCTTTTCCATTACGCTTTCAATGATCTTAGCACGGTCCTCCGGATGCTCATATAGATTTAATGCTTTAAATGCTTTAGCTGTACGATATAAAACTTCCTGACGGGAATAGCCGAAAAAGCTGAGGAAATTGTTATTAATGTCTATTATTTGTCCACTTTCAATTGTGGTGATGGCCATCGGGTTGGGGCCGGCATTAAAGGCTTTGGAGAAGCGCTCTTCTGAAAGCCGCAGTGTTTCTAAGGCATGCTTTTGCTCTGTAACATCCTGGAGCATGCCCTGTATTGCCGGACGCCCTTGAAATGATGACTTCAAACTGTATACATCAATATAAATAACGCTTCCGTCTTTCTTCAGGCCCCGCAGATTGAACTTTATTGAATTAACCTCTCCGTCCAGCCCTTGTCTGAAAAGCTTACGGACCATGGCTAAATCATCAGGACTTACGAGCTCTACAGGATTTATTTTATTTAGTTCATCAACGGTATAACCAAAAATCTCAGCGAATTTCGGGTTAACAAAGCAAAGAGAACCGTCCTGAAAAATATACACGCCGACGAGTGCCTCGTTCACCAAACGCTGATACTGTTCCTTCAATTCATTAATAACTTTTTCAGACTGCTTGCGTTCGGTAATATCAATCCCCAGCTCAAGTACCAGCGGGGAACCGTCAAAATCCTTAAAAGGGTAATCATACATCTGATAAGTAGCCCCGGATAAACTGGTCCAATCCCGCTCCTGGGGAACTTGTGTATCAAAAACACTAAAAATGGGACATTTCTTGCAGGGGGTATTTCTGCCTCGAAAAACTTCATAACATGTCTTTCCGTCCGTTTCGCCAAAACGCTCACGAAAATAACTATTGGTAAATCGAAATGAATAATCGGGCGCAATAAGACATACATATGCGGGCAGTTTATCCAAAAGGGAAAACAACCTCTGCCGTTCATTCTTAAGCGCTTCCTCAACATTCTTGCGCGATGTTATATTTGTAGCAATTTCCAACTTGACCATCCGGCCATCTATCCATCTTATGGCCCGGTCACGGCAATGTACCCATATCCCGTTGCGTGTATTTCGAAAATCCCAGTTGTATAAGCCCGTGGGTTCACCATTGCTGCTTATTAATTTATTATTAGTGCAAAAAACACAAGGGCCGGATTGGTTTTCTTGAATCTTTTGCCAGCAAGTATCTCCTTCAACAACACCAAATTTATCTCTCATGTACTGATTTGTATAAAGGACCTCATAATTCTCCATATCAGCAACGTAAACAGCTGCATCAAGGCTGTCTAACACCGTAATTAATCTTTCATTAGAGTCTTTCAATGCCTTCTCTGTTCTCTTACGCTCGGAGATGTCACGCATTACTGCCTGCATCGCTGACTTGCCTTGAAAGGTTATAGGGGTAACCGCTGATTCGATATCAATAACCTCTCCGTTAAAATGAATCAACTTTCCTTCAATAAAAGATAAAGCTGTACCTGTATCCTTAATTTGCTTCCAACGTTCCTGAATAACTTTTTTAAAATCCGGGTGAGCAAAATCCAAGATGGACTTTCCAATAATCTCTCCGGTACTGGGCGCACCAACAAGTCTTGCTCCCGCCTCGTTAATAAATTCAATCTTACCTTCGCTATGAATGACCACGGCATCTGGTGAAAGGTCAACAAGCTGCCGGTAACGTTCTTCATTCTCTTTTAAGGATTCTTCTAGTTTTCTCCGCTCATTAATTTCCTGCTGAAGTTGTTCTTTAGCAATTTCTAACTCAATCGTCCGCACTTTTACCAGTTCTTCAAGATGGTCACGGTGCTTTTTTATTTCCTCTTCAATCATGTCCAAAAGTTTCTGACTGGTCTTACAGAGTAGTTCTTCATTCAACATCGATGCTCCCATCATTTTTTTAGTATTAATGGAGTTATTCTATGTAATTTGTTTTTTTCCTTTGAAGATATTGTTAATTACGATTATTCAGATTAAATATTAAATCAGTTGTACTTCGCAATATAATGTTTGCAGCAGATTTTTTACAAAATCATATGAGACACTTTTATTTTTTAGCCTGCCTGATTTCGTGAAAATGCCTGACCACCCTCCCTTCCATGGGCAAAACCCTACTGACCTCCGATTTAATTCTGAAGATAACCTTTGCTTGGCAGGGTATTACTTTGAAGCAGTGAAAGCGGCCCAGGAATGCCATCAAATCTTAGCCTTATTCGGCGGTAAAGCTCCTCACCAGCACAGTTTTGTCCATGGCGGCGTTGCCGCAGCCCCTACAGCAGATAAAGTTGAACAGGCTTTAGCACTGATCGGCAGCATAAGTGAATTTGTAAAAAGCAGGATGGTTCACGATACCGAGCTAATATCACGGGTTTATAGCGATTATTTTCGAATTGGAATTAAACCGGCCCAATTTTTATCTTTTTGGCTTGTTCAGATTTGGAACGAGAAATGAAAATTTTTTATGGAGAAGTGGTGTGCTGGCAGATGGTCAGTTATACCCTCCACAATTAGAACTGATTAATGAAAACATAACCAGTTCCTGGTTTGACAAAACTGCTGCTGATGAAATAATGCCGGATCCTCTCAAATCAGGGGCTTATACCTGGATAAAATCTGTACGGTATGCAGGCCGCCATTTTCAAGTAGGCCCGCTTGCCCGTATGATCATCAACGGGTTTTATAAGGGAGGCACGGCTACGATGGATAGGATCTATACTCGCACCATGGAAACCCTCCTGCTTACAGAATTAGTGCAGGAGTGGTTCAAAAAACTGAAACCCGGCCCTCCTCCAATTAGGCAAAAAAGTACCCCGGTAAAGAAAGAAGTAACAGCCGTGACTGATGCGATGAGAGGCGCACTCTTGCATACCATGATTACTGAAGATGAAAGAGTTGTAAAATACAATATTATTACACCGACGGTATGGAATTTTTCACCTAAAGACGAGTGCGGAGGACGCGGGCCATTGGAAAGCGCACTTGTTGGAACCGAAATAGAAAATCAGGACATGCTCTTTACTATTCTTGGACGGACTATTCGCTCATTTGACCCTTGCATATCCTGTGCAACCCATCTCCTTGACTGCAAGGGTATCTTGAAAAGGACTGTAGTTTTTTAAAATATCGCCCTCCGTCCGGAGGGGTTAAGATAAGCTATTCTGGGAAAACTATGTATAGATTACAAGGAAGGGAATATCATCGTTCAAAGTTATTAGTCAAAATAAGTTTACTGCTTTTTATTAAAATGAGATCCTGGAAACGGATCAATAATACATTATTTTTCAGTTCTATTCCGTTAAATATTGTGCTATATTATACCTAGACAAAAGACTTGAGTATTTTACCAGTGTTGCAAAAATGCACATAAATATGCCACGGTAGCTCAGTTGGTAGAGCAGCGGACTGAAAATCCGCGTGTCGTTGGTTCGATTCCGACCCGTGGCACCACCTGAAGAGGCTGTTTTTAACACGGCCTCAATTTTTTTACCGTTGAGGTCAATAGGGAAGTAATGGTCAGGTTTTGAACTAATTAAAAATAAGAAAGTTGGTTGAATTGAAAGATTCAGGTATAATAACCGGGGAAGAATTCATATAAAGAAACAGGAATTATAAAGCAAGAAATAATGGTTTGCTCCGTCAAAACTGACGAGTTAATGGAGTGATCGATTACAATCTAAGAGGGCATCCAGAGGATCTTCCAGATCTATAATGTTAGGTCAGAGCACAAGCCAGGATTAAATTATTTATAAATAGGGGTGATTATTAAGATGGCAGACAGTGGGATCAAGATATTTTGGTACGGCCACTCTTGCTTTTTGATTGAAACGCCGCAAAAGAAAATAATTACGGACCCATTTTATAAAAACTTTGGGTACCCTGTGCCAAACATAGCTGCAGACATTGTTACCATAAGCCACCAGCATAGTGACCATAATGGTATAGATACAGTGCCGGGGAAGCCTAAGGTTGTCGAAACAGCTGGTGAACATAACATTGACGGAGTAAAAATAACCGGCGTCAAATCCTTCCACGATATGAGAAATGGCTCCCAGCGGGGAGAGAATATTATTTTTGTTTTTCAGGTAGAAGGAATCAGGATCTGTCACCTGGGGGACCTTGGTCACCTGCTGGACCAGCCAACCTTAAAACAAATCGGTGAAGTTGATGTGCTGCTGATACCGGTCGGTGGTTATTACACCATTAACGCGGGAGAGGCCAAAGAAGTTGCCGCTCAATTAAACCCGTACCTGGTTGTGCCGATGCATTACATAACCGGTTACATTAAATTGCCGATTGCGCCGGTAAATGAATTCTTGAAGCTCTATCCAAACTACTCAGAGCAAAAACAACTGGAAATTCTGGCTGGCAAACTGCCGGACCAGAGGCAGCAGGTATGTTTGTTGGACCTGGCTTCTAAATAAGTTTACCAGATGATAAAATCAGCCCCTGGCATCGCTTCCGGCGAGACAGGGGCTTTCTGTCTTATCAGGCGCACCATCCTAACTACCTTCGCATATTATCTAGTAAAGATAAAACAGGAGGTTTCTTATTGTGATGGATGAAACTACTATCGATGCCATGAAAGAAGTAATGGAACTAAACCGTTCAATGGGCCCGCACTGCCCCGCCCAGAAGCCGACCAGGTGCTCCAGCCCGGCTTTAGTTGCTTTCATTTTCAGGGAAGTCCGCTGCGTAAACGTATTCAACGGCGCCTGTGAAGATTGGAACCCCGGCAACTGCGGCGATTTTGATCCTGGAGTTTGCGACTAGTTTAGGCTGTAAAGGAAAATAAAATGGGCTAAATAACCCTCTTTTTGAAATTGCTACTGTTGTGCGGGTTTATCCGGGAAGAAACCAGGGATCAGCCCATGGCCAAAGTGAAGTATGTTTTCTTAGGGGTCTTGTTTAATCGTCCAACAGTTGGACAATTAAACTTATGCCCGGCACAAGGCGCACCATTAGAGACACTTCCACATATTATCTTATAAAGATATAATTCAGGAGGTTATTATTGATGGATGAGACTACAATCGATGCCATGAAGGAAGCAATGGAAATGGAGCGGTCAATACGTCCTACTCTTCCTCCCCCGTTGCCGACAAGATGCCCCTGCACCAGCCCGGCGTTAGTTGCTTTTATTTTCCGCGATGTCCGCTGTGTAAACGTATTCAACGGCGCCTGTGAAGATTGGAATCCCGGCAACTGTGGTTGTTTTGAAGATGGACCTGTTTGCGACTAATCAAGCTACCAAAATAATATAAAAAGGGGAGGCTTGCAGCCCCCAAACTGGCGCTCAAATGTCCGGGGTGCTGGTTAAAGTATGGAAAAAAAGCGAGTAGTTTTCTACTTGCTTTTTTATTACATTTAACTTGTGCTTACTTTCACTTGTAATGCACTTTGTTGTGCGGTGATTTAACTGTCTCGTTTTTGTCCATTTTGTGTCCTGTAATCACACACTGTACTGTCTTCGTACATATAAAAATAGGCATTTAAGCGGTAAGTTAACAGGTTTTTTTCCTGGGCGGCCTGGGTAGGTCAAAACTAGCTAGCGGACACCATATTTTATAGCCATTGGCGGAATTGTATAGCTTTGGGTGAAGAACATTTTCCCTGAAATAACTCAATATTGGAATTTGTGGCACGGAGCTTGCGTATATATAAATGTAATTAATGTTAATTAATATAATCCTATCATATTCGTTAAGGTTAAAAAATATTAATTAATTAAATGCCCCCTAGAATTAGTAGCCGCATTCCAAAAAATTACAATGCGAGGAGAGAGGAAAATGGAAGTCGCCCAGCGTGAAAGTACAAAGGATGAGCTTCTTGAGTTGTTGCAATGGATGCGGGAGTATTACGGGCTGCAAATACCGGAAGAAGTGCTGCTGAGCGTTGCCGAAAAAATAGATTCCTCAACGCACAATTAAAGGTGTCCGTTCATATAATGCTAAACGTTAATTAACAACGGGTGAATGCAACAACATAGGTTAATGAACGTTCATAATATAATGTTCTCGAAAATAAGAGCATTATATTACAAAAATCCAAAACGTAAGGAGAGAGAAAAATGGAAGTCACTCGCCATGAAGGTAATAAAGACGAACTGAACGAAGTGCTGTATTGGATTCACGAGTATTACGGGCTGCATGTGCCGCAAGACGTGCAGCTGAGCGTTGCCGAAAAAATGGGTATTCCCCTGAGCACGCTTAAGAGCGCTATTACACGTTCCATCCTTTAATGTCCTTTTCAGAAGGAGCATCAGTGGTACGGCCACGTAAAATAGTTCGTATAAGCTTAGCTTTATATAGTACCTCCCCTCCTATTTTCGTCCCTTAAGTCTAGTTATCTTCGCTGCACCTCCCCAGCAACTGGGGAGGCCTTTTTTACCTGTCCTCATGCTTAATATTGATAATCAAAGCAAAGGCTATGGTGCCGTAGGCCACAAAGCTGCGGAAGTACCGCATTTATTTCCTGTCCGAACCGGGTATGCAACAGGTAAAAGATCATCCCCGCAAACAGGTGTACCACCATGATCATGAATAAAGGAATTCTATTTCACCGGTGTCACTACAATCATAATTGCTATCTAAGATGCATTTTATTAATATATTGAGTAGCTATCTGCTAGAATTACTCTCGCACCGTGAATCAGGTGTATATCCGGAAATTTGCCCGAGTAAGATGATATAATAATTCAGAAAATATAGTTAAGATCGCAGCCGGCAGAGAACCCTGTGCTGTCCTGCATAAGTTTATCGTCCAACAGTTGGACAATTAAACCGCCGCTATGACTCAAGTCCGACGTCTGATAATAATATTAGGATGAACTGGAGAAGGTGAAGAAGGGATGAAGTGTGAGCCCGGGCCAGAAACAGTAAAAAAGAGGGAAAAAAGGACACCGGGAACGGTGCGGGTGGTCATCGTCTTTGTGGCCCTGCTGGCCCAGTTGTTTTTGCTGACCTATACCGTTGAAGCGCTAAGGCATAATGCGGTTTACCTGTACCTGCTGCTGGAAGTATTGGGAGCCGTGGCCGTAATTATGCTGGTCAGTAAAAACTATAACTCTTCCTACACTATTGTATGGCTGATTGTCATGCTGATCCTGCCCGTGTTCGGTTATTTGCTTTTTATGCTTTGGGGCACAACGGGTTTAACCCACAGCAGGAGCAAGAGAATTCGCGAGACCATGGACCGGGGACGGGCCTTTCTAAACCAGGACCCGGAGGTGTACGCCGAGTTTCAGCGCCGGCATCCCGACCGGCAGAGGATTGCCAGCTTTTTGCGCAACGAGGGCTTTCCGGTTTATAGGAATACCAAATGCAGCTACTATCCTGTGGGTGAATTGCAGTTTGCGCAGCTGCTGAAGGATATGGAAGGCGCCGAGAAATTTATTTTCCTGGAATTTTTCATAATCGGTGACGGACAGCTCTGGGACCGGGTGCACGACGTCCTGCGCTGCAAGGCGGCCGAGGGGGTGGAGGTGCGCGTCCTGTTCGATGACTTTGGGAGCATCACCAAGCTGCCGGAGGCGATCGACACGGAATTAAGGCGCGAGAATATCCAGGTGATCAGGTTCAACCCCGTACACCGCAATATTCTCAGGCTGATTATCAACTACCGCAACCACCAAAAAATCGCCGTCATCGACAGCAATATCGGCTACACCGGCGGCACCAACATTGCCGACGAGTACGTCAACCTCGACTCCCGGCTGGGGCACTGGAAGGACACCGCGGTGAGGCTCGAGGGGGATGCCGTGTGGACCCTGACCGTGACCTTCCTGCAAATGTGGGAGTCCGAATCATATCTGCAGTCTGATTACCTGAGCTACGCGCCCACCTGCCAGGTCGCCGGCGCCGGTTTTTACCAGCCCTTTGCGGACGGGCCGACCAATAACCCGAACAACCCGGCTGAGGAAACCTACAGCCAAATCATTACCAGGGCTCAGGAATATGTTTATATTACCACCCCGTACCTGATTATCGACAATTTAATGAAGGAAACCTTATGTATTGCCGCAAAAAGCGGCACTGACGTGAGAATAGTGACCCCCAAAATTTGGGACCACTGGTATGTGCATATGGTGACCCGCTCCAATTACGGCGACCTGCTCAAGGCCGGCGTCAGGATTTACGAATATACGCCCGGGTTTATTCACGCCAAGATGATCCTCAGTGATGATGACAACGGCATCGTGGGCAGTATAAATATGGATTACCGGAGTTTCTATCTGCACTTTGAAGACGCGGTATGGATTTGCGGCGCCCCGGTGCTGGAGGAGATCAAGAAGGACCTATTGGATATTTTCGCCGTCAGCCAGGAAATAAATTTAACGGACTGGCAGGCAAGGCGGTGGCGCGTGAAAATGGCCCAGGGTGTCTTGCGTATTTTTGCCCCGCTGTTCTAACAGGCTTGCAGGCGGTATTGATTAACCCGTCTTTGACAGGCCCGGTTAAAGATCTGCCGGCGGCTCCGGCGGCAATCGCGGTGATTTTTTTTGTATAACGAAAACCACCTGCTATGCAGGTGGTTCCAAAAAGCCTTAGCTATGAGCAGATCTTTTCAGTTTTAGTTGTTGATAGGCTGAATGCTATATCTTAGTTTAGAAGATGTTATGAAATTAGAAGTAAGAAAAGGTTATGACCAAAACATAAATATTCAGGACAAATGTATGTCAAGTACCCTTTTAAGGGTTGTGGGGCATGAATGCGGTTGGTGGAATTGTCAGCGAGTCTTGAGACTCAGCTTAGAACCAAGCCCTTATAGGGCTAGAGCAAACCACCCGCTGAGCGGGTGGTCATGATTATATAACTAGTCGCCTGCTTTAAAGATGTTCTGGTAGAAGGCGGCGCTGTTCTATAAGGTATGATTTACTGCTCCTTGCGGCATGGAACAGCTGCAGTTAAGTGTATAAAGGTAGTTCCATTTAGAGCCATGCTTTAATTCATCAGTGTAGATTTCAGTGATCATATTTCTATATGGTAAAAATTCAAGGCCGAATAATATTTTTCTATATCTTTCAACCGCAGCAAGCTCCCCGAACAGGGCCTTTGTAATCCCGTTGCAATAACTTTCAGGAGGCTGGAAAGCATCGTTCTGGGCCGGTGGAATTTCCTGGCCTGTCAGCTGCCAATACAGCTCTCTGAGCATCTTATTATGTTTAATTTCATCGTCTCGAATCGCTGCAACAATTTCTTTTTGTGCAGGTGGAGCAACACTAAGCATGTAATTATAAAATAATTCATCTTCTCTCTCGCCGCTTACCGACGCAATAATTAGCCTCAGGGCTTCCGGATAAGCATATTGCGGCACATACATGTAGGTGGGGAAATATTTATAGTTAATGTATGGATAGCCTGGATATGGCGTCAGCAGCGGACTGGTCCCCCGGCCACAGAACGGACAATTATTATATACATTGTTTGTTTTGATTTGTTCGGCCTTATCTGCAGTAACATTTCTTGTTTTAGCATTGTCCATCATAGAAAACACCTCTTTCTGATAGCATTGTATGGAGTAATAACCAGAATGTTACTGAGGAATAGATCAGAATTTAAGCCAGGCCAAAGCTGAACAACAAATTTCCTTCACCCGGCACCTAAATCCATAATTTTCGCATATTGTATAGCAGCACCCATTTTATTTTTCCAGGGATTGCTTTCGTCCCCGGGAAGGCGGTTTGGTTTTAAGCACTGGCTTTTTAGCGCAGGCGGCTGTCAGCCGGCAGAAGTCCGAAAAGATAACCCACCGGCTTAACCTGGTGGGTTGTTGAGTTTTTCCTGCTGATTGAATGAATAAATAAGGACTATTTAATTTAGAATAAGAAGGATCATTAAGATGTTCGGGCTCAACCTGTTCAATAAAAAAAAGGTTTTCAAAAAGACTAGATGGTCACTTGGCGCCAACCAACCAGGTGCTGAGGAAATAGTTAAAAATAAGCTGGAAATTATCCTGGGCGAGATCGTGGTCCGGATCGTGCGGGACAATACTACCCAGCCTCAAAACGAACTTACCGCAGTAATACCCCGGGCTGAGATTCGCCGCAAGTATTACCAGCAGGGGCAATTAGTCTTAGAGGAAGAAGTGATCCTCAACAGTATCACCTTGGTTGACGCTCCTTCTCGCGCCATGAAGTGATCAGACCAGTTCCTGGCGTTGCGTGCCTGAGAACTTTACACTGTTGTCAATTCTTCATGCCTGACCACTTGAGGAGGTTGTTCCATCCGGATTGCCAAACCGTGTTTACCTGGAGTTCTTAATGCATTTTCCTTTTCAGTGCATCCGGGTCAGCTGCCTGTGGAGGCTCCTCCAGCCAGGCGTTATCAATAAGAATATTCACACCGTCCTCTGAGTATTTTGCCACTTCGGCCGTTAAGCGGGTGAAAGTAACTGCTACATCGTGTCTTATGCCGACTGAAATTGCTTTTCCGAGATTGCCAATTTCCATAGCATTAAAAATTCTAACATTATGCAGCTTTAATTTATCTGAAAACGGCGCCTCTGTTGACTGTAGAACCCCTGAGTCCCACGTTGCCGGCATTGGCAGCCCGTTCTTTATTAGCAGAGAGCTTAAGACTTCGATTTGTTTAATCGCTATATCCCGGCCCCTGAACATATAATCACGCACTTGTTCTGATTTTGCCACCTGGGCAAAACCTGTAAACAGAGCTTTTCTTAAAAAATTTGTTTTAGCTCTTGAAAAAATATGGGAGATTTCAAGTGACGTGAGCGGTCTGCGCTCACCCAGAAAGCCTGTCATAAAGGACCTTTTTTTGGCAAAATCAACCCGGTCAGGTATTGGTATTTGGGGTGCCCTCAAGTAAAGACCCTTGGCTAGAATTACACTGGCTGTTTTGTTATAAAGCTCCGCAGCTGAAGCCAAACATTCTGTGAAGTATTTTCGTATATCGGTACGGGCTGTCATTGTCAAAGCTGTGGCATAACCGTTAATTCTGATTTCAGCCATAAATTCCATATAGCTTAAAATGAACTGGTCTGTGAATAAGCGGGGTGCGTTTATGTTGACGTCTTCGTCGGTAAAGCCGCGTGGTAGGGGATGTTGTTCCTTTTGATAGATGGCCGAAATTGTTTGACCGTGTTGCCTGGCTATATGTAAAGCATATTCTAAAACCCCGCTTATTTCTTCGTCCTGAACCTGGGCAAGAAGGTACTTGGCAACGCATTCTTTTAAGCTGCTGCTCATGAAGCCTGACCAAAGGTTGGCCAGCTCTGCTGAAGTAAGCCTGATGTCCTGTTTTTCTTCCAGGTTTAAATATTCTGCCGGATTAACAGTAGTATTTGACATTTGATTACTGGTATTTGTGGTTTCCATGTCACAACCTCCAAATTCTGTGCACCGCACTGACTGCCGCATCTTGTGCTCGGGCACTCGTAGACATTATGGTTTCATTACTTTTAGCCTTATTGTACCCTTGGTAGAGCTGCATTATTTAATTCGGTAGAAATAATCAGTTCATGAAAAATAGAGGTTGCCGGTCTGCTATAATGTTTGCCATTTTGTTCCGAATAAATGGTTATTATGTTTATTCAAGTTTTTATAAAATTATTATATATATCTTATCTAATAACGTTATCAGCTTATAATATTACTGTGCAAATTGTTAGAGAGGATGTGTTCGATGCGCCCCTTTACCATGAACGTTGTGCAGGACATGAGAGAGCAAAATATAATAGCCCTCGAACTCGCCAAGCGGGATAACCGGAAAGTGGTCGGGATGTACTGCGCCTTTGCGCCCCAGGAGCTGGCGGCTGGCCGCCGGGGCGATCCCGGTGAGCCTCTGCGGCACCAGGCACGAGCCGGTTGAAGCTGCGAAAAAAATCCTGCCCCGCAACCTGTGCCCGTTGAGGATTTCGGCCTTTATCGAAATGATCGGCGGGTAGGTCCACGGTCCTCACCCGGGCAGCATCGAGGATAAAAAGTGTATTTGTTTTTCAAAGTTGTCATATTGTAATTTGGAGCAGGAGGTGACCTGGTTTTGCTTACGGTTGGGGTGGATGTGGGTTCGATCATGACCAAGGCTGTGATAATGAGCGACACTGCCTGGCAGAGTGTGATCATGCCGACGGGCTTCAGCCCGCGGGATGCCGGAACCGAGGCCTTGGAATCGCTCTTGCGGGAATTTAAGCTGAACCGCGGGGATATCGACATGATTATTGGCACCGGCTATGGCCGGGTGGCGCTCTCTTTCATTGATAAGGCGGTCACGGAGATCACCTGCCACGCCAGGGGCGCCCACTACCTGGTGGAGGGCGCCGATATGGTCATCGATATCGGCGGCCAGGACAGCAAGGTGATCCTCACCGACGGTGTGGGAAACGTCATCAACTTTGTTATGAACGACAAGTGTGCCGCCGGCACCGGGCGGTTTCTGCAGGTGATGGCCACCGCCCTGGGCTGTGACGTGAGCGAGTTGGCTGATCTAGCGCGGGGCGCTGATCCAGCCCAGATCAGCAGCATGTGCACCGTCTTTGCCGAGTCAGAGGTGATCAGCCTCCTGGCCCAGGGTGTCGGCAAGGACCGGATTATCGCGGGCATCCATCGCTCCGTGGCCACCCGGGTCGCCGCCATGGCGGAGCGGTTGGGCAAGGGGAGCAGGATTACCTTCACCGGCGGCGTCTCGAAAAATGAAGGGGTGAGGGAGTGCCTCGCCCGTGACCTGGGCCGGGAAATCATCACCGTGCCCGACTCCCACCTGGCCGGTGCCCTGGGGGCGGCGCTGATTGCCCGCGGAAAAGCTAAAAAAGGGACAAACTGAACGGAAAATACTTAAAAAAAGCAGCCGGTTAGGGCTGCTTTTTTTTGCGCAAGTCGAAGTTTACAATTGCTGTCGATCATTATAAGGGGAGATTATTTATTCCCCAACATCTCCAGGAAAGCCTCCACCCTGGTCTTAATCTGGGCGGTATCCTCCTGTCCGTAGTCTGTTTCCAGGTTCAACAGCGGGATATTATGCTCCTGGAGCACCTTTGCCACCCGGTTGGACTCCACCAGGTAGGGGTCGCAGAAAGCCAGGGTGCAGTTGATCACCCCGTCTGTCTTCATCTCCCCGGCCAGGCTCACTAGTTTTTTCATCCGGCCATCATTGGGCGTAAAGCAGGCGCAGTTGATGTCCAGGTAGCGGCCGGCAATGGCTGCAACCATTTCCTCTACGGTTTCCCCTTCTTCAGGGACCAGGTTTTCAAAATAGCGCAGCCCGGTGCACATTTCCTCGGCTACGATCACGGCGCCGCTGGTTTCAATGACGTGGGGCACCTTCCAGTTCGGCAGGGCCATCGGGGTGCCCGAGATGATCAGGCGAGGCGCGCCGGCCGGGGCGACCCCCTTGCCTTCCTTCACCCGGAACTCCAGCTCGTCGCAGAGGACGTTCACCTGGGCGGTGAACCGGGCCACATCGTCATACATGGAGATTTGTTCGATCAAAAGACAGTCCTTGCCGCTGATTGGGGCGGGGTCGTGTTTGCGCAGCTCGTTCAAGCGCAGGAGCGCCCGGCGCTTGGCGTTGGTGTCCTTGATCGCCAGGCGCAGAGAGGCGGCAGTGATCTTGTTGCCGGTGTATTCCTCTACCGAGGCCGCGAAGTCCCGCACTTCGCTCTGCCACAGGGCCTTGTCTTTTTCCCACTTCATCTGAGGTGTTTCCATCACATGCACGGGAACGTAGTCGTTTAATATTTCAAAGGCCTTCTTTTTGCCGTCGCAGGTCGTTTCCCCGACGACCATGTCGCAGGACTCAAAATAAGGGCAGACCTTGCCCAGCTTGAACCCCATAAAAGATTTAATTAGCGGGCAAATATTTCTGGGCAGTACCTTTTCCGCCTGGGCTGCGCCGATCTCCACCCCCGAGCATAAGCCCACCTGGATCCCGCCTGCGGCTCGCACAATTTCTTCCGGGACGTAAACGCAAAAGGCGCCGATCACTTTGCCGCCCGCGGCCTTATGGTCCTGCAGCTCCTGAATGCGCAGGCCGTGTACCTCGCTAACTACAAAATCAAAATACTCCATGGCCTCAGGCCTGTTTTCCTGGCTCATGTAAACACTGCCATAGGTAGGGGGTAATATGTTCAGCAGCTGGTCGTGCGCCTCCAGGTCCAGCCCAAGGGACTCCCACATCTTGCGGTAATCAGCCATCGCAGTATGCCTCCTGTGAATTAGATAAATTTTAGCTATAAAGATTTGATGCTTGGTCATAATAATCCTTTATTCATTTGATTCATTATTTTTATTACCTGCCCTTAGCCGATAAGATAATTTAATATTTTGAGTTTCAGGGAACTGAAATTGCTGGAAAAAAATATTTTTATCATATTTATATTTGGCCTGTAATAGATTAGTAAAGTGATTTTTCTGGATCTTGGAAAGGAAAAGTTTGGGAATGTGAGTTTTCAGTCCTGTTTGCTTAACAGTTGTTATTTTGTGCTGGTTACTGTGAAAATGTTACGTTTTAGGCACTTTATAACCATGGGGGTGAATATTAATTCATATCGAATTAGACTAACTAAAAAATTGATTCTATCACAAATGGTACAAGACTATATTAATAAATATAGTGCTTGTCTGGCATATAGTGATGTATGAAATAGAAAAGTTAATAAGTAATAAGAAAACTTGTTATTGATGTAACAAAAGCCATATAAGCAAAAAAAGTAGCTAATTATATTCATGTTAAGTCAGATAAATGGTTAATTAAGTTATTACAATAAAAAATTTAGTAATTTAAAATAGGGGGTTATAGCGATGGTTCATGATTATCCCTTTGGGGAAATAGAAGTTGGAGATCGCGCGAGGTACAGTAAAAGGGTCACTGAAGCAGATATTTTTGCCTTTGCCGAGGTTACCGGTGATTTTAACCCCCTGCATATCGACCAGGATGCAGCCGCTGCAGGCTTCTTTAAGCAACGCGTGGCGCATGGGCTGTTCACCGCCTCACTAATCTCCACGGTTTTAGGCACCACCCTGCCGGGCGCCGGAACCATTTATTTATCCAAAGAGATCAATTTTAAAGCTCCCGCTTTTATCGGCGATACCCTGACGGTTGAGGTAGAGGTTCTAGAAAAAAAAGAGAACAAGCACATACTGGTAATGGGGACCAGGGTTATCAACCAGTCCGGCAGGTTACTCATAGACGGCCGGGCGACAGTGATGAAACCCTAACTAACTAATATACAAATACTGGGGCGCAGTAAGGCAAAAACCTATGATAATAAACCAAGGAGGGATATGGCTTTGAATGAGCAAGTGAAAGATATCTGGCAGTATTGGTGGCAGAATCACGAAAGGATCAATGACTTCTGGCAGGGCTGGTTGGAAAAGCAGAACAAGGACTTGTGGCAGAAATTCTGGCCCGATCAGGAGAAAGTATTCGAATATTGGAAACAGGCCATGTCTCCGCTTCAATCCGGCAATATCTTTGAAATACCCGGAATGAAGGATTTATTCTTAATGGAGAATTTTAAGGGTATTTATCAGGATTGGCTTAAAACGATGACGGAGGGCTTTAGCAATTATCTGAAGTGGATGCCCGCCGGGGTGGGCAAGGATACTTTTGAAAAGATGATGCAGAGCGTTGATCTCTTCATGAAGCCCCTGGCCCTTTTTAGCAGCCTGACGGATAAGCTGCCTTTAAAGGACGACACCGAGAAGTGGAAGGA
The DNA here is from genome assembly GCA_002067205.1 of Pelotomaculum sp. PtaB.Bin104. Classification (GTDB taxonomy): domain Bacteria; phylum Bacillota; class Desulfotomaculia; order Desulfotomaculales; family Pelotomaculaceae; genus MVQL01. Next base: position 24,548 of record MVQL01000211.1, read on the forward strand.
CTTATTCCAGACCTGGGCGCAGAACTACATGAAAGCCCTGGAGGGGGCCTTCCCCGGCAGCCTGCCCGACCCGGTCAAATCGCTTTTGAAAAACCCCGTGGAAATAGCCGGGCTGAACCAGCAGATCCTGTATAAATTCTTCCAGCCCTGGCTGGAGCTCTCGCCGGAAATAAAAGACAACTTCCTGCGGTTTTGCCGGGGCGACCAGGCGGCGCTGGCGGAGTTCCTGCGGGTCTGGCACCAGGCCTACTATGAGTCCTACGGCAAGCTGTTCCAGATCCCGGCCTTTGGCTCCGGCAAAGACACCTTTGAAAAATTGTCCGGCAGCATTGATGCTTATATGCAATACCTGGCGGCAATCAGTGAAATGTGGGGCACCTTGTACAAAATCAGCTCTGAGGCCACGGAAAGCCTGATGAACAAGATTTCTAAACTATCCGGCGACGAGGCTCCGAAGACCTTTAAAGAACTTTATCAAATGTGGTGGCAGACCAACGAAGACGCCTTTTTTGATTTGTTTAAGACGGACAGCTTTGCCAAAATTCTGGGCAAGACGGTAGACGCCGGGGTGGTGTTCAAGAAGAATTTTGACGAGATGCTTCTGGAATACGTCAGCCAGCTGCCTGTGCCCACCAACCGGGACATGGACAGCGTCTATAAAACCATCCACGAGTTAAAGACCACGATCAAGGAGCAGACCAAAAAGCTCGAGGAGCTGAGCAATGTCCTCAAGCAAGTTAATATAAAGGAAGGTACAGTCGCCTCATGATCACAAATCCGCTGAACTTGGGCTTCCAGGCCTTGATCGAAATGATGGACCTGAATAAAAAAATGTTCCAGGGCGCCAATACCCTTCTTTCCATTGAAGATGTGGATGTGGACTTAACCCCTAAAGAGCTGGTGTACTCTGAAGATAAAATGAAGCTATACCATTACCGGCCCATGTCTGAAGACGTGATCCCGGTGCCGGTCCTGATTGTATACGCGCTGGTTAACCGCCAGTACATGATGGACCTGCAGCAAAACCGCAGCGTTATCCGCAGCTGGCTGGAGCTGGGCCTGGATGTCTATATTGTGGACTGGGGCTACCCGGATCAGATGGATAAGTACCTGACCCTGGAGGATTATATCGACGGCTACATCAATAATGCCGTGGACGTGGTGCGCCGGCGCAGCGGGCTGGACCAGATCAACCTGCTGGGGGTCTGCCAGGGCGGCACCTTCAGCTCAATTTATGCCTCCCTCTACCCGGAGAAAGTGAAAAACCTGGTCACCATAGTCACCCCGATCGACTTCTCCACCAGGGACGGCTTGTTGTTTATCTGGAGCAAGTTTTTGAATATCGATAACCTGGTGGACACCTACGGGGTGGTGCCGGGCAGCTTTATGAACTACGGCTTTCAGATGCTCAAGCCCTACCAGCTCTTGATGGATAAATATATCGGGCTCCTGGAAAATATCGATAACCCGGACGTGGTGCAGGACTTCCTGCGCATGGAAAAATGGATCTTTGACAGCCCCGGCCAGGCCGGTGAGGCCTTCCGGAGGTTTATCAAGGAAATGTTTCAGGAGAACCGGCTGATCCAGGGTAAATTTGAGCTGGGCGGGCGCACGGTCAATTTGAAAAACATCACCATGCCCCTTTTGAACGTCTTTGCCGAGCAGGACCACCTGGTGCCGCCGGCGGCCAGCAAGCCCCTCAACGACGCGGTGGGCAGCACAGATAAAGAAATGATTTCCTTCCCCGGCGGTCATATCGGCGTATTCGTCAGTTCCAGGTCCCAGAAGATAGTGGCCCCGGCCGTGGCCAAATGGCTGAAGGATAGGTCCTGACTTTTACCCGCTCCTGATAGCTGCGTCAAGGAAACGGCCCGGGGCGAAACGGCAGATAAAAAAGTCTGAACAATTAAAAATGGCCGGGGGTGAACCAGGAGGTGCACACCTGGCCCCTTTTTTTGCCCTCAGGTGGCGGGCACAGTTTCCTTATCTATTCCCAGCGGCAAGCAGTTCGCCGTCGACATAAATATTTAGTACTAGTTTCAATTTTCGCTTTATTTAATACTATATATAATATAATATTAAAAAATAGGAGGAATAAAGATGGTCCAGGACCGTCCTTTTGAAGATATAATAATAGGTGAGCGTGCAAGTTTCAGCAAAACGATTAGTGAAGCGGATGTCTATGCTTTTGCCGGTATTTGCGGAGATTTTAACCCCGTCCACGTCAATGAGGTCGAGGCCTCCAAAAGCCGCTTCAAAGGGCGGATTGCCCATGGCCTGCTCACCGCCTCGCTCATCTCCACCGTTTTGGGCACAGCGCTGCCGGGCAAAGGCACCGTCTATTTAGGGAACCAGATCAGTTTTTGGGCTCCTTGCTATATTGGCGATACTCTGACGGCTGAGGTTGAGGTTGTGGAAAAAAGAGAGGACAAGCGGGTGCTGGTGATGAAGACCAGGGTATTGAACCAGTCTGGCAAGGTCGTTATAGATGGCCAGGCCATAGTGATGAAACCTTAAAACCTTAACTAACCAACTAAGGTATGCTGAGCAAGCGCTTGTCCGCCAGAGGAAATTTTCATTCTTAAAAATAAGGGGAGGTAATCACTGTAATGGATGAACAATTAAAAAACATCTGGCAATCATGGTGGCAGGCGCAGGAAAATGTCAGTAACTTCTGGCAGGGCTTGCTCGAAAAGCAGGGCAGCAAGGATACATGGGAGAAATTATGGCCTGATCCGGAGAAAGCCTTCGAGTGTTGGAAAAAGGCCATGTCTCCCCTCCAGACCGGCAGCATACCGGAAATGTTCGACGTTAAGAATTTGTTTTTACAGGGGAACCTGAAGGACTTTTACCAGTCCTGGTTGAAAATGACCACAGAAGGCTATAAAAATTATATTAATTTTATGCCTGCCGGGGTCGGCAAAGAAACTTTTGAAAAGCTTATGGAAAGTGTCGACCTCTACCTGCAGCCCCTTACTCTTTTTAGCGGTTTGATGGATAAACTGCCGTTAAAGCAGGACACCGAGCAGTGGAAGGACCTGTTCCAGGCCTGGTCGCAAAATTACCTGAAATTCCTGGAAGGCGCCTTCCCGGCCAACCTGCCTGACCCGGTTAAGTCGCTTTTGAAAAACCCGGTGGAAATAGCCGGGCTGAACCTGCAGATCCTGAATAACTTCTTTGCGCCCTGGCAGGATTTTTCACCGGAGCTAAGGGATTCTTTTCTCCGGTTGTGCAAGGGCGACCAGAAGGCGCTGGTGGATTACCTGCGGGTATGGCACCAGGCCTATAATCAATCCTATGGCAAGTTCTTTCAGCTGCCGGCCTTTGGCTCCGGCAAAGAAAGCTTTGAAAAATTGTCCGCCAGCATGGATGCCTACATGCAATACCTGGCGGCAATCAGTGAAATGTGGGGTACCTTGTACAAAATCAGCAACGAGGCCGCAGAAAGCTTGATGGAGAAGGTATCCAAGCTGTCTGCCGAAGAGGCCCCGAAAACCTATAAAGATCTTTACCAGCTGTGGTGGCAGACCAATGAAGACGCGTTTTTTGAATTGTTCAAGACGGACAGCTTCGCCCAGATACTGGGCAAAACGGTAGACGCGGGGGTTGTGTTTAAAAAACATTTAGACGAGCTGCTCCTGGAATTTATCAGCCAGCTGCCTGTGCCCACCAACAGGGACATGGACAGCGTCTACAAGACCATTTATGAATTAAAGGCTACCATCAAGGAGCAGGACCGGAAGATCGAGGAGCTGAGCAACATCGTCAAGCAAGGTGAGCCAAAGAAAAGGAAGGTATGATCACCATGATGACAAACCCGATGAACCTGGGCCTCCAGCTGATGGGGGAGATGCTGGACCTGAATAAAAAGCTGCTCCAGGGCACCAATACACTGCTTTCGATTGAAGATGTAGAGGTGGACCCCACCCCCAAAGAGCTGGTCTACGCCGAGGACAAAATGAAGCTCTACCATTACCAGCCCCTGTCCGAAGAGGTCATCCCGGTGCCGGTTTTGATCGTATATGCCCTGGTCAACCGCCAGTACATGATGGACCTGCAGCAGAACCGCAGCGTGATCCGCAAGTGGCTGGAAGTGGGCCTGGATGTCTATATTGTGGACTGGGGTTACCCGGACCAGATGGATAAATACCTGACCCTGGAGGACTATATCGACGGCTATATCAATAATGCCGTGGACGTGGTGCGCGAGCGCAGCGGGCTGGACCAGATCAACCTGCTGGGGGTCTGCCAGGGCGGCACCTTCAGCACGATCTACGCCTCCCTCTACCCGGAGAAGGTGAAAAACCTGGTCACCCTGGTCACCCCAATTGACTTCTCCACCAGGGAAGGCCTGCTGTTCATCTGGAGCAAATACCTGAATATCGATAACATGGTAGATACCTACGGGGTAATCCCGGGATACTTTATGAACTCGGGCTTTATGATGCTCAAGCCCTACCAACTGATGATGGACAAATATATAGGCCTTTTGGAAAATATAGACAACCCGGACGTGGTGCAGGACTTCCTGTGCATGGAAAAATGGATCTTTGACAGCCCCGGCCAGGCCGGCGAGGCCTTCCGGAAGTTCATCAAAGAGCTGTTCCAGGAAAACCGGCTGATCCAGGGTAAATTCGAATTGGGCGGCCGCCCCGTGGATTTGAAAAATGTGACCATGCCTCTATTGAATGTTTTTGCCGAGCAGGACCACCTGGTGCCGCCGGCGGCCAGCAAGCCGCTCAACGACGCTGTGGGCAGCACGGATAAAGACATGATCTCCTTCCCCGGCGGGCACATCGGCCTGTTCGTCAGCTCCAAGTCCCAGAAGATGGTGGCCCCGGCCGTGGCCAAGTGGCTGAGAGACCGGTCTTAGAAAATACGCTGCATGAGGACCTGGGGACTGGTTTCATAGACATGGTGCTTAGTGAAATAAAATAACGGTTCAGGGCGCAGTGAGTATCCGCCTGGACCGTAGATGGCCTGGGGGTGCATTCTCCCAGGATTTTTATTTTTGGGGATTAGTTAGCATATTATTATTTAATTTACTTGCCTTCAATTTCCTGAAAAATTTCTTTAGTAGTAGTATAATTAATATAGTAATTAATGGATTTCGTTTAATATTTGGCGAAAGGAGTTGATAACATGCCGGTACCGATGAAGGAATGATCTAACGGGCGAACCTATGCTATAGTTATTTAAGGAAGTTAATATTCATTAAACTAATATTTTAGAGGTGAAATTTTTTGTTGAGAAAATATATTTTTTTTATTGTCATAGCCTTGCTGTTAATTCAGCCATGTGCCGCCTTTTCCCTGGACCTTCAACAAATTGATGATCTGAAGAAGCTGGAAATGGAGATGCAGGCTCAAAAGGCCAATTCATTGATTGTTAAATATAAAAATGACTCATATCTGGGCAAAGCCTTCAATAACAGCATCTCTTCAGATATTGCGAAAAGAAGTCAAATATCTGCCGATATAGAACTAATAGTGCTGCAAGACCCAAATAATTCGAGTCGCATTATGAATGAGCTGAAGAATGATCCAAACGTAGAATTAGTTGAAACAAATACAAAGCGCTATCCATTAGATGGATTAAACAACCTGCCTTTCGATAATGTTATTGAAGATAGTGGAGCAGCAATAAATAATGCAGCTGGTTATAATGGTGTTTTATCAAAGGCCTTTAAGCAAAATTCGGAAAACAACCAGGCAGTGAACCAGAATAATAATGCCTTAAAATTGGTTGATAAGGTTCAAGCAAGCAGCAGCACAAACGAAACAGAACCCAATAATTCAGAGTCCACCGCGGATAATATTGCTATTGATGACACTATATGCGGTACTATAACCGGTGCGTATTATGATTTAGATTATTTTGAAATTGATATTGATCAAGCAGGTGAATTAATTATTGTTGGTCTCCTGGGAGTTTATACCGATTATAGCGAATATTTGGGTATAGGGCTGTTTGATGATAATGATAATTTCATAGCGGAATCAACCTTATTGCAGGATACATCCGGCAATTTCCAGGGCTTAGTTCAATATGTGACACCGGGAACTTATTATATTGTTATTTTGCAGACAAGTCCCTATGAATACCTGCTGGTTGGTGAAACGTATTGTTTTTCCACTGGATTTTCAGGAACAAATACACCGGTAACCGCAGTTGAATTAGATTTCCATAAATTAAAGATGCTAAAGAATACCTCACAGGTGCTTTCATTCTATATAGACCCGCCGAAAGCAGCAAATCAAGAAGTTAATTGGTCATCAAGCAAGTCTACAGTCGCATCGGTTGACAGCAGTGGTAAAGTAACAGCAAAAAATACCGGTTCAGCTACGATCACCGTAACAACGCAAGATGGGGGAAAGAAAGACCAGTGCCTGGTGGAAGTGGTCAACTCTTTTCCCGTCAACGACCCCGGTTTTGGCAAGCAGTGGGGGTTGGACGCTATCAATATTGTAGATGCCTGGGACTATATTGGTGCAACCCAGCAGAAACCGGCTATTGTAGCTGTAATTGATACAGGTATTGACACCAGTCATGAGGATTTAGTCAATCGAATAGCCCCAAACGGGTATAATTTTATAGTTGATAATAATGATGTTTACGATATTAATGGACATGGGACTATGGTTTCGGGCACTATTGGTGCACAGACTAATAACAATAAAGGAATGGCCGGTGTTACCGGTAATATAAATATAAAGATACTACCACTACAAGCTGGAGATTTTGATGGCAATATGTATCTTGCTGATCAGATCAAAGCTATTGATTATGCCGTTCAACAAGGCGTGGATGTGATTAATATTAGTTATGGCGGAACCACCAGCTCACCGATTGAGCGGCAATCCATCCAAAATGCTATAGATAATGGAATTATTGTGGTAGCTTCTGCCGGTAATTCAGGCAGTAGTGCTTATGAATATCCGGCCTCATATGATAATGTTTTGTCGATTGGTTCAATCTCAGAAGATGGTTCAGTTTCGGATTTCTCACAACATAATGATAAAATAGATTTCGTAGCACCAGGTAACAATATTTACACAACAAACTCTGGTAATATATATGAATCTGTGGACGGAACATCTTTTTCCGCCCCCATTGTTGCTGGTGTGATTGCTTTGATGAAAGCAATCAACCCGGCGTTAACACCTGCAGAAATAAACGATGCGCTTATTGGTACAGCTATAGATAAAGGCTCCACCGGCAAAGACAATTACTATGGCTATGGCTTAATTGATTCCTTTGAGGCGGTAAAAGCAGCTGCAGTCACGTCCCCCAGTTATGATATGAATGATGATGATATTGTGGATATCCGTGACTTGCTGTTCATAGCGTCAAAAATAGGAGCAGTTTCTACGGACGATTCCATTAAGGCGGATGTAAACCATGATAATCAGGTAAATATTCTTGATTTGCTTGAGGTAGAAGATAATATTAATTTATAGATTGTTAGCTCTCTTGTATCCACATGGTTACTTGAGAAGCAATCCGAGAATACAGCATAAATTTCATTTGCATTAATGCCGGGGTTAATCAGGCCGTTAGGTGCAATTTTCTCTGCTAAAAATAAGGAAGCGTGTGACAGCAACGAAGGATACAATGCAGGGGAGCCTTCTATTGATTTGTGGAAAAAGTTCATCCAATATATAATAAAAATGTAATTTGATCGACAGGGCAAATGATGGCTTTTAAACAGGTTTTGTCTACGGTCTGAGCAAGGGGGTTTACTTTAGAGATTCTACCAGGCGGGAAGCGGGCAAATTGGCCAGGATAGGTAGACAACCTGCCCGATGGCAGAGTGGCTATAAGGGGAGATAAGAATAACAGAGATTATCTGTTTTTAATATGTTATACGAGGTGATCAAATGAATACTCCTTTATTGATGGTCCAAATACCTCCTAAAGAAGAAGCAACCAGCGCTGTCATTGAGACAGAAATTATCGCCATAGCGGTTTACGGAAAGGATATTGACGTACCCCTTTCGGTATCAACTCAACGGCTATTCGACTCAGAAAAACCCTTCCGGTTTCCTACTGAATTCACCCAAGGGGCCGTAAAAACCAGGATTGTTTACCGTTATACACTGGCACAGTGGCACGAATTACTGGAAGTTACCACTTTGCCAACAACGCCTCCCGCCTTAAAGCAACTAATGATCCCCATGTTGTTATACATGAAGCAGAATTTCCCGGACATCTTCGGCGACATTGAATATGACCGCGAATTTGACCCTGGTCAATACGCCGAATTGTTCCCTATGGAGTAATCTACGTCCAAAAGAAAGCAGCTGAAAGCCAATATAGGCTTAGCTAAAAAAGGTCAAGCAACTGTTTTGCTGTGGAAACTTCTGATCCAAAGATAGCATTCATTGAAGTCGGAGAGCCCAATAAGCGAACTAGAAAAGAGATCAAGGTTGATAGCCCGATAATCTTTTCGTGGGACACAGGAGTACAATTTAATGATCTAAAGCCGGTAGCGTTTTCGATAGATGGCACTCCGCTTTACGAATATAGATATCCAAAAAATACGAATGTTTTTAGAGATGAGGAACTTAAATGGTATCCAGTAAGCGAGGATAAATAATTATGGCCGTTTTTTGTGAACCTTCCGTGTTCCACCGGCCCCCTGGCGCCTCAGATAAAAGCAGAAATGAACTTGCCACGATATTTTCATCCACAGACATCCTTGCCGGTGTCATCAAGGATTCTGACCACATTAGTGTCGGCTCCTATGTCAATACCGACAAAAAGAGTACGGCTGTACTTGCTATTTTGGGATACATATGGTATTTTTATCTATCATTAAGAACAGGAGGTACAAAAAGATGTGTAAGACTGAATTTTTGAATAGCCACAAACTAAATCTTGAAATTCAGGAGGAGGCACATCTTTAATTGCTAACTGTATTCCCCATGCTTAAATTACAGTTAAGTTACAAAGACGATGATGTTCTCTATCGTCTTTTTTTGTGCCCTTCTCCGCAGAGATTAGAAAGTGAGATGGGACTAAATGGGTGTATTATTTGAAGGATACAAGAGTTACCGCGATAAGATGGTATTGGCAAACATTAGCGGTAGAATTAGTAATGGCGAGAAAATTGGCTCTATTGGCAGCAACGGCGTGGGGAAAACAACCCTTTCCAGAATTATAGCTGGTTTGGAAACTCCTGATGCGGGTAATATTGAGTACACGCCACCTAATGCGCTTATAATATATCTGCAACAATACCCGGATTTTGAACCAGATGCTTCTGTGTACGAAGAATTATATCAAACGGTCAGCAAAAATTCGGATTTGTATGAATCAATTGATACCATCGTGAAAAAATCGCTGCATCAAATGGAAATCCAAGAATCTTTGTGGGGGCAAAAAGCAACAAGTTTAAGCGGAGGTCCATTTGGATTGCACCTGCATTATGGGTGGGATAGAGATAAAAAAGTACTGAACTCTACCGCACCAGCGTTCTAAAACCGTATCAAAACCCTTGTTCGTCAAACCGTTGAACGAACAAGGGTTTTTTTAGTTAAAGAAAATACCTACTCCCAATCTTTCCAAACATCTGGACAATATCCAACTGTAGCAAGTTTACCATTCCTAACAATTGGGGATTGATAAAGTTTTGGATTTTTAAAAAGAATTTCTTCAGCGACGCTTCCGGTTCCAAGGTGTTGCATATTAAGAGCTTTATACTCCTTCACTTTACTATTTATTAATGCTTTTAGCCCCACTGCAGCTTTAACACTTGCAAATTCACCTTTGCTTAAACCATACTTGGCTAAATCAATATATTGATATTTAATATTTCTCTCTTTAAAGTATCTTTCTGCTTTTTGTGTATCAAAGCATTTTTTTATACCAAAAATTTGAATGTTCATCTTCAGTGCAGTGCCAGCGGGTACTTTAGTCACAGCCATGTTCATTTTCCCCCTTTCTATAGCGGGGGCCCCGGCCGGCAAAGGTGAGGCCCCCAAAAAAAAGACCGGCAGTGCTTGCCGGCAACTATATAATAAAGCATGGCAATTGCGCCTGTCAATTTTCGTTGCACTACCTTACGGCGCTGGTATAAGCAGCTAGCGTGTAACATCGAAGCGGCCTGGGCGCAGGGGAAGTTAGGGGCATGCGACAATTTGTTCGTCCAACAGTTGGACGAACGCACAGCTTGTTCAGCTAGAACAGTGACGAAGCCAGGTTAGCTGACAGAAATCCAGTGAAAGTCCCGCCGTCATTTCGCACAAAAACCACTTGATATGCCGCCTGTTCACTATTTCCATAATAATGCCGCAAACACCACTCCAGTTTTTCCGGGTCGGTAATTTTTAGAACGCCCGGGTTTTTTTCTAAGGCCTCAATATTAATAGCCGGTTGACTGGTTTTACTTTGCGGCCTTCCAGAGTCCGCTTCGTTTATGTCGGGAGCCCTGTCTATAAACGCGCAAGCGATGTCTGCACCTGGGAGCACCCGGACCTGGTCATGTTTCCCGGTATCTTTGAGCCACTGTTCAAAATTAACATGCGATTTCTTCCAGTCCTGGCTGAAAGAGCGGTTTTTTACCTGGATATGGACTTGAGCCCAGGGAATTTTGCCGTTTATATTAACCATTTCTTCGTAGGTCTCATCGTAAATATCGCTTTGCAAGGCGGCGACGGCCTGGGCAATTAACTCCGGGTCAACTATGCGCAAGTTCTTGTTTGGCCTGTCTACCGTGCCATTAATCTCGATAAAGTCCACCTCGGCAGGATTGACGCGGAGAATTTCATTATGCAACTCCTTGTATTCCCGTGATTCATAAATTGGTTTCAGACTGTCCGCGTAAGCTGGTGTGGTAATCACATATTGCCGGTAAATATTTTTACCGTTTTCCAGTTCATAGGCCAGACAGATACGCTCGGTATTCCTCGTGCTTTTTGGCAAGGAGGACGCTTTTTTATCCAACCGGTTAGCGATTATCTGCTCGTGCAGTGAATAAATACGGGCAATGCTGTTTTTATCGGTAAATATGGCCTTTACCGGTGTGTACTGATACCATTCTTCAGTAACTAGTGCATTAGCAGCCGGCACATTAGCTGGTACATTGGTTAACGGGTAGAAGGAATTATCCATATAGACGCTTTTTACCTCGCTGAGTAGGGGCAGCTTTTTTTCATAACCCATGCAGTCAAAATGAAACAGGCCCAGCAGTACGGCCATAGCCAGGGCATAAATGCCATAACCTTTAAGCTGCTGCCACCGAAAAACCTGCAGGGATTTGTGGAGCAGGATTTCAATCAGGAAATAGGCCAGTAAGGAACCCAGCAGGTAGCCAAAATACGTCCAGGCCATACTGTCTTGGACTTGGTTAAAATAACTGCCGGTTAACAGCATGCTGCAAAAAGTGACCGAGTACTTGAAAAATGGGCGCAGCGCCCCAAAGGTGATCGCGCTGCCGGCCGTTTCTATGTGACGCCGCGAGTAGAGACTTCGGCCCACAAAATACAGCACGATGCTGCTGATCAGGTAAAGCACAATTTCCCCAGTCCCATAAGGATTTCTGGAAATCTCAGTTAACCTGATCAGAGGTGATAGCTTTTCTACCTGCGGGAGGTAGTATTCATAGGCGAAACCGTAAATATATTGGTTCAGGTTATGCAGCAGCAGCATGGACAGACCGCTGGGCAGGAGCAGCACGATAATGCTTAACACGCCCTGCAAGGTAGTCATGCCGGTAATCATGCCGACAGCCACGCAGCACACAAAGAAGAGCAGGCTAATCAGCAGGCTGTTAGATAACCAGGTCAGTATATCTGCGCCGTTTACATCTTCAAGCCCCAGCCCGGCCACCAGCGCCCAGGATACCAGGGCAGTAAGAATAAGCGGCAAAAACAGGAAGACAATACCTGTGACCACATGGGTATTATATAAGGTTTCCCGCTTGACGGGTAAGGTGTGCGCCATATCTGCCGCCCGGCTGTCCTGCAAATAGCGGAATAAAAGCAGGCCGGTCAGCACGGGAACAACGATTAACATCAATACCTGCAAAAATGAGGTATTGGGATCAAACTGAAATACCCGCAAATAGTCGGACGCATTAATTATCCTGGGCTCTTCATCCCTGCTGTACAACATAAAAATTTTAAGCGGAACACTTAAGAGCAGCACCAGCAGGTATCCGGCGCCGATCCAGGCGAATCTTTTCAAGTCGTTTAACAGAATACCCATATTAATAAAGGATGTTTTTGATTTCATAGCCTCTATCCCCCATTTCATATATGAATATTTCCTCCAGGGTGAGCGGCAGGATGTCCAGGACTGCCGGGTGATAGGACCGCATGCGGCTGATGATTTCCTCATATACACCACGCACGATTAAAATCAGCACACTGCCTCTTTTTTCCTGATAAAGGGCCGGCAAATCTTGCAGCAGGGCCGGGGGTACCTCGCCGCTAAAGGCGATTTGGATCTTATGTACGTCCGCTTTCAGATCGTCTAAGTCCTTCTGCAGCAGCATTTCTCCCCGGTGCAAAATGCCGATATAGTCACAGATATCTTCCAGTTCCCGTAAATTGTGTGAAGAGATCATGACGGTCATATTTCTTTCAGCCACATCCTGAATAATGAGGTTCTTTACTTTCTGCCGCATCACCGGGTCCAAGCCGTCCAGGGGCTCATCCAGGATCATTACCTCCGGCATCAGGGCCAAGCCGATCCAGAAGGAGACCTGGCGCTGCATCCCCTTGGACAGGGCTCTGATGCGCCGCTTGACCTCAATATTAAAAACGCCGCCGAGTTTTTCAAAGCGCGCCTGATTCCACTGCGGGTATATACGGGCATAGAAAAGAGCCATATCCTCAATTGAGAAATTTGGAAAATAATAAAGCGAGTCAGGAATAAAGACAGTACGCGCCTTGATGGCGTCATTTTCAAATACGGGCTGAGCATCGATGGCAAGCTTGCCTGAATTCTGCCGGTAAATGCCGGCCAGGAGCTTTAACAATGTCGTCTTCCCGGCCCCGTTGGAACCGACCAGACCGTAAATCGAGCCCTGGCGCACCGAAAGGCTGACCTCCTTAAGTGCCTCCGTCTCCTGGAAGTGCTTACTGACCTGTTCCATTTTAATCATCCGGCTTACCTCCTTCATCTTTGGATAGCTGTGCTTTAATTAGGGTGATGATATCTGCGGGGCTGGCGCCCAGAAAGAGCATTTCTGAGACAATTCTCGATAGTTCGTTCTCCAGGGCGTGCAACCGGGCGGTGTTATCCCCGGTAACAGCAGGCCGGACGAAGCTGCCCTTGCCGGGAACTGAATAGATATAGCCGCGGTGCTCCAACTCCCGGTACGCCTTCTGAATGGTATTGGGGTTAATGGTCAGCTCGCCCGCCAAGACCCGTACGGCCGGTAATTGCTCATCAGGTTTCAGCACATTGTTAATGATCAGGTCTTTGATTTTCTCCACCAGCTGTTCGTACATCGGTGAACGACTGCGCAGGTCCAGTTCAAACATAAAACCCCCTCCCTTCTACTTTATATGTACTAATATTGTTAGTACAGTTGGTACAAAGATTATATACCCCAAAGGCTGGCTTTGTAAAGAAATTCAATTTTAAGCAGATCAGGCATCAGTTTAAATTAAGGCCTGCCACCTATTCTGTTCATTAGTTACCAACCTTGGACGTTTTGTGGGAAATGTTCCAAAATAAATTATTTTCTAGCGATTGAGCTTAATATACATTAAGCATTATAATATGGGTTAACAGTTGACTGGAAAACGAAATCGATGGGCATGTGTTTCGCTGTTAAATAAAGTCTAATGCTGGCTGAACGTTGAGTGACCGGGACTGTAAGCTATGAGAAAGTGAGACGCCAGCAGGACTAAATTTAGGCGGTAAATCATGGGCAGAAATATCTTGATGAAATTAGAGCGGGTTACCAAAACCTATCAGATGGGCGAAGTGAAAGTCGAAGCCCTGAAGGAAACCTCCCTGGACATTTACGAGGGCGAGCTTTTGGTCATCCTGGGGCCCAGCGGCTCCGGCAAGAGCACGCTGTTGAACATCGTGGGCGGCATGGACCTGCCCTCCACCGGCAGCGTGCGCTTCCAGGGGTCGGACCTGGCCCAGGCCGGCGACGCCCAGCTGACCCGGTACCGGCGCAATGAGGTCGGGTTTGTTTTTCAGTATTACAACCTGATTCCGGACCTGACCGCCAAAGAGAACGTGGAGCTTGCCGCCAACCTGGTGGAGGAGCCCCTTTCCACAGACAGGGTGCTGGAAGCGGTGGGCCTGGGGGACCGGATGAGCCACTTTCCCTCCCAGCTCAGCGGGGGCGAGCAGCAGCGGGTGTCCATCGCCCGGGCCATGGTAAAAAACCCGCGGCTTCTGCTCTGTGACGAGCCCACCGGGGCCCTGGACAATCTGACCGGCAGGCTGATCCTGGGGCTGTTGGAAGCGGCCACCCGGGAGCAGGGCTGCACAGTGATCATTGTCACCCACAATACCAGCATCAGCGCCATGGCCCACCGGGTGGTGCGCATGAGCAGCGGTGAGGTGGCGGAGATTATCATCAACAGCGAGCCGCTGCCGCCGGAAAGGATTGAGTGGTAATGGGCGTTTTGCTGAACAAGCTGCGCCGCACCCTCTGGAATACCCGGGGCCAGGTGCTGGCGGTGGCGGCGGTGGTTGTCGTGGGCATCACGGTCTATATCGCCATGACCACCACCTACAACAACCTAACCCGCTCCCGGGATGATTTTTACCGGGAAAATAATTTTGCCGACTACTATTTTTATGTGGTGCGGGCACCGGAGCAGGTGGTCCGGCAGGTCGAAGCCCTGTCCGGGGTGGCCGAGGCCAACGGCAGGATTCAAAAAGACGTGCCCATATTTAAAGAGGGCAATCAAAAGGCCACGGCCCGGGTGACCAGCTATCCTGTGCCTGTGGCGGGGATCAACCGGCTCCAGCTGCAGTCCGGCCGGATCTTTGAAAACCACCCCCCGGGCGGGGGAACCGAGGTCCTGGTGGATCAGGCCTATTTGAAAGCCAACCGACTGTCCTTCAACGACACCGTCAGTATCATTAATAACGGCAAAAAGGTCGACCTTACCGTGGTGGGCACCGCCATTAGCCCGGAGTTTACGTATATCATGAAGGACGCGGCCTCTTTTATGCCCGACCCGGAGACCTTCGGCCTGATTATGATGCCTCTTAGCCAGGCCCAGCAGGTGCTGGACCTGCCCGGCCAGATCAACCAGGTGGTGATCAAGCTCACCCCCGGGGCTGACGGGGAAAAAGTGGCGGAAGAGGTGGAGGCAATCCTGGCGCCCTACGGCAACCTGGCCAGCTACCCGCTCAAGGACCAGCTCAGCAATGCCGTCCTGCAGGGCGAGTTGGACAGCCTGAAGGCCGTGGCCCGCTTTATGCCCGCCCTCTTCCTGGGCATTGCGGCCGCCATCCAGATGGTCATGCTGGGCCGGATGATCCGGGCTCAGCGCCTGCAGATCGGGATCATGAAGGCGCTGGGCTACAACAACAAACAAATTATGACCCACTACACCGCTTATTCACTGGCCACCTCCCTTTTGGGCGCGCTGTTGGGCACTTTGCTTGGGGTGGGGCTCGCCTCGGCTATGTCCGGGCTCTATGCGGATTACTTCAACCTGCCCCGGGCCATCGGCGGGGTCAACACCTTTGCGGCCCTGAGCGGCCTGGGCTTGAGCCTCTTGGTGGGGGCCGCCTCCGGGCTCTTTGTCTCCAGGGGGGTGCTGGCGATCAACCCGGCCGAGGCCATGCGCCCGGAACCGCCTAAAATTGCCGGCAGCGTTTTTCTGGAGCGGCTGACCTGGTTTTGGCGGGTGTTGGACTCCACCTGGCGGATGAGCCTGCGGACAGCGCTGCGCAACCGGGGGCGATTTGCCACGGTGCTGGCGGGGGTGACCGTCTCGGTGGGCATGCTGGTGATCTCGCTGTTTACCAACGATATCGTTGACTATATGATTGATAAACAATATTACGTCAACCAGCGCCATGATTACCTGGTGCGGTTTGAAAGTCCGGTGAAGGAGAGCGACCTGCTGGAGATCTCCCGCATTGACGGGGTGATCAAGGTGGAGCCCATTTTTGAGATACCGGTTAAAATTTCTTTTAAAGGCAGGTCCGAGGACGACCTCCTACAGGGCATGCCCCCGGACGCCACGCTAAAGCTTTTGGAAGACCGGGAGGAGCGCCCTCTGCGGTTGCCCGGAGAGGGGCTGTTAATTAATGAAAGGACGGCTGCCAAGCTGGGGGTCCGGGAGGGCGACCGGGTGGAGGTCGAGACCCGCTTCAGCACCGGGCCTTCCCGCCAATCCTCGCTCACGGTGGTCGGGATAAACCGGCAGCTGGTGGGCAGCGGGTCCTTTGTCAGCCTGGAGCAGGCCAACCTGGTGATCCAGGAAAGGCACCTTGTTTCCGGGGTGATGCTGAAAGTTGACCCGGGCCTGGCCGGGGCCCTTGAAGAAAAGCTAAGCGATATGAACCGGGTGGCCTCGGTCCTCAGCCGGCAAAAGGAACTGGATAACTTCAACGAGTATATTGGCGTGATGATTTACTCCATTACAATCATGGTGGCCTTTGCCATGATCATGGGCTTTGCCATCGTCTACAACGCCTCGGTGATCAGCTTTATTGAGCGCAAAAGGGAGCTGGCGGCGTTAAGGGTGCTTGGCTTTACCAACCGGGAGATCTCGGCGCTGCTGCTGAAGGAAAACCTGCTGCAGTCAGTGCTGGGGGTGGCGGCCGGCCTGCCCTTCGGGAGGCTTTTGGGGCAGGCCTACATTAACGCGGCGAGCACCGACCTGTTCACGATGCCGGTGGTGATCTACCCGCTGACCTACGTTTGGTCGGCCCTGGGCGGGGTATGCTTTATAGCGGTAGCCCACCTCCTGGCGGTCAGGGGTGTGCAAAAACTGGATCTGGTGAATGTGTTGAAAAACGGGGATTAAGCGGGAGGTTCAGTGATGAAAAGGGGTAAAAAGCTTTTCCTGGGCATAGGCCTGGTGGTGGTCCTGGCGGCAGCGGCGGCAGTGGCGCTGAAGGGCTGGGGTACAGAGGTGGAGACGGTTTCGGTGGCAAGGGGTGACATCACCCGAACGGTGGTGGATACCGGCTATGTGCAGCCGGCGACAGACCACGAGCTGTACGCCACCCAGACCGCCCGGGTGATTGGGGTGCCGGTCAAAACGGGCCAAACCGTTGCCCGGGGCCAAACCCTGGTGGTGCTGGAGAACCTGGACCTGGCCGTGCAGATTAAAGACACCCAGCGGCAGATATCCCAGGGCAACGCCGCGGCTGCGGCCACTAGTGCCGCCCGCCAGCGCATTGAGCTGGAGCTGCGCAGCGCGCAGGAAAACTTTAGCCGCACCGAGGCGCTGTACCAGTCCGGCGCGGTCTCCCAGGTGGAGTACGATCAGGCCAAGCTGCAGGTGGACACCCTCAGCCAGAGCCTGGCGGAGCAGGACTCCCAGATCGTCAGCTCACATGCCCTGGTAGGCGGCCTGAGCCAGACCCTGCAACAGCTAAACGCCAAGGAGAAGCAGCTGGTGGTAGCAAGCCCCGCTGCGGGTGCGGTGCTGTCCCTGCCGGCAGAGGTGGGGCAGGTGCTCAACCCGGGCAGCCTGCTGGCCACGGTGGCGGCCCCGGACAGCCTGGAAGTCAAAGCCGATATCTTGAGTGACGACCTGGCCGAGGTGGCTGAGGACCAGAAGGTGAACATCACCGCCCCGGTGCTGGGCGGCAAAACCCTGACCGGCCGCGTCAAGCAAATTTACCCCGGGGCCGAGGAAAAGATCTCCGCCCTCGGCGTTTCTCAGCGCCGTGTGCCGGTAATCATCGCCCTGGATGAGATTGCCAACCTGAGGCCCGGCTACGAGGTCAAGGTGGCAGTGGAGACAAAAACAGCCCAAAATGTCCTGCTGGCGCCGCTAGAGGCGTTGCGCACCACAACCGGCGGCCAGAAGGAAGCGATGGTGGTGGTCGATGGCGCCGTGTCCCGCCGGCCGGTGACCACAGGCCTCAGCGACCGGGAAAAAGTCGAAATCACCAGCGGTCTTTCGGCCGGGGATGTCTTGGTCAGGGATAGCAGCCTAAACCTGCCGGACAAGGCCAAGGTGAAGGTGATTACCAGGTAGTTGCTGCCTTCAGTGGTTTTTTTAGCTCATCATTGGTACTGCAATTCCCCAGCCCAAAAGCAAACGTTACTTTATTTCCAGGCGATAATTTCCCACCGTTTTAGCAAGTACATGTTAAAATTTGTATCGTATTCTTATAATCTTAACATCGGGGGAATTAATTAACCCAGAGGATTTATTTTGAGAAAGACCGGCTATTAGATACTTAATGGCCGGTTTTTTAATGATTTGCACTTTCATGATATAGAAAAGGGTATTTACCACAATATTTTTATAATATACAATAAAATACAAGTAATAAATTGGTAGGAAATAGGGTGATTAAAAAAGCAACAATCATGGAGTTTGAACATATGGATGTTTAATAGATTTTGATCTGTTTCGAAGTGTTGAATTCTAAAAAAAATTACGGGAAAGGAGGTTAAATACACACGCTCGGGTGTTAAAAGTGTACGATATTTTTGATAAGGGGAGGTTGACATCATGAACGGTCTAAGCCAGTTTTTTAAGGGAACTAAACCCGGTGCAAGTCTTGGTGGCCTGAAACACTTAATATTAATGGCCACAGCAATTATTTTATTGTTATTTATCACAACTCCTGCTGTAGCGGGGACTATTCTTACTACTCCTACAGGCGGGGAGGCATTGACAGTTGGTGAAACATATGACATCAAGTGGAATGCGGTATCCATTCCTTTTGGTGGGAGTATCGATTTGGATTTAAGCACAGACTCCGGGGTAACCTGGACAGCTATACAACACGGAATTTCGATTACTTCACAGAAATATGCCTGGACTGTCCCCAATTCGCCTACCACCAAGGCCAGGGTCAAGATAACCTTATACTGCGATACCCTGGGTTTGTCTGGCGGGTTAATGCCTACTCCTACCACTGTGACAAGCGTTTGCGGTGTAGAAGAGAGCGCTGATTTTACTATTAAATCTTCACTTGTCATACTAAATTTAAAGCCTGTGCTGCCGCTTCCGGTTTTTGTTTCTGCGCCTTCCAACCTTACGGCAACGACCATCTCTAGTTCCCAAATTGACCTGGCCTGGACCGATAAATCAAACAATGAAACCGAATTTGTTATCGAGCGCAAGACCGGGAGCGGGAGTTATGAAGAGGTTGGTACTGTAGATGAGGATAAGGAAAATTATTCTGACAAAGGTCTCACTGCCGGCACTGCGTACACCTACCGGGTGAAAGCCGCCGGCAACGGCAGCACCATCCATGATTCCAGTTATTCCAATGAGTCGAGCGCTACAACAAATAATTTAATAATACCAATTATCCCCATCAAACCAGTAATACCACCTGTTGCTACTGAACAAACGGTGATTAGGTATTATATCGGTGCGGCTGACTACTATGTTAATGATCAGATCCAAACCATGGACACTGTGCCCATTATCATTGAGGGCAGGACTCTATTGCCGATCAGGTATGTGGCGGAACCGCTGGGCGCCTCGGTTGACTGGGATTCTATCGAGCAGAAAGTTACCGTAACCTTGAGTGGTAAAACCATTGAGGTCTGGGTTAACAATAATATGGCCAGTGTAGATGGCGTTGCTACGCCAATTGACCCCAACAACGCTAATGTGGTGCCTATTGTTGTTCCACCTGGAAGGACGATGCTGCCTCTTAGATTTATCGCCGAGAACCTGGGCTGCCAGGTAGACTGGAACCAGTCCTTGCAGGAAGTAAAGGTAACTTATCCGAAGTTGTAATCAGCAAAATTATTATCGTTTGATGTTTAGAAATTAACCTGGGGCGGGTAAACCCGCCCCTAAACATTTACCCGCTCCAGGAGTTGCGATCATACAAAAGCTCGCTGTCTTTTAATACTAATGTTGCCAAAGCTTGCAAAGAACCTTGCTGGATGTTACTATGAGGAACAGAAAGCAGCATAAAGATGCCCTCATCTTACTATTATTCCAGTGCTAGAGCTAAAAGGGGAGACTTAATGATGGCCGAAAAAATTCAGATGACGGTGCCGTTGGTGGAGATGGACGGCGACGAAATGACCAGGGTGATCTGGCAGGATATTAAAGACATTTTACTGACGCCTTACATAGACTTAAAGACGGTTTATTTTGACCTGGGGCTGAAAAAGCGGGATGAAACAGATGACCGGATTACGGTGGAGGCGGCGGAAGCCACTAAACAATATGGGGTGGCGGTCAAGTGCGCCACGATCACGCCCAACGCCCAGCGGGTCAAGGAATATAACCTCAAGCAGATGTGGAAAAGCCCCAACGGGACGATCCGGGCCATTTTGGACGGGACGGTTTTTCGCGCGCCCATCATCGTAAAAAATATCAAGCCCTTTGTGAAAACGTGGGAAAAGCCCATTACTATAGCCCGTCATGCCTACGGCGATATTTACAGGGGTGTGGAGATGAAGGTCGCTACCGGCGGTAAGGCGGAAATAGTCTTCACGGGAGAAGACGGGCGCGAAGCGCGGGAGGTCATCCATGAATTTGACGGCCCCGGCATCATCATGGCCATGCACAACCTGGACAAGTCCATCGAGAGTTTCGCCCGGTCCTGCTTTAACTACGCCCTGGACCAAACGCAGGACCTGTGGTTTGCCACCAAGGACACCATTTCCAAAAAGTACGACCATAATTTTAAGGATGTCTTTCAGGCGATCTTTGACGCGGAGTACCGGGAGAAATTTGCGGCGGCGGGCATCGAGTACTTTTACACCTTAATCGATGACGCTGTGGCCAGGGTCGTCCGCAGCCCGGGCGGGTTTATCTGGGCCTGCAAAAACTATGACGGCGACGTGATGTCGGATATGGTGGCCACCGCCTTCGGCAGCCTGGCCATGATGACTTCCGTGCTGGTGTCCCCGGACGGCTTTTACGAATTCGAGGCGGCCCACGGCACGGTGACCCGGCACTATTACCAATACCAAAAGGGTGAGGAAACCTCAACCAACCCGGTGGCCACCTTGTTTGCCTGGACCGGGGCCCTGCGGAAAAGGGGCGAAATGGACGGCGCCGCGCGCCTGGTTCAATTTGCCGGCGCCCTGGAAAAAGCCGCCATTGACACCATCGAAGCCGGGATCATGACCAAAGACCTGGCGCTGCTCGCTGAAGGCGACAAGCAAGTCGTCAACACCCGGGAGTTTCTGCAGGCAGTCAATGCCCGCCTGGAAGTTTCTATTTTTTAATTGTCCAACTGTCGGACAATTAAATCCTGTGCCCTGACAGCAATATTAAGCCCATGCCCCCGCCGCAGCAAGGAATATGTCCGCTTTAGCTCGGGTGGAGGCCTCTATCTTAATAATCCGTGTGTGAGAAGTTGTAATATAGACAAAACCAGGCGGGAGACTGCATAAAAAGAGGCAGAAGATACTTTTCTTCTGCCTCTGCTTTAATTCTCTAATGTTATTCTTGAATTTGTCGTGCTGCTCCCGGTCCGGTTCCGGGAACAGCTTCAGGCCTAGCCGGCAACAGCTGTAGTCCTGCTATTAGCCAAGGATTGCCTTTAAGTCCGCTTCCGGTGTGCTGATCGGCTTGATGTTGAATTTATCCACCAGGATGTTCAGCACATTCGGTGAAATAAACGCGGGCAGGCTGGGCCCGAGATAGATATTCTTAAGCCCCAGCGACAGCAGCGTCAGCAGGATGCAGACGGCCTTCTGCTCATACCAGGAGAGCACCAGCGTCAGGGGCAGGTCGTTGACCCCGCAGTCAAACGCGCCGGCCAACGCCACCGCTACCTGAATGGCGGAATAGGCGTCGTTGCACTGGCCCATGTCCATCAGGCGCGGCAGGCCGCCGATTTCCCCGATGTCCAGGTCGTTAAAGCGGTACTTGCCGCAGGCCAGGGTGAGCACAACCGTGTCCGGGGGCGTCATTTTCACAAAATCGGTGTAGTAGCTTCTGCCCATCCTCGCGCTGTCGCAGCCGCCCACCAGGAAGAAGTGTTTGATCGCGCCCGCCTTGACGGCCTCAATCACCTTGTCGGCCACGCCCAGCACGGTGTTGCGGGCAAACCCGGTCATCAGCTCTGAGCCGCCGTTGATTCCGGTCAGCTTGTTGTCTTCCTTCCACCCGCCGAGCTCCAGGGCCTTATTGATTACCGGGGTAAAGCCCTTGATCCCGTTTTCCCCGGAAATGTGGGCAATACCCGGGTATCCGACCGCGTCGGTGGTAAAGATGCGGTCTGAGTAAGACGGCTGGGGCGGCATCAGGCAGTTGGTAGTATAGAGCACCGCACCGGGGATATTGTCAAACTCCTTGCGCTGGTTCTGCCAGGCGGTGCCGAAATTCCCCTTTAGGTGGGCATATTTCTTCAGCTCCGGGTAGCCGTGGGCCGGCAGCATTTCGCCGTGGGTGTAGATGTTGATGCCCTTGTCTTTAGTCTGCTCCAGGAGTTGCTTCAAGTCGTGCAGGTCGTGCCCGGTGACCACGATGAACGGCCCCTTTTCAATGGTCGTGGGCACTTTGACCGGCACCGGGTGCCCGTAGGTGGCGGTATTGGCCTGGTCGAGCAGCCCCATGCACTTGAGGTTGACCTGCCCGAACTCCATCAATAGCCCCAGCCACTCCTCGGGGGTATGCTCTTCACCGATGGCGCGCATGCCTTTATACAGCCAGGCGGTCACCTCATCATCCGTAAAGCCGAGCCTGAAAGCGTGCCAGGCGTAGGCGGCCATGCCGCGCACACCGAATAGAAGGGTGGAGCGCAGGGATACTAGATCCGGGTCACCCTGGAAAAGGTCTTCCGCAGTGCGGTCCGCAGCGCCGCCCAGGGCCTCTTTTTTAGCCTGGGCCAGGCTTTTCAACTCGTCAATCCGCTCCCCGTCGAAGTTAACGTTAGTGACCGTGGCGAAAAGACCCTGCATCATTATTTCATTTGTTTCCTGATCCGGGGTCTTGCCCTCGGCAGCCCGGGCGAGCCCAACCAGCGCGCAGGTTAACTCGTCTTGCTTGGCCGCGATTTCCGGCTTTTTGCCGCACACGCCCACCTTGGCGCAACCTTTGCCACCGGCAGTCTGCTCACATTGAAAGCAGAACATAATTTTTACCTCCTTTTATTGCGTGAATTGTTTTTATTGTCTAACTAATTAATTCTCCTGTCTCCTTGTTTCTCCTGTTGCCCGGAGAAATTTTTTACCCTGAAGAACTAGGCTTTGCTTGCAGTCTTGACAAAGTTATTTTAATATATTGAAAATATAAATTCGGTAACCACGGTTACCAAAATCAAAGGTGTGTGAAATTATTGCTCGAGTGGATCAAAGTTTTTGCCCGGTGCGACTTGTTTAAGGGCATCAGCCAGGAGGATTTGTTCATGGTGTTTGGCTGTCTGCAGCCTAAAATCAATAAGTATGAAAAAAATGATTGGGTGACTGTTGCCGGCGAAAAATTTAACGGCCTGGGGATAGTCCTGTCCGGTGAGGTGGTAGTGACCAAGGAGAACGCGGCCGGCAACCGGATTATCATGGCGGTGAACGGCCCGGGTGAGATATTCGGCGAGATCGCGGCGTTTTCCAGAGCGGGGGTGTGGCCGGTAACGGTGGCCGCCCGGGGGGCCTGCACGGTCATGTTTTTGCAGGCCGGCAAGATCGTCGGGAACTGCGCGCAGGCTTGTATGAGCCACCGGCAGCTGATCACAAACATGCTGGAGATAGTTTCGGACAAGGCGCTCATGCTGCACCGGAAGGTGGAATACCTGGCCATCAAGAGCATGCGCGGCAAAATCAGCACCTTTCTCCTGGAGCATTATAAAAAGACCGGCAAGGACACCTTCGTTATGCCGATGAAGCGCAACGAACTGGCGGACTTCCTCAACGTCTCCCGCCCCTCTCTTTCCCGCGAGCTGGGGCGGCTGAGAGACGAGGGGGTGATTGAATTTTACCTGGATTCGGTGAAAATTAAGCAGGTTGACTCTTTGAAAAGTATGGCCGGGTAAATTTTTGACGCGGAAAACCTGTGCTGGAACAGTAAGCCCTAGCAATATAAGCTATATTTTCCGGAGTAAAGAGGAAATGACCCTCCCGGTGTGGTATTATTTAGATTAAAATGTCTGAGGAGGGTATTTATGAAAAGAATTTTGTCGCTTGCACTGGTCCTGGCCTTTTTGGTTTCCAGTCTGTTTTCGTCCGGCTGCTCAAGCAAAAAAGAAGAGGGCAGCCCGGCCGGCAGCCAGCAGACCACCGGCACCAGCACAGGCAGTGAGGAATCACTGGCCAGTATATTTGCCAAAAGCAAAAATGTTGAAGGAATTTCCTATGATTACACGATTACCGCACAGGGTCAAACGATTAGCGGGAAGATGTGGATCAGCGGTGAAAAAGTTAAAACCGAAACTGCTATGGAAGGTAAGAAGATCATTTCCATCATTGACAGCAATGCTCTCCTAAGCTATTTCCCCGATGAAAACAGGGCGATGAAAATGACCCTGGGGCAGCAATCTAATGAGCCCTCCAATAATGCCCTGGAATACGGTGAGGATATCAACACCGCCCCGGACAAATATAAAGTGCTGGAAAGAACGGTTTATGACGGGGTCATGTGCCGGGTTGTGGCGGTTACCGGCGCTGACGGCAAAGAAGTTATGAAAATGTGGGTGCGGGAAGATTACGGCTTCCCGGTCCGTGTGGAAACAGTTGAGGCGAACGGGGGCAAGACTATTATAGAGTATAAGAACATTAATATCGGCAAGCAGCCGGCGGAAATATTCCAGCTTCCGGCCGGAGTGCAGGTCACTGATACCGGCGATATGCTGAAGGGTTTGACCAATATGCCTGCTGCCGGTCAGTAAACGCAGTAATAGGCCGGGCTCGATTCATAGTCACAGGGATATTTAGTTATTATGCTATAATTAGTTAGATAAATAGGTGACATTAATCCGTTTTTAATCAAATCATAAACTAATGTGCGGTTGATGTTAAAATTGAAGCAAATATTGTCATCCGATTAGCGCTTCGAGCGCCAGGGATCAATTGCATTTTGAAGGGTAGTGTCTACGATTACATTTACCCATGAATTGTAAGATATATTTTTCAAGTCAGGTCAGGTGAAATAATGGTTAAAAATAGCTTAAGGTTGGCCCTTTTGGGGGCCGGCCTGTTATCGGTTGCTTTTGGTGTCAGCCGCGGTGAGGTGCAGGAAGTCTTGCAGAAAGCGATTAACCTCTGCCTGGAGTGCATCGGCATTGGCTGATTTAAGGCGGAAAGTGGTCCAGTTTGCTTCAGCCATAATTTTTAACAGCTATGCTGAGGGGTTTGCTAAGGGCACTATTTACCGTGGAAATCTCAAGCAGGTCTGCTTGCCGGTGCTGAACTGTTATTCCTGCCCGGGCGCCATCGGCTCCTGCCCGGTCGGGTCACTGCAGGCCGTATCGGCCGGGATCACCTACCAGTTTTCCTTCTACGTGGCCGGCTTCCTGGCCCTGGTGGGGCTGGTTGCCGGCAGAATGGCCTGCGGGTGGCTGTGCCCCTTCGGCCTGTTGCAGGACCTGCTCTACCGGGTGCCGTCGTTCAAGCGGTCGCTGCCGCTGTGGACCGGCTGCTTTAAGTATGCCGTGCTGGTTTTCCTGGTGCTGTTGCTGCCGGCGCTGGCCGTCGATCAGTTTGGCCTCGGCACCCCGACCTTTTGCAAGTGGCTCTGCCCGGCAGGCACACTGGAGGCCGCCCTGCCTCTGGCTGTGGCCAACGAGGGCATCAGGGGCGCGCTGGGAGGGCTCTTTTACTGGCGCTTTAGCTGGCTGTTGCTGATCCTGTTTTTGTGTATAATTTTCAAAAGACTGTTTTGCCTGACCCTGTGCCCCCTTGGGGCTGTCTATTCCCTGTTCAACCGGATTAGTATTTTTAGCATCCGGGTTGACCAAGAATTGTGCACCTATTGCGGCCGCTGCGCCGCGGCCTGCCACCTCAGGCTGCCGGAGATTGCCGGGCCGAATCACCCGGAGTGCATCCGCTGCCTCAAGTGCGTCAAACAGTGCCCCACCGGCGCAATGGACTGGCAGATCGAGGTGCCTGGTAAGAAGGAGGAGAGTAAATATGCATAAGCTCGTCACCAGGATCCTGGTCCTGGTTGTATTTATATTCATACTGGTCGGCTGCTCCGGCAATAAGAACCAGGAGACTAACCAAATTTCCGGTCAGCCAGGTGCTGCAGAGCAAGCGCCGGTGAACCAGCAGGACGCGCAACAGGCGCCAGGGACCGGGGCAGACGCACAGGCGGCTAATCAGCAGCAGACGGCCGTTCAGCAGCAGGCCTCACCCACCGGCCAGACGGGAGCTACTGTGCCGGTGCCCGCGCCGGAACAAGCCCAGGCAGCCCCTAAAGCATCAGGAAACGATGCAGGTAATAAAGCTTCCGCCCCGGCAGTGTCGAAGACTTATTCCCTTAGTGTGGGCGGCTACTTTCCGCCTTTCAACCTGGCCGGCCTGGACGGGAATCAGTACAGCTCGGCGAATGTTTTCAGTGCCAATAAAGTGACCCTGATTAATTGCTGGGCTACTTTTTGCGGCCCCTGTATCAGGGAAATGCCTGATTTAGAGAAGCTGCGGCAGAATTACCAGGGCCAGGGACTGGGTGTCATCGGCATTGTGCTGGATGCCAATAAGGCGCAGCAAGCCAAAACAATGGCAGCCCGGCTGGGCACCGGCTACCCTCACCTGCTGGATGACGGACGCTACGGGCAATATATTTATGCCGTTCCCCAAACATACCTGATCGACAGCGAGGGGAAAATAGTGCAGGCGGTCACCGGCGCCAGCAACCTGCAGTACTTCAGCGGTTTGGTCGAACCCTACCTGAAGTAAGTAAAAATTCATTTTGTTTGGTTTAGCCAGGTTTGGGAGGCCTTGTCCCGCCTGGCTTTTTAATTTTATTGTTCTGGAATAGATGGTTTAACATGGCACACTTTTTGGTCTGTCAGGTCATTATTTATAAGGTTTTTTGGTATCAACTTGCACACCTTTTGAGAATTTTTTAAACCTTAACAATGTCTTTAGAAAATATAATATAATCAGGAGTGAATTTAGACATGGATAAAGACATTTATTATTATTTAAACATCGATTACCCTTTCACTGTACGGCCAGATACTGACGATGGCGGATATATAGTCGAATTTCCTGATCTGCGCTATTGTGTGGGCACAGGAGACACCGCGGAAGAAGCCATCAAAGATGCTATGCTTGCTAAAAGCGAATGGATCAGGGCTTCATTTGAAGCTGGTATTAAAATACCGGAGCCAGCCAGCAACGATGAATACAATGGCCGCATATCTTTAAGGATTCCTAAAAGCTTACACAAGGCGGTTGTTGAAACGGCAAAAAAGGAAGGGGTTAGTGCAAATCAGTTTTTATCTCATCTTATAAGCATGGGTATCGGTAAGAAAACGGTCTAAGAGAATACTCCGCATAATATAAGAATCCCAGGTTTACGGCCGGGGTTCTTATATTATGTTGTGGGGTGGGGAGCCGCTCCATTTGCTGATGGGTCACTCCTTTGGCTACCGCCGGCTTCTGTGACCGACAATGGCGATTTTCCTGTGATTGTTTACCTATTGTTGATCGCAATTTTTTATCAGGCTCTGCAGGGCCAGCCTGATGGTCGGGTAAATAAACTTAAACCCGGTGTCGAGCAGCTTTTTCGGGACAGCGCGCTGGCCGTGCAAGATCGACTCCGACATTTGTCCCAGGACAATTTTTAACATGAACTCGGGCACTGGCAACCAGGCGGGCCTGTTCAGAGCAAGCCCGATCTCCTGGGCGACCGTGCGCATTTGTGCCGGTTCCGGGGCGGTTAAATTCACTGGCCCCTTGATCTCGGGGTGTTCTATGAGCCACCGGAGCATCCCGGTCAAGTCCTGGATGTGGACCCAGGAGAGCCACTGCTTTCCGGAACCAAGGTACCCGCCGGCAAAAAATCGATAAGGCGTGAGCATGCGGTTGAGTGCGCCCTCATAGCCCAGCGCCACCCCGAGCCGGGCCGTGACAACCCTGGTCGTGTCGCTTTGCGCCCGGTAGGCTTCCTTTTCCCAGGCCAGGCAAACACGGGCCAGAAAATCATCCCCGGGGGCGTCAGCTTCCGTAAGCTCTTCATCCTGCCGGGGGCCATAATAGCCGACAGCGGAGGCGTTCACCAGCAGTTGCGGCTCTAAGGTTTGCGCCTGGATGGCGCTGACAATGGCCCGGGTAGTCCGGAGCCGGCTATCCAGGATTTCTTGTTTTACAGCACCGGTCCACCGGCGGCCGCCGATCGATTCCCCGGCCAGGTTGACCACGACGTCAATTTTTTTCAGTTCTTCTGCCGGCAATGGGGCTATATTGTCCCATTCAAGGATCTTAACTGAAGGGACAGGAATACCCTTGGTTTTCCCCCGGTTTCTGGTGACCACGCAGATATCGTATTGAAAAGAAAGCAATTCCTTGATCAGGTTTCTGCCAATATATCCTGTACCGCCGAAAATGAGTACGTTCATCCGGTCAGCTTTCCCCCTTCATGCTTCACATCCACACGGTTTCCGTTTCTTGCTTTACTGCCGCACCTGACAATAATATTCTCTCCCTGCAAACTTAGCGCCCATATTATCTCTATTTAGTCCTAATCACCCGGTTTCTTACCCAACTGAATAGCGGCTTGCCGGGTGTCGTTTTCAGCATCATTGGATCTATTTTGACTGTGCCTTCTCACGCCCATTTCCGCCCGGCCAATCAAACATTTTCAGCATCGTTGTTTCAACTCTGACTGTGCTTGCGTCTCTTGCTTCTAGTATTCCGCAGTTTCGAGTTCATCACCTGTTTCTTCGCTCTCCCTTTGACCTCTTTATCGGACCATTCTGGAAAATTTCGTAATTGGATAGTTCTATATTAATCCACGAGAACCTCTTTTTTGAGAATAAGTTAGTCTCTTATTACCTTAAAGAGGTCAACTCTTCAAATGAAGAGCTAAAAAGACTGGTCATCTTGTAGTTGTCTGTGCCTCGGGCGTTACCGGCACGCCAGCAGAACCATAGCTGCCTTTTGCATGATGAAAGCACTGATCCGGTAGTATAATGGCCTGCTGCACAGGACAAATTATGAGAAAACAGATAGGGAGGGCCAATTATGCCGGAACAACATCCAATTGAGGGATTAATGAAAACAGCTATGGAAAGCATTAAGGAAATGGTTGATGTCAATACGGTGGTGGGCGACCCGGTAGAAACACCCGACGGCACGGTGATCATACCTGTTTCCCGGGTTGCCTGTGGTTTTGTGGCCGGAGGAGGCAATTTCGAGGCCGAGCACGGAGAGCAAGATGAAGCATCACCTGCTTTTGGTGGCGGCAGCGGCGGTGGTGTTTCAGTTAAACCAATCGGCTTCTTAGTTGTCGGCAACGGGCAGGTGCGCTTGCTTCCTGTGGATGGGAATATGGTCGCCGACCGGTTAATCGACCTGGCGCCCCAGTTATTAGCCCAATTGCAGTCGATGTTCGGCAAGGGCGAGGGTCAGCCGGAGAGCAATATAAATTTTTCAGTACAGCCTAATCAGCCAGCGGCATCAGATCACCAGCAATTATAATTACTTTCATGGGTTGTCTTTGCGCCCATGATTGATTTTCTTTGCTAACTAAATAATAAATATTTTATGAAAGCAATAGCCGGATGCTCCATCAGGTACCCGGTAAACGCATATTTGTATGTAATTTATCTTCAATTTCCTGGGAATTGCCGTATCCGGCTGAAGGGGCAATTGACAAAATTGTTGCCAGGGATAATAATATTTCGCAGGCAAGCAGGAAGATATTGCTTTGACCCCGAAAAGAAGTGCCAAAGAATTACTGGGAGGAGTAACTTTTTTGGAGGACAGAATATACTGGTTGGGATGGCAGTTTCTTTTGCCCGGTGTGGGTAAGCGGCTATGGTCACTAGTTGAATATTTTGGCTCGCCCGGGGCGGCCTGGGCCGCTTCAGCAAAAGAATTATCCGGCGCCCCCGGTATTGGCACAGAGGGCCCGGGCGGCCTGGCCCAGCGCAAGGCTGGTCTGGATCTCGACAGCCTGGTGGCAAAGCTTGAAGCCTCCGGCATTTCCTTTGTCTGCTACAGTGAGCCCGGCTACCCGGAAAAACTGCTTTCCATTTATGACCCGCCGCCGGTAATATTTTACCGGGGCCGGTTGAAGGCCGGCGACAGCCTGGCGGTGGCGATGGTTGGCTCGCGTAAGCCCTCACCTTATGGGCAGTTGGTAGCCGAGAAGTTGGCCAAAGACCTGGCGGCTGTTGGCGTAATCGTGATCAGCGGCATGGCCAGGGGTATTGATACTATCGTCCATAAAGGGGTCCTGGCGGTCAAGGGCAGGACTGTGGCCGTCATGGGCAGCGGCCTGGATGTAGTTTATCCGCGGGAAAACAAGCGTTTAATGGAACAGATCATCGACAGCGGTGCGGTGATCAGTGAATTTCCGCCCGGCTCACCGCCGGAGGCCTGGCACTTTCCCGCCCGCAACCGGATTATCAGCGGGCTGGCGCAGGCGACAGTGGTGGTCGAGGCCGGTGAGCGGAGTGGCGCCTTGATTACATCGGATTTTGCCCTGGAGCAGGGGCGCGATGTGATGGCGGTGCCGGGAAACATCGTTAACCCGTTGAGCCGGGGGCCCCACCGCCTGATCAAGCAGGGAGCCAGGCTGGTGGAGGGCGCCGGCGATATATTGGACGAACTCGGCTTGGAAAAGCTCTTTCCAGCCAATCAGCCCGGCGATGTCGGCTCAATTAAAATGAGCGCTGAAGAGGAGGCCATATACCGGTTGGTAACGTTAGACCCGGTGGCTTTAGATGAGTTGATCGCCAAGTCCGGCCTTTCGCCCCAGAAAGTGATGGCTGCCTTAATGTATCTGGAAATAAAGGGATTTGTCAGGCAAATGCCGGGCAAGTTTTACACCCGTACCGGGAGAAACGTATTCTAAAAAGAAGCAAAAAGCATAGATATCTGAAAAATATGCTATAATATATGGCAATAAAAGCCAGGCAGTAAATGAGGTGTTAGTGTTTGTCTAAAACTTTGGTAATAGTTGAATCACCTGCCAAAGCAAAAACAATCAGCAAATTTCTTGGAAAAAAATATGTAGTCAAAGCTTCTCTGGGGCATGTGCGCGACTTGCCTAAAAGCCAGTTTGGGGTGGATGTCCAGAACGGGTTTAATCCGAAATATATTACCATCCGTGGTAAAGGCGACACGATCAAGGAGTTGCGGACG
This sequence comes from Pelotomaculum sp. PtaB.Bin104, assembly GCA_002067205.1. GTDB lineage: Bacteria > Bacillota > Desulfotomaculia > Desulfotomaculales > Pelotomaculaceae > MVQL01. Next base: position 55,905 of record MVQL01000211.1, read on the forward strand.
GCAGGAAAAAAAGTTCAACAGGTCTTAATTGCCTCCGACCCGGACCGGGAGGGTGAGGCCATCGCCTGGCATTTGCAGAAGCTGTTGGACATATCGGTCGATCAGCCATGCCGCATTGAATTTAATGAGATTACCAAGCAGGCCATTCAAAATGCGGTCAAGCACCCCCGGGTCATTGACACCAACCGGGTCAATGCCCAGCAGGCGCGCCGGATCCTCGACCGTCTGGTAGGCTACAACCTGAGTCCGCTGCTCTGGCGCAAAATTAAAAAAGGTCTGAGCGCCGGCCGGGTGCAGTCGGTGGCTGTCCGGCTGATCTGTGACCGTGAGGAAGAGATCCAGGCCTTCGTCCCTGAAGAATACTGGAGCCTGACCGGCAGCTTTATCAAGGCCGGCAGTGCCCCCTTTGAGGGCAAGCTCTTTAAATATCAGGGTAAAAAGCTTGAAATCGGCAACGCGGAAAAAATGCAGGGAATTCTTGAGGGCCTCAAAGGCGCCCAGTACGCCGTGTCCAATGTAGCCCGCAAGGAGAAGAGCCGCAAGCCGGCGCCGCCCTTTATCACCAGTACCCTCCAGCAGGAGGCCTATCGCAAGCTGAACTTTACCACCAGAAAAACCATGATGATCGCCCAGCAGCTTTATGAGGGGCTTGACCTGGGCAAGGAGGGCACCTCCGGCCTAGTGTCTTATATCCGCACCGACTCCACCAGGGTATCGGAAACAGCCCGGGATGAGGCGAAAAATCATATTCGTGAACATTTGGGCGACCAATTCGTGGGGAGGGACACGGCCAGACCGGCCGGTAAGGGCAAAATTCAGGACGCCCACGAGGCGATCCGCCCCACTGCGGTCAACCGGGAGCCGGACGCAATTAAAGGCTTTCTGACCAATGACCAGTATAAACTATATAAGCTGATCTGGTCGCGGTTTCTGGCCAGCATGATGAGCCCGGCTATATTTGATACCACCAGCGTTGACATCAGCGCCGGGGACTATTGGTTCCGGGCCACCGGCTCGGTGATTAAATTTCCCGGCTTTATGAAAGTATACACCGAAGGCAGGGATGACGGGGAAAAAGAGGAAGAAAAGCTGATCCCGGACCTTAGCGAGGGGGATGTCTTAGAGGCTCGCTCGCTGACCCCGAAACAGCACTTTACCCAGCCGCCGCCCCGCTATACCGACGCGACACTGGTCAGGACTTTAGAAGAAAAGGGCATCGGCAGGCCCAGCACCTATGCCCCCATTGTGGAAACCATCATCAAGAGGGGCTACGTGGTCAGGGACAAGAAACAGCTTTACCCCACCGAACTTGGTACGATGGTGGTGGATTTATTAAAAAAGCATTTCCATGATATCATCGGGGTCGAGTTCACCGCTGGAATGGAAGAAAAACTTGACAATGTGGAAGAGGGCAACCTGGACTGGGTACAGGTGCTGGACCGGTTTTACACCCCCTTTAGCCGGACCCTGGAGAAGGCGGACGAGGAGATCGGGCAGGTACAGGTTGCAGATGAGGTCACTGAGGAAATATGTGAGCAGTGCGGCCGCAACCTGGTGGTTAAAATGGGCCGCTACGGCAAATTTCTGGCGTGCCCCGGCTTCCCGGAATGCCGCAATACCAAGCCGCTGCTGGAGCCCACCGGAGCTGACTGCCCCCGCTGTGAGGGAGAGTTGGTAGCCCGGCGCAGCAAGAAGGGGAGAAAGTTTTTTGGCTGCAGCCGCTACCCTGAGTGTGATTTTGTCACCTGGGATCAGCCGTCCCAGACCAAGTGCCCGGATTGCGGGGGCTTAATGCTGGAAAAAAGAGCCGGCAAAAATATCAAACTAACCTGCATTAACGAAGAGTGCAGCCAGGGGCGTGCTCCCAAGAAAGAGCAAGCGCGTCAAAAGCGCTCCACTGCCGGGAAAAGGAAAACGGCGGAAAATTCAGCAGTAGAATTAGGAGATGTTAAGTGACCGGGCGGATGGCAGTTAAAATAATCGGGGCGGGTCTGGCCGGCGCTGAGGCGGCCTGGCAGTTGGCAAGCCGGGGAATTATGGTTGAGCTATACGAAATGCGACCGGAGCGTAAATCACCTGCCCACCAAACCGGTGATTTTGCGGAACTGGTTTGCAGCAACTCTTTGCGCGCAGCCGCACTGGAAAACGCCGTCGGGCTGTTAAAAGAGGAAATGCGCCGGCTTAACTCATTGATCATGGCTTGCGCCGACAAAACCAGGGTACCGGCCGGCGGCGCCCTGGCCGTTGACCGCAGCGCCTTTGCCCGCCTGGTTACTGAGAGCCTGGCCGCCCACCCGCTGGTGGAGGTTTTCCGCCAGAAGGTTTTGAGTATACCGTCGGACGGGGTGGTGATCCTGGCTACCGGCCCGCTGACCTCTCCGGCAATGGCGGAAAGGATTAGGGAGTTTACCGGTGAAAGCTATTTATATTTTTACGATGCGGTGGCCCCGATTGTGACCTATGAGTCCCTAAACCTGCAAAAAATATTCCGTTCTTCCCGCTATGGCAAGGGCGAGGCTGATTATTTAAACTGCCCGATGAGCCAGGCGGAGTATGAAATTTTTTGGCAGACCCTGGTCGGGGCGGAGATTGCCCCGCGGCATGAATTTGAGCAGGAGTCTTACTTTGAGGGCTGCATGCCCGTGGAGGTAATGGCAAAGCGCGGTAAGGACACCCTGCGCTACGGCCCGCTCAAGCCGGTGGGGCTGACCGATCCGCAAACGGGTAAAAGACCATATGCGGTGGTACAGTTGAGGCAGGACAATGCCGAGGGAACGATGTATAACCTGGTCGGGTTTCAGACAACTTTAAAGTGGGAGGAGCAGCGCCGGGTGCTAAAATTAATTCCCGGCCTGGAAGGAGCGGAGTTTGCCCGGTTTGGAGTGATGCACCGGAATACTTATATCAACGCACCGGTGCTGTTGCAGCCAACTTTTCAGACCAAAAGGCGGCCGTCCTTATTTTTTGCCGGCCAGGTGACCGGGGTGGAGGGCTATGTGGAGTCAGCGGCTTCCGGCCTGATGGCCGGTGTTAACGCTGCTTTGCTGGCTGCCGGCAGGAAGCCTCTGCCATTTCCGCGAGAAAGCGCCCACGGCGCTCTGGCGCATTACATAACCAGCGCGGACCCGGCGCATTTTCAGCCGATGAACATCACCTTTGGGCTGCTGCCCCCGCTGGAGAACAAAATCCGGGATAAAAAAGAGCGGTACAGAAAGGTTGCCGAGCGGGCGCTGAATTCAATCGGAGATTACATTGAGTTAATTACGGGCAAAACCAATTATAAGGAATGAGACATGTACAGCCATATCGATAACTTTCTTATTTATTTGAAGACTGAAAAAAATGCTTCCCCCCGGACAATTGAAAGCTACCAGAAGGACTTGTTCTCCGGCCTGGACTTTTTTGCCGGCCAAATGGAAAAAGCCGATCACGCGCTTCACCCGGCGGATCTGGACCACCGGGTTTTCCGGCGCTATCTGGCTTTCTCCCAGCAGCAGGGCCATGCCCGGACCACGATGGCCAGGCGGCTGGCTGCCTGGCGGTCCTTTTACCGCTACCTGGTACGGGAGGAGATAGTAGCGGAAAACCCGGCGGCGAGGCTGGCCAACCCCAGGCTGGAAAAGCGCCTGCCAGGGTTTTTATATGAGGGTGAGGCCAAACTGCTGGTAGAGGCGCCTGATTTGAAGAGTCCTCTGGGGATCCGTGACCGGGCGCTATTGGAGACGCTGTATGCCGGCGGGCTGCGGATTAACGAGTTGGTGTCACTGGACCTGGGTGACCTGGATCTCATGGGCGGGTATGTCCGGGTGATGGGCAAAAGGGCCCGGGAAAGGCTGGTTCCCCTGGGAAGGCAGGCGGTAAAGGCATTAATCAGTTATTTGAAGGAAGCCCGCCCGGGGCTCTTGGCGAAAGCGGCTTCAAGCAAAACCGGGGAATTTGGGCCCTCCGCCAAGCGGTCGCCGCCCAAGCTTGAGCACTCGGTTTTTCTTAACCGGTGGGGCGGGCGTCTGTCCGGGCGGGGCATTCGCAAGATTATCGATAAATATGTGGAGCAGGTAAGCATCGCCAGGAAAGTGAGCCCCCACACACTGCGCCATTCCTTTGCCACCCACCTGTTAAATGCCGGTGCCGACCTGCGCTCGGTGCAGGAGTTGCTGGGCCATGTCAGCCTTTCCAGTACACAGATCTACACCCACATCACCGGTGAGAGACTGAAGCAGGTGTACCGCCAGGCCCACCCGCGGGCACAGGAATAAATAATTCAGATCTGAAGATTTAGGAGGAGCAGCTATGTTTCATGCCACCACTATCGTTGCGGTGAAAAAGGACGGGAAAATTGCCATTGCCGGTGATGGCCAGGTGACCTTCGGCCAGAACACGGTAATCAAGAAGGGCGCCAAAAAAATTAGAAGGCTTTATAAAGATCAAGTTGTGGCCGGTTTTGCCGGCTCGGTGGCCGATGCCTTCACTTTATTCGAAAAGTTCGAGGGTAAATTAGAGGAATACCACGGCAATTTGCAGCGGGCTGCTGTCGAGTTGGCCAAGGAGTGGCGCACCGATAAGATTTTGCGCCAGCTTGAGGCCATGTTGATTGTGGCTGGCAAAGAAGACCTGTTGATTATTTCTGGCGGCGGCGAGGTCATTGAGCCGGATGACGGGGTGGCGGCCATCGGCTCCGGTGGGCCCTTTGCCCTGGCGGCCGCACGTGCCCTGAACAAATATACCCAGATGAACGCTGCCGATATCGCCCGTGAGTCTTTGGCGATTGCGGCGGATATATGCATTTATACTAATAATAATATTATGGTTGAGGAGATATAATTAACAAATAGACCGGGCCGTGTCCTGCACACAAGGAGCTAAGTTACTGCTACTTTTGCGGGCTTCTTTGTATACATAATGCTTATATTGCGGACGAAGAGGTTGACCATTGATACCTCCGGCCCCCGCAAGCCAATATATTAAATTCTGACGTCTGATGTCTGAGGGCTGACGACTGAAACCGGAGGGTATAGCCGTGGAGGAATTAACACCACGCCGTATTGTTGAGGAACTGGATAAATATATTGTCGGTCAGAATAAAGCTAAAAAAGCCGTGGCAGTAGCCTTGCGCAACCGCTACCGCCGCAAAAAACTGCCGGAGGAGTTTATTGACGAAGTAATCCCGAAAAATATCCTGATGATCGGGCCTACCGGTGTGGGCAAGACCGAAATTGCCCGCCGCCTGGCCAAACTGGTCAAGGCCCCCTTTGTTAAAGTGGAAGCGACCAAGTTTACCGAGGTCGGCTATGTCGGCCGGGATGTGGAAGGGATGATCCGGGACCTGGTAGAAACAGCAATCCGGATGATCAAAGAGGAGAAACTGGCGGAAGTCGAGGGCAAGGCCCAAACAATCGCCGAAGAAAGAATAATTGAGCTCTTAGCGCCCTACCCGGTCAAGGAAACCGCGCCCCGCAACCCGCTGGAAATGATCTTCGGCGGCGCAAAACAGCCGGAGCCTGTGGACCAGAGCCTGGAGCAAAGAACTAAGCGTATTGGTTTTGAAAGAGAGATGCTCAAGGAAAAGCTGGCCAAGGGTCAGCTGGAGAAGGAAATCGTGGAGATTGAGGTGGAGGACAACAAGCCGCCGATGCTGGAGGTGTTCAGCGGCTCGGGCATGGAAGAGATGGGCGTTAACCTCCAGGACATGTTAGGCGGCTTTCTGCCCAAGAAAAAGCGCCGGCGCAAAGTGACCGTGCAGGAGGCCAGAAGAATCCTGATCCTGCAGGAAGCCCAAAAACTAATTGATATGGATGAAGTTACTGCCCAGGCGATTAAGCGGGTGGAGGACGACGGTATTGTCTTTCTTGATGAAATCGATAAAATTGCCGGCCGGGAAGGGTATGGTCCTGATGTTTCCAGGGGCGGGGTGCAGCGTGATATCCTGCCCATTGTCGAAGGGTCGACCGTCGTAACCAAGTACGGGCCGGTTAAAACCGATCATATTCTTTTTATTGCCGCCGGGGCTTTTCACATTACCAAGCCTTCCGATCTGATTCCGGAGCTCCAGGGCCGCTTCCCGATCCGTGTCGAACTGGAAAGTTTGACCTGCGAGGATTTTCAGCAAATTTTGACTGAACCGAGAAACGCTTTAATTAAGCAGTATACTGAACTTTTAGCAACCGAAGGAATATCGGTTAAATTTTCAAAAAATTCACTTGAAGAAATTGCGAGAATAGCTTATACTGTTAATGAACAAACAGAGAACATTGGCGCTCGGCGTTTGCACACGATTTTAGAAAAATTGCTGGAGGACATTTCCTTTGAGGCGCCGGAAATGGGCGGTCAGGCAATCGATATCAGCCGTGAAAATGTTGTCGAAAAGTTAGAGGAAGTTGTAAAAAATGAAGATTTAAGCCGTTATATTTTGTAAGGGGGAAACAACAAGAGTATGAAGGAGAGTATAAAGGAATTACTTGAAAAAACCCGTGAAATGAATAAGATGATATTAAGCGAGTTGCATACGGATGTGGATTTTAGCGCTGTTGCGGAGGTCCTCAGCAAAAATATTAATGCCAGTGTGTATGTGCTGGACATACAGGGCAATGTGCTGGGCTATACCTACGTGGGGGATTGGGAATGTGAGATCATGAGGGAAATTGTTGAGAGCGACGGCGTTTTTCCTGCGGACTATAATGAAAAATTGTTGAAACATAGCGAGACTACCCCCAATTTGGGCCAAAAGCGCGGTGAATGTGTTTACAGGCAGGAAGCCTGCCGCTTTAATAACAAAATAACCACAATTATACCGATTAGCGGGACAGATGCCCGTGTCGGAACACTGATCATGAGCAGGTTTGGCGAGGAATTTACAGATGCAGATCTTGTTTTAGGTGAATACGGCGCAACTTTGGTAGCGATGAAGTTCAGCAGGGCAAAGACTAAAAAGTTGCAGGAGGAGGCCCGGATGCGGGCAACTGTTCAAATAGCGCTGGAGACCCTGTCCTATTCTGAACTGGACGCCATCCAGCATATCTTTGAGCAGCTTGACGGCGATGAAGGCCTGCTGGTGGCCAGCAAAATCGCCGACCGGGTCGGCATTACCAGGTCGGTTATTGTCAATGCATTGCGCAAGTTTGAGAGTGCTGGTGTAATCGAATCAAAATCTTTGGGCATGAAAGGAACTTATATTCGTGTTCTCAACAATTATTTGCTTGAGGAGCTGGATAAGCTCACAAAGAGTAAAAAAAACTAGCCTTTACCACTTAAGATGAAGTATTTTGGAAAAAAATTGACAGCCCCGGCTTGCGCTGGGGCCTTATTTATGGTAGAATGCGCAATAGTGTGAAATACACACGTTGCGTGACCTTGGCAAGGGTGCCCGCCAGTCGGGTTTTGCCGGGGATGAAGGCAGCGGAGGGTACAAAACCACAGCGGGAGGAGGTGTAAATTATGGGTGTGATTTCAATGAAACAGCTACTGGAAGCAGGGGTTCACTTCGGCCATCAAACCCGCCGGTGGAATCCTAAAATGGCTCCCTATATCTTTACAGACCGCAACGGTATTTATATTATAGATTTGCAGAAAACCGTCAGGAAGGTAGAAGAAGCCTATAACTTTGTGAAGCAGCTTTCTCTGGAGGGTGACTCTATTCTTTTTGTCGGCACTAAAAAACAGGCCCAGGAGTCGGTACGGGAAGAAGCGGAGCGCTGCAGCATGTTTTTTGTGAACCAGCGCTGGCTGGGCGGCATGCTGACCAACTTCCAGACCATCAGACGCCGGATCGACCGCCTGCATGAGCTGGAGAGAATGGAGACCAATGGTACCATGGAAGTGCTCCCCAAAAAAGAAGTAGCGGAACTGTTGCATGAGAAGGAAAAACTGCAAAAGTTTTTGGGTGGCATCAAGGATATGCGGCGTCTGCCTGGGGCACTATTCGTAGTGGATCCCCGCAAGGAGCGCATTGCTGTCGCTGAGGCCAGAAAACTGGGCATTCCCATTGTAGCTATTGTAGATACTAACTGTGACCCCGACGAGATTGACTACATTATTCCAGGCAACGACGACGCCATCAGGGCGGTGCGCCTGTTAACTGCAAAAATGGCTGAGGCTGTTCTCGAGGGCAAGCAGGGAGAACAACTTGCGGAATAGACCAACATTTTAGGCAGGGGGTATCTCTCAGGGAACCCCTGCCTTATTTCTTGCTTTTATTTACGTTTGATTGGACCGGGTTAAACTTGGACATAATAATATAATACATGAAAAGATAGCCTGCAAAGGGGGATATTTACACTATGTCTATATCGGCTAGTTTGGTTAAAGAACTTCGTGAGCGCACCGGCGCCGGCATGATGGATTGTAAAAAAGCGCTTACTGAAACCGGTGGTGATATTGATAAGGCTACCGACTACCTGAGGGAAAAAGGTTTGGCTGCCGCAGCCAAGAAAGCCGGGCGGATCGCGGCTGAAGGCTTGGTTGAGTCTTACATACACGGGGCCGGAAGGATCGGCGTGCTCGTTGAGGTAAACTGTGAAACCGATTTTGTAGCCAAGACCGATGAATTCAAATCTTTTGTCAGGGATATTGCTATGCAGATTGCCGCCTCCAAGCCTGAGTATGTCAGCAAGGAGGAGGTCCCCGCCGAAGCGGTGGAAAAAGAGCGGGCAATCCTGCGGGCCCAGGCGCTAAATGAAGGCAAGCCGGAAAAAATCGTGGACAAAATGGTCACCGGGCGGATCGAAAAATATTATAAAGAGGTGTGCCTGCTGGAACAGCCCTTTGTCAAAGACCCTGATACAACTGTAAAGCAAATGCTGACTGAAAAAATTGCTAAGATTGGTGAAAATATTAATATCAGGCGGTTTGTGCGGTACGAGTTGGGCGAGGGCCTGCAAAAGAGACAAAATGACCTGGCTGCTGAAGTGGAAGCGGCTACCCGCGAAGTATGCGGTAATTAATTTTAGTAAAAAGGATTTTGGAGTGGCTGTGTCGAAATACCATTGAGAAAATGGAGGTTGGCCTTTAGATGGTGGCTCCGAAATACTGGCGGATGGTGCTGAAGCTGAGCGGGGAGGCCCTGGCCGGCTCTTTGGGCTATGGGATTAACCCGGACGTGGTTAATACCATAGCCAGGCAAATTAAAGATGTGATGGAATCAAGGGTGCAACTGGCAGTTGTTGTAGGTGGCGGCAACATCTGGCGCGGGGTTGCCGGTAGCGCTAAAGGTATGGACAGGGCCACAGCTGATTATATGGGCATGCTGGCCACGACTATCAACTCTCTGGCCTTGCAGGATGCGTTGGAAAAACATGGGGTTGATACCCGTACGCAAACCGCTATTGAAATGAGAGAAGTAGCCGAGCTTTACATCAGGCGCCGGGCAATCAGGCACCTGGAGAAGGGCCGGGTGGTAATCTTCGCCGCCGGCACCGGGAACCCCTATTTCTCCACCGATACTACCGCCGCCCTGCGGGCGGCTGAAATTGAGGCCCAGGTAATTTTAATGGCCAAGCAGGTGGATGGTGTCTACGACTCCGATCCCCTGAAAAACCCGGGCGCAAAGAAATTTGAAGAGCTTACTTATATCGAGATGATTAACCGCGGTCTCGGGGTGATGGATGCCACGGCGGCTACCTTATGCATGGATAACAAAATACCACTGATTATTTTCGATTTAAATAATGAGGGCAATATTAAAAGAGCAGTCTTCGGAGAGAAAATCGGAACTTATATCGGGGGGTGACCTGAGTGTCAAAAGAGATCCTTGAAGATGCTGAAAGCAATATGAAGAAAACTGTTGAGGTCGTCAAGAAAGAGTTTGCCTCCATGCGGGCCGGGCGGGCGACGCCGGCGCTGCTGGATAAAATCAGCGTAAATTATTACGGTCAACCGACACCTGTTAATCAACTTGCTAATATTACTGTGCCTGAGGCCAGGCTGTTGGTTATCCAACCCTGGGATAAAAACGCCTTGCGTGAGATCGAGAAGGCGATTATGAAGTCCGATCTGGGGATCACGCCGACCAGTGACGGTACGGTGATCAGGCTGGCCATACCTCAGCTTACTCAGGAGAGGCGTGCTGATTTAGTCAAGGTGATCAAGAAGAAAGCAGAAGAGGGAAAGGTGGCGGTGCGGAACCTGCGCCGTGATACCAATGATCATCTAAAAGCCCAGCAGAAGAAAGGCACTATTTCCGAGGATGAATTAAAGCGCAACCAGGATGAGGTGCAAAAGCTCACAGACCGCTACATTAAAGAGATAGATGGGATTTTAGCGGCAAAAGAACAGGAGATCATGCAGGTATAGAAAAGATGGTTCAATTACCTGATGTCATTGGTTATCCCTTAGAAGAAGCCGTGGAGCGGTGCAAGGCGCTGGGCTTTGCTGTCGACATTATAATCGCCAGACCGGTTAAGGAATTTACCGGCAAAAAGCTACGTGTTGTGCGCTTTAAACAGGTTTCAGAGAAAGAAGGGGAGTTAACCGTGGTATATGAAGATATTAAGAAGGGAGGTAAATGAGCGGTGGCCTATAAGATCACAGAGGAGTGTTTGGGCTGCGGAACTTGCATGGATTCGTGCCCGAATGAAGCAATTATTGAAGACGGTGATGTATGTAAAATTGATCCAGATAAGTGCATGGACTGCGGTGTCTGTATGGATTCCTGCCCCACAGGAGCCATTATTGAAGAGTAGTGGACCAAACCCCCTCACTTGTTTGAGGGGGTTGTTTACATATGCCCTGGAGAGGACATAATCAGATGTTCAAGAAAATCATCGATTTCTGGCATAAAAAAATGGCTGATCAGAATACTGCGGGTCAGGATCTGCTAAACCTCGTGGACCGGCAAAAAATGCCGGGACATATCGCCATCATTATGGACGGCAATGGCCGGTGGGCCCAGCGGCGGGGGTTGCCGCGCGCCGCCGGCCACCGGGCGGGAGTGGAATCCCTGCGGGAGGTGATCAAGCTTTGCTGCGAGCTAAATATCCAGGTGCTGACAGTATATGCCTTCTCCACGGAAAACTGGAAAAGACCACAGGACGAGGTAAATATCCTGATGGGGCTTTTGGTCGAATACATAAACAAGGAAATCAATGAGCTGCACCAAAATGGTGTGCGCATTAATCCCATCGGCAGGGTGGGGGATTTGCCACGCCCTGCGGTAGAAGCCCTGATCAAGGCGGTGAAGCTAACCCGGGAAAATAAAACCTTGATCCTAAATGTAGCCTTAAACTACGGTGGCCGCACCGAAATTATCGACGCTGTCCGGGCCATCGCCGCCGATGTGAAGGTAGGGTCGCTTAAGCCCGGCCAGATTGATACCGACATAGTTTCCAGCTACCTGTACACCGCCGGGCAGCCTGACCCGGACCTGTTAATCCGGCCGTCCGCGGATTTTCGAATAAGTAATTTTTTACTCTGGCAGTTAGCCTATACTGAATTCTGGTTTACTTCCACCCTCTGGCCTGACTTCCGGCGCAGCCACCTGCTGCAGGCCCTGGTTGATTTCCAGCGGCGTGAGCGCCGTTTTGGAGGGTTAAAGTAGCTAGAAGAACCGAACAGGTTGGTGAAAAAGTGCTTTTACAAAGAGTTCTTAGCGCCCTGGTCGGCATACCCCTGATCATCCTGGCTGTCTGGCATGGGGGCTTACCACTGCTGTGTCTAATTGCACTAATCGTTTTTTTTGGCCTTCAGGAAATGAATTTGATGCTCTCCAATTTAGGGCTGAACCCGTCGTTATGGCTGGCTCAGGCCGGAGGATTAATTTTAGTTAGTGGTGCATATCTATACGATGACGGCTATCCTGGCCCAACCATTACCATCATCTTATTCCTGCTTTTGATCGCCACAGTGGCCTTATACCCGCGCTACTCACTCTTGGATAGTGCCGGAACCCTGATGGGGACCCTTTATGTGGGTTTGCTGAGCTACTTCTATTTGATCAGGACCTTGCCTGACGGCTGGATTTGGCTTGTCTTTATGTTCGCCGGGACCTGGGCTTGTGATACTGCGGCTTTTTTTATGGGGAAAGCCTTCGGCAGGAGGAGCCTGGCTCCGGAACTAAGCCCCAAAAAAACGCTTGAAGGAGCAATCGGCGGCATCCTCGGCAGTCTTGTGGCGGCCTATATTTTCGTTATCATTTATCCTTTTTTGTCAATACCCAAAATGCTGTTATTGGGGCTGGCCCTGGGTGTTGCCGCCGAGGTGGGTGACCTGCTGGAGTCAGCCTTTAAGCGACAGGCCGGCATGAAAGATTCAAGCGCGCTGATCCCGGGGCACGGCGGGATCCTGGACCGTTTTGACAGCGCCCTGTTCACCGCCCCCCTTGTATATTATTACGTCAGGCTGTTTATCATGGTTTGAGGAGACAAAAAAATTGCCAAGAACCCTTTTGATCATTATCTATGCCATCCTGGCCACCGTGCTGGTTATGGCCGCTGTTAAATACTTGCTGCCGATCCTGGCGCCGTTTATTGTTGCGATCATCTTAAGCGGCCTGATGGAGCCGGTAATCGGGTTTTTGCAGTATCGGGCAAAACTTCCCCGCAGCCTCTCAACGCTTATTGCAATGACTATTGTGTTCGGCGGCATGGGTATCATCTTCGCGGCGATCATTTTAAAACTGGTAGCGGAGTTAATTCAACTTTCTGTTTCCCTGCCGGTGGTGGCTGCGGAACTCCGGGCTTATTATCAGGATTTGATTGAGCAAGCAACGGTATTCTACGTAAATCTGCCGCATGGGGTCACTGCCTCTCTGGAACAAAGTATCAACAGTTTCACCGCGAACCTCCAGGGCTTAATCAGCAGGCTTGTAAATTCCATCCTGCAATTTATTTCTTTTGTACCCAGCACATTGGCCATTCTCGTGGTGATCGGGCTGGCCACATATTTTTTTGCGAAGGATCGCAGGTTAATTGTGCAATTGCTGTTGCGCATTATTCCTGCGCCCTGGGGAGAGAAATCCTTAGAAATTATGCGGGCTATATCGGCCGCCTTTACCGGCTATATCCGCGCTCAGGTGATTTTAATCACCATCACGATTATCCTGAGCATTTCCGGGCTGTATTTGATTGGCGCAAAATACGGCCTGACGGTGGGGCTGATTATCGGGCTATTTGACCTGATCCCGGTTCTCGGCCCGGCAACCATCTTTATCCCCTGGATAGTCTGGTCTTTGGCTACAGGCGCCACCGGCTTCGGGATCAAGCTGGGAATCCTTTACACGGTATTGGCCCTGGTCAGGCAGATCTTTGAAACCAAGATTGTGTCTGCCAATATCGGACTGCACCCGTTGGCCACCCTGATGGCGATGTATGCCGGCTTAAAAATTATCGGCGTGGCGGGTTTGGTTGTAGGCCCGATCCTGCTGATTGCCGTCCAGGCCACGATAAAATCAGGGGTGGTGAACTTTAAGCTGAGATAAAATGCTTTAATACTGCTATATTCGATCCCTTTATGGTTTTAGCGAATGTATATATGCGATGACATGTGATCCGGTAGGATTGTTAAATCAAAAATATGCTAATGTGAAACAGACTGATTTTAGTAGCTGTTCCAGCGTAGTGATTCAAGTTTTACACAACGCTGATGGTTTACGGAAAAGTTTAAAAAAATTATTTATTGGAGATTAATGTGAAAAAAGTAGTTATCTTAGGCAGCACAGGATCAATAGGCAGGCAAACCCTGGAGGTAATTCGCGGGCTGCCTGAAAAGTTTAAAGTCGTTGGACTGGCCGCAGGGAAAAACCATCAGCTGCTGGCGGAGCAGATCAGGGAGTTCTGCCCCGATGTTGCTGTCTTAGCAGACGAGCAACAGCTTAAACTGCTTAGCGACCAGCTTGACCCGGCCGCAGTCCCGGAATTAGCCTGGGGGAAGGCCGGGCTGGAAAACCTGGCCAGCCTGCCCCAGGCCGATGTTGTGGTTGTTGCAGTTAGCGGAGCAACTGGGATCTACCCTACTGTTGCCGCTATCCACGCCGGCAAAGATGTAGCACTGGCCAACAAGGAAACACTGGTTGCCGCCGGCCACCTAGTCATGGACCTGGTGGAGCTTAATAAAACCGCCCTGCTGCCGGTGGACAGCGAGCATTCAGCGATTTGGCAGTGCCTGGAGGGCCAGGACCGGGGCGCTGTTGAAAAAATAATCCTCACTGCCTCCGGGGGGCCTTTTCGCAAGCTAAGCCTGGAGGAAATGGAAAACATAACGGTAGATATGGCCCTTTGCCACCCCAACTGGCAAATGGGCAATAAAATAACCATTGATTCAGCTACTTTAATGAATAAAGGGCTGGAGGTAATTGAAGCAAGATGGCTTTTTGGGGTAAGCTATGAGCAGATAGAAGTTGTTGTTCACCCGCAGAGTATTATCCACTCCGCAGTCGAGTTTGTGGACGGGTCTGTGATCGCCCAGCTGGGGCTGCCGGATATGCGGCTGCCGATCCAGTATGCCCTGACTTATCCGAAGCGCCTGCCGGCTAAACGGCCCGGGTTAAAGCTGACCGGCCTGCAGGGTTTGACCTTTGAGGCGCCGGATACGGATAAGTTCCCGTCGCTAAAACTTGCGATTGAAGCCGGCAGGGCCGGCGGCACCATGCCTGCAGTGCTAAATGCCGCCAATGAGCTCGCCGTTAGTTTATTTTTACAAGGAAAGCTCCCCTTCCGGGCCATACCGGCCCTGGTTGGAGAGGTTATGGCCCGGCACCAAAACATTGGCAGGCCCGGTCTGGAAGAAATCATGGCGGCGGACTGCTGGGCCAGAGCAACCGGCGCCGAACTGGGCAAAGGCTTAATTTAAGCAGCCATGCTGCACCCATTCCCATAGGCCTGGAGTCACGAGGTCAGGCAACATTGGTGCTGTTACCCCTGCTACTTACAGCACCACGAAGAATAAAATTTTCTTTTTGCTGCAGGATGATGAAGGAACAAAACGACTGTACAACAAAAATGCAGGTGGTGTTTTTTATTGTTGACCTTGGTTGCTTCGGTATTTGTATTTGGGCTGTTGATTATATTTCATGAGCTGGGTCACTTTGCTGTGGCCAAAATGGTGGGAATCAAGGTGCATGAGTTCAGCCTGGGCTTCGGGCCCAAGCTGTTGGGCATCCCGAAAGGGGAAACCTCCTACAACTTGCGTGCCCTGCCCCTGGGTGGGTTTGTGCGTATGGCCGGGGCGGATCCAAATGATGAAGAGAAAGATTTAGAGGACGAGCGCGGATTTAATAAGAAGACCGTCGGACAAAGGGCAGCTGTAATATTTGCCGGGCCGCTGATGAATTTCTTGCTGGCTGTGCTTTTACTGGCGCTGGTTTTCCTGTTTCAGGGCCTGCCGGTGAGCACAACCGGGATTAGGGAAGTTGTTCCCGGCTACCCGGCGGAAAAAGCCGGAATTGTGGCGGGAGATAAAATAGTAGCGATAAACGGCTCTCCGGTCGAAACCTGGAATGAGGTGGTGGCCCTGATCAGTGAGCGGCCGGGGCAGCAAATAACGGTTTCAGTAGAGCGGGGCGGTGTTGAAAAACAGTTTGTGCTTGCCACTGTCAAAGATGAACAAAATGGGCGGGGGATGATTGGTATTGCCCCTGAGACCGGCTACCAGCCGGCAGGGCTGGTACCCGCACTGGCCTTGGGGTTGGATTGGACCGCCAGGGTTACCTTCATGATTATCGACTATATTCCGAAAATGATTATCGGGCAGGAGCCTGCAGAGCTGGGCGGGCCGGTGCGGGTAGTGAGCGAAATCGGCAAGGCGGCGCAGATCGGGCTTTTGTTTCTCCTTCAACTGGCGGCCTTTTTGAGCATCAACCTGGGCCTGTTTAACTTGTTCCCCATCCCGGCCTTAGACGGCAGCCGGATCCTCTTTTTGGCCTGGGAAAAGATTTTTGGGCGGCCGGTAGACCCGGTCAAAGAGAACTATATTCACATGATCGGCTTTGGGCTGCTGCTGATCTTCATGGTGATTGTTACTTATAATGATATCCTTCAAATATTTATATTAGACCAGCAGCCGGGGCAGCAATAATGATAATGAAGAGAAGAAAAAGTAATCCCATTTTTATCGGCAAGGTACAGGTGGGCGGTGGTGCTCCCGTTAGTGTGCAGTCCATGACCAACACCGACACCAGGGATATTGCCGCGACCATCTCCCAAATCAATGAGCTTTCCGCCGCCGGCTGCGAAATCGTCCGGGTGGCTGTGCCTGACTGGGAGGCGGCAGGGGCGTTGCCGGCGATTATTAGCGGTATCAGCATCCCGTTGATTGCCGACATCCACTTTGACTACCGGCTGGCGCTGGAAGTGCTTCGGGCTGGAGTGGACGGGCTGCGAATTAACCCCGGCAACATCGGCGGCCGTGAGCAGGTTACCGCTGTAGTAGCGGCAGCCCGGGAGCGCGGTGTCCCCATCCGCATCGGGGTAAACGCGGGCTCTTTGGAAAAAGAGCTGCTGGAGCGTTATGGCGGGGTAACCGCACAGGCGATGGTGGAGAGCGCCATGGGCCATATTAACCTGCTCGAACAGTTGCATTTCACTGATATTAAGGTATCGTTAAAAGCTTCCGATATCCGGTTGATGCTGGAAGCTTACCGCCTGCTGGCAGGCCGGGTGGACTATCCCTTTCACATCGGGGTAACCGAGGCGGGCACCTTGCGCACAGGGACGGTAAAGTCCGCGGTCGGCATCGGCATTCTGTTAAATGAAGGGATCGGCGACACAATCAGAGTGTCCCTGACCGGGCACCCCCTTCATGAAGTCAGGGTCGGCTATGACATCCTGAAAGCCCTGGGGCTGCGCCGGCGGGGCATTGAGTTTATTTCCTGCCCGACCTGCGGGCGCACCCAAATAGATTTAATTAAAATTGCCGGAGAAGTGGAGGAAAAGCTACAGTTTGTGGACAGGCCGCTCAAGGTGGCCGTTATGGGCTGTGTGGTCAATGGTCCGGGTGAGGCCAGAGAGGCCGACGTGGGCATTGCCGGCGGAAAGGGATCGGGACTGATCTTTCGCAAGGGCCGGGTAATGCGGAAAGTGCCGGAGGAAAACCTGGTGGAAGAATTGCTGAGGGAGATTGAGTTGCTGTAAAAAACCAGGTGCAAGCAGCCTCAAGCGGTCTTTCCGCCGATCGAAGGCGAAGTGTTATCTAAACAACAGTATTAACTTAATACCAAAGTTTTGAGTGGTTTTATTAACTTAATATTCTATTCAACAAGTGTTTGGGGGAGTTGTTTCATGCGTACAACAGAATTATTAGCTCCGACCTTAAGAGAAGTGCCGGCCGAAGCGGAAGTCGTCAGCCACCAGCTGTTGATGCGGGCCGGTTTCATCCGCCGGGAGACAGCCGGGTTTTACAACTATCTACCCCTGGCCATGCGCGTATTGAAGAAGATAAACCAAATTATCCGTGAGGAAATGGACCGCCAGGGCGGGCAGGAGCTGCTGATGCCCATCGTTCAGCCGGCGGAGCTCTGGCAGGAGTCCGGCCGCTGGGATGTTTACGGGCCTGAGCTGTTTCGCATAAAAGACCGGCACAACCGGGATTTCGCCCTGGGGCCTACCCATGAAGAAATTATTACCGCCCTGGTGCGGGGGGAGGTCAGCTCCTACAAGCAGCTGCCGCTTTTGTTGTACCAGATTGCGAACAAGTTCCGGGATGAGCGCCGGCCTCGCTTTGGCCTGATGCGCAGCCGGGAATTTATTATGAAGGATCTTTACTCCTTTGACCGGGACTACGAAGGGCTGCAGGTCAGCTACGAAAAGATGCGTGAGGCTTATACCCAGGTCTTCCGGCGGTGTGGGCTGCGCTTCCGGCCGGTGGAGGCCGATTCCGGGGCCATTGGGGGCAGTGACACTCAAGAATTTATGGTGCTGGCCGATTCCGGGGAAGCCACCGTGCTGTTCTGCGAGAACGAAGCCTGTGATTATGCCGCAAATGTGGAGAAAGCGGCGTCGGCCCCGGTGACCGCGGCGCCCGTTGAGGAGCAAAAGCCCCTGGCCGAAGTCCCCACTCCCGGCGCCCACACGGTCGAAGAGGTGGCCGCATTTTTGAACGTGGCACCGCAAAGGATTGTAAAAACCCTGTTATATGAAACAGAAAAGGAAGTTGTAGCCGTCCTGGTCCGGGGTGACCGGGAGGTTAATGAGGTTAAGCTGGCCAATGCCTTGGGCTGCCTGCAGTTAAATCTGGCCGGGCCAGACACGGTGAGCAGTGTCACCGGGGCGCGGGTCGGGTTTGCCGGGCCGGTGGGGCTCAAGGTGAAAATATTAGTGGATCGTGAGGTGGCGGTGATCGTCAATGCCGTCACCGGCGCCAACAAGGACGACATGCACTTAGTTAATGTCAACCCGGGCCGTGATTTCAGCATCGATATTGTTGACGATCTCCGGATGGTGCGGGCCGGGGAGCCGTGCCCGCGCTGCGGGAAGGCGCTGGTTGAGGCCAAAGGCATTGAGGTGGGTCAGATCTTCAAGCTGGGGGATAAGTACAGCAAGGCGCTGGGTGCCTTGTACCTGGACGAAAGCGGCCAGTCACGGCCGGTGATCATGGGCTGCTACGGCATTGGCGTTACCAGGACCATGGCTGCGGCCATTGAGCAGAACAACGACAAGGACGGGATCATCTGGCCGGCGGCTATCGCCCCGTTTCAAGTTATAGTTGTTCCGGTCAGCGCCAAGGATGCCACACAGATGGACGCAGCCGAAGATGTGTACAACCGGCTGGTGGCGGCCGGGATCGAAGCGCTCCTTGATGACCGGCCGGACCGGGCCGGGGTGAAATTCAAAGATGCCGACCTGATTGGCTACCCCCTGCGGATTACCATCGGGGCCAGGGCGCTGGCCAATGGACAGGCTGAGGTACGGGTGCGCCGGACGGGAGAAGTAATGATGTTGGCTATGGACGAGCTGGAAAGCCGGATTGCGGAGCTCCTGGGTGGGCTGTAATGGTCAATAAAATCTTGATCCTGTCGGTCACTGTCGGCACCGGTCACATGCGCACGGCCCAGGCCTTGCAGAAGGCGGCAGGTGACCTCTGCCCGGGGTTAGAGGTCACCATTCTGGATACCTTTCGCTATGCCAGCCCCTTTGTAGAGAAATTTGTCCTGGGCACATACATGCAAATGCTGAAAATCAGCCCGGCGGTTTACGGCTTCCTTTATCGCCAGGCTGAGCGGGGCCAGCCTTTGTCCGGCCGGGGCAAGTTTGAATTCAACCGCGTGATGAACATGCTGGCGGCGCCCAGGCTGGTTAAATATATCCAGTCCTATCAGCCAGACGTGATTGTCTGCACCCATCCTTTTCCGCTGGGCATTATCTCTTTTATGAAGAACAAAGGGCTTTTTACCGGGCCGGTTTTTGCCACGATTACTGACTTTACCATTCACTCCTTCTGGGTTTTTCCGGAGGTGGACTATTATCTGGTTGGAGCGGAGCAGCTCATTGAGCAGTGTGAGGAATTTGGGCTTTGCCGGGAGCAAGTGCATTTTACCGGGATCCCGATTGACCCGGCCTTTTCCCTGCCGGTCAATAAAAAGGAACAAAGAGCTCGGCTCGGGCTGGAGCCTGATCTCCCTGCCGTCCTGATTACAGGTGGCGGGCTGGGCATGGGGGGCCTGGAAGAAGCGGTGCTGGCGCTGGGCGGGCCTGCTGCTAATTGCCAGCTAATGGTTGTTACCGGTACGAACACTTTGCTCAAAGATAGGCTGGAAAAGAACCTGCAGGCTTTTTCAAGCAGAGTCAAGGTCTTTGGCTATGTCGACAATATCCACGAGCTGATGGCAGCGGCAGATTTGATGGTGGGTAAAGCGGGAGGGCTTTCCTGTGCCGAGGCCATGGCCGCAGGTCTGCCCGTGTTTGTTCTTGACCCGCTGCCGGGTCAGGAAGAAAGAAATGCTGAATTTTTAGTCTCCATGGAGGCCGGCGTCAGGGTGAAAGAGCAGGAATTAGCTGACCAGGTGCGGGCCTATCTAGCACAGAGCAGCAGGTTTCAGGCGATGGCGCGTGCTGCCGCCGCCTTAGGCCGGCCCAGGGCAGCCTTCGATGCGGTGAACATTATGGTCAATGACAGAGAAGCCTCTCAGGTGAAGTGTTCTGAAAGCTGATTTGCTAAAGGTGATCCGGTTTTCCGTGGCGTTTAGTGTTTTGTTTGAAAGTTACCCCCTCTTGTCAGCAAATGTTTTTTATGTTATAGTGTGCTTGTTAGAGATTCAGGCAGAGATTTTGTTTTCCAAAGAGTGGGTATACCCACTCTTTCGCATTCTCATGGATAACTCGGTGATTGTACACATACAAGGATAATAGGAGGGGCCCATTGTGGCGGGTAATCAGGTAGTGAAATTAGTAGAACAATTAGCTTTACCAATTGTGCAAGCGGCCGGGATGGAGTTGGTTGACGTAGAGTTTGTTAAAGAGGGTGGCCGGTGGTATCTGCGCATTTTTATAGATAAACCAGAGGGGATTAATCACGCTGACTGCCGGTTTATTTCGGAAAAGCTGGACCACTTGCTGGATGCTCATGATCCGGTGCCCCACGCTTACGCGCTGGAGGTATCTTCTCCCGGCATTGAAAGGCCGCTAAAGCGTCCGGGTGACTTTAACCGGTTTGCCGGCATGCCGGCCGATATTACCACTTATCAATCGATTAACGGCCTGAAAAAGTTTAACGGGCGCCTGCAGGGCACGCGTGAGGATGGAGTGGTCATTGAACTGAAAGGAGAAGAATTATTAATTCCTTTTGAGCAGATCGCATCGGCGCGACTGGCTGGGGAATTTAATTGTTCTGGGAGGAAGTAGTATGAATGCTGAATTCTTAGAAGCCCTGAAAGACCTGGAAAAGGAAAAGGGCATAGCGGTAGATGTCTTGCTGGAGGCGATTGAGGCGGCGCTCTTGTCGGCGTACAAGCGCAATTTTGGCTCCTTGCAGAATGCCCGGATCCATATTGACCGCGAAACCGGGGATTTTAAGGTGTATACCCAGCGCACAGTTGTCGGGCAGGTGGAAGACCCGCGCCTGGAAATATCCCTTGAGGAAGCCCAAGCGATTAACCCCAGCTATGAGCTGGGTGATATTGTAGAAGATGAGGTTACCCCGCGAAATTTTGGCCGGATCGCGGCTCAAACGGCCAAGCAGGTGGTCGTACAGAGAATTCGCGAGGCGGAAAGAAACATTATTTTTGAAGAATTTGTGAACCGTGAGGGCGATATCGTTACCGGCGTAGTCCAGCGGTTTGAACAAAAAAATGTGCTGATTGAGTTGGGGAAAACCGAGGCGATACTGGCGCCCTCAGAGCAGATGCCCGGCGAAGAATACCGGTTTGGTGACCGGATCAAAGTATATATTATTGAGGTCAGAAAAACCACCAAAGGCCCCCAGATCCTGGTCTCACGCACCCATCCCGGATTGCTGAAACGCCTTTTTGAACTGGAAGTCCCTGAATTGCACGAGGGTGTGGTGGAGCTTAAGGCGATCACCCGGGAGGCCGGGGCCAGGTCAAAAATAGCCGTCTACTCCAAAGACGAGAATGTTGACCCGGTGGGTGCCTGTGTTGGCCCGCGGGGGATGAGGGTGCAAAATATTGTCAATGAGTTAAATGGTGAAAAGATTGATATTATAAAATGGAATCCCGACTCCTCAAAATTCGTGGCCAGTTCTTTAAGCCCGGCAAAAGTCGTGGCTGTTGAAATTTGGGATGAGGAAAAGGTGGCCAGGGTCATTGTACCCGATTACCAGCTTTCCCTGGCTATTGGCAAAGAAGGCCAAAACGCGCGACTGGCAGCCAAACTGACCGGCTGGAAGATTGATATCAAGAGTGAGTCCCAAATGGAGGAAATTTATCAACAGGAATATGACGATGTAAGCGACTTAAACGATGAAGGCGATGTTAACGAAGAGGGCGATGTTAACGATTTAGGCGACGTATACGAAGGGATGGAATAGGATGGATAGGAGGTAATCCATGCCCAAAGTCAAGAAAATACCTCAGCGGATGTGTGTCGGCTGTCAGGAAATGAAGCCGAAAAAAGAACTGATTCGGGTAGTCCGGACCCCCGAGGAAACCATCGAAATAGACCCCACGGGAAAGCGTTCCGGCCGTGGTGCGTATATATGTCCGGATGAAGCATGTTTTTTAAAGGCGTTGAAGGCAAAACGCTTTGAGAAAGCGCTTAAATGCCCAATATCTTCAGAAATTATTGATGAATTGGGGAAAAAGCTGGTGAAATAAATGGCTATCGAGCAGATCATCGGCATGGGGCAGCGGGCCGGGAAATTGATCTCAGGCAATTTTGCTCTTAAGGATGCCCTGATGAAAACAAAAATAAAACTGTTAATCATTGCCAAGGACACTGCAGGGCGCACTGAGAGGGAATTATCGGAGTTAGCCGGCTTAAAAAATATTCCTGTAATAATTTATGGCTCAAAGGTGGAATTAGGCAGGTTGATCGGTAAAGCACCTTGTTCAGCAGTTGCTTTTACGGATGAGGCCATGTCTTTGAGAATCCTTGAGGCTTTGGAAAGAGGTGGTATTAACCGTACAGTACTTTAATTTTGGAGGTAATTATATGGTAAAAAAACGGGTCCATGAAATTGCAAAGGAGCTTAACATAGAAAGTAAGGAAATAATAAATAAGTTGAGCGGTATGGGGATCAGTGTCAAGTCCCATATGAGCACCTTGGAAGACAGCGAAGTGCAGAACCTGCTGCGGCATTATCGCCAGGATAAGCCTGCGGCTGATCGCCCGGCTGCTATAAAACCAACGCCTGCTGCGCCACCAGGAGCAAAGCAGGAGAAAAAAACCAGGGCTGTGCCGGTGTCCGAGCGGTCTCAAAAACCCAGGGGGCAGCAGCAAGAGAATAGAAGGAGTAAGGGTCCAGGTGTGAAGCATTACCATGGAGCAGGTTTAGTTGACCGGGTGCCCTCACGTCCACCGGACAGGCGTTTTGAAGAAAACCCCAAACAGGCGGATAAAGCACCGGCAAAGGTTCCGGTGGGGCAGACAAGAAGCGACCAGGGCTTGAGTGCCGGGGTGGAAAAAGAGCCCGGCGAGCGCCAGACGCCTGCCCAGACGGTGCCGGGCAAGCCTCAGCCGGCCCGGGTGAACGTCGATAGCCCGGGCAGGCCACAGCAGGAACAAACGCAGCAAAGGTCTAATGTGCCGGACCGGCCAACCTACGATCGCCAGCAGCCGCAACAGAACCGCGGGCGCCAGGACCGGCCTCCGCAAGGCGCGAGGTCGGCACAAGGACGACCTGCCCAGGGTTCGGAGCAGGTCAGGCGTGAGCGAGTCAATCGGGGACAGGTCAGCCCGCAAGGGGCAAGACCCACAGGCGCTCAGGGCTCAAGGCCGGGCAGCCCGCAAGGGGCTAGACCCGCAAGCACCCTGGGTCCAAGACCGGGCGGCCCGCAAGGGGCAAGACCCACAGGCGCTCAGGGCTCAAGGCCGGGCAGTACTTATGGAGCAAGACCGGCGGGTGCACAGCCAAGAACGGGCAGCCCGCAAGGAGCAAGAATGCAGCCGGCTCCAGGTGGCGACAAACCGCAGGCCCGCCCTGAAGAGCGAAGATTTGCGGATAAGCCGAAAGTTCAAGATAAGCCCAAGCAGCAGCCCAAGCCGGGTGCGAACCGGCCGATAAGCAAAGGCCGCTATGACAATAAGCGTGCTGTTATAAATAATATCAGTGCGGAAGGGTCGCGGCTAAGGACGGGATCCCGCAAAAAAGCTGCCAAACCCAAAGAACGCCAACAAATAGCCCCGGTCCAACCGGTGGAGAAAAAGCCCATCGTGCTCGGTGAATCGATTGCTGTGCAGGAATTAGCCCTGAAATTGCATAAAACTCCAGCTGAATTAATTAAGAAACTAATGCAGCTGGGGGTCCTGGCTACGATCAACCAGGAGATCGACAGCGATACCGCGAGCCTTTTGGCTGATGAATACGGCTATGAGGTAGAGATAAAATTGCCGGTTGATATCGAGGCTGTGTTGATGCAGGAGCCGGAGGAGGATGCCGAGTCGCTGGAGCCAAGACCCAGTATTGTTACGGTGATGGGACATGTTGACCACGGCAAGACTTCACTGTTGGACGCGATCAGGAAGACAAATGTTACTTCCACCGAGGCCGGCGGCATAACCCAGCATATCGGCGCCTATCAGGTGGAGCATGGCGGCAAGAAAATCACCTTTGTGGATACCCCGGGACATGAGGCCTTTACGGCTATGCGGGCGCGCGGCGCCCAGGTCACCGATATTGCCATCCTGGTGGTGGCAGCCGAAGACGGGGTTATGCCTCAGACAGTTGAAGCGATTAATCACGCTAAAGAGGCGGATGTTCCGATTATTGTAGCAATCAATAAGATCGATAAGCCTGGCGCCAACCCCGAGAAGGTCAAGCAGGAGCTTACCGAGCACGGACTAATAGCTGAAGAGTGGGGCGGGGATACTATCTGTGTCAATGTTTCCGCCAAAAAGCACCAAGGGTTGAAAGACCTTTTAGAAATGATCCTGCTGGTTGCAGAGATGAGGGAATTAAAAGCCAATCCGGAGCGTCTGGCCAGAGGCACCGTGATCGAGGCGGAGCTGGATAAGGGACGTGGCCCGGTAGCCACTGTACTGGTGCAGAACGGGACCTTGAAGATTGGTGACAACATTATTGCCGGCTCTGCTTATGGGCGGGTGCGCGCCATGATTGATGACAAAGGGCGCCGGGTGAAGAAAGCCGAACCTTCCGCTCCGGTGGAAGTGCTGGGCTTTTCCGAAACACCGATGGCCGGCGATGTATTTGTAGCAGTAGAGGATGAAAAGCTGGCCAGAAGCATTGTTTCCCGCCGGCAGATTAGAAAGCGGGAAGAAGAGCTGAAGACCACTACCAGAGTGTCCCTGGACGATTTGTTCAAGCAAATTCAGGAGGGGCAGATTAAGGAACTAAGCATTATCGTCAAGGCTGACGTGCAGGGTTCAGTCGAGGCTCTGCGCCAGGCGCTGGAGCGGCTGAATACCGGAGAGGTAAAAGTTGACATCATTCATGGTGGAGTAGGGGCCATCACCGAAACAGATATTATGTTAGCCTCGGCCTCAAACGCCATTATTTTAGGCTTTAACGTGCGGCCGGATGTTAAGGCCAGAAAGGCCGCGGAAAATGAAAAGGTCGATGTAAGGCTGTACCGGGTCATCTATGAGGCCATTGAAGATGTGAAAGCGGCCATGAGCGGCCTGCTGGAGCCGGAGTATAAGGAAGTGACCCTGGGCCGGGCTGAAATCCGCAAGATCTTCCGGGCTTCGAAAATCGGTACCATTGCCGGCTGTTATGTGGTGGAAGGAAAGATTGAAAAGGATGCCGGAGTACGGGTAGTGCGGGATGGCATCGTAATCCATGAAGGTAAACTCGATTCCTTAAAGCGGTTCAAGGATGATGCTAAAGAAGTCATGCAAGGTTATGAGTGCGGTCTTGCTTTAGAAAAGTTCAATGAAATCCAAGAGGGAGATATTATTGAGGCATTTACTGTTGAAGCCATAAAAAGGGAGCTCGCTTAAAGATAGCGATCGGCAGGTAATGGTATAGCAGCAATTTTTAGCCATTACAAGACAGAGCACCTGGGTCTGGCGGTTGTGAAATTTAACCCCAGAGTCTGATCAATAGTTATTTAACCTCTAGTATAGGCGGTGTTGGTGATGTCCTTCCGTCCTGAACGGTTGGCTGAAGCAATTAAAAAGGAAGTATCTGATATGTTGCGGGAGGAGATAAAAGACCCGCGCATCGGTTTTGTCAGTATCACGGCGGTAAAGGTTTCCAAGGATTTACGCTATGCGGAGATATATGCCAGCATTTTAGGTGAACCTGCCGACCAGAAGGCATCGATCAAGGCGCTTACGGGGGCCCAAGGATTTATCCGCTGTGAGCTGGGCCGGCGGATCCGGCTCCGTTATACGCCGGAATTAACTTTCAAGCTTGACCAGTCAATTGGCCGCGGCGCACAACTAATTAAGCTGATCGAGGAGGTTCAGGATAAGGGTGGCATATCCGATGAGCAGTCTTGAGGACATTGCCCGGGCAATTAGCAGTGCCAAGCGCTTATTAATCTGTGGTCATATTATGCCTGACGGTGACTGCCTGGGGTCGGTGCTTGCTTTAGGCACAGCCCTTGAGCAGATTGATAAGCAGGTAATCATGGCCGGCCCCGACCCGGTGCCTCAAATCTACGGGTTCCTGCCAAATATAGAAAATTTCAGGGTCGGCGAGCCGCCGGAAAACAGCTACGACACGCTGATCGCGCTGGACTGCTCCGTACCCAAGCGGCTTGGCAGCGGCTATTGTGACTTGCCCGCAAAAGACCACCTGACCGTGATCAATATTGATCACCATGTCGGCTCCGATTCCTTTGGCCGGTACAGGTATATCGACCCGCGGGCCGCGGCTGTAGGGGAAATAATTTTTGACTTGCTTGAGTTAATGGGGATCAAAATAACTTTAGAGACAGCCATTTGTTTGTATACCGCTATTGCGACAGACACCGGCTCGTTTCAATATGAAAGCACGTCTCCGGCCACCCACCGGAGGGTAGCGCGGTTATTGGAAGCCGGTGTGCCGGTGGCCCGGATTAATGTGAACCTTTATGAAGAAAAGGCGCGCGCTTCTAGTTTTCTCTTGGGAGCAGCCTTAAACACACTCTCTTTCAGCGCTTGCGGTAAGGTGGCGTGGATGACCGTGACCCGTGAACTGCTCAGGAGCCTGGATGCCGGGGATGAGCTTACCGAAGGGTTGGTCAATTACGCCAGAGGGGTGAGAGGGGTTGAGGTGGGGCTGCTTTTTCATGAATTAGCCGACGGAAGGATTAAGATCAGCCTTCGGTCCAAGGAAGCCGTTGATGTCAGGCGCCTGGCCGCATTATTTGGCGGCGGCGGCCACCCACGGGCCTCCGGCTGCGAAGTCACCGGCGATTTGGCGAAAATCCAGGCCGAGGTCGTTGCCGCGGCGGTGTCTGCAGCAGGAGGGGAGGCACATTGAACGGAATTCTCAATGTACTGAAGCCACCCGGGATGACTTCCCATGACCTGGTCAGTTTCGTTCGCCGCACCTTAAAAATAAAAAAGGCCGGACACACGGGCACACTGGACCCTGGTGCGGCAGGGGTGATGGTTGTTTGTCTGGGACGGTCGACCCGGATCGCCCGGTTTATTTCCGGTGATGAAAAGGAATATCGGGCAGAAATCACTTTCGGCGGCAGCACTGACACCGGTGACTCTTTCGGCGAAGTAACTGCCGAGCATGACGCTTCGAATTTGAATGAAGCTGCCGTCAAAGCTTGCCTCCCTTTTTTCACGGGTAATATTAACCAGGTGCCGCCGATGGTGTCCGCGCTGAAGCGGCAGGGCCGGAAGCTTTATGAGCTGGCCCGGGCCGGTCAGTTTGTTGAGCGCCAGGCGCGGGCGGTGACGATTAAATCTCTTGAATACATCAGCGGGGCCGGCTGGGGTAGGCCGAGGCCGGTGGCCCTTTTGCACCTGACCTGCTCCAAGGGCACATATGTCCGGACCCTATGTGAGGATATCGGCAACTACCTTGGCTGCGGCGCGCATATGTCTTTTTTGGTGCGAACAAGAGCAGGTTCTTTTTGTATTTCAGAATCCTACACCCTGGAGGACATCAAGAACGCTGCCGGCAATATTTCCACAATGTTGGTGACGATGGATAATGTACTTGCCGGACTACCTCCGGTCAAGGTGAAAAACGGAGCGGTAGCCGCAGTAAGCTCCGGCTCAAAACTATATTTGCCGGGTGTGGCCGCTTTGCCTGACGGTTTAGCTGATGGAGTGCTGGTGCGCCTGCAGGGCCCGGAAGGCTTATTGGCAGTGGCTGAGACTGCCCGGGATCCGGAGGACTCATCGAGAATTTTTTTTAAACCGGTTTGTGTACTGGTGTGAAATCCGGTTTAATAATTTGAATTTGAAACTATTAATGTCCCGTTTCCGAGCAGGAGGTTTTTTTATTGTATATTTACCACCATTGGCGGGGACTTAAAGATAAACACAAAAAAATCGTTGTTGGCCTGGGCAACTTCGACGGGCTGCATATCGGCCATCAACAGCTTATTTCAGAGATAATGGCAATGGCCAAAGAAATTGGCGGCACTCCCACAGTCTTTACTTTTACCCCTCATCCCCTGGCTGTACTTCGTCCGGACAGCTGCCCGCAACTGCTGTTATCTCAAGAGGCAAAACAAAGGCGGATCGAGAGCCTCGGGGTGGAAGTCCTGCTGCTGGCGCCTTTTGATCTGGAGTTTGCCAGGATTTCTCCCGAATATTTCATAAGCAATGTGCTCCATCAAGAGTTAGGTGTCAGCGGGGTTGTGGTCGGGTATAACTATACCTTTGGCTATCGCGGGCAGGGCACGCCGGCATTACTTGAAGAGCAGGCCGCCAGGCACAATTACCGGTTAAGGGTGGTGCCACCGGTGGTGATCGACGGTCAAGTGGTGAGCAGTTCCATGATCAGAGAGCTAATGTATAAAGGTGATGTGGAAAACTCAGCTAAGTTTCTCGGGTACTACCCTTTTACTGAAGCTCAGGTCGTGACGGGTGAAAGGCGCGGGGGCACACTGGG
The DNA here is from genome assembly GCA_002067205.1 of Pelotomaculum sp. PtaB.Bin104. GTDB lineage: Bacteria > Bacillota > Desulfotomaculia > Desulfotomaculales > Pelotomaculaceae > MVQL01. The sequence goes on from MVQL01000211.1 coordinate 84,465, forward strand.
CTTTCCCACCGCCAACCTGAATATAGACAATAATTTGCTGGTGCCTGCAAATGGGGTTTATGCTGTTCATGTAGATATAGCCGGTGAAACCTACCTCGGGGTGGCAAATATCGGAGTCAAGCCAACGTTTAAAGGTCAGGTTAGAAACATTGAAGTCCATTTGCTGGATTTTTATCAGGATCTTTATGGGAAAAATATCAGGGTTAAGTTTATCAGGCGCTTGCGGGAGGAAAAAAGATTCGATACAACTTCGGACCTGGTCAAACAAATTAAGCAGGATATTGTTCAGGCCAGGCTGGCGGCAGGCTGCCGGTGAATAAAAAAAGTTTCTTTCCATATAAATTTAATAGGCAACGTTTACATAACTACTGGAATTATGCTACAATTAACCCGTTAAACGTCCCGCATTAATTAAGGAGGCGTTAACCATGAGTGTCCCTAAATTCGACTCTCCCGAGGAGGAAATTAAGAAGTGGCTCAATTATATCGCTCTGATTTGTTTGAGCGAGGAGTTCCAGTCCTTGAAGATGGAGTTGGAAACCATTTACCAGCAGTCGAATATGGAAAATTACCGGTTAGCAGCCTTTCAGGATGCCCTGTATGCCTTTCTTTCCCAGGAAGAAGACGGGCAGGTCTGCCAATCCGGCACATATTAGAGAGTTAGCTGCAATGAAGGTGATCATTACCGAGCACGCCCGAAAGCGCTTGCGGGATTTGAGACAGGATAAGATCTCAATCTCAGACATCATCAGTGCGGCCAGCGGGATCCCTGGACGCATACCGACTGCTACCCGGTTCCGGGGTTTTGTGGCCAAGCCGGGCCGGGTTTTTGATATTGTTGCCAAAGATATTCCAGACGGACGTCTGGTAATAACAATAATTGGGAAATAAACTTTCCCAGGAGAACTGCAGGCTAGGCAATACGTTTCTCCGGCGGTTGACTTGGCCGGCAGCGATTTATAAGAAGGAGGTGAGCCGCATGGCTATGACTACTGAAGACAAGCAGGCTATTATTGCCAATCACAAGATTCATGAAAACGATACCGGTTCTCCGGAAGTGCAAGTGGCAATATTAACGCAAAGGATCAACACCCTGACCGAGCACTTAAAGCTGCACAAGGGTGATCACCATTCCCGCCGGGGCTTGTTGAAGATGGTCGGACAAAGAAGAGCTTTGCTAAACTATCTGCGTGACCGGCATTTTGACCGGTACCGTTCGCTGATTGAAAAGCTTGGCTTAAGAAAGTAAGCAATGATACGGAAGCGGGTGTAATGCCCGCTTCTTTGCTGCATTTCCGGGTTTTTTATGTATTTTATTTTATCTTGAGAGGAAATAATATTAAAAATGTCGAAGTAATATTTACTTGTTAAATATTTCTTTTCTGTACCAGGAGGTATAGCTTATTAATGTTAAATAACCCTGTTTTAAAAAAAGAGATCAACGTCGGTGGCCGGCCGATGATTCTCGAGACCGGAAGGCTGGCCAAGCAGGCCGGTGGTGCCGTATTTGTCCGCTACGGCGACACAACTGTCCTGGTAGTGGCCACCATGGGCCAGGCCAGGGCGGGGATTGACTTTTTTCCGCTCACAGTGGACTACGAGGAAAGGTTTTATGCTGTTGGCAAGATCCCGGGCGGGTTTATCAAAAGAGAAAGCCGTCCCAGCGAAAAGGCAGTTCTGTCAGGTCGTTTGATCGACCGGCCGATCAGGCCGCTGTTTCCTAAGGAAATGCGCAACGAGGTCCAGGTCATTGCCACCATTATGTCGGTGGACCAGGACCATGCGCCGGAAATCGCCGCCATGGTCGGGGCCTCCGCAGCTTTGCATATTTCCGAAATTCCCTTGCAGTACCCAATCGGGGGTGTAATTGTCGGGCGGGTGGACGGCGAACTGGTGATCAACCCGGTGTTGTCACAGGCAGAAAAGAGCGATTTGCATTTAGTGGTCGCCGGCACCAGGGAGGCCGTGATGATGGTTGAGGCAGGGGCCAGAGAGGTTCCTGAGTCAGCCATCCTGGAAGCTATTTCTTTCGGGCACGGTGTCGTAAGGGATATTGTTGATTTTATTGAAAGCTTCAGGGAGGAAGCCCTGGGGCTGGGGCTGGCCAAGGAAAAATTTATGCCTGAAATCGCAGAACCAGACCCACTGCTGGTGGAAGCCTTAAGCGGACCGGCAGAGGAAAGGCTGGCCGGCGCCCTTAAGCAGTGTGTTGAAGAAAAACTTTCTAAAAAGGACCGCGAAGCCTATATTAACGGGCAGAAGGATGAATTAACGCAGCAATTTCTGGAGACTTATCCGGAAGAAGAAAATTCAATCAGAAAAATTATCGACAGCATCGAAAAGAAGATTGTCCGCCGGATGATTGCCGTGGACAGGCAGCGTATTGACGGTCGGGCCGTCACGGAAGTTAGGCCGATCTCCATTGAGGTCGGGGTTCTGCCTCGCCCCCACGGCTCAGGTCTGTTCACCAGAGGGCAAACCCAGATACTTTCTGCGGTAACCCTGGGGACAATTTCCGAGGAGCAAATCGTGGACGGGCTTGGCGTGGAGGAGTCCAAGCGCTTCATTCACCATTACAACTTCCCCCCCTTCAGCGTTGGGGAGACCAGGCCGATCAGAGGCCCAGGCCGGCGGGAGATCGGTCACGGCGCACTGGCGGAGCGGGCACTGTCCGCGGTTGTTCCCACCGAGGAGGAGTTCCCCTATACGATCCGCCTGGTTTCGGAAGCCCTCGAGTCCAACGGCTCGACCTCCATGGGCAGTGTATGCGGCAGCTGCCTGGCCCTGATGGACGCCGGTGTGCCGATTAAGGCGCCGGTGGCCGGTGTGGCCATGGGTTTGATCAAAGAGGAGGAGCATATTACTGTGCTAACCGACATCCAGGGGCTGGAAGACCATCTGGGTGACATGGACTTTAAGGTGGCGGGAACGTCAAATGGAGTAACGGCCCTACAGATGGATATCAAGATCGCCGGCATTCCCGGGGAAGTTTTTGAGAGTGCCCTGGCCCAGGCCTACGAAGGCCGCATGCATATCCTGGGCAAAATGCTGGAAGTGATTTCTGCCCCCCGGGCGGAGCTGTCCCCGCACGCGCCGCGCATTATTCATACATCAATCGATCCGGATAAAATCCGTGACGTGATCGGCCCTGGCGGCAAGATCATTAAGAAAATCGTTGAGGAAACCGGCGCCGATATCGACATCGAAGATGACGGCCGCGTGTTTATCGCCTCGGTCGACCAGGAAAAGGGCAAATTAGCCCTGCAGATTATTGAGAACCTGACCAAGGAGATCAAGGCTGGTGAACTCTACAACGGGCGGGTAACCAAAATTATGGACTTCGGCTGTTTCGTGGAGATCATTCCGGGCGTCCTGGGCCTGCCCGGCAAGGAGGGCCTGGTTCATATTTCCCAACTGGAGCACCACCGGGTGAATAAGGTGGAGGATGTGGTTAAAGTTGGGGATATGGTGATGGTAAAAACCATTGGCTATGATAACCAGGGCCGCTTGAAACTGTCCCGGAAAGATGCCATACCGGTACCGGAGGGAATGGCCAAAGACGACCATGATCGCCCGCGCGACCGGGGGTCTCGTCCACCAAGACGCCGGGAGCAAGGCCGCGGTTAAGTTTTTTAATGGCACGGCTGTCATCAGAGATGGATGAGATGCCAACTGGGTTGCAATATTATTAAGTTGTAGAGGATTTGCTTTACCTGCCTTTGTCCGAAGGCAGGTGAGGCCAACCCAAAAATGCCAGAAATTTACTTCTGCAAGGATTATTTCAAAATGACGGCCGGACGCTGCCGTCATGATTTATCTTTTTTGCTCAAAAATACTTAGTTACACCTAACCTGGTTTTTATACATTTTCATTCCGGGTTAGGGGTATACAATAATTTTTTAAATGCCTCAAATATGAGGTGTTTTTGTTTTAAACTAATCCCCAGGTGCATAAGGATTTGTAATGAGCATTGAGGGTAAATATTTAGAATGGTAGCTGGGAAACCTTTAGTAAGATATCTTTTAAGTACCATTATTATTTTTTAACAAATTAGAGGAGTTAAGCCAAATTCAACGAATAAGTTAGGATTGTATTTGGAGGAGGTTCCATTTATGTTTCAAAAGGTTACCCTTGACAACAATATTCAGGTCCTTACGGAACGAGTTCCCCATGTCCGCTCTGTTGCACTGGGGTTCTGGGTGGATGTGGGCTCACGTGATGAAGGTCCTGAAAATAACGGTATTTCTCATTTTATAGAGCATTTGCTGTTCAAAGGCACTGAAAAGCGGACGGCCAAGCAGATTGCCGAGGCCCTGGACGCGGTGGGCGGGCAGTTAAACGCGTTTACCACCAAGGAATATACCTGCTATTATGCCCGGGTCCTGGATGAACATTTTGACCTGGCTTTTGATCTGTTAAGCGATATGCTTTTTGGCTCGATCTTTGCTGCGGAAGACCTTGACCGGGAGAGAAATGTAATCATTGAGGAAATAAAAATGTATGAAGACGCCCCTGATGAACTGGTGCATGATGTATTTGCCAGTTCAATGTGGCAGGGACATGCCCTTGGCCGCCCAATAATCGGAACTGCCGAGGTGATTGCCCGGATTACCAGGGACCAAATCATCGAATACTATAAAACCCACTACAACCCGGGCAAACTGATTGTGACCGCTGCAGGCAACATTGACCATGACCAGGTCATCAGCAAACTGAAACCGGTACTGGAGGCAAGAACGGGCAAAAGCCTCGCCCGCTCGCTGATTGCTCCGCAGCCAACCCGGGATGTGGTGTGCCGGAGTAAAGAAACTGAGCAGGTGCATCTGTGTTTGGGGACCCCTGGCCTGAGCCTTGATCATGAAAAAACCTATACCTTTCAAATCGTCAATACAATCCTGGGCGGGGGCTTAAGCTCGCGGCTGTTTCAGGAAATCAGGGAGCAGCGCGGCCTGGTTTATTCCGTCTATTCTTACCACAGCTCCTACCATGATACCGGACTTTTTTGCATCTACGCCGGTTTAAGCAAGCAAAATGTAGATGAGGTGCTTGAACTAACCTTTAGACAGATCAAGGATATCCGGGAGAATAGTGTTACGGCGGAAGAGCTGCAAAGGGCTAAGGACCAGTTGAAAGGCAATTTGTTATTGAGCCTGGAGAATGTCAGCACCAGGATGAGCAGGCTGGGCAAATCCCAGCTTTATCTGGGTAAGATCATCCCCCCGGAAGAGGTTGTGGAAAAATTAAACAAGGTGACCATCAAGGATATTCAGGATCTAGCTGTTGAAATGCTCGACCCCGACCGCTTTTCCCTGGCCACTATCGGCCCCTGGGAGGACTGCGGCAACCTGATGAAAGCGATGGGGCGATAAGGAAGTCCTGGAACAGAACACCCGCTTAAATGCCGGTGGTTTGAAATTCCAACCTTCCCGGAGGCAAGCCACGGTTAGCCGAGGTACAAGGATTAAACCCTTGTGCCTTTTTTCTGCAAAAGTTATATACTTTCGAAAGAAATTATTCTTATGTAGATAAGACAATCTTAAATGATCTGAAGGAGTAAAAATGAGCTTATCGATCGTTGTTAAGGTTAAAAAAATATCTGAAAAAATCGGTGCCTCCATCCCTCTCCCCAGTTATTCCACGCCAGGATCAGCAGGTGTTGATTTGCCCGCCTGCATTGATGAGCCTCTGGTAGTTGCACCTGGCCAAAGGGCTAGCATCCCCACCGGCATGGCCATCGAGGTCCCTGACCGGCATATAGTGGGGCTGATTTTTCCCAGAAGCGGCCTGGCCTCCCGCCACGGCATCACCCTGGCCAATGCTGTCGGCGTTGTAGACAGCGACTACAAGGGCGAAATTTTAGTCGCTGTTCACAACCAAGGCAGCCAAAGCTATGCCATCAGCCCCGGCGAACGAATCGCCCAGCTTGTGTTCATGCCTGTATTCGAGGCTATATTTGAAGAGGCGGCGGAGCTGGCAGAGACCGGCCGGGGTGCGGGCGGATTTGGCTCCACAGGTAAAATCTAGGTATTTTTTTAATTTTTATCATAATTGCGGCATGTCCCAAATAAATTTAATTACGGGGGTGGGACAATGTCCAGCAATTTAATTTTGGGATTAATTGTATTATTGTTGGTGCTGCTTTCGGTGAAAGAAAGGATCTTTCTTTGCCGGTACAGGGAAAAGAATTGGGAAGCCATCGGTGAAAGTAAGTCAAGCCCATTTTCTCAGGCCCTGGTTAATCTGATCGGGGTGGCCGGGGGGATTTACCTGTCCCTGGTTTTACTTTGCACTTTTCTGGAGCTGGATCTGCCGATGAGGGTGAACCTGGGCCGGTACAGCCTGGAGCCGCTGGCTACGATATCAATTATCCTGGCCATAGCCCAGCCATATTTTCAAAAGGTGGTCATGGCCTGGCGAAGAATATAAGCTGTGGGTATGTTCTCTCCCCAGCAATATTTAGATTGTTCAAGGCCTGATGAAAACAAAGTTGTGGGGGTGACTGAAGTGAGGATGTCCGATCTGGTGGGCAAGGAGATAGTCAACTTATATAATGGCGCCCGGCTGGGTGTAGTTGGTGATTCCGATATGGAAATAGATATGGAATCCGGCGAAATCCGCTCAATAATTCTTCCGAAAAAGAACAATATTATTAACCTGTGGTTGGACCGGCAGCACCTGGTGATTCCCTGGGAGGCGGTCAAAAAAATTGGCGCTGAAGTAATCATTGTAGACATGGATCAAACCAGCCCGGGCTACCAGCGTTCTTTATTTTAAAGCAGCAACTATGGGCCATCGCTGAAGCCGGTGTGTGATAAGAAAAAGGGTTGAGAGTTCTTCGCTCTCAACCCTTAAGCCGGGTGATGTGGTTAAGGCATTCGTAGTGGATAAGCTGACCAACGACATCAATATCAACCCGGTAATCCTGCAATAACGCAAGCCAACGTAAACAGAGCTGGAAGTAGTGCGATACCGGGGGAATCACCCGGTATCGCATTAACTTGGCCTTATGGCACAGGTTTTTCCTTGGCGCAAGTGCTTACGCAGTTGATCCAACCCCCGGTTTTTGTTAGCAGATAAACTAATTACTAACATTTGAAGCCGGGTCAGGAGCAGCTTGATGCGGCAACAACTGCTTTAAATGACGCGATGAATGTCTTTGAGTCCGGAAAAGTAACGACTGCTGCTCTTAAATATACTGTATTAGCAAACAGCGATACCAGTTATGACAATGGCCAGACACCGGACGGAATCACTACGATGACGGTAAAAAGTGGTGTTGCCGGGTTCAAATATTTCTCGGTGAGTGTTGCTCCGGTCGTACCTCATGTTGGCAGTGAAGTTGTTGTATTTGTGCTGTCAAGGAGCGGGATGCAGTTGGCCATCAATGCCACTAAAGCAGACTTTGATGTCATCAGCAGCGCCCAGGCCGGTTTTAATATCCAGCCGGGTGACGTGGTGAAGGCCTACATCGTGGATGATTTGACCAATGCTATAGACCGCAACCCGGTTATCCTTCAGTAGTTTAAAATATAGGGAAATTAATAATAAGCACTAAAAGCATTAAAGTGCCGGCAGGTTCAAGACAGGAAGTTGCATTACTTCAACCCAGGTTAACTGACACGGTGCTGCCGTCAATTAAATCGGTACGCAGCAGCAAATTGCCTATGTCAACTGTACTCGAACTGCTGGAATATGAACGCTTGAAATCTGAGATTAGAAGTTAATATCATTTATTTCTTCGGAAGCTAAAAAAGCCAGGCTCGTGTTGCACGCCTGGCTTTCTGCGGTGTTCCCAGCTTTGACACTGGTTTCTCGTTTAAAGAAAATTAGGAGAGGTTTACTTTTACCTTCCGCCGGGTGACCATGTCGGACTTCGGAGCGCGGATTTCCAGGATGCCGTTGGAATAAGTTGCCTCTACCAGCTCAGACTTGATGGACGTGGGCAGGGCTACCGTACGGAACAGGCTGGTGGTCCGGTTCCCGGCAAAAGCTGTGGCCGATATGGACAGGGAGTCATCGGTAACAGTCAGGTTTAGGTCATTCAGGCTGATGTTGGGCAGCTCACAGGCTAACACGATATCGCTGTTGGTTTCATGCAGGTCTACCCGCATTTGAGCCATACCGGAGGTTGCTTGAATCGTGTTAAAGTCAATGCCCATGGGCTGGACCTGGTTGAACATGGGGTTCCAGCTGCTGATGCCGCTGGTGGGTAAAACATTTTGGGCAAAGCTCGATGCCATCATCGGGTTTAAGCCTAAGGCCAGGGACTGGTTCAGCAGGGGATTGAAAGAGCCGGACATAACCGGGTTCATGCCAAATGCCGAGGCCTGGCTTAAGAATGGGTTGAAAGAATAGGTTACGGTATTGCCGTGAAAACTTGGTCTGAATGAAATGGGGAAAGCGGTGGCGCCGCTTTGGTAACCCTGGTTCATTGCCACTACCTGGTTCGGATTAAAAGAAGATGAGACGTGCATTGATTGACCCTCCCTGATGTGATTATAAATTTATTGAAGCACGATCGATATTATTGTCATGTGCACAAAATTTATGCTACTGAATTGCATAAATATTTAAGGTTAAATTGTAATTAAGATTAACCGCAGTTGACATACTAAATTTGAAAATGACCAGGTATCGGAGGGCTTAACATGTCACGTCAAAAAAGGATGGAGATTATCAGGCAAATTGCCGATTTAAGAGGTTCCGCCGTGCTTTGTTATATTACCGGCGACCGTGAGAATGTGAATACAAGAATCGCTCCGGATGTCACCCAGGTTTTTTACCGGCATTTAGAGTTGTTTAGAGAGCGTGACCAGAAAGAGCAGAAGCAGATTGACCTGTTTCTTTATACCCGGGGCGGGGACGTGCTTACACCCTGGCGCCTGGTGCACTTAATCCGGGAGTATACGGCACGCTTTACCGTCATTGTGCCCTTTCGCTGCTACAGCGCGGGGACCTTGCTGTGCCTGGGGGCTGATGAAATAATTATGGGCAAAATGGGTGAGCTGGGGCCTATTGACCCCAGTGTGGTCAACGCCTTTAACCCGCAGGACCCCAATAACCCGGCGGCCCGGATCCCGGTAAACATTGAGGATGTCTATTCCTACCTGGCGCTGGCCGGGGAAAAGGCCGGTGTCTGCAGCAGTGACCAGCAAGTGAAGGCGTTCACTCTGCTGGCCGAGCGGATCCACCCGCTGGCCCTGGGCAATGTCCACCGGAATTACCTGCTGATCAGGTCGCTGGCCAAAAAATTGCTGGCGATGCATCAGCAGCCGATGCGGGAGGGCAGAAGCGAGCACATCGTTGACAACCTGACCGAAAAACTATACGCCCATAGCCACATGATTTCCAGGCGTGAGGCGGCGGAGGAAATCACCCTGAACGTACTTTTCCCTGAATTAAAGCTGGAGTCGCTTATCTGGGCTCTCTATCAGGACTATGCCGAGGACATGTCCCTGGCGGATCCCTTCAATCCGGCGGAGCAGCTGTGCGGCACCAGGACTGATTTTGAGGTAACCAGCGGTATTGTGGAATCCTTGTATGGACTGGATACCTTTGTATTTGCCGGTGTGGTTGAGCGCAAGGAATTTCCGGAGCCCGGCAAAGTGAATGTGAATATTTTAAAACAGGGCTGGCGAACGATCTCTTAACAGATGAATAATTTAGCGAAGGGGGACTTGGTATATGGAGGAAAAACATGAAGGCAGGGAGGAAAGGGTCACTTTTAACTATAAGACGGGTGACGTTAAGTATTACGTGTTGACTGAAGGTTCGGGCTACCCGCTGGCTGAATTTACCGCCTCTAATATTACTGGGGTTGCCGGCAATAGAATGGTAATTCCGGAAAGCATCACCAAAACTGCGAAGACATCTCCTTTAATTGAAGAATCCCTATCATAAATAAAGACCAAGAAACTTGTCTTGGTCTTTTCCTTATTTGTGATTTTGGTGAAGCTTGGGGAAATTTATTTCCAATAGGCCATTATTAAAGTCTGCTTTTACTTCATCTAGATCAACATTGGCCGGTGGGGCTAATAGCCTGGTGTAAGAGCCAACGGGTCTTTCCTGATAAATATACCTGGCGCCGGGGTGTTTGCCGGCGGGGGTGGTCAAAGGGGCATTGATTGCAATTTCCAGCGCTGATATTTCCAGGTTTAATTGGCTGCCGTCAGCGCCCGACAGATCACAAACATAGACAACAGATGAGTCTGTTTCAAGGATATCTACCCTGGGAATTATTGTTCCTGCAGCCCGGGGGTTAAAGTGCTGGTCAGGCATTGCCGACGTCATATATGGCCCCCCGCTCATCAGCGGGTAGCTGTGAGTTTCTTCCTGAATTGCGGGATCCCTGTTCACGCTTTCACTTCCCTTCCTAATTGCTAATATTATGACTAAACCAGTTTGTAAATATACTGCATACCGTCAGGCATTTTGTGAGCAGATTTGTTGACATATTTATTTAGATATAAGACAATAAAGTTCAAAAAAGCTAATATTTCTTGTGTTAATATTTTTTAATTTCTGGGAGGTGTAAGCATGCTGCGTATTGTTGTTTCCGGCGCCTACGGGCGGATGGGCCGTGAGGTGATGAAAGCAGTCTGGAAGAGTGAAGATATGGAATTGGTTGGCGCGGTAGATAGTGCCGGCGCCGGGATAGATGCCGGTACATTATTTGAGGCCGGCGAGATTGGAGTACTATTGGAAAATAACCTGGCAGAAGCGCTGCAGAGGTGGCGCCCTGATGTGGCCGTTGATTTTACCACACCGCACGCCGTCTACCAAAACACGATCACCTGCCTTAAGTGCGGTGTGCGTCCGGTGGTGGGGACCACCGGGATGGATGCCGGGCAAATTCAGGAAATAATCGATCTTTCCGAGAAAGCCGGCCTCGGAGGCCTAATCGCGCCGAACTTTGCCATCGGGGCTGTACTAATGATCAAGTTTGCCGCCGAGGCGGCGCGCCACATGCCCCATGTTGAAATTATCGAGCTGCATCACGACCAAAAAATTGATGCCCCCTCCGGCACGTCAATTAAAACGGCGGAGGCAATAAGTGAACAGAGGGGAGATTTCCAGCAGGGCCTGGCAAACGAGGTAGAAAAAATAACCGGCGCGCGGGGGGGCGAGTTTGGCGGGGGCATCCGGATCCATAGTGTGCGCCTGCCCGGGCTGGTGGCCCACCAGGAGGTAATCTTCGGCGGGCTGGGCCAGACTTTGACCATTAGACACGATTCGTTCAACCGGGAATCGTTTATGCCCGGGGTGTTGGTGGGTGTCCGCAAGGCGATGCATCTGGAAAGGGTGGTTTATGGCTTAGAGAAGCTGCTTTTTGATTAGACCGGCAACTAAATAATAACAAGCACCTCTATTTCCGCAAGCCCATATAATATGGGTAAATGGTCTCAGGGTTTTTAAGGGGGTTTTTGGTGATTATGCAGACAAATCTTGCAGGTATCACCGTTGCTGTTACCGGAGGCGATGCCAGGTTTCCTGTACTGGTTAAGGAACTGATCGCAGCAGGGGCCAGGGTCAATGTGCTGGGGCTGCCTGTAACCACCGATGATAAAGGGGTAACCCTTTATCAGGATATAGAAGGGTGCCTGGCGGGAGTGCAGGCGGTGGTCCTGCCGATCCTCGGCATAGACGACAAAGGCCTGTTGCACTGTGTACTGTCCGAGCAGACGTATATGCTAACCGAAGAGACAATGGCGCAGCTTCCCAAAGGGACGCATATATTTGCCGGGCTGGCCAGCCCATTGCTCAAGCAAATGACTTCCCGCCTGGAGCTTAGGCTGATTGAGTTGATGAAATTAGACGAGGTGGCGATCTTGAACTCAATCCCGTCGGCCGAGGGAGTGGTTCAAATGGCGATGGAGCTGTTGCCGGTGACCATCCACGGCAGCTCGGCCGTGGTCCTGGGTTTTGGCCGGACCGGGCGGACACTGGCCCGCCTGTTGGGCGCTATGGGGGCAAGAACCAGGGTTGTGGCCAGAAAGCCTGCGGATCTGGCCAGGGTGACCGAGATGGGCTTAATTCCCGTCGCTCTGGAGAACATGCCCGACTGTCTGGGCGATGCCGATGTGATTTACAACACCATTCCCGCGCCGGTATTGACCGAAGAGGTTTTAGCCAAGGTCTCAACTGAAACCATAATCATTGACCTGGCTTCAGACCCTGGCGGGACTGATTTTCCAGCAGCGGCGCGCCTGGGGATCAAAGCAGTTTTGACCCCGAGTCTGCCGGGGCGGGTGGCCCCAATAAAAGCAGGCCAAATTCTGGCCCAGCCGGTAATTAGATTATTAGCGGAGCAAAGAGGCAGTTAACCGGGTTTAAGGTTATGGAGGTGCTTATGATGCGTTTGCAAGGAGTCAAGGTTGGCTTTGCCTTGACTGGTTCTCATTGCTGTTTAGCCGACGTGATCCCGCAGGTGCGCAATTTAGTCGATGAAGGGGCGCAGGTGTTTCCAATCATCAGCGACGCTGTCAATGATAACGACACCAGGTTTGGTACCAGCGAGCAGTGGAAAAAAATGCTGGAGGAGATTACCGGAAAAGAGATCGTGAATTCGATTGTGGATGCTGAGCCGATTGGTCCGCAAAAGCTGCTGGACATTTTAGTAGTTGCCCCCTGTACGGGGAACACCCTGGCCAAACTGGCCAACGGGATTACCGACAGCGCTGTATTAATGTCCGCCAAGGCGCATTTAAGAAACCAGCGCCCAGTGGTGCTGGCAGTTTCTACAAATGACGGGCTGAGCATGAACGCAAAAAACATCGGGCTGTTGCTGAATGTAAAAAATATATATATGGTGCCATTCGGGCAGGATAATCCGTCGACAAAGCCGAATTCTTTAGTATCAAAATGGGATTTGACTGTGGATACTCTGGTGGAGGCACTAAAAGGCAAGCAGTACCAGCCATTGCTGATTGTATATTAAGGGTGTCAAGGCTTGGTCAAAAGACACCGATAAATATAGATTATTTAATTTTATTTTATGGAGTGGGGGGTTATTTTTTGGGAGAGTACAAAGTTGTCGTTGTGGGCGCCAGTGGCGCGGTAGGTCAAGAGATCTTAAAAGTTCTGGACGAGCGGAACTTTCCGGTGGGGGATTTGGTGCTTTGCGCCACTTCCCGCTCTGCAGGCAAGGAAATGATTTTCCGGGGCAAATCTTACCGTGTGCAAGAAACCACACCGGATTCCTTTAATGGCGCCGATATCGTCCTTTTTGCCGGCGGGGCCGCCAGTAAAGAATTTGGGCCGGCGGCAGTCGAGCGGGGCGCCGTGATCATTGACAACAGCAGCAATTTCCGGATGGACCCGGCGGTGCCGCTGGTTGTGCCCGAGGTTAACCCGGAAGATGTGAAATGGCACAAAGGAATTATCGCCAACCCGAATTGCTCAACGATTATCGCCGTGGTGGCGCTGAAGCCCATTCACGATGCGGCCAAAATAAAAAGAGTAGTGGTGTCGACCTACCAGGCGGTTTCAGGCGCAGGCCTGGAGGCCATTGAAGAGCTGACCACCCAGACCAGGGCCGTGCTGGAGAACAAACCAGTCACCCCGGAAGTTTTTGCTTACCAGATTGCGTTTAACCTGATCCCTCATATCGACGTCTTTATGGACCTGGACTACACCAAAGAAGAGTGGAAGATGGTGCATGAAAATCATAAGATACTGCATGATGACTCCATTGCGATTACCGCAACCACTGTGCGTGTGCCGGTATACCGCAGCCACTCCGAGTCGATAAATATCGAAACCGAGAAAAAACTTACCGCCGCCGAAGCGAAAGCGGTGCTGACCAAAGCGCCTGGTGTGGTAGTAATTGATGACCCGGCAAATAAAAAGTATCCGATGCCGTTATTTGCCTCCGATCAGGATGAAGTTTTTGTCGGGCGGATCCGGGAGGATAACTCTATTCCCAACGGCCTCAATATTTGGGTTGCGGCAGACCAGATCCGCAAGGGGGCGGCAACCAATGCCGTGCAAATCGCCGAGCTTCTTGTTGAGTACGGCTGTTTAAAGAAAAAATAGTCGTGTAATTTATTGAAAGGAGTAGGTATGAAGTTTATTGTACAAAAGTTTGGAGGCACATCCCTGGTTAATGAGGAATTGCGCTTGAAGGTTGCCTCCAGGGTGGTGGAAGCAAAAGAGGCCGGGTATAATCCTGTGGTAGTTGTTTCCGCCATTGGGCGTCTGGGTGAGCCATATGCGACCGATACACTCCTTTCATATGCACGTACTGGAAATAAAGAGCTAACCCCGCGCGAAACCGACCTGCTCATGTCTTGCGGGGAGATCATTTCCGGGGTGATCATGTCCGCCACTATTCAAGAACTGGGCTGCCCGGCTGTTTTTCTAACCGGCGCCCAGGCCGGGATTATAACCGATGACGGGCATAATGATGCAAAAATATTGAAGGTGGATCCACAGCAAATTATCAGGCACGCCAGTGCGGGAAAAGTTGTTGTCGTGGCCGGTTTTCAAGGCAGCACCGGCGCCGGTGAGATCACCACCCTGGGCCGGGGCGGCAGCGATACCACGGCAGCAGCCCTTGGTGTGGCGCTGGATGCGGAATATGTGGATATCTACACAGATGTTGATGGGATTATGACTGCCGACCCGCGTATTGTTTCCGATGCCAGGCCACTGGAGGCAGTTACCTATAACGAGATCTGCCAGTTGGCCCACGAGGGCGCTAAAGTGATCCACCCCCGGGCTGTGGAGATTGCGATGCAAAAGAGTGTCCCGCTCAGGATCAAATCTACTTTTAGCAATGCGCCGGGTACCCTGGTGACTTCGTATGGGGACCTATACCGGGATACCATTGATATAACCAGGGACCGGATGATTACCGGCATCACTCATATCCCGGATATAACCCGGTTCAAGGTCATGGTTGAAGATGATGCGGACCGGTTGGACTTTCAGAATAAAATATTTAATTGTCTGGCCCTAGCCGACATAAGCGTGGATTTCATCAATGTCCACCCGGAAGCGATTCATTTTACAGTTCGAAATTCCGTAGCCGCAAAGGCTGCCCAGGTTCTGCAGGGTATCGGCATTAACCCCGAGCTATTGCCGGATTGCGCCAAGGTAGCGGTAGTCGGGGCTGGCATGACGGGCGTCCCTGGTGTGATGGCTAAAATTGTCGAAGCGCTGGCAAAAGAAAAAGTGCAAATTCTGCAGTCGGCGGATTCTTATACGACGATTTGGGTCCTCGTCAGAAAAGAAGAGGTTGACAAAAGCATTCAGGCCCTGCACCGGCAATTCAGACCGGGTGAGTAAAAAATTAAGAAGGTGAGAGTCTTGACCCACGACTTTGGGTTGGTTATAACCGCGATGGTTACCCCTTTTAACGATGATTTAACGATTAATTACAGCCAGGCGAAAAAACTGGCCTGCCAGCTGGTCAATTCCGGTTCTGACGGACTGGTGGTTGCCGGTACAACAGGTGAGTCGCCCGTACTGAGCAAAGAAGAAAAAATTGAGCTTTTTAAAACGGTCGTAGACCAAGTGGGGGGAAAGGCTGCGGTTATTGCCGGCACTGGCAGTAATTCCACCGCCGATAGCATTCTCCTGACCCAGGCGGCTCAGAAAGCCGGGGCCGACGGGGTGTTGCTGGTAGCGCCTTATTACAATAAACCGACTCAGGAGGGGCTTTACCAACATTTCAAGGCGATTGCGGAAAGCACTGATCTGCCGGTGATGCTCTATAACATTCCAGGGAGGACTTCTGTTAATATTTTACCGGAGACTGTGGTCCGGTTAGCCCAGATCAGCAACATTGTGGCGATCAAGGAATCAAGCGGCAGCATGGATCAGGTCAGTGAGCTAAAACGCAGTCTGCCGGAACATTTTGCGATCTATAGCGGGGATGATTCCCTGACCCTGCCGATTCTCTCACTTGGCGGCAAAGGTGTCGTCAGTGTGGTTTCACACCTGGTCGGATCACGCCTTAAAGAAATGATCAATGCCTATACTTCCGGCAATACCACCCTGGCTACAAACATTCACCTGGAACTGCTGCCGGTCTTTAAAGGGATGTTTATTACCACCAACCCGGCGCCGATCAAGACCGCCCTTAATCTCAAAGGCTTGCATGTGGGCAGGCTGCGGCTGCCCATGGTGGAAGTCACCGAGCAAGAAAGAGAGCGCATAAAAGCTCTGATGGAAAAAATGAAATTGTTGTAGTTACTTCACTTATATAGCGGAAATAATACAACCGTGGTGAGCTGATCGCCACGGTTTATATTTCTTTTACCCCCCTGATCTTGTTGTCCCTGGGGAAAAAATAACGTATAATGGACATAATTAATAAAAAACAGTGCTTTCTTAAAGCCTTCAGTGAATAAATATTTCCCCACCTTCTCCTGAGTTTATCTCACCGGATGCTGTTTTATTAAGCTGTTTATATTTACTAGTTTCTTTGTTAATTGAGGGAGGTGTGGAATTGTCTCGAGAGCCCAAATTGTCTCTTATCCCTCTTGGAGGGCTGGGGGAAATCGGTAAGAACATGATGGCGGTGAGATTTGGGGAGAATATTTTAGTCATTGACTGTGGCTTGATGTTTCCGGAAGAAGAAATGCTGGGAATAGATGTTGTTATTCCAGATATCACCTATCTGTTGGAAAATAGGGACTTTGTCCGCGGAATCGTGCTTACGCACGGCCATGAGGACCACATTGGAGCGCTGCCATATGTGCTGCGGCAGTTAAATGTTCCTGTATACGGCACCAAGCTGACGCTTGGCCTGTTGCAGGGCAAGTTGAAGGAACGGAATGTAGAAGCCGTCCTGAATACAGTAAAACCGAGGGAAATGGTACAGATCGGGCCGTTCCGGGTGGAGTTCATGAGGGTATCCCATAGCATTCCAGATGCTGTGTCGATAGCTATCCATACTCAGGTCGGGGTAATTATTCATACCGGAGACTTTAAGATCGATCAGACCCCCGTGGATGGCCAGGTTACAGATTTCCACCGGTTGGCCCAGTTAGGTGAAAAAGGAGTCCTGGCTTTACTTTCGGACAGCACCAACGCTGAAATACCAGGCTACACCCTTTCTGAGAGGATGGTCGGCTATACCTTTGACGATACCTTTCGACAGGCCCAAGACCGGATTATCATTGCAACTTTTGCGTCCAACGTGCACAGGCTCCAGCAGGCCATCACGGCAGCCCACAAGCTAGGCCGCAAGGTAGCTGTGGTGGGCAGGAGCATGGTGAATGTGGTCAACGTGGCTTTTGATCTGGGGTACCTCAATATACCCGAGAACACTCTGATCGAGCTGGAAGAAGCGAACCGCCTGCCCCGCCACAAAGTGGTCATTCTGACCACGGGCAGCCAGGGCGAGCCCATGTCGGCCTTGACCAGAATGGCCCTTTCTGAACACAAGCAAGTGGATATTGTCCCGGGGGACACTGTGATTATTTCAGCCACACCGATTCCCGGCAACGAAAAGGTTGTGGCCCGGATTATCGACCAGCTGTTCAAGCAGGGGGCGCATGTGATTTATGAATCAGCCTCGAGTATCCATGTGTCGGGGCACCCCTGCCAGGAAGACCTGAAGATGATGATCAACCTGGTCCGGCCCAAGTTTTTTGTGCCTGTGCACGGCGAATACCGGATGCTGATTAAACATGCTGAGCTGGCTAAAGATGTAGGCATCCCACCGGATAAAATATTTGTCACTGAAAACGGCCAGGTGCTTGAATTTACCCGCCGCTCGGGCCGTATTGCCAGCCGGGTGATCGCCGGGAAGGTGCTGGTCGACGGCCTGGGGGTCGGCGACGTGGGCAATATTGTCTTGAGAGACCGCAAGCAGCTTTCCCAGGACGGCATTTTGATTGTCGTGGTCACGATCAACCGCGAGGCCGGATTAATTGTTGCCGGTCCGGACATCGTCTCCCGGGGTTTCGTCTATGTCCGGGAATCGGAGGAACTGCTGGAGGAAGCCCGGGTTAGGGTGAAAAATGCGCTTGACGCGTGTGCGAACAGGGGTATCTCGGAGTGGTCTTCCATCAAATCACAGGTTAGAGACGTTTTAGGAAAGTTCCTTTATGAAAAAACCAGGAGAAGGCCGATGATTTTACCCATCATTATGGAAATTTAGTCAGCAGGCTAAAACAATAAGAACGCTAATGAAAGCCGCTATCATGCGGCTTTTATATTTATTAACCAATAATAAAGAAGTATAAAGCTTTTTAGTTGATTTCTTACTTAGTTACTTTGTTTTCGGTAAACTAAAACATAAATTGGGATTACTCGTTTAGCTGTTGTGGGGCATTAATCAGGCGTTCTAATTCTTCGCCTACCTGGGCTCAAAGTTAAGTAATCCCCACCATACTGCCAGGTGGGGACTACTACTTTAATTTCTGAGCTAAAACACTTTTTTACTGCTCAAAAAGCCCTGGACATCGTTTAATGTCTCACCGAAGCGCTGGAAGTGCACTATTTCCCGCTCCCGGAGGAAGCGTAGGACATCGGTGACACAGGGGTCGTCGCTTAAATTGATTAGATGCTCGTAAGTAGACCGGGCTTTTTGCTCAGCATCCATGTCCTCGGTCAGATCGGTAATCGGGTCTCCGGTGGCTTGCACATAGGCGGCGATCCAGGGCACGCCTTCGGGGTCGCTCCAGAACAGGGCGTGGTTATGCTGGGCGTAATGGCCCCCCAGCCCGGCTGCCTGCATTTGCTCGGGGCTGACTCCCCTGGTTAGCTTATAAAAGATAGTGGCCACAATTTCCATATGGGCCAGCTCTTCAGTACCGATGTCTGTCAGCAGCCCTCTGGCCTTGTCGGTGGGCATGGAGTATCTTTGGTTCAGGTACCGTAAAGAGGCGGAAAGCTCCCCGTCCGGGCCGCCGTACTGGGTAATGATTACCTTGGCCAGTTTAGGATTGGGGCCGGATACCCTTACCGGGTATTCTAATTTTTTCTGATAAACCCACATCTATGAATCTCTCCTTAATCGATTTATAGGTCCCAGGGCCAGGGGGATTTGATCCACTGCCAGGGGTATTTGCTGGTGGACATGCCATAATGGAAAAGCGGACCGAAGCGCTGCTCATAGGACTCTATACATTTTCTTAGCTGGGGCACAATCGAGTTGTATAAGTTTAAGGCCTGCTGGTCGTCGGGGTGTGTGTCCAGGTACAGGTTCAATTCAATGGCAGTAAACTCCAGTTGCTGGATGTCCAGAAGCATCTGCTCCTGCAGGTTATTGACGGCTTCAGTCTTGACCCCGTCCTCCGGCTTAACAGTTTTGGGGGCCTGGGGCATTCCTTGCTGGTTATCCATTTAATTCACCTCTTTTTTAGCCTCTGTAAGGCATGAACAGTTCAGGGAAAAGGGTGCCGTGAGCTAAAGCTTCAGCCGGGCTGAAAACCTGGCCCATATATTGCCAGGGCACGTAGGCGTGAGCCAATTGAAATTGAAACGCTGGCATCCCACCGCCCGGATGTGTCGGCGCATTTGGCATCACTGGCATATTTGGATAGGAAATATACGGGTTTTGGTATCCGTTAGAATTCATGGTAAAACCTCCTTGTGCAGTTTATATATCATATGAAATAATTTACTTAAGCGACATTGATTGAGGTGAGGATAGAAAAATAACCCGGCTTGCTGTGAGGATAGCAAAAACACGGCAGCTTTGACTGGCGGTTTGTTTTCTCTACGACGGGTTGGGTCGAAATCTCCCGGGGCGGGTGAGGAAAAGTGCCTGAAGTTAAAACGGGACCGGGCTGATGAAAATTGAGTTACGAGGCTATAATATTTTTTGATG
Organism: Pelotomaculum sp. PtaB.Bin104; assembly: GCA_002067205.1. GTDB lineage: Bacteria > Bacillota > Desulfotomaculia > Desulfotomaculales > Pelotomaculaceae > MVQL01. The sequence continues at coordinate 104,251 of MVQL01000211.1, forward strand.
TTTCAGGGCTTGATTTTGAATGGCAAGGGCTTAAGGGAAAGGATGGATTATATATTGATCGAACATATTGAAAAAACGCTTTCGGTTAAACGGTTGTATGAGGGTAAAATAATCAACGTCAGGGTAGATACCGTGTCTTTGCCCGGCGGTGGGACTGCAACCCGTGAAGTAGTTGAACATGCCGGTGCGGTAGGAGTTGTGCCTGTAAATGAGCAAGGGGAGATCCTGCTGGTGAGACAGTACCGCTATGCCGCGGGTAAAACACTTCTGGAAATACCGGCAGGGAAACTTGAACCAGGGGAAGACCCGCTGGCTTGCGCCAGGCGTGAATTGCTGGAGGAAACCGGTTATGCTGCCTCTGGCTGTGAGCGCTTAATCAGCTTTTACAGCACCCCCGGTTTTACCAACGAGACTCTGTACCTGTTTCTGGCCACCGGGCTTACACAAAAGGAGCAAAACTTAGACGAGGACGAGGATATCGCCGTGGTACCCGTGCCCTTTGAGCAGGCCATTGATTTTATCTGGTCAGGGGAAATTTGTGACGCCAAATCAGTGGCGGGTATATTTGCCGTCTATTATCGGGAAAAAAATAAGCCAGGAGCATAAACAAAACTCCTGCCTTACCGTTGTTCTGATTGGATGTAATTATTTTGCTTCCGCCCCATACCGCTCAAAAATTATTTCCTGCCCGGACAGTCTGGCCAGGCAGTGGCCGGACGGCAAATGTGCGGTACGCTCGGGCGCGTATCTGCGATCGGCGATACTGATCACAGTCGGGGCCAGGTGCTGGGCGATGATCCGGGCCTGGCGGTTTCCGCCGGCACCGGCGTGAATCAGACCCCTGCAGCTGCCTAATACTAATATATTTCCTCCGGACACAACTTCTGCACCGGGGTGAACGTTACCTAGGACAATGATATGGTCTGGTGAGGCAATTTTCTGCCCGGCGCGCAACGACCGGCGCACCATTAACGCACCTTCACCTGGTTTTGAGTGGGACGGGGCAGTTGATTCCAGGCCAAAATCTGACCTAATCGCAGTGTAGTTTTCGGCATTCGGAACTAGGCCAAATTGTTTGCAAATACTTTCCAATTCGTTTTTTTGTTCGGCCGGGATATGCTGCTGGCCATGAAATAATGAAAATTTTGCGCCCTTAAAAAAGCCTCTGGCCGACTCCATTTTACGACTCAGGGTTGCTTTGATTTCTTCAAAATCGCAGCCTGGATCGAGGACGATCACCAGACCATTCCTGGTTCCCTTAATTCTCACCATATCATGAGCCATAATCGACCCTGCCTTCCATAATTTTATTTATTTAGATAGTATTCGATTAAAAACCTAATTTTCCTGCTCATTATCCAAAATAATCAACAGGAGCCATGCTTATAATTATTGATAGTTTTGCAGCTATGGTGGAATAAATAATAATATCTTATTACATTCACTGTAAATAAAATGAAAATATTCTGCATCTATCGGGGGGTTGAAAAATGTCGGAATGGAGAAAGGACCCCATCGTGGACCGGTGGGTAATTATTTCCACCGAGCGTGCGAAACGTCCGAATGACTACCATGAAATTCAGGAGGGTAAAAAAACTCAGGAATGTCCCCTGTGTGAGGGGAAGGAAAAAATGACGCCACCGGAAATTATCGCCTACCGCGAGCCGGGCACCCAAAAAGATTCCCCGGGCTGGTGGGTTAGGGTAGTGCCAAATAAGTTCGCCGCCCTGCAGGTGGAGGGAGAGCCGGCCTTGCGGCAGCGGGGCGTTTACCAAGCCATGCCAGGGGTGGGCGCCCACGAGCTGATTATAGAGACCACCAAACACGAGCCCGGGCTGGATACTCAGACGGAAAAGCAGGTGGAGGAAGTTATCTGGGCCTGGCGGGAGCGGTCTTTGGATTTGCGGAAGGACTTCCGGCTGAAATATATTCAGATCTTTAAAAACACTGGTTCGGTGGCGGGCGCCTCACTGGAGCATACCCATTCCCAGCTGATCGCCACACCGATCGTCCCAGTCGATGTGAGCCAGGAGCTGGAAGGGATGAAAGCCTACCGTACCCGGCACGGCTCGTGTGCTTTTTGTGACATGATCAATCAGGAGGTTGCGGAAAAGGAAAGAATTATTGTCAACAGCGACCATTTCCTGAGCTTGAGCCCTTACGCCTCTCGCTTTCCTTTTGAAATTTGCATTCTCCCCAAAGAGCACCAGTACGACTTTGGGCAGATCCGGGAGGAAATGGTGCGGGACCTGGCCGGGGTGCTGCACACGACCTTACGCAAGCTGACGGGACTGATTCATAACATACCCTACAACGTAGTCATGCACACGGCACCGGTCAATACGCCAGGGGAAACTCATTACCACTGGCACCTGGAGATAATGCCCCGGCTGACCATAATGGCCGGCTTTGAGTTGGGCACAGGCTATTTTATCAACCCGACCCCGCCTGAAATCGCCGCGCAGGCCTTGCGGGAGACACAAGAGCTTTACCCGCTGAAGGAAAGACCCGTAAAGGAGGTTTATCAATATGTATGACCGGCCTCTGAAGATTCTTCTCGTTTCGTCTGAAGTGGTTCCCTTTGCGAAGACAGGCGGGCTGGCCGATGTTGCCGGCTCGCTGCCTAAAGCGCTGGCAACTGTTGGAAATGACGATCTGGGCAATGACGTCCGGGTGGTCATGCCGCGCTACCGGCAAATTGAAGGGGACACCTACCGGATGGACTTCCCGGTGCCGTTTAATAACCGCTTTGAGACCGCCATTATCAGGGAAAGCTCGATTGAAGCGCACTATCAGGACCGACACAAGATCATCCCGGTTTATCTGGTGGACAATTATCATTATTTTTATCGTGACCGTATGTATATGTTCGACGATGAGGCCGAGCGCTTTGCCTTTTTCTGCCGGACAGTCCTGGAAATGCTGCCGCGGCTGGAGTGGCAGCCGGACGTGATCCACTGCAATGACTGGCAGAGCGGGCCGATCCCGCTATATCTGAAAACTCATTACCTGCACAACAATTTTTACAACCGGATCGCTACTGTTTTCACCATCCACAACCTGCAGTACCAGGGCAATTTCCCTAAGGAGGCGCTCAAGGTGCTGGGGCTGGGTGAGGAATATTTTCACCCGGAGCGCTTGGAGTTCTACGGCATGGTCAGCTTTATGAAGGCGGGCATCGTCTATGCGGATATTGTCAATACCGTAAGCCGCACTTATGCAGAGGAAATCCAGCGCCCGGAGCTGGGCGAGCGCATGGACGGCCTGTTGCGCAAGCGCTCGGCTGATTTGTATGGAATAGTAAACGGCATTAACTACCATGAATTCAACCCGCGGGAAGATGCCCGCATCTTCCGCAACTATGACCAGTATAATGTGGCTAATAAAAAGGATAACAAATTTGCCCTGCAGCGTGAATTGGGCCTGCCGGTGCGGGATGTGCCGGTAATCGGCCTGATTTCACGCCTGGTGGACCAGAAGGGGCTGGATTTAATCGCGAAAATCATTGATGATTTGATGACGCAGGATATCCAGTTCGTGGTTCTAGGCAGCGGCGAGCAGTATTATGAAAATCTATTCCAGGGTATAAAAGTCCGCTACCCGGAGAAGATGGGCTTGTATATCGGTTTTAACGCGATCCTGGCCCAGCGGATTTACGCCGGGGCGGATATGTTTTTGATGCCCTCACGCTTTGAGCCCTGCGGGCTGGGCCAGTTGATCAGCCTCAGGTACGGCACCATTCCAATTGTCCGCTTTACCGGCGGCTTGGCCGACACTGTCAGCGACTACAACACGGCCACTGGTTCAGGCAACGGCTTTGGCTTTTCCGACTACTCGGAGGCGCACCTGCTGAACACCATCAACCGGGCGCTTAAGCTTTACCGGGAAAGGCAGGAGGAGTGGCAGAGGCTGGTCGCAAATGCCATGGGGCTGGACTTTTCCTGGGCCCGCTCGGGTGTGGAGTACCTAAGCTTATTCCAGCAGGCAATGAACAAGCACCTGTCCGTCCAAAGAATTGCCTAAGCATAAAAGATAAATTTAAGTCCATAAAATTAGTCCATAAAAAAATTCAGGATATTATCATTTGCGTATATCCTGAATTTTTATTGGCATATAGTTGTAGAGTGGTATTATGAGTCCAGTGTAATTTATTAATCAGTACACCACTATAATATCTTTACCTCGTATTCGATTATTCTTCCTTGCTTTCGGCGCCAAAGGATACTCCTTGTACATTGACATTAACTGCCGAGACTTTTAAGCCGGTCATGCTTTCAATGACACTCTTGACTTTGTTTTGAATCTGGTAGGCCACGTCCTGAATAGCTGCGCCATAATCAACGATGATGGATAAATCGATGGCGGCCTCGGTTTCGTTGACCTCTGCCTTGACCCCTTTAGTCATGTTTTTACGGCCGAGCTTTTCCGCGATGCCCCCCACTATGCCGCCGCTCATGCCGGCAACTCCCTCGATCTCGACGGTCGCCAGACCGGCAATAATCTTGACCACGTCTTCAGAGATCTTAATTGTTCCGGAAGTGTCTTTATTAACAATTAAATGTTTTTCGCTGTTTTCCATAACCTTACCTCCCATATTTTACTATTTATTATAACGGCAGTTCAGGTTTTTGTCTACCTAATCAAAAAAAATTATTAAAAAGTTTCTGAATTCACTGTTTTATTTGGTTGACGTCTTCCGGCCGGGTGCAGTAAGATTGGAAATAAGCAGATTATTCCTTCCAGGAGGTGGTCCATGTGGAACAAAGGGATCTGGTTATTATTGGCGGCGGCCCCGCCGGCCTTGCCGCCGGCATTTATGCCGCCAGGGCGGCACTTAATACCGTCCTGCTTGAGCGGGGGATGCCGGGCGGCCTGGTGGTCAGCACGGAGTTTATAGAAAATTATCCCGGTTTTACCGAGGGCATCGAGGGCTTTGAGCTGATGTCCCGGATGGAGGCCCAGGCCCGCGGCTTTGGCCTGGAAATTGCTTCAGCGGATGTGACCGGGCTGGTCCCAGCGGGCGGCAAATTCACCGTGCAGACCTCAAGCAGGGAAATAACCGCCGGCGCTGTGATTATTGCCACCGGTGTCCAACCCCAGCAACTGCAGGTCAAGGGTGAGCAGGAGCTGATCGGGCGCGGGGTGTCATTTTGCGCCACCTGCGACGGCCCGTTTTTCCGCGGCAAGCGGGTAGCAGTGGTTGGCGGGGGCGATGCGGCCGTGGAGGAAGCCGTGTACTTGACCAAATTTGCGGAAAAGGTCTTTGTTGTGCACCGCCGGGGCGAATTAAGGGCCACCAAGGTGGTGCAGCAGAAAGCTTTTGATAATTCGAAGGTGGAAATTATCTGGCACAATGTAGTCGACGAAATTCACGGTACTGATGCGGTCGAGGCGGTGACGGTACGGGATGTCCGCGACGGTAAGACCAGCCTGCTGCCGGTGGACGGGGCCTTTATTTATGTGGGCAATGAGCCCGTGACCGGCCCGTTTAAAGACCTGATCCAGCTGAATGACCAGGGCTATATTATTACCGACGAAAACATGCAGACGTCGCAGCCGGGTATTTTCGCAGCCGGCGATGTCCGCCACAAGCTCCTGCGCCAGGTGGTTACCGCTGTGGCCGACGGGGCGATTGCCGCTGTGGCCGCTGGAAGGTATCTTGAAAAATAAAAAGCAAATTAAAAAGGATAAACGCATGCAAAACATGAAGCATGTGTCCAGGCTGTCAGTTTGCAGGCTCCAAAAAAGCCTGCTTTTTTTTATTTACCAGAGGGTGCTTTTGAGGAAGAAGTAATTTTGGGGTGCTGTATACCTTTCAGGGTGTTTCTTGAGGAAATCATGTTATAATTTATAATCAATTAAACTATTATAGGTGGTAGCTTTTGTTGGATGGTCAAATCCAAAATAAATTTGTCGTCTGTGATTTAGAGACCACAGGCCTGGACCCGTTCGCGGACAAGATCATTGAGATTGGCCTGGTGCGCCTGGAGGAAGGTCAGATTACCGGCCGCTTTCAGACTCTGGTTAACCCCAGGCTACCGCTGCACCTAAAAATTAAGCGGCTGACCGGGATTACCGACCAGGATTTAGCCGGCGCGCCGGAGCTGGCGGCGGTGCTGCCCGAGGCCCTTGACTTCATCGGGGACACTCCCATTGCCGGTCATAATATCGATTTTGACCTGGCCTTTTTAGCTGCGGCCAGGGGCAAGCCATTTTCCAACCCGACTTACGACACCCTTGAGTTGGCCAGGCTGGTGGCGCCGGGCTCTTCAAATTACCGGCTGGGTACCTTATGTCGTGAATTAAACATCGAGCTTAACGCCGGTCACCGGGCGCTGGACGACGCGACCGCCACGGCGCAGCTTTTGGCCGCCTTGATCAACAGGCTGCGCTTGCTGGACCTGAATGTCCTAGTCCAGCTAAATACCTTGCTGGCCGAGGCCCACTCCCGGTGGCAGGGGTTTGCCGCAGGTTTGGTCAAGGACCTGCTGAGAGTTTTCCCCGACCAAAAGATCCCTTCCGTGCCCTACTGGCGCCGGGCGGTCAGCGAAAATCGAGCTCCGGCCCGCCGGGAGCAGCTGCCCGAATACCAAAGGGTCTTGCTGGACCCGGAGGCACTGGCCGCTCTGGCCGGCCAGGCAGGGCCGCTGGCAAGAGCCATTCCCGGCTACGAGCACCGGCCCCAGCAGGAGGCCATGATCAGGGCTGTAGCCGGGGCGCTCAACGATCAAAAGTATTTGCTGCTGGAGGCCGGCACCGGCGTAGGCAAGTCGATGGCCTACCTGCTGCCTGCTGTTATGTGGAGCATCCGGAACAGGGAGCGGGTGCTGATTGCCACCAACACCATCAACCTGCAGGAGCAGCTTTGGAATAAAGACATCCCGCTCCTCGCCAGTGTGATCAATGAGCCTTTTCAGGCGGCACTGGCCAAGGGGAGGCCGAATTATATTTGCCTGCGCCGGTGGCGCAGTGCGCTGAGCGGCATGCACCAGCCGGAAGAAGCGGCGTTTTATGCCCGGGTGCTTACCTGGCTTGCAGTCACCGATACCGGTGACCGGACCGAGCTCAATGTATTGCCCGGTGAGGGAGACTACTGGCTTTCTATTTGCGGGGACGCCGATGGTTGCCTGGGCTCCCGGTGCCGCTACCAGCGGGACTGCTTCGTCAACCGGGCTAAAAAAGAAGCTGAAGAGGCGGACCTGATCATCGCCAACCACTCTTTGTTATTCACCGATATTAATGCCGAAAACCGAGTGCTCCCGGCCTACGGGCCGTTGGTTATTGACGAAGCCCACCACCTGGAGGACTCGGCCACTGCTCACCTGGGGCGGCAGGTCTCCCAGAGCTTACTGCTCCGCTGGCTCGGGCAGACCGGCAAAACCCTGGGCAAGCTGGCGGAAATTGCCCCGCCGGGTGATCGCGGGCGCTGGCAGCAGGCTAATCATGCCGCTCAAGAAATCAGGCTGGAAACAGTTGAGGCGGCGCGCCTTTTTTTTCATTCGCTGGGCGCCCTGGCGACCGGTAAAAGCCCCGGCCAGGACAATGAATATAGCCGTGCTACCCTGCGGCTGCCGGGCAGTGACGCCGGCTACGAAGATTTCTTAGCCGCCGGCCGGGAGTTGGTCAGGCTATTGGGCCAGCTCACCGGTGCCATTGAGTCCATTGAGGAATTATTGGAGCTGTGGTCTATTGCGGCCGAAGAATGGGATGAACCGGCCCGTGATCTGCTGCAAGTGGTCCACTCGGGCACGGCTTTGACCCAGGACCTGCTTTTTATCCTGGAAAGCTCAGACCAAGCTTTTGTTTACTGGGCTGATCTGGAGTATTTCGCCGGCGGGCAGGTCAGGTACTGCACCTTGCAGGCGGCGCCCATCGATGTGGGGGAGGTTTTATACAACCGCTTCTTCAAAAATAAGGATAGCGTGGTGTTCACCTCTGCCACTCTATCCGTAAATGGCACCTTTGAGCACTTTATTGAGCGGTCGGGCTTAAGCTATCTGGATCCCGGGCAGCTGGTCCAGGCTCACTTTGACTCACCCTTTGCCTACGAGCGGCAGGCCTTGCTTTGCATCAACCGCGACCTGCCGGCCCAGGGCGCTGTGGCCGACCGCCTGTACCTGGAGCAGCTCGAAAAAATAATTGCCGGGCTGGTAGGCGTGACCGGCGGCAAGACCCTGGTGCTCTTTACCTCCCACCGGACCCTGCGTGAAACCTATTACCGGCTAAAGGATAAACTGGAGAATATGGACATCTGCCTGTTGGGCCACGGCATCGACGGCAGCAGGTCGAGGATTTTGGAGGAGTTCAGGACAACGGAAAGGTCGGTGCTCTTCGGCGCCTCAAGTTTTTGGGAGGGGGTAGATGTGCCCGGTGAGGCCCTGACCTGTGTGGTAATGGTTAAACTGCCTTTTTGGTCGCCCAAGGTGCCGGTAATCGAGGCCCGATTGGAAGATCTGTCCAGGCGGAAGCGGGATGGGTTCCGGACTCTGAGCGTGCCACAGGCGGTAATCCGCTTTAAGCAGGGCTTCGGCCGGCTGATCCGCACCGGCAGTGACCGGGGCTGCGTGGTGGTGTTAGATGCAAGAATTCTGAGCAAAAGCTACGGGAGGCAATTCTTGAACTCCCTGCCCATAAAAAGCCATTTCCGCGGCGGGACCGACCTGATCCACAAAAAGTTGGCGGAGTGGCTTAATGGGGCAAGTTTATATTCATAAAAATTGTACACCTGGAATAAAATAGATTGACCAAAAATATTAGCACATTTGAATGAGCTTTGAAATATTATATTTATAGTTAAATTTTAGAAGGAGTGTGATATCCTGTGCGGGTATACTTTGTAAAGCTTCCATCCTTTATTAGATCTTTGCTATTAAAACTTTGCAAGTAGCTGACGGTTGTTTAGGGGAACCCAACCATAGAAATGCCCACCTCATGGTTTTCTTCCAAGGTGAGCATTTTCTGTTTGTATAAGTATTTTTTTTGCATTTTTGCTGATTAAATATAAGCTGTTATGATAAAATCCCTAAAAAAACGTGTTCTGCCGGTTTTATCTGCTTAATCTTATTCACATCATCCTAGCTTGTAGAGTAAGAGAGCAAGCTGCGTAGCTTTTGCAGAATTTCCTTAAAAACCGGGCTACCCCCGGTTTTTTGGCTATTATCGTTGGCCCGACGCTGCGCAGCCGGTGTCACTATAATATCCTCGCACTTCTCCAATTCTACCACCTGGATATAATCACAACCAGCGCATGTTCTGATATATATACCCGTCTTGTAATCCTGGTAATAGGACTCGAAAAGCCCGCAGACTACACAATCCGCATTGCCAATAAAAATAAGGTCAGGATATTCCTGCTTTATCTTTTCCAACCGTTCACCAGTTGTCATTTTAATCACCTATTATATTTGGTACGTATCTGATTAACAAAAATTGGTGTCAGCAACGAATTTGAATTTATTTTCTTCTGTGAACGGCTTATCCCAGGTAGGCGGCATGACAACTGGGTTATCCAACCATGCTCCTTAAAATTGGACATGCCTTTTCCTCTATAACTGTTTCAGTATCAGATAGTTGCCCAGCCTTCCCCTGAAATAAGGATCATTCCTGCTATTTTTGGAGGACCACTGTTTACGACCCGACCTGCGGCTCAGGCTAATTTTGAATACACCTGCTAAAATGGTTCTTTATAACAAACTGGGGCATGAGAAGGAACTAATTAGATATTAATAAAAAAATATATTTGAAGTTAATCAGAGGGAGGAGATAGAAATAGGAGCATGGGGAGTTGGCAATTTTGATAACGATGCAGCATTAGATTGGGTTCATCTATTAGTTGATGATGAAGACAACGGTATTGAAATTTTACGAGATACATGTATAAATTTTATTAAACTAAATAATATCGGCAAATATTTAGAAGAACCTGCCGGTTCAGAAGTATTGGCTGCTGCTGAGGTTATTGCAGCCCTTAAAGGAAAGCCAAGTGGAGATTTACCAGAAGAGATCGCTACTTGGGTAAAAGATAATAAAATTTTGCCAGAGTTGGTTGAACTTTCAAAGAAAGCATTGGAATTAGTGGTAGACAAATCTGAATTAAAAGAACTCTGGGAGGATACCGATGAATTCACTACATGGCTAGAAATAGTACAGGATTTAAAGAATAGATTAGAATAGGCAAAACAGAGGGCTGGTTGCTACCAGTCCTCTGTTTTTAGCTTAAATTTGTAAGTGATCATATATAAATATCGTTACCGGGCTACGATCATTTTAAGCCAACCCTACCCCAATAATTCCTCCCAGTGCTCCGCCCAGGGCAGTGAGCAATAATTTAACAATCAGGCTGATTCCCGCCTGCCCCGGCAAAAACAGCGCCGCTGCAATCCAGACAATAACGAAGAACGCGATCCCTACCGCCAGCCCGTGATAAAGACCCTTGCAGCCGGCCTGCCTGCCTGTGGAAAAGGCGCCGCAAAAAGTGCTGGAAGCGAGGATTATTCCCGCCGACCAGGTTAGAGTGTGTTCGGCAAGTGATGTGAAATGATAAATCAGCCCGGCGCCTGTGCTGAGCACCAGGGAAAGGACCAGCGCGAACAGAATACCCTTGATTGCAGCGCCAAAATTAAACTCAAAGTTACTCATATCGACAGATGGCATTGCAACACCCCCTGAAAGTAATTATAATTATCTTTATGTTAGTAGTTGGTTTATATGACTTTAGGCAGGAGATATTTGAAAATGGCGAGCAATGTTTACGCATATAGAATAGGTGCTGCGCTTTATTTAAACATCACCAACAGGTGTACCAACGACTGTGTTTTTTGTGTGCGGAGGACTGAAGAAGGCGTGGGTTATTATGACCTGTGGTTGGAAAAAGAACCCAGCCTCGAGGAGCTGCTCGAGGCTGCGGGTGATGTGCGGCGTTACCGGGAAGTGGTCTTTTGCGGTTACGGTGAGCCGCTGATCAGAGTCGACCTGGTGGTCGAGGCGGCCAGGGCTTTGAAGGCGCAGGGTGTGTCCGTCCGGGTTAATACCAATGGGCAGGCCGGTCTATACCACGGCCGTAATATCGCCGCGGAATTAGCCGGCCTGGTCGATACAATTTCGATTAGCTTAAACGCTTCCGATGCCGCGCATTATGCAGCCCTTTGCCGGCCGGGCCAGGGCGAGGAAGCCTTCCCGGCAATCCTCGAATTTGCCGCGCAGTGTACGAAGTATATTCCCACGGTGATCCTGACCGTGGTTAGATGGCCGGGAGTGGATATTGCCCGCTGCCGTCAAATAGCCCGGGATTTAGGCGTTTATTTAAGAGTAAGGGAGCCGGCGGGGACATTTACTTCTTAGGCTCTCTATCGGCCGGGAGCTGATCTGGAATTGCTGAATTATCTTCGTCACAGGACTGTGCTTTCCCGTCCAGGTTAATCATCGTTGCCGAGCCGGTTTTTTCCCGGACGAATGCGTCTCCTTTTTTGAATTTAGCCAGGGTAAAGCCCTCCTTTCTTCTTTTGAGTACAGATTAATCATGATATTCTGGGGATAATATGAAAGCAGCGCTTTATTTTTGAAAGTCCTATTCAGATAGTATCTTTCGGCTGTAGTTTTTTATGTGCATTCTTTAAAAGAAGTATACATCCGGGCTTGGGAAGGGCCCAAAATTACAGAGAGGGCTAAAGGAAATGGAACAAATTGTGCTAAAAGTTGTTGGGATGACCTGAGGCCATTGCAAGGCTGCCGTTGAGCAGGCTTTAAAGGCAACCCCGGGAGTCCGGGAGGCGGCTGTTGATTTGGTCGCCGGGAGCGTGACGGTGCAGTATGAGCCGGGCCAGGTAGCCCGGGATGGCCTGGTCCGGGCAATTGTGGATGCAGGCTATGAGGTTAAGGACTAGCTCAGGGTGGCAAATTGGGGGCCCGGCTGATCAGGCGGGCTTTTGGCAAACAAGGTAGAGAAAAGCTGGCTGTAGACAATTCTTAGCTTTAAGCGAGGGAGGGTGGCGCCGCTATGTATGAGCTTATGATCCGGACCAATTTTGCTGCAGCACACTCGCTGAGGGACTATAACGGGCCCTGTGCCCGGCTGCACGGGCACACCTGGCAGGTGGAAGTGGTTCTAACCGGCCGGCAGCTGGACAGCTATGGTATGCTGGTTGACTTTAGGGAGCTGAAAAGCCGCACCAAAAAAATAATCGAGGAACTGGACCACCAGGACCTGAACGCTCTCGAACCCTTTGCCCACAATAACGGGGGCAACCCGACGGCTGAAAACCTGTCCCGGTACCTGTTTGAAAGGCTGAAAGCTAAGTTCTCAAGCCTGCAGCGGGAGGTCAAGATCACCTTGGTGCGCGTTTGCGAATCTCCGGAGGCCTGTGCCGCCTACTGGGAGGAGGATTAGCAATGCCCAGGAGCGCTGTGCTTTTGTCCGGCGGCCTGGATTCGGCGGTGTCGCTCGCCCACGCCCTGCGGGAGTCGGAGGTGGCGCTGTGCCTGACCTTTAACTACGGGCAGCACGCTGCCCAAAAAGAAATTGAGGCTGCCGCCAACCTTACGGCTTATTACCACCTGCCCCACCAGGTGGTGGAGCTTCCCTTTTTAGGAGAAATCACCGGCACGGCCCTGGTCAAAAATGAAGCCAGCCTGCCCGAGCCGGAATTGGCCCTGCTCGACGACCCGGTGGCTGCCACGGCCAGCGCGGTCCAGGTCTGGGTGCCCAACCGCAACGGGCTGTTCATCAACATTGCCGCTGCTTTTGCCGAGGCCTGCGGCGCCGGGCTGGTGGTGTGCGGGTTTAACCGTGAGGAGGCGGCCACCTTTCCGGACAACGGCGCCGACTTTGTCCGGGCGGCCAACAGCGCGCTTTCCTATTCCACCTTAAACGATGTCAAAGTAGTCAGCTATACCCAGCTGTTGAGCAAGGCCGACATCATCAAACTGGGGCTGCGGCACCATGTTCCTTTTCAATACATATGGAGCTGTTACCGCGGGGGTGAAAAAATGTGCGGCCGCTGTGAAAGCTGCCTGCGATTTAAGCGCGCGGCACAAGAGGCGGACTTGGATCTGGAGCAGATTGCTTTCCAGGAGGTATAATTATGCAGGAGAGGTTTATCGGAAAAACCATTACATATGACGGAAGGCAGCTTTCCTCGCACTGGGCCTATCGCAATTTTGGCCTTCAGGGTGACAGCATCATCTCTTTCCGGGGGCCCTGCCGGGTGGAACTGACGGAAATGGTCGACCTGGCGGATGTTCTGGAGCATGCCCCGATTTTCAGCACGGACATGCTGCACTTTATTGTTGAGCATTTCGACCTTGACCTGGAAAGGACTATTATCCGGCAGCGCCTTCTAATCGCCACGCTCAAAGACGTGATCGTGCAGAAAACGGGGGCGCAGCTGCGCCGCGCGGGGGACGACCTGTTTCTCGGCCAGCGGAAGCTCTCCGTATCCATTGCCACGCTAACGCCGGTTTCCACCATGATCCACACCGGAGTAAACGTTTCCAGCAAGGACACCCCGGTCCCGGCCTGCGGGCTGGCGGACCTGGGCCTGCCGGACGAAGAGGTGGAGGATGTGGCCAGGGACCTGTGCCGGGCCTATGTCAGAGAATACCAGGAGATCAAGCTGGCCCGCTGCAAGGTCCGGGGGGTAAATTAAAGTGGCCGTGCCTGTTGCTGAAATATTTTCTTCCGTCCAGGGTGAGGGGCCGCTGTTAGGCTGCCGGCAGGTTTTTATCCGGCTGGCCGGCTGCAATTTGCAGTGTGCCTTTTGCGACACGACTATTACGGCCGGGCCTGAATTTTGCCAAATCGAGCAGCACCCCGGGCAGAGGGATTTTAAGCAGGTCGAAAACCCGCTAACCGCTGCCGGGGTTGCCGCTATGGCAGGCGCTTTCAACCTGCCGCTGCACCACTCCATCAGCCTGACCGGCGGCGAGCCTTTGCTGCATATTGCGTTCATTCAGGAATTAGCCCCCCTGCTCCAGGGCACCAGACACGGCATTTACCTGGAGACCAACGGCACTTTAGCCGCGGCGCTTTCCGCGGTCATCGATTTGATTGATCTGGTGGGCATGGACTTAAAGCTGCCCAGTGTCAGCGGTATGCCTCCTTTTTGGGAGGAACACCAGGAGTTTTTAAAAATAGCCAGTAGGAAAGACGTTTTTGTTAAGGTGGTGGTCGGCGCCGATACTTCGGACGCTGAAATTGAGACTGCCGCCTCTATAATAGATGAGGTTGACTCCGGGATTACCCTGGTGATCCAGCCGGTCAGCCCGTTCGGCGGCGTGCGGGGCGCAGCGCCCGGCCGTTTGTTGGAACTGCAGGCCCTGGCCTTAAGGATACTGGCGGACGTGCGGGTTATTCCCCAGACCCACAAGCTAATGGGACAGCTTTAGCGTGAGCAACCGTAAGGAGGGAGCGCCATGATTGATCACCCCAAGATAGAAAAAGCGGTCAGGATGATCCTGGAAGCGATCGGAGAGGATCCGGACCGGGAGGGTCTAATAGAGACGCCGGCCCGGGTGGCCCGGATGTATGAGGAGATATTTGCCGGCCTGTGGGAAGACCCGTCGGTGCACCTGGAGAAAAAGTTCTCCGGTGAACACGACGAGATGGTGATCGTTAAGGACATCCCGCTCTACTCCATGTGCGAGCACCACCTGCTGCCCTTTTACGGAAAGGCTCACGTGGCCTACATCCCCAGGAAGGGCTTTGTCACCGGCCTGTCCAAATTAGCCAGGCTGGTGGAGGGCTTTGCCAAGCGCCCGCAGCTCCAGGAGCGGCTGACCTCCCAGATCGCCGACTCAATTATGGCCAGGCTCAACGCCCAGGGCGCCCTGGTGGTCCTGGAGGCCGAGCACATGTGCATGACCTTTCGCGGGGTCAGAAAGCCCGGGTCGAAAACTGTGACCAGCGCGGTGCGGGGTATATTTCAAAAAAGTGAGGCCACCAGAGCGGAGGCCTTTGCCCTGGTGAAAGATTAATCAGTCCGGATTAAGGAGATAGGATCAGAATTGGACAACAACGAAAGTAATCCTCAGGGCAAACTGGAGATTATCGCGGTAAAATCCTTCAAGTCCTATGATGAAATGTACAAGATAGTTGATTTTTTGAATAAAACCTTAAAAGACAAGCACGTTATTTTTGGTTTGACTAAAAACCACGGCAAGGGCACTATGAGCATCACGATTTATGAAACCTGAAAGCAGGATTAATATGCGGATATTAATTAGCAATGATGATGGCATTAATGCTGAGGGCATTAATGTATTGAGAAAGTCCCTGGAAAATGAAGCGGAGTTATTTGTAGTGGCCCCGGACCGGGAAAGAAGCGCCACCGGTCATATGATTACCATGCACAGGCCGCTCAGGGCCAAAGAGCAGTTCTACCCGTGCACAAGCTCGAAAGGCTGGGCAGTGGACGGCACTCCTTCAGACTGTGTCAAAATCGGGCTGGAGGCCCTGCTGCCGGAGCCGCCTGATTTGGTTATCTCCGGGATCAACCTGGGGCCAAACCTGGGCACGGATATATTGTATTCCGGTACGGTTTCGGCGGCGATTGAAGGAATTATCAATGATGTACCGGCCATCGCCATTTCTCTGGCCAGCTATGAATACCGGGATTTTACCTACGCGGGCGAATTTATCAAAGAACTGGTGCATAACATCGGCCAGGAACTGCATGGCTCTTTGCTGCTTAATATTAATGTGCCGCCCGGCAAGCCGCGCGGCGTCAAAGTGACGAGATTGGGCAACAGGCGCTACGAGAATGTTTTTTATAAAAGGACAGACCCGCGGGGAGGCACCTATTTTTGGATGGCGGGCGAGCCCTTTGACGTGGATGCCGACGACCCGGAAACTGATGTCTGGGCGATTAGGAAAGGGCTGGTTTCGATCACCCCGGTGCACTATGACCTGACCAATTACCTGGCGATGCGAGAAATTAGAGGTTTACTTGAGAAAATGCCCTAAATTATGCTTAAGCCGTTGGAGTTCACTGAGCTTAACCTCACCGCTAATCAAAAGGATCGTGAGGTAAGCGGCGAAGCCGGTGCAGATAGCGCCTGCGGTCGCCAGGGGCGCCAACTGGGACCAGGCGTATAGGGACCAGTATGTCGACGTAATCATCAGGCCCATTCCAGCGGCAGCTGCCGCCGGCAGCAAAAAGAAATGATAGAAACTTAATTTTAGCTTAATTAACTGCTGGATGTCAGCCAGATTGAGCAGGGCCATTAGAAAATAGCCGATAGAAAAGGCCGCTGCTGTCCCCCGGATGCCGAACTGCGGCAAGGCGGTGAGGTAGTAAATTCCGGCGATTTTGAAAATCGAGGCGATGACCAGGTTTCTCAATGGCTTGTAGGCTTCACCCAGACCCTGGAGAATACCGGTTGTTGTCTGCCAGAGATATAGGAATGGTGCACCCAGGGCCAATATGGAAAGACTTGTCCCAGCCTGGGGATAGCCGAATACAATTCCGCAGATATCCCTAGCCAATATGAATAAGACCAGGGCGCAGGGCACTCCGACCAGGATGGTGATCCGGATCGCCTGGGCACACCGGGCCTGCACGACAGCCAGGTTGTTTAGTGCCATCGCGTCAGATATGGCCGGGAGCAGGGCTGTCGCCAGGGAAACGGTAATAATCCCGGGGCTAAACAATAAGTTCAGCGATATACCGGCCAATTGCCCGAATATATCGGTGGCCTCGCTTAATCCGGATCCGCCGGCCTGCAGGCGCAAGGGGATTAGGGCGGCATCGGCCCAGATCAAAGATGTGGCAATGCAGCGGGTTAGCGTAACCGGGTAGGCCAGGCTAAAGACCCGCCCGGCAATGGAAGTCAGCGGTTCGAAAGAAGTGGCCGCACAAGGCCGCAGACGCGGCCTGCTGCGCAGATAAATCGCCAGGATGGCGATGAAGCCGGTCAATTCACCGATCACCACACCCAGAGCGGCCCCCATGGCCGCATATTCCACCCCGTGCGGCATCAGTAGGTAGGCAATCAGGAGGCCGAAGGTCACCCTAGCCAGCTGTTCTAAAAACTGGGTCAGCGCGGTCGGCATCATTTGCTGCAGTCCCTGGTAAAAACCACGGAAAGCCGAGCAAAGGGTGACAATAATTATACACGGCAACAGGCAGAGGAAACTGTAATAGGCTTTGGGGTTGACAAAGACATATTTAAGAAGAAGCGGGGCGCCATGTATGTACAGCATGGTGAAAAGGATGCTGCTGAATATAAGCGTTATTAAGCAAACTCTAAAAATGCGGTAGGCGCCGGCCAGGTTGTGGCGGGCCACCTCCTCGGCCACTAGTTTGGCGATAGCCACTGGAATTCCGGCACTGGCCATAACCAGAAACAGTACGTAAGCCGGGTAGATCATATTGAGCAGGCCGATGCCTTCCGGGTGGATGATCCGGATCATCACAACCTTATCGACAAAGCCAAGGACCCGGTTTAAAAGGTTGCCCAGGATCAGAATGAGAGTGCCTTGAATAAAAGATTGTCCGGTCATGGAAGGACCACCTTATTGCTGTTATCACCAAGAAACCACGATCTTCCTGGTAATATCTATGCTCTCAAATTTTTCCTATGAATTAAATTTGCCGGTGGAAACCTCAGGAATAAAAATTTGCGGCCTTTATTTTTTAAAATAACAAGGAATTCAGGCGCCTATTGTAGAATTAGACCCCTATGTGTTATGCGCTATCGGGGTGCTATGTAAAAAACCCCATCGGGGTTGTTTTTATTTGATCCAGAAAAACCCGGTATGGGTTAAATAAGTATATAAAAATAGCTTTAAGGAAACCATTATTTACAAAGGGGGAACTTAATTTGAAGAATTATCAAACCGGTCAAATACGCAATATCGGGGTGGTCGCACACGGCGGTTCCGGTAAAACCTCCCTGGTTGAGGCCATGCTTTATAATACCGGCATTCTCTCCCGGCTTGGCAGGGTGGAAGACGGTACCACGACTTCAGACTACCACCCGGAAGAAGTCGCCAAGCAAATAACCATTCATACCAGCCTCGTACCCTGCGAGTGGAACGGCACCAAAATAAACCTTCTGGACACCCCCGGCTTCTCTGATTTTATTGGTGAAGTGAAGGGAGCTTTAAGAGTTGCCGACTGCGCGATGTTTGTTGTTTCCGCCGTCGACGGCGTGGAAGTGCAGCACGAGGTCATCTGGGATATTGCGGATAAGTACAATTTGCCCAAGGTCGTTTTTGTTAATAAAATGGACCGTGAAAACGCCAGCTTTGAAAAAGTGCTGGACGATCTCAAAGACAAATTCGGCGGCAACTTTGTCCCGGTTCAAATACCGATCGGAGCTTTTAGCACCTTTAACGGTGTGGTTGATGTGATCAATAATAAGGCCTACACCGGGGACGGCAAGGGCAAGGAAGTCCCGGTGCCGGAGGACCTGGCCGGCGCAATTGCCGGTTATCGCGAGCAGCTTGTGGAGGCGGCCGCTGAAGGTGACGACGACCTGACCATGAAGTACCTGGAGGGGGAGGAGCTCACCCCGGAGGAAATTAAGGACGGCTTGAAAAAGAGCATCGCCCAGGCAAAAGTTGTACCGGTGCTGGCCGGATCGGCCACCAAGAACATCGGCGTAGCCCAGCTAATGGACGTAGCCGCGGAATACTTCCCGGCCCCGGTGGCAGTGGAAGGCCCGATGGCAGCCCTGGTGTTCAAGACCATCGCCGACCCCTATGTGGGCAAAATGAACTTCCTGCGTGTGTTCAGCGGTAATTTTAAAAGCGACGCTGTAGTCAATAACAGCACCAAAGGAAAACAGGAAAAAATCGGCAATGTCCTCTTTGTCAGAGGGAAAAATACGGTGCAGACCGATGTTGTTCCCGCCGGCGATATGGCGGTTGTCGTTAAATTACAGGATACCAGCACAGGGAATACTTTATGTGATAAGGACAGTTCGGTGGTGCTGGAGGGGATTGAATTTCCGGTGCCGACCTTGTCGGTGGCCATTGCGCCCAAGAGCAAGAACGACGAAGACAAATTGGGCGATGCCGTAAATAAAGTGCTGGAAGAAGACCCCACTATGCGGGTTGAAAAAAATACAGAAACCAAGCAGACCCTGGTTACCGGCATGGGCGAGCTGCACCTGAACATTATGGTTGATAAACTAAAGCGCAAGTTTGGTGTCGATGTGGTAATGTCAGATCTCAAGGTTCCCTACCGGGAGACAATCAGGTCCAAGGTTGAGGTGGAAGGAAAGCACAAGAAGCAGTCCGGCGGCCGCGGCCAGTACGGCCACGTCTGGGTGCGTTTTGAGCCTAATCCGGAAGAGGACTTTGTATTTGAGGAGGATATCTTCGGTGGCTCGGTGCCCAGGAACTATTTCCCGGCAGTTGAAAAAGGACTCCGGGATGCGATGCTGGAAGGCGTTCTGGCCGGTTACCCCACCACAGGCGTCAAGGCCACCCTTTACGACGGCTCTTACCACAACGTGGACTCCTCCGAGTTGGCTTTTAAAATTGCGGCCTCTCTTGCCTTTAAAAAGGGTATCCCCCAGGCTAAGCCGGTTCTCTTAGAGCCGATGATGAGCGTAGAGGTGTTGGTGCCCGATAACTACATGGGGGACATCATCAGCGACTTCAACACCAAGCGCGGCCGCGTGCTGGGCACCGAGCAGCAGGGCAAGCAGACCCTGATCAAGGCCAATGTGCCGCTTTCTGAAATGTACCGGTATGCGATTGACCTGAAGTCAATGACCCAGGGCCGCGGCTCGTTCACAATGGAATTTATCAGCTACGAAGAGGTCCCGGCCCGCCTGGCGGAAGACATTATTAAGAAGGCTAAGGCCGAGGCGGAAGCTTAAAAAGTAATATTACAAAGGGACCGGTTGCATGAGCAGCAGGTCCCTTTTTTTTACTTGGTGTTTCCGCCCCGCCAGACTTTCACTATCTCAGCCAGGATGCATAAGGCGATCTCTTCCGGGGTTTCTGCGCCGATGTCCAGGCCAATCGGAGAATATATCTCTTTTAACTGCTCCTTTGAAACACCTTCGGACTCCAGTTTGTCAAATATGACCTTTATTTTCCTTGCGCTGCCGACCATCCCCCTGTAGGCGGCCGGCTTCTGGATTACCTCGCGCAGGCAATCCAGGTCAAGCTTGTGTGAATAGGTCACGATGACGATATAAGTGCTGCGGTCTATTTCCAGCTCCTTTAAGCTGTCTACGAAGCCTGCGCAGATCACCTGTCCTGCTTCCGGAAAGCGGGTGGCGCTGGCAAAGGCAGGCCGATCGTCGACCACAGTGGTTTGGTAGCCGAGAATAGCAGCCATTCTGACCAGGGGCAGGGCAATATGCCCCCCGCCTAATATTAATAAATGCGGTGCCTGCGGGCCCGGCTCAAAGAATAACTCGACATCCTTGATTTTGTCAGGCATTGCTTTCGCAGGGAGCGCGATTACCTGGGGCTTACCAAACCCACGGAGCTGACCGGCAATAATGCGGGCCTGCTCCGTTATTTCTGTCACACCCAGGTCCCCGGCCTCGCTGCTACCGGGCAGGAAAGCCATTTTCCGGCCGACCAGTTCCCTTTTTCCCTCATCGATAGCCGTTATTGTCACCAGCAGCAGGTTCTCTTTTCTTTTTATAGCTTTAAGATAAGTCGGAAAAACCTGCCCGGGCGCCATGTCCCTGCTGTTAATCAAGTCGATCCAGACCTCCATGCTGCCCCCGCAAATCATCCCATCCCCTACAAGAGCGGCATTGTTTATACCTAACCGGTATTTTTTTGATTTCCGGGTGCCAAGCACGGCCAGGGCCTCTTTTTTAGCTTCAGCCTCCACGCTGCCGCCGCCAATAGTCCCGAAACACCGGCCATCCTTGAAGACAAGCATCTTGGTGCCGGGATTGCGCGGGGTCGAGCCATTGGTCTGCATAATGGTTACTAAAGCGGCGTCTTCACCATCTCTGCCAATAAAAAAAAGCTTATCTATTAATTTCATATCCATGTGATCAGCCTCCTTCTGCTGCACACCAGTTGCTATTCTCAATCTACTATGTATACTATACTACTACATTAATCATTCTTTTTAGTTTTAAATGCCAGGATTAAATAAGCTGAATAAAATTTTAGCCGCGCCGGACCTTAACACCAGTCGCCGTATGACGGAAGTCCCGGGAGAAGGCGTATATCGCCTAGAGAGACATGTTTATGACAATGTCTGTCTCTTTGCTCAGATTAAGAAATACGGTACTAATTTTTCATAACAGATATTAGTCTATAAACGTGGGCAATTGACCTGTTTGGAGTAAGGGATATCGATGCCGGCCCGGTCTAAGGCGTATTTAAAGCGCCTGCGCAATTCCCGCTCCACAATCCATTGCTCACCGGCGACAGTGGGGGCGACAGTGCGAATCTTAACCGAGGACTCTCCCAGCTCGACGACTCCCTGCACCTGGGGCAAATCTACTATGGCGCTAATTTCCTGGTGGGCCTTAACACACTCGCCTCTTAAGACCTCCATGGCCTGGTCGACGTCCTCTTCGTAAGCAATGCCCACCGTAACCTGCGCAATCATGGTGCCCCGGTTGTAGTTGGTTACTTTCGTGATCTGCCCGTTAGGGATAATATGCAGCTGGCCGGTCCACTGCCGGATTTTACTGGTGCGCAGTCCAATTTCTTCCACTGTCCCGATTACGCCTGCTGTTTCTACAAAATCTCCCACGTGGAACTGGTTTTCGAACAGAATAAAGAACCCGCCAATGATGTCCTTGACCAGGTTCTGGGCGCCAAAACCGATCGCCAGGCCGAGAATCCCGGCGCTGGCCAGAATCGCGCTGGTATTGATGTCGAATACCTGCAGGATGGTTAAAGCCGCCAGGAAAAATATAACATAAGTCAGCACGCTCTGCAGCAATACCTCCAGGGTCTGGGCCCTGCGGGTTTCAATAATGTTATCCTTGAGCTCGTGCCGCTCGAAGAACTGGGTGATCGCTATCTGGCCGAAATTGATGATAATCTTGGCTCCTACCAGCACACCAAGGATTTTCAGGACCTTGAATCCAAAAGCCTTCAAGTCGTCGGGTGAGATGATCACTATATCCAGGAGCTCCAGGATGATTATCGCGGCAATAAAATAGCTTCCGTATAAAATTAGTGTCTTCAGCAGGATCCTCAGGGAGCGGATAAAGTTGTCGGACAAAATTTGTCTTCTGCCCGGTGGCTCCTCCTGTGCACTAGCTTCCTGGCCGCTTTCTTTCAAGACTTTGTCCAGGCCGAAATATAATAATTTTATGGACAGGTAGGTGATCGCCAGGATCACTGCGGACATAAATAAATTAGTGAGTATGTTTGTTATTTTTCCCGGCGTCAGCCACAGGCTGATCCTCCCGGTGATTGAATTCATGGTTTCCATGAAGCACAGATCCTTTCTTCGCTAGCTTAATTTCCACCGCTGATTGACAGATTGCACAGCTTAATTTTAAAGCAGCTGGCCTGCTGCCTGCGCAGCACCGGTAAAAAAAATGACCAGTAAGACCTGGCCATTAGATTACCGCCTGTTCTCCTCTTCTGCCGGCAAGGTAGCTGGCGTGCTTGGACAATTGTTACAACATATTTAATTATAACTGGCTATTTTTATCACAGTCAAGTAGCCAGTCTTTTGAAACTGTAAGCCGCACTTCACCAGCGCGAGTAACCACTCCACTCCTAAAGGACTTGATCAATATTATTATAATTAACTTTAATAAAATATAATTATTGGTGTTTTTATTTATGGATATTATTTTTTAAGGTGATCATACAGTTTGACTCTTTACATGAGCTAAGTGCAATAACGGTAAAATTATATTGACAATATCCCTAGCGCCATGCTAATATTTGCGTAAAACATAGTTATCCACTATGTTATTTGAAATTTATTTTTTCAAAGGGACTGTATTGTTTTCTGGCACTAATGTGACACTAAAATTAAGGGTGCTGAAGAAAAAATCTTTGTGGATGTAGTAATAATTAGAAAATAATTACTTACTGGAAAAGAGGTCGGAACATGAGGCGGATATATTTTGACCACAGTGCTACAACCCCCGTTCACCCGTTGGTGGCCGAGGAAATAGAGCGGTACCTGACCGGTGAAAATTTCGGCAATCCCTCCAGCTTGCATTATTTTGGCCGGGTGGCCCACAAGGCCCTGGATGAAGCACGAGAAAAGGCGGCCCGGGCGATCGGGGCTGAAACCGGAGAAATTATATTTACCGGCGGAGGCACCGAGTCTGACAATATGGCTATACATGGCGCCGCTTATACCAACAGCAAAAGAGGAAACCATATTATCACCAGTGGAGTGGAGCATCACGCGGTGCTGCATGCGGTAAAGGCCCTGGAAAAACAGGGTTTTGAGGTCACCGTCCTGCCCGTGGATCATTACGGCATGGTCAACGTGGAAGATGTGAAAAACGCTATTACCGATCAAACCACTTTAATTAGTGTCATGCATGCTAATAATGAGGTCGGTACGATCATGCCTATTGCCGAAATCGGCAGGCTGGCCCGGGAGCGTCAAATCATCTTCCACGTTGATGCCGTGCAAAGTTTTGGTAAGATCCCGGTAAACGTGGACGAGCTGGGGGTTAACCTCTTGACTATTTCCGGGCATAAAATCTACGGCCCTAAGGGCGTTGGTCTGCTCTACGTCCGCAAGGGGACGCGCTGGAGGCAAACCCTGGTGCATGGCGGTGCCCAGGAGCGTCTGCGCCGGGCTGGTACCGAAAATGTCCCGGGCATTGCCGGGCTTGGCAAAGCGATGGAGCTGGCTGTAGCCAATATGGCTGAGGAAAGCAGGCGGCTGGCCGCTTTGCGTGACAGATTATTCAAAGAGGTGCCGGCCCGGTTTTCAGATGTGGAGATAACCGGCCACCCGTCCGTGCGCCTGCCCAACCACGTTAGCTTCGTGTTTAGGTATATCGAGGGCGAGTCGATGTTGTTAAGCCTGGATATGCAGGGGATTGCGGCTTCCAGCGGCTCGGCCTGCACTTCCGGCTCTTTGGAGCCCTCTCATGTGCTGCTGGGTATGGGTTACCCTCACGAGATTGCCCACGGCTCCCTGCGCCTGACCCTGGGTAAAGACAACACCGAAGAGGATGTGGAGTACTTCCTGGATGTGATGGAGCCGATCGTGGCCAGGCTGCGGGCCATGTCCCCGTTAAGTGCTTAAATAGTCTCATAAATATCTTAACCAGAATCAGGCCCGGTACTCCAACTTAAGAACATCCGCGGTCCTGCTTAGCGGGTAATATAATATGAACCTTTATGCACTTGGGTTCCCGTGGGTGAGAATTACGATGATTTTTTACTTATTAGAGGAATATTGGTTTTGTTATTTTGGGTTAATCCCAGCAAACGAAAGGTTGTCATTTTCCAATAAATTGTGGGGAGGATCAACATTATGTATAGTGAGAAGGTTATGGATCATTTCAGCAACCCCAGGAATGTGGGTGAAATACCTGATTGCAGCGGTGTAGGCGAAGTAGGCAACCCCGTATGTGGTGACATTATGAAGATCTCCATTAAGGTTGAAGATAATATCATTAAGGATATTAAGTTTAAGACCTTTGGCTGCGGGGCGGCGATTGCAACCAGCAGCATGGTTACGGAAATGGCTAAAGGGAAAACGATTGAGGAAGCTCTGAAAATCACTAAACAGTCTGTGGCTGATATGCTGGACGGGCTGCCGCCGCAAAAAATGCACTGCTCCAACCTAGCGGCTGATGCCTTGTACAAGGCGATTGAAGACTATATGAAAAATCAGGGTAAGGAAGAGTAAGCTGCCTGACAGGCCCTGGCAATAGCCCAACAATTTGCCGCCACAAGTTACAATTTGCTTAGAGGAGTTGTGGGTATGAAGTTTACTACACGGGCCCGCTACGGTTTGCGCGCGATGGTAGATTTGGCACAAAACTACTCCCACGAGCCCATTCCTCTCATCCGTATCGCGGAGAGGCAGGATATATCCGAAGGTTATCTGGAACAGCTGATGACTTTTTTGCGCAAAGGGGGGCTGGTACGGAGCGTGCGGGGCGCCCAGGGGGGCTACCTGCTCACCAGAGAGCCGGCCCGGATTACCGCCGGTGAGATCATCAGAGCTCTGGAAGGTCCAATCAACCCAACCGGCTGTGTCAGCGAAAACAATCCGGAAGAATGTGAGCGGGCCGATACCTGCGCCACACGGGTAATGTGGGAAAAAATTAGACAGTCCATAGCCGGTGTTTTGGATCATACTACTCTTGAAGATCTATGCCAGGAAGCGGAAAAGATGCGCCAGTCCAGGGAAGCCGATATGTATTACATTTAGGTGAGGACTTGGGGATGATATGCACCGGTTTATGTTTATTAAGTAATATATTAGTCAGTTATGCTGTGATCACTTCATTGAGGCTACCGGTGCGGTAGCCTTGTAAGTCTAGGGTAACATATGTATAGCCCAGCTGCTTGATACCGTCCACCAGCTTTTTATTTATTCCGGGCTCCAGCAGGACCGGGCACTCTTTCAGCGGCACCTCAATCCGGGCAATGGCACCGTGGTGGCGCAGCCTGCATTGCGTTAGGCCCAGGGACAGGATTAGCTTTTCACCGTCTGCCACCCGGCTTAAATCTGCCGCAGTGATTGGCGTGCCGTAGGGAAAGCGTGAGGCCAGGCAGGCGTTGGCGGGCCGGTTCCAGTTGGGCAGTCCTAAAGCCCTGGATAACTGGCGGATATCGTCTTTGGTCAGGCCGCATTCCTTAAACGGGCTGCGTACGGCCAGCTCAGTCAGTGCCCGCCGGCCCGGCCGGTAGTCACCCTGGTCGGACTGGTTGGAGCCGTCTACCACAATGTTAATGCCCTCATTTTCCGCTATGTTGCAAAGCAGGCGGAAGCGGTTGCGCTGGCAATGATAGCACCGGTCGGGCGGGTTGGCGGCTATCTCTGGAATTTCCAGATCGGAAACAGAGACCACTCGATGTGCTGCCCCGCATATACCAGCAACACAGGCAGCCATTTCAATTTCCTCCGCGGTTGTTGACTCAGACCGGGCGGTTACAGCAAGCACCCGGGACGGTCCCAGGGCGTCCACAGCCAGCTTGAGCAAGAGGGAGCTGTCTACGCCGCCGGATAAGGCTACCAGCACGCTGCCAAATTCGGCAAGTAATTTTTGTACTTTAGCAGCTTTTGCAGTGGACTCCATAGTTAAAATCACCCCTAGCTTACCTATAATCGTCCAACAGATTGGACGATTATACCTGATGTTGTTCCCGCCTTCAAAATTTACGATAAATATTTTGGAATCTTCTCATCGATCTGAACGAAGTGCTTTTAGCGTAACTAGGCTTTCCCGCAGTCCATAAGCTGGAACACCAACCCCGGCTTTAGCTGGTGGTCTGTTAAGCTAAAAGGTCTAGCGCTGTGCTAATCGGATAAATATCTGTGAAGTATTTATAGCATCAAATATCGCCCTGTGCCAGATATCATGTTTGGGTTTGATGTTTAACATATCCATAGCATTTTTCAGGGATATCTGTTGGGGCAGGTTATAAACCTGAATAAAATTTTTTTGAACATCGAAATAGTTTTTTAACAAATCACCCTCAAAAGCATTAATATTATTAATCTCAAAATTCCTCTTAAAGGTAAGCCGGTCATCGGTGCCCCAGCCGCACAAAATAAAATCATCTTCACCAATCCAGGTCCGGAAAGTCTTGATCACATAAGCTAATTCACTGGCGCTATCGATCCACTCCTGCTTAATCTTTGTTTTCTTTTTAATCAGCCTGCTTATGGTTGGGTGCAGTTTTGGTTTAACAAATGATTGGAAATTATTCACAATCTCAATATTGGAATTTATTTTGACAGCACCAATTTCAATGATTTCATGAATTTTGGTGCCCCATTTATTGTTCATCTCCAGATCGAAGACCACGTAATTCATTCTTAATCTTTAATCCCCTCTGTTTTTTCCAGATTTATTATAACATAATGCCCAGCCCGGCACCTAACAGATCACCGCACAGAACAACATTAATAATCGATCAGCTTCGTTTCCAAATACTTAAAAGGCGCTGCTGTTCCCACCGGCAAGACGGAGTTTCAATTCCATGTGGGGCCGGTGGACCTTATTTTTTTGTTATTTTAAGCGCTGTAGCAATTGTTACCTAAGTTTCTAGTAAGATGTCGACGAAACCTACCGCGCAGCATTGTCATTTGACCGGGCTGTTGCATATTCTGGAGTACCCTCGGGTAAGCCGGGGGAATATGCCTGGGGAACAAGGTGAGAGAAAGATGAAAACCGTTGCGTACTTTTGTGCGGAATTTGGCATTAACGAGTCGTTGCCGTTTTACGCCGGCGGATTAGGCATACTGGCCGGGGATCACGTCAAAGCAGCGAATGACTTGGGGCTGCCGCTAGTAGGTGTAAGTCTCTTATATCGCCAGGGTTACTTTCAGCAACATATCTCCCCCGACGGAAACCAGGTAGCCTTATGTCCGAAATATAACCCGGAAGATCTTCCGCTTGAGCCAGTGCTTAACGATCTTGGCGAACCGGTGCTGGTTGAGGTTGCTCTGGCCAACAGGGTGATCACGGTGATGGCCTGGTGTGCCCGGGTGGGCACGGTGCCGGTTTATTTTTTGGATGCGGATATTAAGGAAAATCAGCCGGCAGATCGCCGTCTGACCGACCACCTCTATCCGGGTGAGCCGGCCGTCCGGCTCAAACAGGAGATCCTGCTGGGAATAGGTGGGGTCCGGCTGCTCAGGAAGCTTGGGTTTGAGCCGGACGCCTGGCATTTAAATGAAGGTCATGTGGCCTTTCTGATCTTGGAAAGGATCCGTGAATACTCGGCCCAGGGCATACCCTTCCATGCGGCTTTAGAAGCGGTGCGGGCCAGCACTGTTTTCACCACTCATACCCCGGTTTCTGCCGGGCATGATTCCTATTGTTTCGCACTTTTGGATCACTATCTCGGAGATTATTTCTGGCAGTTGGGCGCCAGCAGGGAAGAAATACTGGCGCTGGGACAAGTTGGCAGTCAGTTTAACCTGACCCGCCTGGCCTACAGGGTTTCCTTCAAGGTTAACGGGGTGAGCAAACTCCATGCTGATGTCACCCGGCAGCTTTTTCACCACTGGACCCCGGATCTGCCCTGGCAGGAAATTGCTGTAGAGTCAGTTACCAACGGTATTCATACGCAGACCTGGCTGGCACCGGAGATGAAAGAGCTGTATGACCGCACCCTGCTTCCGAGCTGGGAGGCACAAATCAGCAGCGCCGCTACCTGGGAGCCGGTCAGGGCCATCAGTGACGGTGAATTTTGGGAAACGCACCAGCGCGTGAAGGCCTGCCTGCTCGAGCGCCTCAGTCTACCCGGACACCTGGCGCAGGTCCTGGTGGTCGGGTTTGCCCGCAGGTTTGCCACCTATAAAAGGGCAACCCTGCTGCTCCATGATCTGGAGCGGCTGGACCGTTTGGTCAATCACCCGGCCCACCCGGTATGCCTGATCTTTGCCGGTAAGGCGCACCCATCGGACGGTTTGGGTCAGGAGTTCCTGCGCCGGGTGATTGAGGTTTCCCGGATGGACCGCTTTCGGGAGCGAATCTTCTTTGTGGAGAATTACAATATGTCAAATTCCAAACCTTTGGTGCAGGGGGTTGACCTCTGGCTCAACACGCCCATCAAACCGATGGAAGCCTGCGGCACTAGCGGTCAAAAGGCGGCAGTCAACGGGGTGATCAACTGCAGCGTTTTAGATGGCTGGTGGGACGAAGGCTACAACGGGGCTAACGGTTGGGCGATCCCCTCCGCTGTTGGCTCGAGCCAGGCGGAGCAGGACCTGATGGAGCGGGAGTCTTTGTACAGCCTTTTGGAAAACGAGATAGCGCCCTTGTATTATCGCCACGGTGAAACAGCGCTTCCCCATGAGTGGATCGAAAAGATGAAAGAGTCGATCTGCTCGCTGGCCCCGGTTTTTAACACCAACCGGATGGTTGTTGAGTATTGGGAAAAATTATACCGGCCGGCTGCTGCCAGGGGGCTCCAATTTACCGAGAATAATTGTGTGCTGGCGCGGTGTGTCGCCGACTACAAGCAGTTCATCCGGAAGAACTGGCACCAGGTCCAGTTCGAGGCCGTGGAGTGCAGCGGTGAACAGGTGCAAAGCAGTATCCGGCTGGGCCCGGTTTGGCATAAGGACGTCCTGGTTGAACTTGTCGGCCAAAACAACCTGGGGGGAATTTGGCGGGAAAGACTTGAACACAGTGGTCTAAACCCGGCGGGTGTGCATATATATAGAGGTAAACTACCAGGTGACTTAGAAAAAACACCGCAGGCAGATATCCGGATTCGGATCGTGCCTATTAGCCCTAATTTTGTCAGTGAATTCGAGATGGAGCTGGCGACCTGGTCCCGGTTATAGTCAAGAAGCGGCGGAGCTAAAGATTCCGCCGGTATTTTTTTCAATATAATTTTTAGCCAAAGATATTCATAAAACGCAAAAATATTTCATTAAATAACAGCGGCATCATTCTAATAAATAAAAACAAAACGGGATTTCATAGATTGTGTAGGATCATGTAGGATGACTTTTCAAATAATTTCCATTATATTAAGTGAGTGTGAGGGCGAGGAACATTTACTGGGAGGTAATATGAAACATTTAAATGAAAATTTAAAAAAACGGGTTGGTAGCCTGGTGGCCCCCAATATTTGTTCACCTGGTGAATTGAATTTAGATGAATCACTTCTTGATGAATCCTGGCAGCGCAACTGGCAGGTAAACAGGCTGGTTTTATTGGTCCAGGCGCCGACAACTCTATTTGTTTACTGGGAAGTTGATGATCTGCGCAAACAGCTAATCAGTGAGCACTTTCAATGCGGTTGGACAGAGCTCCCCTTTTTCCTGCAGGTGTACGATGTCACGGATGTTGTTTTTAATGGCTATAATGCAAATTACAGTTTTAAGATTAAGGTACATCCGCTTTCGGATCACTGGTTTATTACCGGGGTCCAGCCCGAGCGCCGTTATCTGGTGGACTTTGGGACAACTACCCTGTCGGGACAATTTTTTACCATTATTCGCTCCAATATTGAATCAACTCCCCCCTCACACCACGACCGGAAATTCGAACCTTATATGCGCTTTGCCGCCTGGTCCAAGCCCTCCGGTAAGGAGGCCGGCGGAGGCACGAAAAAAGAATTTATGCGTGTTCCCAGGCTGGAATACTCATGGCTGAGGCAGTTTGACGGTTATACTTTCGTGCATGCGGAAGAGGTGAAACAACAGTGAGCAAAGGCTACTTGGCTTTGGTTTTGCATGCCCACCTGCCATATGTGTGTCACCCGGAGCGGGAAAATGCGCTTGAGGAACGCTGGCTGTGTGAAGCCATTACCGATACATATATTCCGTTATTGAAGGTTTTTCAAGGATTGATCCAGGACGGGGCCGATTTTCATCTGACCATGTCCATTACCCCGACCCTGTTGTCGATGTTAAGTGACGAACTGCTCCAAAAGCGTTACTTGAAGCATATCAACAGCCTAATCAAATTGGCAGAATGTGAAGCGGAGCGCACAAAGGCCCTGCCGGAGTTTAATCAACTGGCTGAAGGATATTTGCACCGGTTTAATGAAACCAGGCTGTTTTACTTAAGCCATCACTGTGATCTAATCCGTGTATTCAGGGAACTGCAGGACTCCGGCCACTTGGAAATTATCACCTCGGCAGCGACGCATGCCTTCTTGCCTTTTATCCGCACCGAAGAGGCCGTCCGGGCCCAGGTGAAGACCGCCATCAGGCTGCACGAAAAGCATTTCCGCCGTCAGCCGCGCGGGATCTGGCTGCCGGAGTGCGCCTATCGGCCGGGCTTAGATCAGATTTTGAGGGAATGCGGCCTCCAGTTTTTTTTCACCGAGGCACATGGAGTGGGCTGTGCCCGGCCGGCGCCTGTTTTCGGATTGCTTTCACCGGTACTGACCACATCAGGCGTGGCGGCCTTCCCGCGTGATGTGGACTCCTCCCACGAGGTATGGGATGCCCGGACAGGCTTTCCTAGTGACTACGATTACCGGGAATACTACCGGGATATCGGCTTCGACCTGCCGCGGGAGATCATCGGACCCTTCATTCACCCAGACAGCATTCGCTTGAACACCGGGATTAAATATTACCGGATCACCGGTTACGGGGAGCACAAGGAGCCCTACAACCCGGACTGGGCTTTTGAAAAGGCAGCCCGGCATGCTGGGCACTTTTTGGCCGGCAGGCAAAAGCAGGTTGAGCACTGGCAGGAGCGCATGGGCCGCCAGCCACTGGTTTGCGCCCCGTATGACGCCGAGCTGTTTGGACACTGGTGGTATGAGGGGCCGCTCTGGCTCGATTTACTTTTGAGGAAAATTCATTTTGACCAGGATGACATCAAAACGATTACCCCTTCAGAGTACCTGAAGCTTTATGCCGACTATCAGGTTTGCGATTTGGCCATGTCCACCTGGGGGCGTCACGGTTATGCCGATGTCTGGCTAAGAGAGGAAAATGACTGGATTTATCCGGCCCTGCACCAGGCTGAACAGGTGATGATCAGGCTTGCTAATAGATTCACTAAGTCCATGCACCCGGAGAACAGGCTGTTAAACCAGATGGCCAGGGAGCTGATGCTGGCGCAAAGCAGCGATTGGGCTTTTATTATGGATAATCACACGATGGTGGATTATGCGGTTAAGCGCACAAAGTACCACATCAATCGCTTTAACCGGCTGCAAAGGATGATCGAGCAGGGGGAAATAGACGGAGAGTGGCTGAGTACCGTGGAAAAGTTGGATAATATCTTTCCGGAAATAGACTACCGGGATTATCGCTCCAGTTATCAGGTTCCCCGCTACCTTCCGATGAAAAAATGCCCGCGGGTCTTAATGCTGTCATGGGAGTTTCCGCCGCTGGTGATCGGGGGCATTTCCCGGCATGTTTACGACCTTTCGCGCTACCTGGCCAGGATCGGCTGGGAAGTCCATGTGGTCACCAGTGAAACCGGTGACACCCCGCATACGGAGCTAGTGGAAGGAGTGCATGTACACCGGGTGCACGTGCTGCAGCCCGACGGCGACGAGTTTTTGCACTGGGTGTTCCAGCTTAATTTGATGATGATCGACTGTGTACAGCTGCTGGCTGACTCAGGCCTGGAATTCGAGCTGATCCATGCCCATGACTGGCTGGTTGGGGACGCGGCCAGGGCGCTCAAGCAGCGCTACGGCTGGCCGCTGGTGGGGACGATCCATGCGACTGAGCATGGGCGTAACCAGGGCATTTACACCGCTATCCAGCGCAACATTCACAGTCAGGAATGGCGGCTCACCTATGAAGCGAAGCGGGTTATTGTTTGCAGCACTTACATGCAGCGTGAGGTGATTGATATCTTCCAGCTCCCTGCTGACAAGATAGATATTATTCCGAACGGGGTTGATGTAGAGTCTCTCCACCTGCAGGCGGCCGGCCCGGGGCGTCGTTCCCAGGAGCCTTACGCGGCAGACCACGAGCAAATCATTTTATATTTCGGCAGATTGGTCCGGGAAAAAGGAGTACAAACCTTAATTCAAGCAATGCCGTTGATTCTGGGAGAGTGCCCGGACGCCAAGCTCGTCATTATCGGACAAGGCCCGGCCCTGCCGGAACTGGAGAGTCTTACGGCAGATCTTGACCTTGGCCATAAAATATTGTTTACAGGTTACCTAAGTGATGAAGAGCGCAACCATTTGCTGGGCCTGGCCGCGGTGGCTGTATTTCCCAGCTTATATGAGCCGTTTGGCATTGTGGCCTTAGAAGCGATGGCGGCGGGAATTCCGGTTGTTGTCTCCGATGTGGGAGGGCTGGGCGATATCGTCCGGCATGGCCATAACGGTCTCAAAATGTATCCGGGGGATGTGACCTCTTTGGGTAGTCAGGTACTTGAAATAATTAAAAACAAGGATTTTGCGCGTGCTTTGGCTGACACGGCCACAAAGGAAATCGGGCGTTTTGATTGGTGCCACATTGCCGGTCAGACAATAGAGGTTTACTTGAAAGCAATGGATGCCGGTCTGAAATTAAGCGACCTGAACCGTGAAATGGCGGCAACCGGCGAATGATAAGCTCCTCATCCCTTGCTCACAGCCATTGCCGTTGAAAACACTATTTGCTTCGGTATTGTGACAAGGCTGTCTTTCTGTATTTCCCGTTGCCTACTCAGGATTAAATATACTCTGGTAAGATAGGAGAGGATCTAATATGAAAGCAGTAATTATGGCAGGCGGTAAAGGCACCCGTTTATGTCCGCTCACATGTTTTCAACCAAAGCCAATGGTGCCGCTTTTAGGCCGCCCCTGCATGGAATATATAATCGAACTTCTGAAAAAACACGGTATTTTTGAAATTGCGGTGACGCTGCAATTTTTGCCCCAGGCGATCAAGAACCATTTTGGTGACGGCTCGGAGTATGGAGTGCAGCTGACTTATTTTGAGGAAACCACACCGCTGGGGACGGCGGGCAGTGTCAAGAACGCGGCGGAGTTTTTAGACGACACTTTTGTGGTCATCAGTGGTGACGCCCTGACTGATTTTGACCTGGGCCAGGCAATCGATTTTCACCGCGCCAAAAAGGGCATAGGCACACTGGTCCTGTCTCAAGTGAGTGTGCCGCTGGAGTACGGTGTGGTGATGACTGAGGAGAACGGGCGGATCATCCGCTTTTTAGAGAAGCCCAGTTGGAGCGAGGTCTTTAGCGATACCGTCAACACGGGCATTTATGTTCTTGAGCCGGAGATATTGACCTTATTCCCTAAAGACAAGGAGTTCGACTTCAGCAAAAACCTGTTCCCGCTGGTAATGGAGCGGGGCCAGGACTTATACGGCTATGTGGCTGAAGGGTATTGGTCGGACATTGGAAACCTGTCCCAATACCGTCAGGCTCAATTCGATATACTGCAGGGTGAAGTTGATGTGGCGGTCAAAGGGTTTGAGGTGAGGCCGGGGATCTGGTTTGAACAGGAATTGGAGATTCCCGAGGACGTAAAGATCGAAAGCCCGGCTTATATCGGTCAGGGATCGATGCTGGAAACAGGGGCGGTAATCGGTCCCAACACCATTATGGGGCGGTACAACCGGGTGCGCGGCGGCGCGTATACGGAGCACACGGTAATGTGGAACCGCAATTATATCGGCAAGGCCGCAAACCTGAGCGGGGCCACCCTGGGCAATAAAACCTATATCGGGCCAGGCTGCCAGGTCTATGAAAACGCGTCCATCGGTGATAACACCATCATTAGAGACCTGGCTGTGATCAAGCCGGGGGTAAAAATATGGCCGAATAAGATGATCGCGGCCGGGACGGTCCAGGCCTTTTCACTGATCTGGGGCAAGTCAATTTCTCAAAATTTGTTCGGCGCCGAGGGGATCAGGGGCATTCCCAACTGGGAACTGACGCCGGATTTCATGGTAAAAGTAGCTTCCGCCTACGGCTCCCGCCTGAGGCTGGGAGCAACGGTTAGTGTCAGCTGTGACGGCGAACCCTATGACCAGATTCTGAAATACTCCTCAATTTCCAGTTTGCTGGCGATTGGCATCAAGGTGCGTGATATTGGGACTACAGTCAATCCGATTGCCCGCTATGTCTGCCGGCGCACTCTCTGTGACGGGGGTATGCACATATATCAGGGGGAGAGCGAAGGGGAGAAAGTGGTCTGTATTCAGTTCTTTGATCACGAAGGGCTGCCCATTGACAAGGAAATGGAACGAAAGATTGAGAATGCCTATCAGCAGGACGATTATTACCGGCCCATCACTTCCCAGTTAGGCTTGTTAGAGCACATGCCGCAAGCGGTCAAATATTATTTCGATGAGATTCTTTCAAGTGTTGAACTAAATATATTTAAGTCCAGCCGCTGTAAGGTGGTTTACCATTGCGGAAACCCTTTGGTTAGCTCCATCTTAGCGCAGCTATTGGACGGTATCGGCTGTGAGGCGGTCGGGATTATCAACAGGTCGGACTCTTTGGCAAAAGCTGTTCTGGACAACCGGGCGGACCTTGGCCTGGAGCTGGATGCCAGCGGCCAGAATATGCGTCTGGTTACGGAAAAGGGGAAAGTTTTAACTGAAGAGGAGGGTTTTGTACTCAAGACGCTGACAACCTTGAAAAATCGTTCCCCAATTGCGATTCCAGTGACAGCCCCCTCCATCCTGGAGAAAATGATGAGGGAGGCTGGGGTACCGGTGGTGCGGACTAAGACAGTATCACGCTCCCTGTTGGAAGTCGGCAAGGCTAATTCCCTGCAGGTACATTACGACAGCTTTTATGCTTTGGTTTCCATTATCGAATATTTGCTCAAAGAAAATGTCAGCCTGCATACCTTTATCGAAAAACTGCCTGAATTCTATATTAGCATGAAGGATGTTGTATGCCCCTTTGAGGCAAAAGGCCGGGTAATGCGCTGCTTGATGGAAGAGATCAAGGGGCAAAGCAACGAACTGATCGATGGCATTAAAGTATTGACCGACGACTCCTGGACGCTGATCCTGCCTGATTCGGAAAAAGCGCTCTTCAAGGTGGTAGCCCAGGGTAATTCCCGCCGCGGGGCTGAGGAATTGATCGAGAAGTATGAGAACAAAATTATAGCCTATAGTCAAGGATAAAAATAGGTTAAATATAACTTTTAAACTAATAAATTATTATTTTTTAGAATTGCCGGAGAGCCCACGGGTATCTTGTAAAGCGCGCGCTTTTTCAGGGTATAAATAGTCCTTACCCTGGCTGTAATGTGGATTTTTGAATTAAGCCCTTGTGCTATCTAATTAGTTTAGTAATTACAGGCTTCCTGAATTTACTTCTTGTATAAAACTTAAGTTGAGCCGGTCATAGACCGGCTCCTCTAATTTTAGTGCTCAGATCGATTTAAAAGCAATTAGCCTGGACTTATACCGTTAATAAACAACATAGCCTGGGATTAATTTAAGATGAAAAGGTTTATTATCCAGTAGTAGACGCCGGGCCGACTCATACAAAATTTCATATTTAAAGCTGAAATGTTTAACATACCAGGTTAGAGGTCACAAGTGGCATTGGACTTCTTGAAAACCAGGTGGCCTATTTTTTGACTACTGCATGGGCAATATATGCATTTTCGGTGGCATAATAGCGGTCTGAGCGTTTTTGAAAATAGCGCTCTTGAATGTCGGACGGGGTTAGATTCTCCTCGAGATGAAACCCCAGATTTGCCAGGTCCCTGTCAAGTGTTAACGGGTTAAACCCACAGATTACTGGCTCTCCTAATCGTCGCACGCTCTCCATCAAAAATTGCACACGTTTTGGCGTTCTCCCGGTGACAAAAACATCGGTATCCATATAATCGAAAATGACGGAACTGCCTGCCGGTGCAAGATCAGCTATAGCACGCAAGGTGCCGACAACAGCATCGCGGGTTAAAAACATGGTCACGCCCAGCCAATTGAAGCAGGCTGCGGCTTGAGGGTTATAGGCTGAGTCCGCTAAAACCTCAGTTAAGTTTTTTTGCGTGAAATTAGCCGGCAGAAAATGCAGCTGTTCCGGGACATTCCAGCCTAAATCAGTGAGACGGTTGCGTTTGAAGGACTGGGTGGCCGGATGATCGATTTCGAATACCTGCAGTAACTCCAGTAAGTAAGGACGCCTGAAGGCGAAGGTATCCATTCCGGCCCCGAGAATTACATATTGCATTAACCCTTGCCGGACCTTTTCCGTTAGCATGTCTTCAGCATAGCGGGAACGGGCCAGGGTGATCGGTACAATGGCCATCGACTGCATTGACCACGCCAGTGCAGCAGCCTGGTCCGGACATGTTATTGCCCGCTCTGGGTCTAAATAATGTACAGATCTGGCAAATTGTTCTTCAATGGTTGCATATGTGTCATCAGGCAGCAATTGGTGCGCCAGAAAATCATCAATTATCTTGGGAAAATCATGTTTAGCATGGTAGGCGCGGATATAGGCGGTAGATAGCGCTGTGTGACTGACCTGGTTTTTTTCCATTGAAAAATCCTCCATTGCTTAGGCTTGTGCAATCACGCCCATTATTTGATTCTTTGTAAAACCACTATGCAGCAGAATATTATTTAAAGCTCTCATGTTTTTAATACACAAGATTCGATTTTTGATTATGCTATCAACTGCTAAAAGTACGGTTCTTTTTTCGAGTAAATATTATATTTATTATTTTAACATATTTTTTAAAATGTTAAGGATACTTGTAGGGGTAAATTTTAAAGTCAGCCATGCAGGTAATACAAATTCAGGAGGATGGTTGTCATATACCTGTGTCACAGGGGGAGGGCTTATTTATGAGGCAAAGCCCTCATCTTAAATGGATGAGGGCTTTGTTTATTTTTGACTCTCCTACGGAGGTCATTTATCTTTGCAGCCTCAGGGCGATTCCGGCTTGGCCGGCTTATCCCCGCTGCCGGGGTTCGGGTTAACCAGACCGGGGTCCGGCTTATCCCCGCTGCCGGGGTCCGGATCAGTCCCAGCGGGTGGCTCTGTTTGGGGCTGCTCATTGCCGGGCTGGGAGGCGCCGGGTTCAGTACTGGTCTTGCTGGGGGTATCGCCTGGCTGAACCGCAGGATTTTGCGTTTGTTGACTAGTTTTCCTGGGCGGCGTTGTAACTGTTTGCTTGCCCGGATCGCTTCCTGAAGAACCAGCTAATGAACCGGCGGATGTGCTTGTGCCGGCATTCCCATCTGCAGGTTCGCTGCTGCCGGTCTGAACTGTTCCGTCAGCCGGTATATCTGTGGTAATGGTAGTCTGTTCAATGGGGTTGGTAACGTATTGGTCCCCGGCAAAAGCATACGGCCAGCTGAACCATACCGTGGTGATCAATAGTACAGGCAAAACAGCCATGGGCACCCGTTGCAGGGCAGTCGCGGCGAAAAGCACCAGTCCGGCGGCTATAAAACAGTAGGGGCAGGGAGGTATTTCTTGTGTAAACCAATTCCACAGGGAGTAGCTGATCAGGACCACGTGGAAACCCACGGCGCCCCAGGTGATTCTTTTAGCCCAGGGGTGTTTAAAGACAATTGCCGCTATGCAAACCAGGTAGTAAATTATACCGGCCCAGGCCAGTGTGTTCCCGACATACTGCGCCGATACGATGGCTCCGCTTAAAGCCAGGACGGCCAGGACGCTGCCGGCGTTATTTAAGTATTTATTTTCTGAAAGCATAGTGTCATACAACTCCTGTAAGCCTTGGAATTATAATCTGCTTTATATTATAGCACAATTAATAATTTTATCGCTTAAATAATTTACATTATTAACAATGTTTTATATTTGTTTTGGGTGTGGTGATCAGCTTTTATTAACCTTTGTAGGTAAATTAAACGTAAATGTGCTCCCCGCTCCAGGTTTGCTGGCTACTTTAACTGAGCCTCCGTGCGCTTCCACGATATCTTTTACGATAGCCAGCCCGAGGCCGGTACCGCTGCTGGAACGTGTACGCGACTTGTCTATTTTATAAAAGCGCTCCCAGATGAGGTGCTGCTCCCCGGGTGGTATGCCCGGGCCGGAGTCCTTGACCGAAACCAATATTTCATTCTGTATAGCTGTGAGGGATAACTCGACTTTACCCCCGGCTGGGGTAGCGCGCACAGCGTTGTCCAAAAGGTTCATTAAAACCTGCTCGATCCGGTCGGAATCGGCTAAGGCGACGGCCGGCTCCTTCCGATCAAAGCCGGTAGCCAGGATTATCCCTTTTTCAGCAGCCATTGGTTTAAATTTACCAAGCACTCGCTCTGCAATCTCGGTTAGGTCGAACTCCCTGGTATGCATCACGACTACGCCGGTCTCAATTCTTTGCAGATCGAGAAGGTCCGATACCAGTTTGCTTGTTTTCCAGGTACTTATGTCTGTCGCTCTCCGAACCGGCCATACCATCCAGCAGGGCCTCAGAAAAGCCCTGAATGATGGACAAAGGTGTCCGTAACTCGTGGGCAACGTTGATTACAAAGTCACGTCTAGTTTTGTCCAGCCGCTCCAGAGTGGTGAGCTTGGCGTGGAGGTCTGCGGCCAAGGTATTTAATGAATTGGCCAGCATGCCGATTTCGTCCCGCGAATTAACTTTTACCTGGCGCGAGTAGTTTCCTCCAGCCATGTCCTGCGCTGCCTGGTTCATGTACAAAAGCGGGCGGGTGATGCTGCGGGAGAACAACAAGCATAGTAAAGTAGCCACAACGATTCCCGCCAGGCCGGCGTAGATGGTAACCTTCTGAAGCGCCGCCACCCTCTCTTCGATATGCGCCAGGGGGGCGCTCAGCATCACCATGCCGGTAATTCTATTCTGATTGTAGGTGGGCGCCACGACCGTGATTACCTCGGTATCCAGCAGGAAATAAGGCCCCCTGTAGTATATTGTGCTGCCCTGTAAAACAGCTTGGATATCCGAATTTTTTAGCGGTATGTCGTGGTGGGCGGTGACACTAATTTTTTCTTTGCCCACGTCGACCATGTTCATGCCCATGCCCAGGCAGTGGATAATGTAGCCGTCCATATCTGTGAGCATAATGTTCGCGTTAAGCGTTTCGGCAATGGGCAGCAGGCTTAACGGGCTAAGTTCAGTCATCTCAAGGGTAAGAGCAATATTTTTGGCCTCTCCCGTCATTTCTGAAAGCTGCTGGTTGTAAAAGAGCTCCTTTAATTGCCTGGTTTGGACTACCCCTGTAATATAAATGACGATCAGTACCAGCGTCACTGTAAAAAACCAGAGCTTGAGCAGGATGCTGTTGCTAAAGGCCTTCATTTGCCGGCCTCAAATTTATAGCCGACCCCCCAGACAGAGGCAATATAAGATGAGGCGCCGGATACCTTAACCAGCTTGTCCCGCAGTCGGTTGACATGGGTGTCCACAGTGCGGGCGTCGCCATAGTAATCATAGCCCCAGAGTGCCTCCAGCAGTTCGCTGCGGGTAAAGGCACGGTTTGGCGACCTGGCTAGATGGTAGAGCAGGTCGTACTCTTTAGGGGTGAGGTTGACCTCCTGTCCGTTGACCAGCACCTGGTGTGAGCCAGGGTCGATAAATATTCCCGGGTGATTGATCGCGGAGCCGGTTGCCGAGTTTATGGAGGCGGGGTCGGACTTGCTCCGCCGCAGTACCGCCTTGACTCTTGCCACCAGTTCCCGCGGGCTGAAGGGCTTGGTAACATAATCATCGGCGCCCAGGTCCAGGCCCAGAATCCGGTCCATTTCAGCGTCCCTTGCTGTAAGCATGATGATCGGAGTGGTGGTATTCTTTCTTATTTCCTTGCAAACAGACCAGCCGTCTATTTCCGGCAGCATCAGGTCAAGCATGACCAGGTCCCAGTTTTCTCTGGCGATTAGTGTTAAAGCCTCTTGCCCGTCGCCGCCCTGGCCCAAAATTTCCCCGGGCAATTGCAGCAGGGAAAGGTTGCGTTTATCTCGATTGACGTCGATAAGCCAGAAAACCGGCATTATCTCGAGGATTTCCAGGTGCCGTCACGCTCGCTGGTGCTGGTGCTGCAAAAAAATGGTGAGAATGTAAAATGGTCAAATATGGTTGGAGTCTGGCTCAAATTAGGGGACCAAGAGAAGTTCTCCCAGAATGTTAAGGATGAGGTGGGGAAATTTCTGCAGGAGGCAGTTTAAGTGGAATATCTGCTGCTGTTCATGACGGCTTTGTGGCTGG
The DNA here is from genome assembly GCA_002067205.1 of Pelotomaculum sp. PtaB.Bin104. Classification (GTDB taxonomy): domain Bacteria; phylum Bacillota; class Desulfotomaculia; order Desulfotomaculales; family Pelotomaculaceae; genus MVQL01. Next base: position 144,929 of record MVQL01000211.1, read on the forward strand.
GCCTTGTTACTTCCTTCAGCCCTTGTGCCCTCCCGGTCAGTGTTGCTGTTTTGTCTTTTATTGCCAATAATGGCGCCGGTAAAAAGGACATGATCTTATCCGGGGCGCTCTATATCGCCGGCCGGTGTATCACTTACACGGTAATTGCATTTTTAATTGTCTGGGCGGTGTTTAATATCCCGGACGCGTCAATTTTTTTAAGCCTCTATATTAATAAAGTCCTGGGTATAATTTTTATCATGGTAGGGATGCACCTTTTAAAATTGTTTCCGGTAAACCTTCCCGCTGTTTCAATTCCGGATTTTGTTTTAAAGAGGGCAGGCGGCAAAGGTGCCCTCGGCCCGCTATTCACGGGCATGGTTTTGGCGCTGGCCTTTTGTCCTGTGGCCACAGCGCTTTTTTTCGGGAGCCTGCTTTCCATGGTGTTAAAAACACAGGCTAATTTTGCGCTGCCGGTTGCTTTCGGAATCGGGACAGGCTTGCCGGTGCTGATATTTTCGGCTCTGCTGGCCGGCGGTGCCCACTATCTTTATAGCGCCGGGGAACGGTTCTCTCATTTCGGAAATTACCTTAAAAGTTTTACCGCTGTGATAATTTTTTTAATCGGGATTTATTACGTTTTGAAGTATTTATTTATGGTAATATAATTGTACAATAAATACATGCAAATCAGTAAATTTAAGCTGCACATTTTATAAAGGGGCTGAGGCAAGTGAGCGCTGAAGTTGACAAAAGTCACGTAGGAACTCGCAAGGAAGAGCAGTCCGTCAAGGCCAGCATTAAGATCAGCGGCATGAGTTGCGCCGCCTGTGCAGCCAGGATCGAAAAAGGCCTGGCCGGGATGGACGGTGTAATGGCGGCCCAGGTGAATTTGGCCACGGAGACAGCCACTTTGCACTACGACCCGAATTTGGTCAAGCCGGACGGGCTGGTTAAAAAAATCAAGCAACTGGGCTATAATGTCCCTTTGGAGAAACTGAACCTGGATATCGGTGGGATGACCTGCGCGGCCTGCTCTGCCCGCATCGAAAAAAAGCTCCGGTCGCTGCCAGGGGTAGAAAGTGCCGCAGTCAACCTGGCCACGGAAAAGGCCGCCGTTGAATATAACCCGGCTGAAATAAACCCCGCCGCCCTGATTAACGCTGTTGTTCAGATTGGCTACAAGGCCCGCCGGGCGAGCGAAGCAGCGCCGGTGGGAGAGCATGAGCAGGAAATAAAAAGACAAGTTTCCCTGTTCATTTTTGCGGTTGTTTTCTCCACCCCGCTGATGCTGGGCATGCTGTCCATGATGCTGCCTTTCGGCCACCTGCTGCCGATGGAGCTGCACAGCGCGCTGGCCCAATTTTTATTTGCCACCCCGGTGCAGTTTATAGCCGGCTACCAGTTTTACCGTGACTCCTATATCGCTCTGAGAAACCGCGGCGCCAACATGTCGGTCCTGGTGGCGATGGGGACCAGCGCCGCCTATATTTATAGCGTGGTCGCCACCTTTTGGGGCAGCCGGCTGGGGCTGGAGCATGTTTATTTTGAAAGCAGCGCCGTATTGCTGACCCTGATCCTCTTGGGCAAGATGCTGGAGGCCAAGGCTAAGGGAAAAACCTCGGAGGCCTTGAAAAAGCTGGCCGGCCTGCAGTCAAAAAACGCCAGGGTGATCAGGGACGGCCAAGAGCTGAACATTCCGGTGGAGGAAGTGGTGGTTGGTGACAGCCTGGTTGTCCGGCCGGGTGAGAAAATACCGGTGGACGGGATTGTGCGTGAGGGCAGGTCAACCGTAGATGAGTCCATGCTGACCGGCGAAAGCCTGCCCGTGGAAAAAAAGGAGGGCGATCCGGTCACCGGTGCCACCATCAATAAGCTGGGGACCTTTACCTTTGAAGCCACCCGTGTGGGCAGCGATACGGCCCTGGCCCAAATCATCAAGGTGATGGAAGAGGCCCAGGGCTCCAAGGCGCCGATCCAGCGTATGGCGGATGTGATCTCCGGCTATTTTGTGCCGGCGGTTATTGGCATTGCCGTACTTACTTTTGTAGGCTGGTATTTTATCTTTGATGCAGGGAATATCACCAGGGCGATACTGAACTTTACCGCGGTGCTGGTGATCGCCTGCCCCTGTGCCCTGGGCCTGGCCACACCCACCTCGATCATGGTCGGAACGGGCAAGGGGGCGGACTATGGCATATTAATCAAGGGCGGAGAGCATCTTGAGCGAGCCCACCGGATCGATGCCCTGGTCCTCGATAAAACCGGCACTATTACCTATGGCGCGCCGGAGGTAACCGACCTGGCAGCGGCGCCAAACTTTGCCGGGCGGGAGGACTACCTTCTAAAAATGGCGGGAGCGGCGGAGAAAAATTCCGAGCACCCGCTGGCCCAGGCGATTGTCCGCAAGGCGGAAGAAAAAGGCGGGCTTGACCTCAAGGCGGTATCCTTTGAGGCCATCCCGGGGCGGGGTGTCCGGGCGGATGTGGCAGGCCAGCAGGTGTTCGTGGGCACCGGCCGGCTGATGCGGGAAATGAACGTCGGCCTGACGGAGGATTTTCAGCTGCTGGTAGATCAGCTGGAGGGCCAGGGCAAGACCGTGATGATTATGGCGCTGGACGGCAGGGCAGCGGCGGCTGTGGCTGTGGCCGATACGATCAAGGAGACTTCCAGAGAAGCGGTGGCTGCGCTGAAAGGCATGGGCATCGAGGTCTGGATGCTCACCGGCGACAATAACCGAACCGCCCAAGCGATTGCTGCAGAGGCTGGGATCCGGGAGGACCGTGTGCTGGCGCAGGTTTTACCAGAGGACAAGGCTAACAAGGTGCGTGAGCTGAGGGAAAGAAGCCTGGTGGTAGGGATGGTGGGCGACGGGATCAACGACGCCCCGGCCCTGGCGGCGGCCGATGTGGGGTTTGCCATCGGCAGCGGCACGGACGTGGCCATTGAAGCGGCCGACATCATCCTGGTCAGGGGTGATTTGAACAGTATAGCGGACAGCATTGCTTTGAGCCGGGCGACCATCAGAAACATCCGGCAAAACCTGTTTTGGGCGCTGATTTTCAACACGGTCGGCATCCCTGTGGCAGCCATGGGTTTTTTGAGCCCCGTAGTGGCCGGCGCGGCTATGGCCTTTAGCTCTGTTTTTGTGGTTTCCAACGCCCTGCGCCTGAAGCGCTTCAAGCCCTCAAGGCTTAAAGGATAAGGCAGTTGGCACCACGTTCGAGACCATATTTCATTTGCGCGATAATTAGTGGTATGCTAATATAAAAATTATCAATTCAATAAGCGCTTTGCGCTTTTTTGTTTGTTTTACTGATTTAATTGGAAATATTATAAAGGGGGAGAGGTCATGTCCGGACACTCGAAGTGGGCTACGATCAAAAGGAAAAAGGCCAAAACCGATGCCCAGCGTGGGAAATTATTCACGCGCCTGGCCAAAGAAATTATGGTTGCGGCGCGCAACGGGGGTAAAGACCCCGAGGGCAACATGCAGCTGAAAACCGCCATCCAAAGGGCAAAAGACGCAAATATACCCAATGATAATATCCAGCGGGCAATTCAAAAAGGCTCCGGCGAGCTGGGCGGCGCCAATTATGAGGAGTTTTATTACGAAGGTTACGGGCCGGGCGGTGTGGCTGTGATGCTGGAGATGATGACGGATAACAGAAACCGCACCGCCAGCGAGATCAGGTACATTTTTTCCAGAAACGGTGGCAGTCTCGGTGAGTCGGGCTGTGTGGCCTGGATGTTCCAGGATAAAGGCCTAATTGTTGTGGAGAAGACGGAAGGCGATAATAATGAAGATGAGTTAATGCTGCTGGCTCTTGAGGCAGGCGCCGAGGATATGAAGACCGGCGACGACTCCTATGAAATTACCACTGAGCCAGGTGAATTCGAGACCGTGCGGGAGGCTCTGGAGAAAAGTGGTGTGGCGATTGCCTTTGCGGAAATTTCCAAAATTCCCTCAAACACTATCAGCCTGGAGGGCAAGGAAGCAGAGCAGATGCTCAAGCTGATCGATGCCTTTGAGGAGCACGATGATGTGCAGAATGTCTATACCAACTTTGAGTAAACATTATTTGACGTGGAGGTTAGCGCTTGAAAATATTGCTGCATACTTGCTGCGGCCCCTGCTCGATCTACCCCGTCCAATATTTCAAAGACCAAGGGATCGATGTTTATGGGTATTTCTTTAACCCGAACATCCACCCCTACACTGAGTTTGCCAGGCGCAGGGATACCCTGGACCAGTACGCTAAAGAGATCGGCCTGAATATGATTTTTGAGCAGGGCTACCCGCTGGAGGAGTTTTTGCGGGGAGTGGCGTTCAGGGAAGCCAACCGCTGCCGGTTTTGTTACTCCATGCGTTTGGAGCGGGCAGCCAGGGTAGCGAAAAAAGGTGGTTTTGACTGCTATAGCACGACCCTTTTGGTTAGCCCTTACCAGAGGCACGAGCTGATCCGGGAAATTGGCGAGGCAATCGGGGAAAAATACGGCGTTTTATTTAAATATGTTGATTTCCGGCCGGGCTACCGGGAGGCCACGGCTAAATCCAGAGAGTTAGGAATGTACCGCCAGCAGTATTGCGGCTGCATATATAGTGAAAAGGAGCGCTACTGCCGCGATCAGTCCAAGCCTAAGAGGTGGACTTAAACGTAGAGTATTGGTATGGCAGGCTATGTTTCTTTGCAAGGGGTGAAGCTGTATATGTTTGAAGCCTTCGGCAAAACTATTTTGATCTTCGGCCTGGTGATGGTGGTGATAGGCGGTTTAATGATCTTCGGAGGGAAACTTTTCGGCCTTGGCCGCCTGCCCGGAGATATTATGATCCAAAGGGAAAATTTCAGCTTTTACTTTCCGGTTGCCACCAGCATTATTTTAAGTATCCTGCTGACAATTATTTTAAATGTTCTTGCCCGCAAGTAATCTGAGAATTTTTATTTTTAAAGGAATCTCTGCTTTTTTGTCGAAGCTTCAAAAAGGTTTAGTTAGGATTACGGGGGATTTTAAGGTGAAAGTGTTAGATATAGGAAAACACCTGGTGGTTTTCGCAACATTGTTGTTTGCCGGTATGTTGTTTTTACCGGTAGTTGCTGCCGGCGCAACAGTTGAAGCCGGCACTGTCCGGGTAGTGCTGACCAGACAGACCGCACCGGTGAATTTTAAGGTGAACGGTAATTATCAACTGGTCAATCAAAAATCGGGTAAACTTGCGGCAAATATACAAAAAGATGAAATCTGGCAGGTTCACCTGGAGGATGGTCAAATCCAGTTCCAGGGTCCTGATGATACTTATGGCCCTTTTAGCGGGCCGGTAGCGGTAGTTCAGGGTGACGATTCTGATTTACGGTTAAATATTATTGCGGGAAACAAAAAAGTCGTAGAAAAAGCTGGATCCAACGGTCTTATGGCAATTAGCGCCGGGGGAAAAGCCGTGTTGCTTAGTGAAAACTCAATTTTGTCTGCAAGGTCTATGCAGGGCATGCAGCAATTAGGGGCGGGTGCGGGCCCGAGTGCGGGCTTGCGCCTGGTTTCCGTGCAGGTTGGCTCGGAATACAAGCGCTACCGGGGCAACATGGAATTCTGTATGGAAAAAGAAGGCCTGGCGGTGATCAATGAGCTGAATATTGAGGACTACCTGCGTGGTGTTGTGCCCGCAGAGATGCCCTCCTCTTGGCCGGAGGAAGCGCTGAAAGCCCAGGCGGTGGTGGCGCGAAATTATGCTCTGCAGAAAGTCGAGACCTCCCGCGGCAGCAGCTATAATTTAACCAATGACCAGCTAAGCCAGGTCTACCGGGGCTATGATGGTGAGACCGAGGCCACGGACCGGGCAGTTGAGGACACCAGGGGGTTGGTTTTGCTTAACCGGGGCGATTTAATATCCACCTTTTACCACTCTTGCAGCGGTGGATTTATTGAAAATAGCGAGGATGTTTGGCTAAATGCCTTGCCGTATATAAAAACAAAGGAAGACCCCTTTGATAAAAATAATCAGCACTATAACTGGCAGGTCAGCTATACAAATGATCAATTAACTAAAATGTTTAAAAATGAAAAGCACCCCTTTGACCAGATTACAGATATTGAAGTAGCGGAGCGCACCGCCTCCGGCGCCAGGGCGAAAACACTTGTTGTCGAAGGCACTGACCCTGAGGGAGAGACGGTCAGGTGCGAGGTGAAAAATGCGGATAATATCAGGGCCGCCTTGGGCTTAAAAAGCGCCCTGTTTACAATTAAAAAGTTTTATGAGGAAAAAGATGACAGCGATGAGGTTGAAAATGACCGTACTGAAGGGAAAGAAGATCGTGCAGCGGATCAGGATGACCGCACTGAAGTAGAAAATGATCGTACTGAAAATGGTGATGACCGTGCCGGGACAGAAAATTACCTTGCCCGTATTGAAATAAACGGCAGCGGATATGGCCACGGGCTGGGCCTTTCCCAGTGGGGGGCCTATGGCATGGCCAAACAAGGTTATAACTTCCAGGATATTTTGAAATACTACTATACAGATGTTAAGATGGCCGGCGATTACGGGCGGCAGTGAACGCCTTACAGCATGAACAGCCAGTAATTAGGAGTTGAGCAGCACCGGGTGAACCTTTCCGATTTTAACTATTACCTCCCCGATGAGCTGATTGCTCAGGAGCCGGTCAGCCGCAGGGATATTTCCAGACTGATGGTCCTGCCAATGAGCGGCGGCAAAATCGAGCACCGCCTGTTCAAGGATTTGGTTGATTACCTCAGGCCTGATGATACCCTGGTGATTAATGAAACCAGGGTGATTCCCGCCCGCCTCTTTGCTGTTAAAGAGTCTACCGGCGCCGGCATCGAAGTGCTGATTTTAAAGCAGTTGGGACAAAACCGCTGGGAGGCGCTGGTGCGGCCGGGAAAAAAAGCAATCAAAGGCACGAAATTAATCTTTGGCAACGGCCTGCTGAAGGGTTTGATCTTAAGCAACACCTCTTTTGGCGGCCGGGTGATCGAGTTCAGTTACCAGGGCGCCTTCGAAGAAATACTGGACCGGATTGGCGTGATGCCGCTTCCTCCTTATATTAAAAAGCCGCTTATCGAACAACAACGCTACCAAACTATTTATGCCCGGCAAGCGGGGTCGGCAGCGGCGCCAACTGCCGGTCTTCATTTTTCGGAGGAACTGCTGGAGCAAATTGCCGGGATGGGGGTAACGATCGTCCCCGTGCTTTTGCATGTTGGCCTGGGCACCTTCCGTCCTGTCAAGGTGGAGGATATCCGCGAGCACCACATGCATGCGGAATATTACGAAATAACGGAAGAGGCAGCATCTGCCATTAATGAAACGAAAAAAAGGCAGGGCCGGCTTATTGCGGTCGGCACTACGACTACGCGCTGTCTGGAAAGCGCTGCCGGAGAAGACGGCCTGGTGCGGTCAGGGCCCGGCTGGACTGAGATATTTATTTACCCCGGCTATCGCTTCAAAGCAGTTGAAGGGCTAATCACTAATTTCCACCTGCCCAAGTCAACCTTATTGATGATGGTATCCGCCCTGGCTGGCCGGGACAAAATAATGGCAGCCTATCAGGAGGCCGTGAGGTTAAAATATCGTTTTTTTAGTTTTGGAGACGCAATGCTTATAATTTAAATAGGAATTGTAATGAGTTACAGACTGATAAGACATTCCTGACTGGACTATCCTCCACCTGGGAGGAAGTACAATTTTTTCAGCTATGATTGCACCGGAGGCATATATGGCGGTAAGTTTTACGGTAACTAAAAAAGAACGATCCGGGCGGGCCCGCCTGGGGCTGCTGCATACCCCGCACGGGACGGTGGAAACCCCGGTTTTTATGCCCGTCGGCACCCAAGCTACGGTGAAGACGATGACTCCGGAGGAAGTCCGTGAGGTGGGCGGCAGGATCATTTTGAGCAACACCTATCACCTTTACCTGCGGCCGGGCCAGGAGCTGATCCGGGAGGCGGGAGGTTTACACCGCTTTATGAATTGGGACGGCCCGATCTTGACCGACAGCGGCGGTTTTCAGGTTTTCAGCCTGGGCCCGCTGCGCAAGGTAACCGAGGAAGGTGTCACCTTCCGCTCGCACATTGACGGCTCGGAACATTTTTTCAGCCCGGAAAAGGCGATGGAAGTGCAAGAGACCCTTGGATCGGATATTGCCATGGTCTTTGATGAGTGTGCCCCCTATCCCTGCAGCCGGGAGTATGCCCTGGAGGCGCTGGAGCGGACCAGCCGCTGGGCTGCGCGGTGCCGGGCGGTGCACCGGCGGGAGGACCAGGGGGTGTTTGGCATCGTCCAGGGCGGGACTTTCGCGGATTTGCGGAAGAAAAGCGCCTATGAGCTGGTGGAGCTGGACTTTTCCGGCTACGCAATCGGCGGGCTCAGTGTCGGTGAGCCAAAAGAGCTGATGTACGAGATGCTTGACTACACGGTGCCGCTGCTGCCCGAGGATAAGCCCCGCTACCTGATGGGGGTAGGCTCACCCGACTGCCTGGTGGAGGGGGTGGCGCGCGGGATCGATATGTTTGACTGCGTTTTACCGACGCGCCTTGCGCGCAACGGCACAGTGCTCACCCGCCATGGCAAGCTGGTTGTGCGGAACGCTGAATATACAAAAGATTTTGCCCCTTTCGACCGGGATTGCAGCTGCTATGCCTGTAGAAACTACAGCCGCGCCTATGTGCGCCACTTAATCAAAACCAACGAGGTACTGGGAATTAGGCTTACGACTATTCATAACCTGCACTTTGTTTTGGAGCTAATGAAGGAGTTGAGAGAGGCGATCAGTGAGGACAAAATAACGGAATACAGAGACAGCTTTTTGAAGGGATACCAGGGAGCCTGATTTAATAAAAATTCCCCCATAAAAAAAGGTATTTTGGCTATATTAGACGAATCACTAAAAATTAACATGAAAGGAGGTCTGATGATGGGTTTCAACTCTCAGTATGGTTCACTTTTGTATATCGTGGCGCTATTTGCCATCCTATACTTCATGATGATCCGGCCCCAGAAGCAGCGTCAGAAACAACATGAGGAAATGATCAATAACTTAAAAGTGGACGACAGGGTGATCACAGTAGGCGGGTTGTACGGCACCATCATTAAAATTAAGGACGACTACATCATTTTAAAGGTAGCTGAGAATGTGCGTCTCAAATATCAGAAAAACGCCGTGGCCCAGCTTGGGTCGGAAGAGTCTGAAACAGATTAGAATGTTATGCAACTTTTCTGCCGGAAAGCATTAGGTTGTCTTCGAGTTGGCTGGCTTTTGAATACAAACAGCCAGGCTGGAGAGCCTAGATTGAGATACCGGGGGATGATTTGTCCCCTTGCCTGATTAAGGGGGTTTATTTCGGCAATGATCACCCTGGAGGATATCAAAAAAGACCCTGTGGTTGACGCCTTCATCCGAAAGGGCAATAAGTATTTGAGTGTAATCGGTTTTACCGAACACGGCTACCGGCATGTTAACCTGGTATCTAATATCGCCAGAAATGTCCTGGAGCGCCTGGACTTCCCTGCGCGACAGGTTGAGCTGGCGGCTATTGCCGGTTACATGCATGATATCGGTAATGTAGTCAGCCGCAATGACCACGGCATTTCAGGCGGGACAATCGCATACCCGATTTTGCTGCAAATGGGAATGCACCCGGATGAAATCGCGACTGTTATTTCCGCTATCGCCAACCATGAAGAGCAATACGGGCATGCGGTAAACAGTGTTGCGGCGGCCTTGATCGTGGCCGATAAGTCGGATGTGCACCGGACCAGGGTCCGCAACACGGATTTTGCCACCTTTGATATCCATGACCGGGTAAATTATGCTGTGGAGCACTCTTTTTTATGGGTAACTGATGACAAGAAGACAATTACCATGGAGTTAACCATTGATATTGATATTTGCCCGGTGATGGAATACTTTGAGATTTTCTTGAGCCGGATGGTCATGTGCCGCAGGGCGGCAACTTTTCTTAAATGCAATTTTGAGCTGGTGATCAACGGCGCAAAGCTGCTTTAGAAACAGATATTCTTTAGACGGCATTTTGATGTTAGGGAAGGAAGTGAATGGAATGGTTTGGAGTAAGGTTTTAAAACTAACAGCTATTATAATTATTGTTGCTGCTATGGCGGTATTAGCGGTGAAACCGCTCTTTCCGGAGGTAACCTGGCTCCCGCTGACCAAATTAATTAAGCAGGGCCTTGACCTTAAAGGCGGCGTGCACGTAGTCTTAGAAGCCAAGGATACCCCCGAGGCGCAGGTAACACCTGAGCGGGTCAAACAGGCCATGGCGATTATTGAAACCCGTGTTAATGAATATGGGGTGGCCGAGCCGCTTATTCAGCTGCAGGGCGACAAAAGAATTATTGTCGAGCTGGCCGGCATCCAGGATCCGGATGAAGCGGTGCGGAATATGATCAAGACCGCTTACTTAGAGTTTCAAACCGAAGACGGCACTACAGTGCTCACCGGCAGCCAGTTGAAGAATGCCACCGAGTCCAAGGATGCCCAAAGCGGGCAGGTAAAGGTGGACCTGGAATTTGAGCCGGAGGGGGCCAAAACCTTTGCGACTGTCACCGCTGCCAATGTGGGCAAGCAAATTGCCATCCTGCTGGACGGCAGGGTGCTGCAGGCCCCGGTGGTAGAAGAGCCCATACCAAACGGCCGGGCGCAAATAACCGGCTATGAATCGCTGGAAGAGGCGCACAACATTGCTATTTTGCTCCGCTCCGGCGCCCTGCCGGTCAAGGTGGAGGTAATGGAAAAGCGGACGGTTGGCCCCACCCTGGGCGCAGATTCGCTGGACAAGTCCATCAAGGCCGGCAGCATTGGACTGATCGCGGTCCTGATCTTTATGGTGCTTTATTACCGGCTGCCAGGGCTGGTGGCCGACTTTGCCTTGATTGTTTATGCTTTGATTATGCTGGCTATCTTTGCCGGCCTGCATATAACCATGACCCTGCCCGGTGTGGCCGGTTTCCTGCTGTCCCTGGGCATGGCGGTAGACGCCAACGTGATTATCTTTGAGCGGTTCCGGGAAGAGGCGTGGTCCGGCAAGTCGCTGCAGTCGTCGATTGATGCCGGGTTCAAGCGGGCCTTTGTTGCGATTTTTGACTCAAACATGACCACACTGGTCGCCGCTGTTGTGCTGTATTATTTCGGCACAGGGCCGATCAAAGGTTTTGCCGTAACGCTGGCTATCGGTATCCTGGCCAGCATGTTTACAGCTATTACCGTGACCAGATACCTGCTGCACCTGGTGGCCGGCAGCAATCTAATCCGTAACTTTAAAATGTACGGGGCATAGGGGGAGATTTGAGTTGATGTTACGAGATAGAATGCCTTTTCACTTTATACGATTAAGGAAGTTTTGGTATGCTATTTCCATTTTGTTGATTGTGCCGGGGATCATCTCGCTTTTTAGTCAAGGACTTAACCTGGGTATTGATTTCAGAGGCGGCAGCTTGTTGGATTTGAAATTCAATCAGACTATCGAGGTCGATCAGGTTAGAGCGGTAATGGCTGAATTCGAACTCGCAGATGCTTCGATCCAGCGCAGCGGAGAAACAGATTTTCTGGTCAGGACCAGAGAGCTGTCCGAGGAGGAAAATGCCAACGTGATTGCGGCGCTGGACCAGAGACTAGGCGGTGTAACAGTGCAGCGGAGCGAGCGGGTCGGACCGGTAATTGGCCAGGAGTTGATTAGAAACGCTTTCCTGGCACTGGGTGTGGCTGCAGTGTTGATGGTTGTGTATATCGCGTGGCGGTTTGAATTTAAGCAGGGTATTACGGCCATAATCGCGGTATTGCACGATACCTTGCTGGTCACCGGGATATTCTCAATATTTCAGATTGAGGTAGACAGTTCCTTTGTAGCGGCGATCCTGACGATTATTGGTTATTCAATAAATGACACCATTGTGATTTTTGATCGGATCCGCGAAAACATGCTGAACAAGAAAAAGGGCGAGCTGCTGGAGGATGTAATCAATACCAGCCTGTGGCAGACCCTGGCCCGTTCCATCAATACCGGTATGTCGGTAATATTTGTCCTGGTGGCTCTACTGCTGTTCGGCGGGACAACTATTCATAATATGGTGCTGGCCTTATTAATCGGAGTAATAGCCGGCGCTTATTCCTCTGTGTGCAATGCCAGCCCGATCTGGTATGATATGAAAAAGACTGAGCTGCACGGCAAGTTCGGGACCGCACGGGCATAAATATATATTTAAAACCCCGCGATGCCGCTTTAGCGCACACGGGAGTTGAAGATTATAGCTTGTTTCCGGAGCAAAAGGCGTGTGGAATTTCTGCACGCCTCTTTTGTGTTCGTCCGGCATGTCTGCCGAGTCAATGGGTTGAAAGAAACCCTGTCACCTAACCAGAGGGAAGACAACCCGTAGGCAAGGGCGTCACTGGTAACGGTGAAGTCTGAAGGAAGCCGAAGGGGGAACTCGGAACATTGCGCAAGCGAACCGGTGTTGGCTATTCAGGTGCGTAACCTTGCACATAGTGGGAAAGCCCAAAAGCTGGATAACCTGAGCAGTTAGGACGGATGCGTTCAGGTTCAGGCTAGTAGACTTAACCGGGGAAGCCCGGGCTTTCTTTTGACACCATAGGTAAATATAGCCCTCGGCTTCACCTTTTGGCGAAGACAAGGGCTAAGAGTTTAGTCGAGCAATACGACAGTCTTCGTTCCTGATCCGCTTTATACCGAACGGTACGTGCAGTGGTGTGAGAGGACGAGGGTAAATCACAATGCACTGCCCGCACCGTACAGGATTCTTTTTCATATCCATATAAGCCTTCTATTATGATCGCACCAAATTGCTGCCCGGATAATTTTGGTTATGCTTTAGCAATATCAAAGGCCTTCCAGTTTCTTATATAAGGTTGATCGGCTTATTCCCAGCAGTTTTGCTGTTTTTGACTTATTACCGTTAGTTGCCTTCAAAGTTTTAAAAATGGTTTCTTTTTCGATTCCCGACAGGGAGAAAATTTCTACTCCGCTGCTAATATTACTGTTTAACCCCAGGTCTTCCAAACTGATCTCATCTTCTTTACAAAACAGAACGGCTCTCTCTATTACATTGCCTAATTCTCTAATATTGCCTGGCCAGCTATAGTTTTGCAGATAATTCATTGCATCATCGGAAATACCTTTAACTTTCTTATTGTTGGCTTCGCAATAGTCTTTAATAAAATGGTTGACCAGAGTGGGAATATCCTCATAATGTTCACTTAAGGGAGGAATATTTAACGAAATTACCTTTAACCGGTAATATAGATCCTGTCTGAATTTCCCCTCAAAAATAAGTTTCTGCAGGTCTTGATTGGTGGCCGCAACAATCCTGACGTCAATTTTTTTCGGGTGCAAACCTCCTACCCGCATCATTTCTTTCTCCTGGATAATACGCAGCAACTTGCTTTGAAGGGGTAGGGGCATGTCTCCAATTTCATCTAAAAAAATAGTACTTTTACCGGCTAATTCAAACTTGCCTGGCTTGCCGTGCCTGCTGGCGCCGGTAAATGCTCCCCCTTCATAGCCGAAAAGTTCGGATTCGGCCAACTCAGCAGGTACTGCGGCGCAGTTGATGTTAATAAACGGCTGGTACCACCGGCCGCTGGCATTATGAATAGCCTGCGCGAACAATTCTTTTCCAGTCCCGCATCCTCCTGAAATAAGTACAGTCGATGTAGTTTGCGCTGCCTTTAAAGCCAGTCTCTTTAGTTCTTCCATGGCATTGCTGTTGCCGATAATTGAATTTATGGTATATCTTGTGCCATTTATTTTATAAAGCTCTTCATGTTTGGCTTTATCTGCTGTCTTTGTTTTGACGGAAGTGCTTTTTGCAGCGCTATCGTTATTATAATATTTCTCAATATGGTCTAGTAAGAAGCGGACAATAAAGTCCCTGGTAATAAATCCTACCGGGCGTTCTTCAAGATCAACAACAGGCGTTTGGCCAATCAGCACTTTACGCAGCCATTGGTTGAGTTCAGAAATATTGTTGAACTTCATGTCTTCCTTAAAATAAATTATGTCAGTTAAGTAGTGACCTGTTAATTCAGATTCAATATCTACTCCCTTAAGCAGGCTGTCATATAGGTTCGATCGTGTAAACATCCCAATCATTTTCTTGTCGCCATCAACCACCGGAATTCCGCTAAGCCTGGTTTCACGTAAAATACTGATAGCTTCACGAAAAGTACTGCTGGGGCTGAGGGTTACTGTGGTGGGTACAGTGATGTCTTTCGCCAGCAAAAAGCTCCACCTCGCCTTCTAGAAATTTTATAGTGTCCGTGAAGCACATAAGGCAACATCCACGGACTAAAAATTTAACAATTTTAAGTTGTAATGACTAGCTGATCTTGTGTTAAGCAAGGTTACATTAATTTATTTATTTTTTAATAATTTATTTATTATTTATGAATTTCATTAATAAATTCTATGCAGATAGATAATATCCTGCTGCAGATTGATGTTTTCCGTTTGCATATCGTACAGTGTATGTTTCGTGGACACAGCAATCAATGTCCGGTTGCCACAACTTGCGACAAAATTCAGGAAATTCGCTCGGTTCCTTTCTTACCTCGGTTCCTTTCTTACGAGTATGAAAAAAGTAGATAGCGATAAGGTGAGCAAAAAGAGCTTCCCGAGTTCAATACGGGAAGCTCTTTTATGTTTATCTTAAATTTTTATAGGATTTCAGGGCAGTCAATCAACTTTATTTCGGGCCCCGAGAGAAGATTAAATTATATCTTCAGGATAGACCCATGCTCACCAGTACTATTTAACCGGATATGGATTGCAATTATATTTTATTACTCTTTTTTTAAAGACATGACCTCCAAAAGCTTACACAATTGTATAACTTCATCAGGTGATAGTTTCCTAGCTTTTTCGACCAGGGAATTCAGATGCTCGGGCATTTTTTCTGGATTATCCTCACTAAAAAAATCGGCCAGAGAAATATCAAGCGCTGCGCATATTTTGCGCAGGGTAGTGATGGAAGGATTGCAAACCCCTTTTTCTATTTTACAGATTTGTGACTGGTCCAGGCCAACCTTTGCCGCAAGGGCAGATCCAGTCAGTTCAGCCTTATCTCTAAGAGAGGCGATTCTATTGCCAATATCCAACGGGATCCCTCCTACCCTGGGCTACTTTTATGATCACAGCCTTATTTATATTTTGACACTTTTTAACACCACAATCACGTGACTTGTAATGAATATAAATCATTAAATATAAAATCCTGGTGTATAGTGTAAATTTTCACAACGGAAGACACACATATTTTCCACTACTAAAGAATCAAAAATGGTAAAAATAGTACAAACATACATTTGAAATTGGAAAATAATTTATGATACCATAAATAACATATCAAAAATTTATTTACAAAGCAAGTTATAAAATATTAACGAAACTATAAATATTCTCTTAATTCAAACATAGCCAGGCTGTAAAGCGATAATTTCATTTAAAAATTATAATTTAAATAGATGAAACAATTTATTAAGAAAAAAGGAAATCGGGAACGTAATACTACGGGCAACATCCTAGATGAAAGTCCTGGCAATTGTAAATCTAAGATTGACATATGAATTATATTCATATAATATTATCTCGTGATATGATTTTCTTTGTAACCCTGTGGGGCAGAAAGTCTCCTTACGGCATCGCCACCCTGTTCCCGCAGGCAGCCCTGGAGAACAAGCCTTATCCAGTACGGGGCGCCATTGTGGCCGCGGCCAACCCGGCGACATCCTTCCCGGAAGCGAACAAGTTTATTGAAGCCTTTAAGTCGATGGACTTTATGATGGCAATCGACCTCTTCATGACCGAAACTGCGGAGCTGGCTGATTTATTCTTGCCCGCCTGCACCTTCATGGAGAAGGACGCTCTGGCTTACGTCTATGGCGTAGTGCACGGCGAGCCATTTGCCATGTACCACCACAAGGTTATTGAGCCAGTTGGGGAGTCTAAGCCTGACCGGTGGATTTGGACCGAACTGGCCCGCCGTCTCGGATTTGGTGAGTTCTTCCCATGGAATACAGATGAAGAAGTGATGGATAACCTGCTGGCTCCCAGCGGAATCGGCGAAGAGTTGAAAGCAAATCCAATGGGCAAGTATTTTGACAAGCAGGACTACTATGCCTACGAGAAAAAGAAGATCCTGACTCCCAGCGGCAAGATCGAAATATATTCCAAGACCTTGGAGGATGCCGGTTATGACCCGCTGCCGAAATACTTAGAGCCGGCGCAAAGCCCGGTCAGTACTCCTGAATTAGCTAAGGAGTATCCGCTTATTCTGATCAGCGGAGCCCGCCGGAAAGCATTTACCCACACCCAGATGCGGCATGTCCCGCAGCTCAGGTCTCTTGAGCCGGAGCCGTTTGCTGAGATGCACCAGGCGACCGCCGACCGTTACGGAGTAAGGACGGGGAGCGCGTTCGTCTATCCACCCGCAATGGCAGTATTACCCTTCGGGTGAAGGCGGAGCCAAGATTGATGCCGGGCATCGTCTCTGTGCCGCACGGCTGGCCCGGTAAGGCTAATGTCAACCTGCTGACTGATATGGATGTACGTGACCCGATTACCGGTTATCCTGACTTCAAGGCCCTGCTGTGCAAGATCGAAGCGATATAAGTATTTTATAAAAATCGCTGCAGTCAAGTTTAGGCTAGCGTTAACAAATAGGATATACAATATGTCATAGCAAGGCAAGTGAAATACATTCGGGGCAGCAATAATTTTATTGCTGCCCCGTTTTGCAAATTATTGAATTACTGAAGGTATCAGGAGGAGCAATCTCTGAGTGTAAAAATCTTTAGATTATAATATAACCAGTTACGGCATATATGTTTAGTATGATATCGGATCAATCCTTGATTGCCTTCATTCTGATTTTGCGACCCCTGACCAGGCAGTTATGTTAGGAGACAATAGATGAGAGGAAAACTTTAGGCTCCAAAATGCGTTTTGAAGTGGTAATGGTAAATTTTTTTATAATATTTGTATTGCAATTTTACCAGATGTTTGCTATACTGCAAGTTAATTATGAAATGTAAAATCGATGAAGGAGAAAAGTAAGCTGGTTGTAGTCCATCAGGGAGAGATTGTCGCCGACTGAAAGCACTCTCAGGATAATGCCCGCTGAAGTTCGCTCTGGAGGAGCCGGCTGAAACCGCTTGTGCGGTAAGTAGGTTTGGACGTAGGCCTTACGTTACAAGGGCGGGGTATCGGATTCGTTCCCGTACTCTTAAAGACGTTACTGGTTATTTATGGCCAGCCAGGGTGGTATAACGGAAAGTTTTAAGCTTCTCGTCCCTATAGGGACGAGAAGCTTTATTTTTTGTAATTAGCCATACTACTGCTGGGAAGTTTGAAAAATTAAATCAACAGGTGAGAACTGAAAGTTTAATTATTTTGAAAGCTGAAGCTGCTGATGTTGGCATGATGAAGGAGGTAGATAGAGCCAGCTAAGGTGGTGTTGATAAGTCCAAATAGTGCTGAAAACGATATGTCCATACATAGGTATTCTAGAAAAGTATTTGGTCTTTATCGTCAAAATAATTGCCAAAAACTATTGTTTCAGAAAATAAATAACCGGAGTGATGATTATGAATTTCTCATATTACGGCTTGATTAACGCTAAGAAATACCCCAACCAGGATTTTTTAATTGAGCGCAACCCTGAGCAGGGGACCAGGCGGGTGCTGACTTGGAAGGAATTTAATGAAGAAGTTAACAAGGTAGCTAACTGCCTGAAAAATGACCTGGGAGTTAAAAAAGGAGATTTTGTTCTGCACCTGCAAATGAATAGCTTGGAATGGTACATTACTTTTCATGCTATCCTGAGAGTGGGCGCAGCAGCAGTTCCCCTCAATTTCCGTTTTGCCGGCATGGATATCGTCCATGCGGCTAATGCCTGCAAGCCCGTGGCTTTCATTTTTAGTGAAGGCTTTTTGCCGAAAGTTCAGCCCATTCTTGAACAACTGGAAGCCGTGCGACATTACATTTGTATCGGCGAAGCCGTTCCCGGCGATATGCTGTCCTATGAAAATATTATTAATAACTCGAGCGCGGAAGATATAATTGTGGACACGAATGACGATGACCCGGCCGAGCTGATGTTTACCTCCGGAACAACCGGGGCGCCCAAACCGGTATGCCAGTCACACAAAACACTTTATGAAGTAGGCATCGGTAATGCCCTGACCTATGATGAGGGCAAAGAGACTGTTTATATTGCACCACAACCTTTCTATCACAGCGGTAGTTTCTTCCTTTCCTTCCCTTGTTATCTGGCCGGCGGCAAAATAGTTATTCTAAACGGCCTGAAGCCCAAATGGCTGTTGGATTGTATAGTAGAAGAGAAGGTAAATAACGGTTGGATCACGGTGCCGACCATGTCTGATGCGGTGAACGCAATTAAAAAGGGTGAAATCGACATCAGTAAATATGATTTTTCACACTTTAACGGCTCACTGGTCATTGGCGCGCAGCCTGTGCCACCCTCTTTGCTGCAGGATATGAAGAGAATATTTCCATTTAAGACAGGAAATATCTATGGTATCACCGAAGGTGGCGGCGGGGGCAGCATTAACCTGTTCGATGAGGATGTATTAATCAAGTACGGGTCGATTGGCAAGCCTACCTTTAATATGGAGGCCCGGGTAGTTGATGAAAATGGAAATGATCTTCCCTGCGGGCAAGTTGGGGAATTAGCTCTGAAAGGGTCCAGGATTATGAAGGAATACTTCTCCAACCCGGAAATGACTGCTAACACCATTAAAGATGGTTGGCTCTATACCGGAGATTTAGTAAGAAAAGATGAAGACGGTTATTATTATATCGTTGACCGCAAAAAAGACCTGATTATCAGGGGCGGTGAAAATATCTTCCCGGTAGAGATCGAAGCAGTGCTGTTTAGCCACCCTAAAATTAAGGACGTGGCCATTATCGGCTATCCCCACGAGCGGCTGGTGGAAATCGCCATGGCTGTGGTGACGTTGAAAGATGGAGAGACCATGACTGAAAAGGAAGTTGTTGACTATTGCAGTGAGGCTGGCCTGGCTAAGTTCAAGTGGCCGGAAAAGGTTGTCTTTGACCAGGTGATTCGCAATGCGACCGGAAAAATTGATAAGCCAAAACTGCGTAAAAAGTATATCGGGAAGAAAGAAGTTACTACTAACGGCCAGGTCAAAAAATCAGAGAAAAGTGCAGACAGCATTAAGCCGCTGAAAAAGGCTATTAATGCCTAAAATTGTGGTGAGTGCAGATTATTGCCATACAATAACCTGTGAAGCAATACTACCATTAGGCAACACGTTAATTATTGATAAATATCATTAGAAAAGCTCATCAAAACCGGCCCGGGCAGAACCCCGGCCACCCAATCTGACGGCGTTACAATCGAAATAAACCCCACCTAAAGAAATGTATGACCTCCCGAAAACTCGGGAGGTTTTTTAATCCATGGTCAATGCCCGGGGGCAGGATAATCAACCCATAATATTGAATCATACCGCAAGGAAGATAATGCTTTTTGTTTTGGTTCATTGCTGGGAATAATAGAATAAGGATACACTCTTGACGGAGGAACGCGCGCTTGATCAGGGTTACAGGCGTAAAACTGCCAATTGATAGTGAAATATGCGATTTAAAGCCGGCCCTGGCTAAAAAACTCCGGGTTGGTGAGCAAGAACTGCTTGATTATCAGGTTTTCAGACAGTCGATAGACGCCAGAAAGCCCGGTATGATCTATTATGTCTATACTGTGGATATACGACTGGCCAATGAGGCCAGGGTGCTGAAAAAGTTGAGAAATGCCCAGGATATTTCTGAGACCCCCAGGATGGCTTACCACTATGTAAAGGCAGGCCGGGAAAAATTTGTTCACCGGCCGGTTATCGTCGGCGCCGGCCCGGCGGGGCTATTTGCCGGCCTAATCCTGGGGCAGATGGGCTACCGGCCGCTATTGCTGGAGCGTGGCGGTGACGTTGACTCCAGGGTAGCGGCAGTGCAGAAGTTTTGGGAAACCGGCGAACTGGACCCGGAGTGCAACGTGCAGTTTGGTGAAGGCGGCGCCGGCACGTTTTCCGACGGCAAATTGACGACTTTAATCAGGGACCTGAGATGCCGGAAGGTCCTAGAGGAAATGGTTGAGGCCGGGGCGCCGGAGGAGATTATCTACTCCTACCGGCCCCATATCGGCACGGATAAACTGCGGGCTGTGGTTAAAAACCTGCGCGGTAAAATAATCAGCCTGGGCGGGGAGGTCAGGTTTGGCAGCAAGGTAACCGGCCTGATCATTGAAAATGGGCAAATTGCTGGTGTTGTGATCAATGGCCGCGAACAGCTGGACACCGCTGTTCTGGTCTTGGCCCTTGGGCATAGCGCCAGGGATACCTTTGAGGCGCTGGTTGAGCAGGGGATCGAAATCACCCCCAAGTCCTTTTCTATCGGGGTCCGGATCGAGCACCAGCAGGAGATGGTGAACAGGGTCCAGTACAAACAATTTGCCGGGCACCCAAACCTGGGAGCGGCAGATTATAAACTGGCCTACCACGCGGCCGGCGGCCGGTCGGCCTACACGTTTTGCATGTGCCCGGGCGGGGTGGTCGTAGCGGCCGCCTCTGAGAAAGGCTGCCTGGTGACCAACGGGATGAGTGAGTATGCCCGGGATGCCGTAAATGCCAACAGTGCCCTTTTGGTTGGGGTTAATCCTGATGACTTCCCCGGTGGACACCCGCTGGCTGGAGTGGAATTTCAGAGAAATTGGGAAAGAAAGGCTTTTGAATTGGGCGGCGGGGACTACAGCGCCCCGGCGCAGCTGGTGAGCGATTTTCTGGCGGACAGGCCGTCCGCCGGGCTGGGAGCGGTCATGCCGTCTTATAAAAAAGCCGTGCGGCTTGCGGAATTAAAGCATTGCCTGCCCGCCTACGTAGTTGATACGCTGCGGGTGGCCATACCTGAGCTGGACAAAAAACTGAGCGGTTTTGCCCGGCCGGATGCTTTGCTGACCGGTGTTGAAACTAGAAGCTCTTCCCCGGTCAGAATCATCAGGAATGAAAACTTTGAAACGACGCGCATTAAAGGGCTTTACCCTGCGGGCGAAGGCGCGGGGTACGCCGGTGGGATAATTTCCGCAGCGGTGGACGGGATCCGGGTGGCGGAGGCCATTGCCCAAAAATATGCTCCACTTTCGTAATGACCGGAGGCAAATGAATATGTTTAACCGCCAGTTAACCGGGGTGATCATCGTAGGTGGCGGGGCTGCGGGTATTGTGGCGGCTCTGGCGGCCAGGTACCAGGGGGCCGCGGTTACCATTTTAGAGAAAAACCAGCGGATTGGCAAAAAGCTCCTAGCTACTGGGAACGGCCGGTGCAACCTGACCAATGTGAACTTGGACATCGACAATTATCACGGCAGGAGCCCGGGATTAGCCCGCGGTGCACTGAGCCGGTTTGACGTACAGAAAACCATCGAATTTTTTGAACACCTGGGGGTGGCTCATAAAGTAGAAGACGGCGGCAAGGTGTTTCCCTGTTCCAACCAGGCTTCCAGCGTACTGGATGTGCTGCGCTATGAGTTGGAGGAAGCCGGCGTCAATGTGGTCTGCGAAGCTGAAGTGAAAGGAATCAAGAAAAAGGGGCGCACGTTTACAATCCACCTGGCCGACGGCAGGGAGTACCAGGCCGACCGGGTAATCATTGCTACTGGGGGCAAGGCGGCCCCGCAGCTGGGATCCAATGGCAGCGGGCTCTTGCTGGCAAAAAGCTTCGGACACAGGATTATTGAACCTTTCCCGGCACTGGTGCAGTTAAAGCTGGGCGCGAAGTTTCTCAAGCAGGTCAAAGGCATTAAATTTGACGGCAGGGTGGAGATCGTGGCCGGTGGTAGTTCTGTTACCCGGGCACAGGGGGAGATTTTATTTACCGAGTATGGCATCTCCGGGCCCCCAGTCTTAAGCTTGAGCCGGACAGCAGGTGAATTTTTGCAGAAAAAAGATAGAGTTTGGCTGAAGGTAGTGGTAATTGAACACCCTGCCGGAGCTGAGCTGGACCGGTACCTGGACTGGCGCTTTGCAGAAAATCCGGAAAAAACCCTGGTTTTCAGCTTTGTGGGATTTATCAATAAAAAACTGGTACCGGTGCTTTTACGGGAGGCCGGCATCGAAGATCTGAATAAGCCGGCCGGTCAGGTTACCGCGGCAGAGCGGCGCCGGATAGCAAAGATCCTCCAGGACTGGCGCTTTGAAATCACCGGCACCACTTCCTGGCCCAACGCCCAGGTTACTGCCGGGGGTGTGGATGTCAAGGATATTAACGGGCGGACGCTGGAGTCGAAGCTTGTACCTGGTCTTTATTTTGCCGGCGAAGTGCTGGATATCGACGGTGATTGCGGCGGCTTCAATCTCCAGTGGGCCTGGTCTTCGGGTTATGTTGCGGGAGAAAGCGCGGCGGCCGGGATTTAATGAATGATGAGGCAGGCTTAAATAACAAAATATAGCGAGGTTAATATCGGTGGAGTTGATTTGAATTGCGATCGGGTGGCTTAATGCTGGTTAATGAAAGCAAAACAAAGCAACGAAACGTACAACACAGCACTAATGAAAACAGGTGATGGGATGGATGATATGGAGGTTATTGGCAAGAAATGCCGGTAGATAAAAGCGAAGCGCTGCTGAAGCTGGCTAGAAATAGTGAGGAGAGAACTTTTACCGCCCGGTGCCTGGACCAGATCCGGGCGGTTGTGGCAGGCCGCAAGGTTTCTGCTCTGACCGGATTTCTTGACCCCGGGCAGGCTAACCTGCTGGAGGATATCTGCCGCGGGCATGGGGGCGTGCGCATGCAGCTTTGGGGAGGTTACCCGGAGGCGGAGCGCCGCCGGGCGCTGCTATTGGCGGAAGACAATTACTGGCACGACAGGGACTGCCGGGTGGATGTTTTGCAGGTCGTTTCTCAGGACCCGGATAAAGAGCCCGGCCACCGGGATTATCTGGGTTCCCTGATGGGGCTGGGGATCAACAGGGACAGGATTGGAGATATCGTCCGGCAGGTAGAAGGCGCTGTGGTTTTTGCAGCCAGCGAAATCATGCCTTACCTTATGCAAAATTTGAATAAGGTCGGCCGGTGTCCGGTGACCGTGCAGCCTTTGGAAATCACCAAATTTAGCTATAGCCCGCCGGAATTGCTGGAGAAGGTAGTTACCGCCGCTTCACAGCGCCTTGACGTCCTGGTCAGCAAAGCATTCAACCTGTCCAGGACCGAGTCGGCCTTACTGGTCCAGCAGGGGAAGGTATTTCAAAACTGGCGGCAGCAGGACACCCCGTCCAGGCCAGTTGCCGGCGGAGATGTGATTACCTGCCGGGGCTACGGCAGGTTCCGGGTGCTGGAACATAGTGGTGTTACCAAAAAGGGGCGGGAAAAGTATGTGCTGGGCTTTTACCGCGATTAATGAAGACGCCGGTTAGCAATAAAGCCTCGAGGTAACGCAATTTTGTGGAGGTTAAGGGAAAGGGCGGCCCAAAAGAATTTTCAGCTGTTGAAAAACCTCTTGCCTGAATATAAATAGAAGGCAAACCTACTTCCAGCAAAAAGTTTTTCAAATACATAGGGCAATATTGATTCCTATTTATTTAGAAGATGCCTTGCCTCGGAAAGAGAAACATTCTAAAGCTGTTAAGGCAGAAATAATTTTGTTGATATGATAAGTTTTTTTTGAAAAGCTAAATTTTGAAAAGCTAAATTTAATGAAGCTTCGAGATATAAATTACGTTAATTTGTGTCCAAAAAAGGTATTAAGGTTAAATTAAAGAGAATTGCTAATAAGAACTATATTTAAAATAATAATCAGGAAGGAATAAGCGCATGGAAAAAAAAGGACAATTGCCTGCCCGGCAGGAGATTCCCGATCAGTACAAGTGGCGGCTGGAAGACATCTATGCCAGTGATGAGCTGTGGGAGCAGGACTTTCAGCGGGTGCGGCAGTTAGCCGCCGAACCGGAGCGCTTCCAGGGGAAGTTGGGGCAGTCGGCAGCGACTTTACTGGAAGCGCTGCAGTTGGAGGAACAGCTTCAGGAGCTGGACGAGAAGGTCTATACTTACGCGCACATGCGCCGGGATGAGGATAACAGCAACCCGGTCTACCAGAGCCTGACCGACCGTGCCGACAGCCTGAACACCCTGGTGGATACTGCGGCCTCGTTTATGGTGCCGGAAATACTGGCTATCCCAGACGGTGAGTTAAAGCGGTTCCGGCAGGAGGAGCAGGGGCTGGCCCGCTACGGTTTTGCCCTGGATGAACTGCTCCGGCTGGCGCCACATACCTTGTCGGTGGCGGAGGAACAGGTCATCGCCCAGGCCGGGGAAGTGCTCCAGGCTCCGGCGGGCATTTACCGGATGCTGAACAATGCCGACATCACCTTTCCCTCCATCAAGGACGAAGAGGGCAATGAGGTCGAGATTACCAGCGGGCGCTACCAGCAATTGATGATGAACAAAGACCGCCGGGTCCGCCAGGACACTTTCACCGCTTATTACAGTTCTTACAAAAAATTAAAGAATACCATGGCCGCAACGCTTAGCAACAGTGTGAAAAGGGACGTGTTTTACGCCCGGGTGCGCAAGTACCCATCAGCTCTGGAAGCAGCTCTTTTTGCAGATCATATTCCACCGGCGGTCTATGATAACCTGATTGAGACGGTCCACCGCAATCTCGGCAGCATGTACCGCTACCTGGCTTTAAGGAAAAAACTGCTCGGGCTGAGCGAGTTGCATATGTATGATCTGTATACCCCATTGGTCAAGGAAGTCCAGTGGGAGATCCCTTACGACGAGGCTGTGGCCATGGTCCGCGCCGGACTGGCCCCCCTGGGCAGTGACTATGGTGAGACACTGGCCGGCGGGCTTAATTCAGGCTGGGTGGATATCTATGAAAATAAGGCGAAAACCAGCGGCGCCTACTCCTGGGGGCCTTATGGCGTGCACCCGTATGTTCTGCTAAACTACCAGGATAATCTGAACAATACCCTTACCATCGCCCACGAGATGGGTCACGCCATGCATTCCTATTATTCTTACCGGGAGCAACCCTATGTCTATGCCCATTATAAGATTTTTACAGCAGAGGTGGCTTCCACGGTCAACGAGTGCCTGCTTATGGATCACCTGCTGAAGACTGTGACAGACCGGAACAAACAAATCTACCTGCTCAACCATTACCTGGAGGAGTTCCGGGGGACGGTGTTCCGCCAGACCATGTTTGCAGAGTTTGAAAAAATTATCCATCAAAAAGTAGAGGCCGGGGAAGCTTTAACTCCAGCCTTGCTCAACGAAATTTATCACCAGCTTAACGTTGATTATTACGGTCCCGAGGTGGTGGTGGATGAGGACGTGGACCTGGAATGGTCCCGCATCCCCCATTTTTACTCCGCCTTTTACGTCTACAAATACGCCACCGGTTTCTCAGCAGCTTCGGCCATCGCCCGTCAAATTCTAGAAACTGGTGATCCGGCGGTTTCCCGCTACCTGGCTTTTCTGAAAATGGGCGGCTCCAACCACCCCCTGGAGCTTTTGAAGACCGCCGGTGTGGATATGACCACTCCCGGGCCGGTGCAGGAAGGCCTCGACTTGTTTGCCCAAATGGTAGACCAGTTGGTTTCGCTTACCGCACAGTAAAACGTTTAATTAGTGGCCAAGAATAGCGCACCGGCCGTACACATGCAAAACCAGGAAGGGCTACCTGATGTGAAAAAATTCAATTATCTCAAGAATAAGAGCCTCCGGGAATTGTCTCGGAGGCTCTTGCGCTTTGCCTCTTTTTGCGAATTAACTTTTAAAAGAAAAATCTGAAAAATTTGAGAATATAAATAAAACTCTGATAATACTAATATAAAAGCTAACGTGAAATATTAGTTGATGGGTCTACTGACAGGTAGTTTTCCTTTCTACCGGATTGTTTTTTCTCTAATTAACTATCGTGATAAATTATTGCTGGTTAGTAAAAAAAGCCATAACGCTAGGACATGGGGAAATCTTTGGCACATATGGCACTAATTACCTCCTCTCTCTTGCCCCGCTGGGGCAATTTTTTTCACTTTAACGCAGCGAAGGTCTCCAGCTGGATTGGACCTATGCTTGAGCCAAGTCTGCTCAAATTAGCGATTAATCCTCTAGCTTTCCTGCTTGTCGCTACTTTCGGCATCATGTTAATTCGTTTTATCGACGTACCCTGGGGCTTTTCCACAATTGCGCTTACCGCTACAGTGCTGATCCCGGTGTTTAATCAATTCGGCATTCACCCGCTGGTATCGACCATGGCTTATTTGGTCGGTATCAACTTCTTCCTGTTAAGTTATCAGCAGCCGTTCTTGTTAATGGGTGAAGGATTGATGCAGGGCAGAGGTTGGAGTCCGAGTAGTGTCACTATGGCAGGCTGCGTTTATATCGTATCTGTTGTTATTGCCATATTAATCAGCATGCCTTACTGGCGGGCAATTGGCGTTATCCACTAAGCTCATGATAAAAATGCTATATCGGTGGAAGATTTTTTCCAGAACCTATAAAATCAACTGATGTATTATTATAGAAGAATAAAAAGGGGCCTTCTCAGGGAGGCCTCTTTTTCTTACTCAGCTGATCCGGATTTTAATTAAATCTTTCATTATAGCTGGATTAGCATTTATTTAAGTTTATTATACTGTGACACCGTCGGATAAGCCCAGCGCCTTCGTGGCCTTAAAGGATGTCTACAAATTCATTGTACTCTGTGACCGGTGCCTGGCAGGCATAATTTTGACAGATGTAGGCAGTGGCCTTGCCCTTGATTGGACGTTGTTCTTTGAGAAAAGGCGCGATTTTTTCTATGTCTTCGCCCGCTGTGCCGAACGGGTGAAAAACTACTACCGCATCGGGCAGAAACTTCCGGCACACTGTCTGCAGCATTTTATTTACCCAGGGATCTTCCGCTTCACCGACAATCACTATTTCCCGGGCAGGGCCCAGCAAGAAGTCCACTCCAATTAAAAAATGGGGATAGCCGTGGGGGGCTTGTTTAACCTCATCGGCAAAGGCGCCCACCAGTTTTTCTGCTGTTTCGGTTAGGGCCTCGTCTCCGGTTAGCCGGGCCAGGCGCAACAAATTGGCCAGCGCCACGGAATTGCCTGAGGGCAGAGCCCCGTCATAGATTTCTTTGGGGCGGGCGATTAGCTGCTCGGAGTCATTCCCATTGAAATAAAAGCCGCTATTTTCCTGATCCCAAAACAGGTCCAGCTTTTGTTTGACCAGTTCAGCAGCTTTTTCCAGGTAAGCCGCCTCAAAGGTAGCCTCATAAAGTTCCAATAGCCCCCAGGTGAGGAATGCGTAGTCGTCCAGGTAGGCTGGGAAATCTGCCTCTCCGTCCCGGAATCGGGCCAGCAGCCTGCCGTCCGGCCGGCGCAGGTGCTGGAAGATGAAGTCAACTGCCCCGGCGGCCGCCTGCCGGTAAACAGGTTCATCGAATACGGCCGCTCCTTTGGCCAGGGCGGCGATCATCAGCCCGTTCCAGGCGGTGAGGATTTTATCGTCTTTATAGGGGTGGACCCGTTTTTCCCGGGCGGCAAAAACTTTCTGGCGCATTTTTTCTACCTTCGACGCCAACTCCCCGGGCCCGATGGCAAATTTTTTAGCTGCTTTCTCCATCGATGCCGAGATTAGATTTGGGATGCTGTGCCCCTCAAAATTGCCTCCAGCGGTGATGTCAAAAATGTGACAGAATAGCTCACCATCCTTTTCCCCCAACACCTCTTTAATTTCTGCCGTGGTCCAGACATAGAATTTACCCTCGACACCTTCCGAGTCGGCGTCTTCTGCCGAGTAAAAGCCGCCTTCCGGTGCGGTCATGTCCCGCAGGACATAAGTAAATATTTCTTTCGCGATCAGGGCGAAGTAATCCTTGCCGGTGGCCTGGAACGCCTCGGTATAGGCTAAAGCCAAAAGGGCATTGTCGTAGAGCATCTTTTCGAAGTGCGGGACCAGCCATTTCGGGTCGGTGGAGTAGCGGGAAAAGCCGAACCCGACGTGATCGTAAATGCCTCCCCTGGACATGGCCTCCAGCGTTTTTTCCACCATGGCCAGCGCATCAGGCTCTCCGCTTCTTTTCCAATAGCGCAGGAGAAATAACAGGGTGGAGGGCATGGGGAATTTGGGCGCTGAGCTAAAGCCGCCGAAGTGCTGTTCAAAACAGCCGCGCAATTGTTTGAAAGCTTTATCAAGCGTATCCCTGGTTAGCCGTCCCCCAGGAAGCGAAGCAGCCGGGTTACTTATGGCGCCGGTGATCTGCTCGCCGGCCTGGTGAAATGTATCTCGCTCATGCTCCCACCTGTCACTGACCTCGGTCAGGATGTCTACCAGCCCGGGCAAACCCATCCGGCTGTGTTTGGGAAAATAAGTGCCGGCAAAGAAGGGTTTTTTCTCCGGGGTCATCAGGATCGTCAGGGGCCAGCCCCCCTGTCCGGTCATGGCCTGGCATACCGACATATAGACGTGGTCGATATCCGGGCGCTCTTCCCGGTCGACCTTGATCGCGATAAAGGAGCTGTTCAGGATTCCGGCTACTTCTTTATCCTCAAAGGACTCCCGTTCCATTACGTGGCACCAATGGCAAGTTGAATATCCTATACTTAGAAATATAGGCTTGTCTTCCCTATTTGCTTTTTCAAAGGCTTCGTTCCCCCACGGAAACCAATCAACCGGGTTGTCTTTATGCTGAAGCAGGTACGGGCTTTTCTCATTGGTAAGTCTGTTGGGCATAACAATACCTCCTATCCATTTGAGTTTATTATCCCAAAAATAACGTGCAAAAACATGAACTGCTATTGCTAAATTATTGCAGGACAAAGATATGAAACTCTGGCTGCTGAACAGAATTTAAATACTTGTAGGAACTTATGTTAAATTAGTGTTAGCGTATCTTTTTATTCCTAGTACATGAACGACTTTCCCAAGACACCCGTCATTTGCTTTTTTGCTCCCACCAGCCAAAGGCAATTCTGGACTGGAAGGTCTCCCGACCAGGCGACCTTAGAAATAGAATTGCCGAACGCCGGGAGGAATGATAATCAAACCCTGAAAATCGTGTCTGGTCAGGGTCGAATTCGGCTCAACTCTCAGTTACCTTTCTTAATGAAAGAGAATTTCGTTTTGCAAATCTTTTCTTCCCACCAGGTTAAAACTATTCTCCAGTAATGTTTTGAGGTCCGGGGGATCTTAAAAATATAATCAATGAACCGCCGGGTGGAATGATTATCCCACCCATAATTTACGGAGGCTCAGGACAGAAAAGCTTGAAAAGGGTTTTAAAGGTTGACTTTAGACTTATCACTACATAATTTCAATTGTATCCTCGAAATTCACAGGTATAGACTGTCCTTCCTGCATTGAAATATGCCCCGAGGAATATGGTTGACTATCGATAGTTATGCTCACCTCTTGTGCGTTATAGTACTGGCCGAAGGTATTGGCAATGCATTGCAGAAGCATGGTTTCATACTCAGCGCCTGCATTCATTTCAGATACAAAGGACGCGTTTAAATCAATTGCCACTTTATTATCCGTATTAAGGGTCAGGCTGTTGATCCTGGTATTTGTTGAAAACACTTCTCCCACACTGCTATTTGGTATGATTTTATATTCCTCAGCTAAGATTTCCACTGTAACATCATTGGTATGAAAACTGACTTCTTTATTCTGGAAGTATAGTTTGCCGTCATCGATATTTGGATAGTAGAAGTTTATCGTTTCTAATCGTGAAGCGTTAATTATTAATTCTTTGAGAGAGGAACTAATTTCCTCTCCTCCTGAAGTGAATACGGACTTGACCATCCCAACATCTTTAGCGTAGTATTCAGTAATAGTGTCATAGGGACCTTCTGTAACTACCGCGATTGCTTTATAGCTGCCTAAGGGGGTCGCGGCGTCTGCAGAAATACTCGTGATTTTTCTGGTTCTGCCGTCTTTTAAAGTCCACGAAATACCTGCTTTTAAAGGTTCCATGAGGAGAATTTCTGCTGAAGCATCTGTAACATTTAGTAGATTTTCTCGATAATAGGTTTCTCCTTGGAATAATTGCCTGATTAATTTGCCATCCTTAAGTTCAAGCACCCTTGCCGCTACAGTTCCACCATTGTCCACTCTCTGTTGGACTTTACCCGCCGAGGCATAGTCGATAAATACACTATAAGATGCATATTCGTTGCCTATTCCTTCATAAACATAGCTTGCATATCCCTGCACCGGGAAATAGTCTGCAATTTTCAAGGCTTCAGGTGCTGCGGTATTAATAACTTTGACGGAGTTTACGCCACTAACAAGGATTACAGTCCTGCCGGTAATGATTACGCTGTCAAGGGTGACCTGACCGTCACCAACGCCATCTCCGATAATCAGATCACCTGTGATCGTAAGATCTTTCAATACAATACCGGGTGTGTTGACCATTACGTTGCCACTGTAATCAATAGTGTAGGTACCGGCAACGTTGATATATTTTTTGAGCAGGTTATCCATCAATTGAGCAAACTCTGCTCTGGTGATACTCTGTTTTGGATTAATCTGACCATTGGATCCTTTAATGTACCCCGCTGCAACAAGGGAAGATACGGCATCCTTCGCCCACGGGCTGACCAAATTTTTATCGGAGAATTTATCGAGAGCGCTGTCTGCAGCGCCCGATAGCCTGAATGCACGGGCAAGGACCACAAAGGTTTCCTCCCGGGTAATATTATTGTCCGGATATAGATTGTTTCCACTGCCAACTATAGTTTTCATTTGAACAGCTTTGGCCATTTCGTCATAATACCATTGATGAGAATCAATGTCGGTGTAGCCACTTAGGGAAGCCTTTTCAGTGGCACCAAAGGCACGGTTTACTACGGTTGCCATTTGAGCCCTTGTTAAAGGGTCATTGGGCAGGATCTTTCCATTATAACCTTTTAGCAATCCATTGGAGACAGCATTGTTTAGCGCTTCCGTTGACCAGTTATTTGGCATATCGGAAAACTCTGTTGCGAATGCAGTTGTTGCGGTAAACAGGAAAATAAAAACTGCCAAGGCAAGCAACACCGCCAAGCTCTTTTTTCTCATAAAAATTCCCCCTCTTAATTGTGCATAAAATTAACCATGAATTCCACAGAAAATAGTGTTGTTGAAGCACGAGGCTCCGGGCTTCATTGGCAATCACTTAAAACTGGCTCTGCTTCGTAAGGCCTTCTTCATTGTAGAGTTAGAATCGCTACCAAAGAAGCGGTTGATACAACCATTGAATACAGCGAGGTGCCGATTAGCAACGACAGACCCGCTTGAAAGTGCCGTTCCGGGCAACTATCTTAAAACGAAAGTTATTTTTTTGAAGGTTCTTGGCAACAGTGTGGAGGTTTCGCCAATTTTAAAAGAAGCGATTGAGAAGGGAAATTTAGGTTCAAAACGGGAGAGGGTATGTACGGATGGATGCGTCGGCATTTGCTCTCTGGTATCTGGTTTATACAATAGGGCGGACGCTGCTTCTCATCCAGTCACCGCGGTCAATCGTCGCCGGACAGCGACGATTTCTATGATGAGGACAATGGAGAATACAAGCGGTGACTGGAATGACTTAGGCGGAGACGGCGGTGGAGATTCCACCGGCGGTTAGGTGTTACGATATGCTGGCTCCGATTACATAGCTGAACGTGACGGAAAACACCAGCGACAAAAGACCCACTGCTACATTGCCTGAACCAATTTCCTTGTTCACATTCAGGCGGGGTGTCAGCCATTCAAAAAGTAAGTATAACAGGATTAAAAGGACAAGGCCAAACACCCCCCAGAGAACAGATTGTTCGGCGTTGTTGTTGGATAATATGGCAAAGCGCATGATATTTCCCACTCCAAAGATTTTGCCTCCCAGAGCCATGGCGGCGGCCAGGTTGCCTTTGCGGATTTCTTCCCAGTCGTTATATTTGGTGATTTTAACGAAAATCAGGATGGTAAGTAAGATAATTATTGAAGCGACAAGCAGGCAGATAAATGATGATTGTAATTGCGGCAACGACATGTTTCAGTGTTCACCTCCTTTCTTGATTCCATGGTGTCAGGTAATTGTTACTGGAAGAAAATAAGCCATGTCTCCGGTTATTTCATCTCCTACCCGCAACAGCAGCCCGCTGAATTCCCCAGCGATAAGAAAACTGCCCACAAGCAATCGTCCTGTATATTCACCCGACCATGTGCTGACAGCCTGCAAAGGGAAGGTTACTCTTTCCTGGTAAACCATATCGTTTAAGTATTCTTTGTTTTCAACAAAAGCATCAATTTCACCTTGCCCGTTGTATAGATATACACCGCCGCCTTCACGGCCGAAGGCTGGTTTGGCCACGTATGGACAGCCTTTAAAATAGCTGTTGTCGAGGTAGACCGGCAAAAAATAGCGGGAGATAATCTCTTTGTCGTCATGATTAAAAAAGTTTGTATTTTTATATAGCTCCCATATTATTGCCATCATTACTTTTGATTGGGCCACAAATGCGGAGGGAGGATTTAAAAGATCAAGTTTATTGCCGGCTGCCAGTTCAATAAGTTTTATTCCATCGGTCTCCCTGGTAAACCATTCAATCGGATAGAGACGGTAAAGCAAGTCAATCCGTTTTCCCTGATCATCGATAATGCCGTCGGCTTCTACGACGATACTGTCTAATGGAACGTATTTTGCCGGCAGGCCGGAATATGCCAACTCGGCTAAAACAGTGCCTTTATCTTCCTGGTGCCATCCCAGTGACGAAAAAACTATATTTTGATATTCTTTAACAATAAATTTTTTGAAAGCTTTTTTTACGTTAGCGGCAAACATCTGGTTCGGGTTTTTACTCTGGCATAATTTATTAATTAAAGCATTGAGCTCACTTGCCTCGACTACTCCGGTAGGCGTATCAGAGTTAAATTCCAACAGTTTAATTTCAGCGTTTTCACCTGCTCCATTAACTGCGAAATCAAACCGGCCAATTGTCGTGACGGGCATAGCGGGATCATGTTTTGAACGGCAAAAGTCAATTGCTGTTTCTGGAATGCCAAGAAGCCTGAGGAGTTGATTACTTTTCAAGACAAAGTCAACAGCTTTTTGAAAAATTGTGCCGCAAGCCTCTGTTGCCGTCTTTATCTTTTCTAATAGCTCCTTATTTATTTCAAGCGGCTCAATAGTGGCATATTGGCAATTGTGCATAATACCCCAGTTAAAGAAGTGTAACTCGGGGTGATCCATGATCGCTTTCCATCTCTCATAATGCAATTCGTCCGTAATATGAAGCGGCTGGGCTGCCTGGTTGTTCAAGAAGAAGCACTTCCTTTGGCTGATGAACCCAACCCCTTTGAAGTGGTCGACAACTTTGATTTGCCGCCGGAGTGTACTGTGCCGATGTGAAAATGGCCGTCTTCATCATAATAGCCGGCCTCCTCCTGCTCCTCTTCTTCCGGCGGGGGATCGTTATATGCCGCTTGGCTGCACCCGGTTAATGTAATGACACCGGCTACAAGAAGCGCTAAAAGACTTTGACGGTTCACTGTGTATCAACTCCTATCATCGAGTTATTCGGTGAAAATGCGGTTAATCCTCCAACGATAATAAATAAAAGCAAAAGAAAATATACAAAGGGGGTGTGGGGATATTTTATTAGGGTCAGAGAAAAATATTGGCAAGACTGTGGGTTGTAAATGTTATCTAAATATAGGCCATTTGCTGGAAGATCTACTTGGACTCACTAATGATATCAGTTGTTATTCCTGTTTGAACTATTAGCAATGCTGTTACTGCCAATATAGCAAGCCCTACTGCATGTAATTCAAATATGACCGAAAACCCATTATTTTGAATAATCCTCCCACCAATGGCAGTACCTATACCACCCCCGCCCATTAAGCAAAAAGCTACCAGGGACATGGCCGCTCCTCTAGACTGAGCAGCAAATTCTGTGGCCATGGTTATTAGCGTGGAGTGGGCCAGGGTAAAGCCAAATCCTAACAATGTAACCCCCAGCACCAGGGTGGGCAGCACTCCCCCAACGGTATGAAATAATATGTCAGCGGCAGCAGCTAAGAGCAACCCCAGGGTAAGCATTGTTTTTCTTCCCCATTTAGCGGCCATTCTGCCGCTTAACCTGCCGCCGGTAATGGCGGCCAAACCAAAAGCGGTCATTATTAACCCTATATATAAATAATTGAATTGATACGCTTTTGAGATGTAAGCACCAAGATAGGAGAAGGTACCGATTATGAAAATACCCTCAAAGAGTATAACCAGATAAGTTCTTATACTAATCGAGCTGCTTAACAATTTTACATAAGGGGCCAGGAGCTTACTATTGGGGTTCTTTGCAGAAGGTATTTGACGGCCGGTTGTAAAAAGCATAAACGTAGAAATTACAGCTAACAGGGCATAAATTGCAAATACCCCCCGCCAATTAAGGAAATAGGCTACCGTTCCCCCGATGGTCATACTAAAACTTTGGCCAAGAAAGGAGATACCCATAAAAGATCCAATAGCCGACTGACGTTGGCTTAAAGGAACAAGATCACCGATCAGGGCTAAAGATACCGGGACAACAGAAGCGGCAAAAATACCAGTTAATGCCCGAAAAATCAAAAGTTGTGTTGTGCTGCCGGCAAATGAACATAAAACAGCGGAAATGGAAAAGAAAAGCATAGCAAAATTAATTACCTGTCGTTTACCAAAGCGATCGGCCAATGGTCCGAAGACAAGCTGAAACAGTCCAAAAGGGATCATGTAAGCGGTTATGAGCAGCCCAGCCGTGGAAATATCTTCATCAAAATAGGCTGAAATAGCCGGTAGTATCGGAGATACTACCCAATTATCTGCTAAAACTGTAAATCCTGCAAAACCGAGGATTAAGATAATAGTTTTGGTTTTCAATTGTATGACCTCCACTAATTTAATGCGGACTTTTGAATTCTAAGGTATATATTCTACGCCCTGGGCCCTTGAGTCGCTAAATAAAAAAGACCCATGGCTGCTTTGAGATGGAATTCATCCGCCAGGGTCTTATTACTGAATATTAGAACCCATTTTTTTCGGACTACATTGCCAATTCCGGCCCATTCGTAAAAGGGGCCGGATAGGCTGAATTCCCTCATTATCCACCTGGATCTGATTTGATAATTCGAATAATAATGCTGATCATAAAAAACTAAACCTCCCGCCCGGCAGTTGTAAAAAACACCAAGGACGAGAGGTTACTCACGCGGTACCACCCTGATTGCATCCGCCTCACAGCGAAAGCCTCTTATGTGTCCCTATCAGGACACAGCTTTGGTAACGGGTCGTCTAACCCGGCACGGCTTAATAGGGTATTCTTTCATTATCCTTTCAGCCTGCGGCTCCGGGGTGATGTTTTCACCCGTGATGGCACCGGTTTTCAGCTACCCCGGCTCTCTGCGACCATAACACAAGGCTACTCTATCCCCATCATTGCCTTTTATGATTAGAAGTATATAGAAATCCAATATATAGTGTCAAGGAATAATTATATATTTAACTAACTACGAGTTATTATCTGTCCTACAGTCCTGACTTGATTATCTGGAATTACCTGAAGCCTACGAGGAATACCAACGCCGCTACGGAAACCGGAGGAGATTGGCAGGTGGATCGTGACCTCATCGGTGATGTTACCCTTATCGAGCTTTTCGCCAGGAGCGAGATTGAGGGATGTAATGTCTGTGGGAACAAAATTGCTTAAAGTTTAAAATTTGTAGTAATAGTTTTTTTATTATCTTGGCTAACTTTTGGTTAAATTAAAGAAAAAGGTTTAAGAGGTTAGGAATGAAGGTTAGTATTATCGGTGCTGGGATTTCCGGTCTGGCCTGTGCACACGAGCTAGAACAACACGGTATAATACCGGATATTTATGAAGAGCGAAATCAAGTTGGTGAACTTTTTACACACGTTGCTACAATACTCCAAATTATGAATAGGCCTGTTAAAGACCAAATTAACGAAGTTTATCAAAAATTTAATATTCGATTAAAACCATATAATTTATTAACAAAAATAAAAATGCATACCCCTAAAACATCCGGCACTGTTTATGGAAGACTGGGTTATCTTATGAAACAAGGACAAGACCAAGATAGTACAGCAAATCAACTTCTTAAACAGATTAATGCACCTATCTATTACAATTATTGTGCCAATTATACCAAACTAGCCCGCGAATACGATTATGTTGTGGTAGCCAACGGTACAAGCAATATCACGAAAGCATTGGGTTGCTGGCAGGATGTATTCAAATCTTGGGTAATTGGTTCAACTGTACTTGGTTCATTTGATCCAACCGGTATGAAGATGTGGCTTAATACAGAATACGCGAAAGCTGGTTACGCTTACCTTACTCCTTTTAATCAAAAAAGTGCCTCCTTGATCTTAGTTGTCCAAGGGGCGAATAGAAACAATATTAATTATTACTGGAACAAGTTTTGGGAAAAAGAAAAGTTTACTTATGAAATTGTAGAGTTATGGGACCTGGAACACAGTTCCGGTTTCGTTTTTCCACATCAGGTTGATAACATCCTTTTTGTTGGCAACTCAGGAGGGTTTTTAGAACCATTACTGGGGTTTGCCTTGCTGGGTGGGATCTATAGTGGTGTATATGCTGCAAAAAGTATCGCTGAGGGAACAAATTACGAAGACTATCTTGCGCAATTAAAAGAGAATACTCGAATTTCCATAGCCTTAAGAAATTACTTAAACAAGTACCAAAATGAAAACTTTGACCATCTTATTGCCCTATTAACTACTCCTATAATAAAAAATATGGTATACAATACCAACCTTGATATCATAAAACATGTTGCTTCGCTTGTTGATTTGATTAATAAGGTAAAGTCATTGAAATAGAACATTTAAAAAAGAAGCCAGTTATGCTGCCCCCGCCCTTTTTACCTAGGCAATGGGATAATCAGAATAGTATCCAAAAATGGAGGTTGATCGTCTTGGAGAACTTGGTTTGGGCAATACTCCTCTGGGCTCTGGTGTTTATACTAATACCAATTGAAAGGATAAAAATATTATGGCCAGTGGCAGTGGCCGCGCCTATTCTGTTATTTATTATTGATTATATCTTCGTTAAACTAGGGTATTTTCAATTTACTAAATTCCTTGTTCTAATAGCTGGTGTTCCACCCTTTCATCTACTGGGTGGTTCCGCCGGCGCTTTGCTGCTCATGAATTGGATGCAAAAAAATCCACTCATCAAAGTATTATTAGTAGCTAGCTTTAGT
Organism: Pelotomaculum sp. PtaB.Bin104; assembly: GCA_002067205.1. GTDB lineage: Bacteria > Bacillota > Desulfotomaculia > Desulfotomaculales > Pelotomaculaceae > MVQL01. The sequence continues at coordinate 182,222 of MVQL01000211.1, forward strand.
GGTCTTTTGGTATTATCAGCTCATTTGTTCGAGACATTGGATGCATTCACTTATTTGAGTGGCTTTAATCATATTTTGGATTATGTTTTAAATGTGGCCGGACTATCAGTCCTGGTTTGGGTGTCATTAGCACTGGTTGATGAAGATCGACTGTATTTTGGAGAAAATAAAACAAATTTTATTAGGTAATCGCAACGTTGATCTCGAAATTAAGTGCAGTGTTACTGAATGTAATTATAATAAGAACGTTTAATGTTTTGCTCCTTAGTTACAGGTTGCAAGGGAGGGTAATCTTGGTAATGCAGAAACTCTTATAACACAAAATGTGAAACATTTAAACCTAAAAGCTAATACAATGAGGTCAGACCGTTATGGGTTGACCTCATTTAAGATTAGTTTCCTGAACAACAAGGAAGTATTTCAGAAATTTTTTTGTGCGATAAGGGAAAAAGGACCCTCTTAGGTATAATAGGGTCCATCGTTTATTGAATTTGGAGTTAAATTAATGACTTGTTGGAGATTTGATGGCCTCAACTTCATATTCTACGTACAAACTAGTTTCTTCAACCTGCTTTACTTTTGTTTCAATAATAAAATCAAAAGTTTCGGTGGGTTCAGTATGAGTCATACTTTCTTTTAGGGGAAATCTATCCCACATTTCTGTCAGGTAATTTATTAGTTCCTCAAATTTCTCATCAGTATTATTATCAGAGGGTTCAAGATAATCCTTTAAACTAAAAAGGGGAGTTTCTTCTAAAATAAATTTTTGAAAAGCTCTTTTTAGTTTGAGCTCAAGATCATTTCTTGATTGATAGTGGACATTTCCATCTAGGATCATTTCATTCATATGGTTACATGCTGCCCGCCTGCAGGTCCTGCTTCTCAGGACCCAGTCCAAGGTGCAGCCTGATGAAAAATCGTGAAATTGGCAAATACCTGTTTCGGGACGAGGGTTTACTTGAATATATAATCTGCGCGCCGTAAATAGCTTTTTTAAAAGAACTTCCTTGATAAAATCTTCCCGGCCGATGGATAACATATAAGCTAAGTCGAATAAATAATAAGTCGGGGTGTATGTACAACAACCCTGAGGGCCTTTGGGACAAAAATTGCCACAAAAGTTTTCTATTTTTATCCCACCCCGCAGCGCTCCATCAATAAACACTTTAACGGTAATATTTTTAGATTCTGTTTTTTTGATTATAGATTGCTTATTAATTGGTTTAGTATAGATATACAGAAAAATTTGCCTCCTTAAAGATAAACGTGCAGTTTTACTGCACGTTTATCAATTTACCGTTAAATCAACATTTTTTACGAGCTTCAGTTCCGATGAAACAAACCCTACTTAAAGGAATTACCACTTTATCAAAAAGCACATCCGCCTTGCCCGCCTGTTTAAAATTATCTAGGAATGCTTCGGCATCATCAAGTTGAATGGAATCACAGTTCACCTGTACTAGGGTACCAAAAAAGGTAAAAAATTCTTTGTTGCACTCAACTACTACTTTTACATCTTCGTTGCAAAATAGCTCAGCTATTTTACTTACGAAATTTCCTGATAGACCGGGAATGAAATTCATGGTTGTATCAGTATCTGACATTCATCTCTCTCCTTTCATTATTATTAGGCTTGAAGTCATAAACTGTTTATTGACTTTTAGGCCCATAAAATAATATTTAAATTGTTTCAAATTTATTCATTGATTTCAGATTTTACAATTATAGCCATCCGTTATTAGTAAGCCTGAAATTCAAAACGGTCTATTGACACTTTTTTCCTTGTATATATCCAATATATTCATTGATTTGTAATCTGTCACAATTGTCCAGCAGAAGCTTTTATAAATGGGCAGCTGCTAGGAGAATATGCTCTTGAGAAGAGGTCTGTTCCTGTCCTACCGCGTCTTTTTAGCTGAACCCGGGGATCTGTCATTGATTATGGCGGACAAGCGGCTGGCTGTACGCGCAATACAAGCAAATTAATGGTATAATATCCTATAAGTCTAAATATTGGGTGCTAAAGGTTTGAAATCACTGTAGTCAGTTATAAAAATTAAGTTAGACAAGCCGCTTAACGGATATTTGGATAAATGCTTAATGGAATTTAATGGAGGATGAATAGGTTTGTTATCCGAATTTTTATTTCTAATATTTCTTGTAGCTCTAAATGCGTTCTTTGCCGCATCAGAAATGGCTTTGATTTCATTAAACGACAACAAAATAAAAATGATGGCCGAGGAAGGCAATAAGAAGGCCGCGTTGGTGAGAAAGCTATTGAGCGAACCGAGCAGGTTTCTGGCAACCATTCAAATTGGCATCACCCTGGCTGGGTTTCTCGCCAGCGCCTTTGCTGCCGAAAGCTTTTCAGGCCGGCTTATGGAACTGGTCAAATTAACGGGGGTTACTATCCCTGTCTCTGATGAGTGGCTTAAGAATATTTCTGTGGTCTTAATTACCATCGTATTATCCTATTTCACACTTGTGCTCGGGGAACTGGTGCCCAAAAGACTGGCGATGAAGAAGGCGGAGCCCATTTCGATGTTTGTAGTCAGGCCGCTAAACTTTCTGTCTGCCGCAACTTCACCCTTTGTTAAACTGCTTTCACTGTCTACAAATTTCTTTGTCAGGTTGTTTGGTGTTGATCCGGATGAAGAGGATGAAGAAATTACAGAGGAAGAAATCCGGATGATGGTGGATGTGGGAGAGGAAAAAGGGACGATCCACGAAACAGAAAAAGAGATGATCAATAACATCTTTGAGTTTAACAACAAGACAGTTGGAGAGATCATGACCCACAGAACCGATATCGCCGCCCTTCCAGTGGGAGCAAGCCTGAGTGAAGTAACTGCTTTTATTAACCGGGAGAAATATTCGAGAATACCTGTTTACGAAGATAATATAGACAACATTATTGGGGTAATGCATTCAAAGTACCTTTTCCGGTATTTAACCAAGAACGGCAATAAAGGGGATTTTGACTTGCATGATATTATTAGAAAGCCCTATTTTGTTCCTGAATCGAAAAGGACGGATGAACTGTTCAAGGAACTCCAGCAAAATAAAACGCATTTAGCCGTGATTATTGATGAATATGGCGGAACAGCAGGGATTGTTACTTTAGAAGACCTGATTGAAGAAATCGTCGGAAACATATTTGATGAAGACGAAGAGATCGAAAAAGAGATTGAAAAACTGGATGAGAATACATATATGATTAATGGCGCGACCAGCCTGGACGCGGTTGAAGATTACCTGGGAGTCGATCTGCCTATAGAAGATTATGTAACATTGAGCGGCTTTTTAGTGGGGCAATTGGGCCGGATTCCAGGCGAAGAGGAGCACCCGGTGGTCGAATTCAACGGTGTGGTATTCAAAGTTGAGGAGGTAGATGAAAAAAGGGTCTCCCGGGTTAAGGCCTGCCGGGCTGTTTAGGTACTGTCAGGCCTAATAATATCGATTCCGATCCCCTTAATTCTTCAAACACTGGCGTATAAATTATTCAAGGCTGGGTTTGCAGGTTAAATATACCAGTTAAAGGTCTTTTGCGAGTGTCAAGGAAAAGGAAGCTGCGCTCTTCAAAAGGGTAAATATACTGTTTGAATATTGATCACTGAAAAAACGGACGGTGGCCGCGGCTGCGGAATAAATTATATCAGGGGAGCAGGTATGGATGAATATTAGTGGCAGGGCAGTAATTATTTTTGGTGTGGTTTTATACATCGTTTTTTCTTTAACCGGGCTGGCCTTTGCCGGTGTTTCGGATATCCGGGGACACTGGGCGGAGCAGGAGATTAATGACTGGGTAGACAGGGGTTACATTACGGGATATCCGGATGGGACCTTTAGGCCCAATCAAAGTATTACCAGGGCTGAATTTATCACTCTGGTCAATAAGTCCTTCGGCTTTCACCAAAAGGTAAAAATTAGTTTTAGCGATGTATCGCCGGCTAGTTGGTATTACAATGAAGTGGCCGCAGCAATGGCGGCCGGGTATATCAGGGGCTATACAGACAATACGATCAAACCGGACAGACCCATTACCCGGCAGGAGGTTGCCGCTATTGTCTATCGCCTGCTGGACCGGCCGGCTGCCAGCGGCAGCAATACTCTAGGCAACTTTAAAGATGCGGCGAGTATTTCCAGTTGGTCAGAGCCGGGTGTGGTGGCGGTGGTAGAAAAAAATGTGATGAAGGGCTACGTTGACCAAACTTTCCGGCCCCAGGCGCTGACTACCAGAGCGGAAGCGGTGGTCAGCCTGGAACGGGCATTCTGGCTGAAATACCCTGTGATTATTAGCTAGTTATGAGGCTGTACCAGGCTTAACTTGGTGCAGCCTTTGTTGTTATTGCCCTGCCCGCTATAGGTAACGGTAGCTTGAAACCTTTATGCAGCATGGTATTATATAAGCAGATGCGGCGGAATGGTTTAGATGCTGTGTGAAACTTATTTAGAAACATGGGTTAGAATAACATCAGAAAGGGGGTACCCATGTGCAATATATTACCGGCAAAAGGCTTGAACGGCATTGAGTGATTGGGTAGCCGCAATCATCGTCGCAGTGGTTTTATTCATTGGTTTTCTTAGTGTACCGCTGTCATTTAGTGCAGTGGGGTGCCTTAGTACAGAAGAGCGTCTGGTCGGGGTGAGAATCGCTTGGGGCTGGGGATTTCTTGTTGCCGCCATTGACCTTGCCGGAAGGAAAAAGTCATTTGGATTACGGCTGGCCGGGTTCGCAATTCCCACTTTAAGAGATAAACCTGGTGCCGGCGGAAAAAAGAAAGCTAACCAGAAAATCAGGCGGATGAGAATAAGGCGAGGCTTTAATTTTAGCGTTATTAGTAAATTTGTCAACAGAGATTTAATTCATACCCTGTTCAGGTATCTAAGAAAACTGATTGCATCCCTCAGGCTGAGGCTGCGATTAAGCGGGATCTACGGCACCGGTGATCCCGCCTTGACCGGGTTTATTGCCGGGCTGGCGGCTGCGGTGCGTGCGGAACATATTAATCTTGACCTGGAGCCTGACTTTTGCGGCACAATGTTTGATGTGCAGGGACAAGCGACAGGCCGGATCGTCCCACTTAAGATTCTGCTTTTAGCGACAGCTTTGCTCCTGGCCAGGCCGGTACGGAAGGCCTGGTGGGCACGGCTCAAAATGAAGTCAAAAAAAGTAAAATAAAGGAGAGTGCTTTGAATGTTTAAAGAAGACATTGAGTCAATGTTATCCCGTCTGGAGAGCCTGGTCTCAACCAAGACCATTATTGGCGAGCCGATTGTTAATGGTAATATAACCATTATTCCGATTATGACTGCGTCTGTCGGCTTTGGCATGGGAAGCGGTGAGGGCCAGGATGAAAAGCATAATCAGGGCGGCAAGGGCACCGGCGCGGGCGCCGGCATAAAGCTATCCCCGACTGCGATGCTTGTGATTCAGGGAGATAACGTGCAGGTCTACTCCCTAAACCAGAAGGGCTGTCTGGCCAATCTGGCCGAAATGCTCCCTGAGGTCATCAATAAGATTAATTTTAAGGATAAGGCTGAATAGTAGCACAAGGTCTCCTTTTATGTCTGAAGGTTATGTCTCCGGGCTTTGAAGAAATACGTCCCCGGCAGGAAGGACTCAGAGCAGGTCATAACATTCACCTCCAGCATTATTGTACTATCAGAATATTAATTAAAGGTCAAGGTAAGCAGAATTGAACAAATAATGCCGTTGTTTTGCCACAACGGCATTAACTTTTTTCTGTCGGGTACTCTCTAACAACTTCAGGATTCACCAAATGGAGCGGGATTTTCCCCGTCAGGCCGGACACCAGGTCACTGGCGGCCATGATCGCCATTTTAGTCCGGGTGGCAATACTGGCGCTGCCGATGTGGGGCAGCAGCACCACGTTGGGCAGCTTCAACAGCGGGTGAGCCAAGGGGAGCGGCTCTTGGGAAAAAACATCCAGGCCAGCCGCAAAGATGCGCCTGTGCAGCAAGGCTTCATAGAGGGCGCCTTCATCTACTATCCCGCCCCGGGCGGTGTTGACCAGCACAGCGGCCGGCTTCATCAAAGCCAGCTCCCCATAGCTGATTAGCCCCCTGGTTTCAGCAGTTAGAGGGCAATGGATGCTGACGATATCCGATGTGGATAAAAGTTCGCTCAAGCTGGCGTAGGTGGCCCCGAGCTCGGCCTCGGTCTGGTGGTTGCGCTTACGGTTGCAGTAAATTATGTTCATATCAAAACCTTTGGCCCGGCGGGCCACTGCGCTGCCGATCTGGCCCAGGCCGATGATGCCCAGGGTAGCGCCGTAAATATCCCGGCCGGTTAACAGCAGCGGCTCCCAGGCTTGCCACTGCCCGCTGCGCAGGAAATTTTCCGCTTCCACCAGGCGCCGGGAGGCCGCCAGGAACAGGGCAAAGGCCAGGTCCGCGGTGGTATTGGTGAGAATGCCCGGGGTATTGGTGACCATCACCCCTTTTGCCGTAGCCGCGCCAATATCGATATTATCGAAGCCTGCCGCCATGTTGCTGATAATTTTCAGGTTAGGGGCCCCGGTGATGAAAGCAACATTAACCTGGTCGGACAGCGTGGTCAGTACACCGTCTGATTTCTTTATTTCTTCTTCCAGAATTTTTGCGGGTACCGGCTGATCATTATTCCAGATCCGGTAGTCGCACGAGGCTGCGATGATGCCGACTGCTTCCCGGGCGATGCTCCTGCTGATATATACCGATGGTCTCATGTTAATATCACCTGGCGGTATAATTTTCAAAAATAAGGTTGCTTATATTGTAACTTATTTTAAAATATATTGGAAAGGGGGTAATGAGCATGCCACGAGTTTGCACAACAAGAAATGACCGGGCGGTCAAGAAAAAAGAGCCCCGCCTGCCGCTTTTGCCGGTGGAGCAGATGCCTGAGAAAACGCAGAAAATGATCCTGGCCGACGGGCCGACCAATAGCTTGAACATTAACAAGATGATGGCCCATGCGGAAAGCTGCGTGCGCCACTACATGCGGCTGGGCAGCTCACTGTTGTCCCAGCTCAAACTGGACGCGGTGCTGCGTGAGCTCTCCATCCTCAGGGTAGCCACTCTGTGCAATTCCAACTATGAATGGTACCAGCACGAAAAAATCGCCCGGGCTGCCGGGGCGCCGGAAGAAAAAATCGCCGGGGCGAAAATTGGCCCGGAGGCTGATTGCTTTAATGAGCTGGAGAGGCTGGTTTTGAAATATACCGATGAGGTCACCCGCCGGGTGAAGTCCACCAACAAGACCTTCAACGCCCTGGCCGGGTACCTGGATCACCGCGAGCTGGCGGAGCTGACCCTGGTGATCGGCTTTTACAACATGGTCGCGCGCTTTCTGGAAAACACGGAGGTGCAGATAGAGGAGTAAATTCTCTCTGCCCTGGTTGGGTATCCGGGGCACCCTGCGGGCTGGTGGGTTAACCCCGGTAAGGCTTTGACAAAGGGATCCACCATTTGGGATTATTAGGGAGAAAAGATAGAAAATTATATTATTTTTGAACAATAAAATTATTAAAAATTATCAAAAAACTTATTGACAAGTTGGGTGTGTCTGAATATAATTAAATTGTCCTAAGAAATAGCCGAGTGCTAGAGTACTAGGAGGCAGACCTCTGATTAGTCCGATAGCTGCTGAGGTTGGAACAAGTGGCCGAAACAATGAAGCTTTAAATGAAGTGGCTCAAAGACGGGTGCTGAAAAGCCGCTAGGTGAAGTAAGGGCCGGTCAGGTTAACAGAAAACCCCGCGGGCTAGGGTAAAGCCGAGGGCGAGTAGGGTAACTGAAAATCCGGTGACTAGAGTAAAGTCACCGCAGGAGTAGGGAAACCGGTGCCACGGGTAGAGAGGGTTCAAAGTGAGATCGCTGAAGCGCCGGGAAGGCGCAGTAAGAATCGAACAGGTCAACTGAAATCCATGCAGGCTAAGGTAAAGCCGCTGGGAGAGTAGGGGCAACTGAAAATCAGGGTGCTAAGGTAAAGCACTCTGAGGAGTAAGGTGACCGGAGCCCGTGAGGAAGCTAGTTCAAAGTGAGGATGCCGAAAAGCCGGTTGGCGCAGTAGGAACCGAACAGGTTTAGTGAAATCTCCGAGGCTAAGGTAAAGCCAATGGGAGAGTAATGAAAAGCTGGGACCCCAATAGCTAGGGTGAAGCCGCTGGGAGGAACAGAAAAACCAGGACTATGATGACTTACCAGTTCAAAGGAAAATCTCTGAAAAGCGATGGTAAAGTAAGGGATCGACCAGGTTTACTGAGGATCCGGTGACTAAAGTGAAGCCATGGGATATAGTAAGTGGACCAGTGCTCAAAGTAAAGCGAGGAGTAGGCAAGCTTGGACAGCAGCGAAAACTCCGGTAAGGAGGATTCGGATGGAAGGTTCGGCCAGGGTAATATCTGTTGATGTTAGGCCTGGTTGGACGGTCAGAGGTGGTTAAGGAGGGATTCACTGATTTGCAGTGCGCCTCAGTGAAGGGTAGGTCAGGTTCCTGAAAAGGAATCGATACGACCTACCCTTTGGCTTGTTCATTTTAATTATTTTAAATTGCCCAAGGTAAAACCCTGCGTCTTCAGCGCAAATAGAGCTTTCCGCCGGTCAGGCCGGTTTACTAGAACCAGAGACCAGAAGGTTAATCACCACTTTAAAGCAGTGGCCTGATAACTTAAATCCGTAAACTTTCAACTGCAGGACCCAGGACAGCCAGAAACCGGTCCACGTCTTCTTCAGTATTGCCGGCGCCTAGGGTCAACCGCAGGGAGCCATAAGCCTCTGCAGGCGGCACCCCCATGGCCATAAGCACATGTGAAGGCTCCATGGAGCCAGAGGTGCAGGCTGAGCCGGTGGAAGCTGCAATATCTTCGGCGTCCAGCTTGAGCTGCAATTCCTCGCCCTCAATATCCTCGAACAGGAAGCTGGCATGATTGGGCAGGCGTTTAGCCGGGTGCCCGGTCAACCTGACATCTTTAAAATTGGTGGTTACCTCTCTGATCAGTCTGTCACGCAAATTGCTTAACCGCTTGTTTTCTTTCTCCATATTTTCCATAGCCAGCTCAACTGCTTTGCCCAGCCCGATGATCCCGGGGACATTTTCAGTGCCGGCCCGGCGCAGCCGCTCCTGGGCGCCGCCATGCAGCAGGGTCTGCTGCCAGGCCGTACCGGTGCGGATATACAGCGCGCCGGTGCCTTTGGGCCCGTATATTTTATGCCCGGATATGGTTAATAGGTCTACACTCAGCTCGTCCACGTTCACCGGGACCTTGCCAAAGCTCTGGACTGCGTCAACATGAAAAATGATACCGCGCTCTTTAGCCAGCTTTCCGATTTCAGCGATGGGCATGATCGTGCCGACTTCGTTATTGGCGTGCATAATGGTAATCAGGATGGTTTTGTCTGTGACGGCTTTCGCCACATCGCTTGCGTCCACCAGGCCGTACCGGTCCACCGGCAGGATCGTGATGTCAAAGCCCTGCTGGCCCAGGGCCTTAACAGTGTTTAGCACCGCATGATGTTCCACGGCGCAGGATATGATATGGTTTCCCCGGTTGCTGTTGGTGTAAGCCGCCCCGTGGATGGCCATGTTGTCCGACTCCGTGCCGCCGCTGGTAAACACAATTTCAGTGGGACTGTTTGGATCGGCGCCGATGGCCCGGGCAATTTTTCCCCGCGCCAGTTCTATGGCCTCCCGCGCCATGCGTCCAAAGCGATAAATACTCGAGGGGTTGCCAAAATTATCGCCGGTCAGGAAGTTGTACATTTCATTGGCCACTGCCGGGTGAACCGGGGTGGTGGCGCTATGGTCAAAATAAATTACACGCATCTAATTAACCTCCTGATGGAGTATACGTCCCGAGTATAAAATATCGTTATTAAATAATTAAAGCATAGCATTGCGCTAGGCTTATTGTCAACAAAAAATAGCCCGGCTGCAGTGTTTGCCGGAGACAAAAAAAGGAGCTTGCCCGGCCAAAATTAGAGGCTTACCCGATGAGTCGAGCGCCAGCGGGCAATAATTGACCTGGAAATCGAATTAATAGTGTAGTATATTAATATGAGTAATTTTATTAATGGGATTTATATATCAAAATATAATTTTACCTGATCAACAGGTAGAATATTCGAGTTTCTCTTCTCCCCTGGATTGCATATTGTATTTTAATAATTAATCAACCCTGTGGTGGTGAGCTTGCGCAAGAGCCCCGGGTCCGCGTTTTGTCCGGGTACGAACCTGTGTTTAAGTAATATTAGCCGGCGGTATTGGAGTATGTAGGGCGGTGTGCCGGGACTGTGCCGGCTGTTGCGAGGAGCGGTCATTAGCGGGATTGTAGTAATTATAGCAAAGTGTAACTCTTGATAGAACGTGTGGGGGTGATTTTTTGTTTGATCAAACGAGAAGTTATATCCGGAGCATTATGGCCCGGGATCCGGCCGCGAAGTCTGCACTTGAAGTGATTCTCTGCTACCCCGGTTTTCACGCTGTGCTGATGCACCGGGTGGCGCATTTTTTTTATTGCCGCGGCTGGTACATTATTGCCCGGCTAATCTCACAAATAGCGCGTTTTTTAACGGAAATTGAAATTCACCCCGGGGCCAAAATCGGCCAGTGCCTGTTTATCGATCACGGCAGCGGCGTGGTGATAGGTGAGACTGCGGAGGTTGGCGATCATGTGACGATTTACCAGGGGGTGACCCTGGGGGGGACGGGCAAGGAAAAGGAAAAAAGACACCCCACCATCGGCAACAATGTGGTGATCAGTACGGGGGCTAAGGTGCTTGGCTCGTTTACTGTGGGAGACAATTCCCGGATTGGCGCGGGCTCGGTTGTTTTGAATGCTGTTCCGGCCAACAGCACGGTGGTTGGTGTGCCCGGCAAAATAGTGGCCCGGGATGGTCAGAAAGTTTCCCTGGACAGTGATGCAGACATCGACTTGAGGCACGACCTGTTGCCCGACCCGGTGGCGGAAATGATGCTGGAGATGCAGGATCATATTATCCGTCTTGAGCAGCGGGTGCAGGAGTTGGAAGCGGGGCGGCCGGCAGCAGGCAACCAGGCCCAAAAGCCCGCCGGGCGCTGTTAAAACTTTGTCTAATATAAATGCCGCCGGGTCAGAGGGAGGCTGTTGTTTAGACCGCCGGAGAATAGGAATTGGTGCACGCTCAGGTCGCTGTACCGGAACGAGGCGGCGCTGGTGCTCAAGTAAAACCGCCACATGCGGATAAAGCGCTCGCCATATTTCTCCTTGATCTGATCAATTTTTTGATCAAAGCCGGCCTGCCAGCGGTCAAGGGTCATGGCATAGTGCAGCCGCAGGCTCTCCAGATCAATAACGTGGAAGTCGTATTCAGGCAACAGCCACATAATCTCGCGCAAAGACGGGATATACCCCCCGGGAAAAATGTATTTCGCCGTCCAGGAATTGACCGGGGCCTCTTTGGTTTTGGTGATGGTATGCAGTAAGGTGAGCCCGCCCTCTTTAAGGAGCTTTTTTAAGGACAGCATGAATTGGGCATAATTGGCCTGGCCTATATGCTCGAACATGCCGATGCTGGCGATTTTATCGAAAGTCCGCCCGGTTTTCGCCAGTTGGCGGTAATCCATCAAGGCCACCTCCACCTGACCGGTTAAGCAAAGCTTCTTGATCCGGCTGAGGGTTTCCTGGTACTGTTCCCGGCTTAAGGTGATGCCCATGGCTTTCACCTTATACTTTTGAGCGGCCCGGAGGATTAAGCCCCCCCAGCCGCTTCCGATATCCAGCAGGGTTTCGCCGGGGTGCAGCTGCAGTTTCTTCAGCACGTGCTCCATTTTTTGTTCCTGGGCCCGGCGCAGGGAATCCTCAGGCTTCTGAAAGTAGGCGCAGGAGTAACACATAGTTTCATCCAGCCAGAGGGAGAAAAAGTCATTCCCTAAATCATAATGAAAGCTGACATCTTCCTGGCATTTGCGCAGGGGTTTCTGGCGCAGCCGGTCGGGTAGGAGCCTGGTTAAAGACGGGTTATTCCGGGTTTGCTTGAAGCTTTCCTTGTTGATGTTGAGAATTTTAATGATCTCATCCATTTCCCCATGGATTTCAATGGCACCGTCCATATAGGCCTCGCCGAAGGCCAGCACCGGGTCTTTAATCAATTCAATGTAGGGAATTTTTTTGTGAAACTCCAGCCTGAAAGTGGGAGCGCTATGGCCATAGTGTTCAGTTGTGCCGTCCCAGTAGGTGACTGCAAAATCTCCATTAAGTTTTTTAAAAAACATTTGAAACATTTGTTTTTGCATAGTTCACCCTCCCATTGAACAGAAAAAACTGCTGTTTTAGTTTTCCCCTGTGTGATGCTTTTATGCTAAAGGAAAATTGTCTTATCAGCTGCGCTGTGGTGTTTTATAGCCTCCCCCACCGGCCTATGCTGCGCACCTTCGCCTGACTTATCACCTTCACTTTAGTAAAGGCCTTACCGGAAGAAGTTTCTTTATCCTTCCGGGGAGCCGGAAACAAACTCTTGAATTGCTTTGAAATACTGCTTAAATCCGAGGAACATCAGGTCATTATGGCCTGCCATCGGGATCAGGAGCAACTTCTTATTTGGTGTTCCCAGGTGTTCAAAGATAACCTGCGCCTCCTCAACCGGTACTATATAGTCCTCCTCACCGTGGATCACCAGCGCCGGGATCGTGATTTTGCTGACCTCCTCCAGGCACTCCTGGTGAAACCGGGTCTGGAGCAGCTCGGCTGGGAAATGTCCGTTGTGGTTCATCACTCTCGAAGCGTCTGCAAAGCCGCTTTCAATGATCAGCCCCCGCAGGTCTTCCGGGTAAAGGCGGGCCAGCTCCAAGGCGGAGAGGCTGCCCAAAGACCGCCCCATTACCCACAACTCCTGGTTATATCCTCTGGCGGCAAGCTGCTCTTTAACGGCGGTAAATATGCTTTTGGCGTCTTTGAGCATGCTGGTAAAACTGGGATTGCCGCTGCTGGCGCCGTAGCCCCGGTAATCGGCAACGGCTATATTAATCCCGATCCGGTTATATAGGGAGGCCAAATCGTCGTAGTCACTGACCACCTCCCCGTTGCCGTGGAAGTAGATTAGCCAGGGCCAGGCAGCGTCGCCCGGGTAAAAGCGGCAGGAGATCGAGGCATTTTCATCGACCCGGACGGGCAGGTCAAAGGCATTTTCCGGGCAGGGGGTGGTGTCCTGGCGGGGATAGAACATGAACCTAATAAAAATTGGTTTGTCTAGCAAAGAATAATCTGGCATAATAAATTAATGCCTCCATATCTGTTAATTTATCACTCGTGATTTTAAATTTTATAGTACATAAATTTTATAGAAAATTCAAGTATTTTGCTGGATAAATATAGATAAATGAGAGGAGCGAGGAAATTGCGGCGCATTAAGATAACCCTGAATAATGACGGCCTGAGTCTGGAAGCTGTTTTGGAACTGCCTGATCAACCGGGCAAATACCCGGGTGTAGTGCTTTGCCATCCCGACCCGCGGTACGGGGGGAGCATGAGCAATAATGTATTGCTGGCAGTAAGCCACGGACTCGCCAAGGCAGGCATTGCCGGCCTGCGCTTTAATTTTCGCGGCGTCGCCCGCAGCCAGGGCTTCTTCGGCGGCGGCGTGCCGGAGCAGAGCGACGCCCGCACCGCGCTGGATTTCCTGGCCCGGCATGAGGAGGTCAACCCGGACCGCATCGGAATCATGGGTTATTCTTTTGGCGGCAGGGTAGCTCTGCCGGTCGGTTGTGCTGATAGTGTCGTGAAGGCAATTGCCGGGGTGTCCCCGGTTATTCCCGCCGGTGTTCTGCGGGATTGCGTCAAGCCCAAGTTAATCATCTGCGGGTCCGAGGACGATATGATTCCGTGCGCTGAAATCCTGCATGAAGCGGTGGACATGCCCGAGCCCAAGAATATCGAAGTGCTGCCCGGCGTCGATCACTTTTGGTGGTGCTGCGAGGAAGAAATGGCTCGGATCGTGGTTAATTTTTTTGTCAATGTGCTGGCCGGCTAGTTCCTGCAAAAAATGGTAATTCAATTGAGCATGGCAATATAATGCCCTGCCAGGGCCGGGTAGAGACAATGTCCAGATGGCGTATGGTAATTAGTGATCTACATTGCAGCTCCCGGCTTTTAGGAAATCAACAAGCAAGGTCAACCCGAACAGAAATGATGAATTGTGCTTTAAGGGTAGAATCGGCAGGAATAAATCAGAGTTTGTTAATGCCGATAAAGATTAGGGTCACCCCGAGGAGCACCACGGCCATACCGGCAGGGGATATTTTGCCGGCCAGCCCGACCAGTCCCAGGCTGGTGACAATGATCAGCACAGTCGGGCCGACTAAGGCCAGGACGCAGTTGATTTTAAAGGCAGTTTCCACCCGGCCGAACTTTAACATCAGCATCGCTGCCGTGAATTCAATGATGGCGGAAATTACCCGCACGCCGGCCATGCCGAATACGATTTTATCATGAATTAGGAACAAGTGCTTCACCCCGGTCCGTAAGTCTATTTCAATTTCATATGCGCTCCGGCCGGGGTAAATACCTGTTTATTTGTTAAAGTTGCACCGCTTTGTTTAAATTATTTTCATGTTCTATTACGTGGGCTAGTTCGAGAAAGGAAGCCAGTCCAATGAAGTCTTAAAGAGTAAAGCAGGTTGATGGGCGAGATCCTGTTGGGAAAAGGAAGTCAGGGCCATGCGATCTCCTCTTCTGCCGGTGCTCTGTGTTAGCGGCAGGCAGTTACTGCTTTTCGGCGGCGGGAGCCTGGCTTTTGGGCACGGCCACCAGCATTCCCGCCACCCCCAGGGCCGCTGCAAAAAACATTACCCCGCGGTAGCCCCAGCCCTGAGCGATGATACCGCCGAGAAAGGGGCCGACGGCACTGCACAGGTTCAGGGTGGACTGAAAAATGCCGCTGGCCGTGCCGCGCGCCTCGCCGCTCTTCATAATAATCAGAAGTGCGCCCACATAAAGGCAGGACCAGGCTACCCCCAGGAGCACCTGGATCGCGAGCATGGAAAGCAAGCCTTGAGCATAGGCAAAGGAAACAAAGACGAAGATAGAGAGCAGCTGCCCGAAGGCAAAGGTTTTATATTCCGAAAAGCGCTCCAGAAAACGCATGACAACTGCCTGGACAGCAAAGTTGATCCCCCACAAAATGCCGATCCAAAATTCGTCCAGCCCCAGCGAGACCATGTAAAGGGGGAGGATTATCCAGACAGCCGTGGCGCCCAGGTGCCGCAAAGTCACTGCCAGGTAAACCCGGTAGTTCCGCCGCGCTACGTGCCAGGGATTGGGCCGTTCCGAAAGACGCGGCGCCGGCTTTTCATGAAAAGCCAGAGAGAAGAAAAAAGCTATCAGGCAGACCAGGAAGCTGATCAGAAAAAGGATGTCGATTTCTTTCAACAGCGCTGCCGACAGGGCGCTGAAAATCCAGCCCAGTGAGCCGTAGGAGCTGAATTTGCCCATATCTATGCCCGATTCAAAGGCATAGGCAATGATCGCCGCGGTGGCGATGCCCAGGGCAAATCCAACCGCGCCCCGGACAACGATCAGCAAAAGCACATTTTGCGCCAGGAGCTGGGAGGCAAAGGCCAGGCTGCTGAGCAAAAGGCCCCACCGGATAAAAAGAAGCCGGCCCAGGCGGTCTGATTGCCAGCCGGCAAATAGTGAGGATACCAGAAAAGTCGCGCCGTAAACGGTGCCCACCAGCCCCACCTGATAATCGGAAGCGCCCAGCTGGGTGCCCAGCAGCGGGATAAAAATAATCGAGCCCTGGACGGCGAAGCCCAGCAAGAAATTAATCAACCCGAACAAAATCAAGTGACGTCGTTGCACGTTAGTTAACTCTGCCAAATTAATGTACCTCGGTCAATAATTAATATTTTATTTTAACAATAGGGCGGGCCGGTGTCCATAGCAAGCTATTCCGACGTTTATATTCACACAACGCTTTTTTCAGGGGTTTTTGGTTATATTCTATAGAAGATAATATTTATTTTTTGGTTAATTTTTTTTAAAATGATTATATGGTTAAATTTCCTTTTTACGGTTCTTCGGTTATTTGCGAGTGAGGCTTAAAATTTATACCATAAAAATTGCCTTTCATCCCGGGCCGGTACGCTGCGACTAGAGAAACTTAATGCAATCTATACCATAATATTGTCTTTCATCCCTGCCGGTGCTGCGCGCAATATTGGGAGTGCTTCTCATCGGCAGGGGTGTCTAATATGAAAAGTTTCAGTAAACGGAGGTTGATATCATGACGGAAGCTGCCGGAGAAAAAGCTTTCGAAACAAGAGAATTTCAAGCGGAAGTGAAGCAAGTCCTGGATATTGTAGTGAACTCGCTGTACACCGACCGCGAAATATTTCTGCGCGAGCTTATCTCAAATGCCGCGGATGCCCTGGAGAAACTGCGCTATGAGAGCCTGACCAACCAGACCGTGGAGGACAAAGAGCTGCCCCTGGAAATTACCATTGAGGCTGACGACAAAGAGCACACCGTGACCATCACCGATAGTGGGATTGGCATGACCAAAGACGAGCTGATCGAAAACCTGGGCACCATTGCCCACTCCGGCTCCAAAACATTAGTCCAGCAGCTGGCCGATGCCGACAGAAAAGATTTGAGCTTGATCGGCCAGTTCGGCGTGGGCTTTTACGCCGCTTTCATGGTGGCAAAGAAAATTCGCGTGCTGTCCAAGTCCTACCAGGCCGGCGCAGCAGGCTGGGAGTGGGCCTCGGACGGGATCGGCAGCTATACTATCGGCCCGGCGGAAGGCTTAACCCGGGGTACGAAGATTATCCTGGAGCTTAAGGATGACGCCTACGAATTTGCCGGGACCGAGACCATCAAGCGCATCATCAGGCAGTACTCCAGCTTTGTGTCCTTTCCGATCACGGTCAACGGCGAGAAGGTTAATACGATCCAGGCCATCTGGACCCGGAATAAGAATGAGATTACCGAGGAAGAGTACAACGAATTTTATAAGTTCATCGCCAATGCCTACGACGAGCCTCTATTCCGGCTGCATTTTTCCGCTGACGCACCGCTGGCCATCAACGCGCTTTTGTTTGTGCCCAAGCATAACTTTGAGCGCTTTGGCTTCGGCCGTATGGAGCCGGGGGTGAACCTGTACTGCCGCAAAGTATTGATCCAGCAGCAGGCGGAGAACATTTTGCCGGAGTGGCTGCGCTTTGTCAAGGGGGTTGTAGACAGCGAGGATATTCCCTTGAACATCTCCCGCGAAACCATGCAGGACAGCGCCCTGGTGGCCAGGCTGCGCCGGGCGATTACCGGCCGCTTCCTGAGGTTTTTAAACGAGCAGGCCAAGAACAGCCCGGACAAGTATGCCGAGTTCTGGCAGACCTTCGGCATCTTTATTAAGGAAGGCCTGACCACCGATTTCACCCACCGGGACGATCTGGCCAAGCTACTGCGGTTTGAGTCGTCGGCAACTGAGGGCAAGCTGACCTCCCTGGCAGAGTACATTGAGCGCATGCCGGAGGGGCAAAAAGAGATTTACTATATCAACGGTCCCACCCGGGAAATCATTGAGGCCGGCCCCTACCTGGAGGCATTTCGCGCCCGCAATTTGGAAGTAATCTATACCCACGAGCCGGTGGACGACTTCGTGCTGAGCAACCTGATGGAGTATCAGGAGAAAAAGCTGGTGTCCGCCGACCAGGCCGAGCTGGAGCTTGCTGCGTTAGAAGACAGCTCCGGCGCCGAGCCCCTGGACAGCGAAATGGTCCAGGCCCTGGCCGGCTGGCTCAAGGACACCCTGGGGGACCGGGTCAGTGAGGTGAAGGAGTCCAAGCGGCTGGTGGAAAGCCCGGCTGTGATCCTGAATCAGGACAGCATGATGACCAGCAGCATGCAGCGGGTGATGCAGGCTGTGAATAAGGACCTGGGGGCCATGGGCATGGGCAAGAAGGTCCTGGAGATCAATACCCGGCACGCGCTGATCAAGCGCCTGGCCGCGCTGCGGGAAAAAGACGCTGATTTTGCCAAAACCGCGGCCGAGCAGATCTATGACAACGCGCTCATTTCCGCCGGCCTGATGGCCGACCCCCGCGGGATAGTGGAGCGGATGTATCAGATTTTGGAGCGCGCTTTGGATTAATATCATTGTTGCAAGCATTATCGCCAGTTTTAGAGGTGAAAAAACTGGCCACTTTTTCATAGTAATTGTTCTAAATTTAGTATTATTTTGCCCCTTCAAGCATTAATAGTACTAACAGACCACCTGAACAGACAGGTGGTCTGAAGGTATGGCAGACGGCTTACGGCTGGCTAAAGAAACAATTAGGCGAAATGCGAGCGTTTTTAAACCAGTACACCCTCAGTAATAAAGCCGGCAATAACAGTTTTGGGGATTGGGAAAAATATATCACGAAAAATTTTATTTTGAAAGGGGAAGCCTATGCGTAAGCCTGAGAAAATCATTGACGGGGTTTACCTGGTCGGCAGCCAGGACTTGACCGACATGAGGGATTGCTGTGTTTACCTGATCGACGGGGGCAGCGAGTTGGCCCTGGTGGACACCGGTGTCGGCTTGTCCGGCTGGTCAATCTTAGACAATATAAAAACACTCGGCTTCGAGCAGGATTTGTTAAAATACGTGATTGCCACCCACGGGCATATTGACCATACCGGCGGCCTGAGCTTTTTTCAATCCTTGGGCGCCAAGATAGTCGCCCATGTCCTGGAGCTGGACGCTATCTCCAAGGGGCTGCCTAATTTAACAGCTGAAAAATATTACCGGCTTAAATACCAGCCGGTAGAGGCAGACCTGGTGCTGCAGGGAGACAGGCAGGACATACAGATCGGGGGTCTGACTCTCCACTGTCTGCTTACCCCCGGGCACACTCCCGGCGGCATCAGTCCTTATGTGGATCTCCCTGGCGGCAGGGTCCTGTTCGGCCAGGATATTCACGGGCCCTTTAATGCATCCTGGGGCTCGGATTTAGATAAGTGGCAGGCTTCCATGAAGAAGCTGATCGACTTAAAGGCGGATATCCTGTGCGAGGGGCATTTCGGGGTCTACCGGCCGGCCGCTAAAGTGCGGCAGTATATCGAGCATTATCTTGAGCAGTATGCAGACGGATAATAAGTTTTACAATTTATATGAAGACTCAAGGGTGAGTGTACAAAACAGGCAAAAGTAGTTTTACTTTTGCCTGTTTACCGGTTATCCCCTATTTTAAACCGGACAAAAAAAGTCGTTCCAAATGGGCTGGTTTCTATGTCAATTTTAGCGTTGTGCCTCTGGGCAATGCTGTAGCAGGTGGCCAACCCGAGCCCGGTGCCGGTGTCTTTGGTGGTAAAGAAAGGCAATGGCTATCGCCGTTTGATTATGATAAAAGGCATCAGAGAACTTTTCTTCAGATAAACGCAACGCCTCTTCTGCTTTCTTGTGCTCGGTAATGTCCCGGCTGTATACGGCGATACCATCTTTTATCTATTGCAGTGAGATAATTTTAAAGCTGCAGAAAAGAGCGGAGAAATTTTAGGAGCTTTGCAGGAAATGAAAAAAATATAAAGTATTGTTTTATTATCAACATGGGAAGATATTGTCGTGAAGGGAGGATGAAGCATGGATAATTATGAGGTGATCTTAAAATTTTTCAACAAGGCGGACAAGCCGGTCAGCGCCAGCCAAATTGCCGCTGCCACCGGCATCGACAAAAAAGAGGTTGACAAAGTGATGAAAAAGCTTAAGAAGGAGGAAAAAATAGCCTCTCCGAAAAATTGCTATTGGGAAATTAAAAAGTAACTAATGATACTTGAAGGTAGCCGGCGATGCTGATTGCCGAACGTGTTCAACGATTAAAGCTAAAGCCCTTGATTTCACCTTTTGGGAAGACAGAGGCTTTAGCAAAATGGTGCCAATATAATCTATGCATGTCTATGTAAAAGTAGGGAACAGTAAATTAATACTGTTGCCTATTTCGTTATTGCGTTAATTAACCTACTTTAAACCGCACTAAAAAAATTGTTCCATAAGGACTGGTATCTATATCAATTTTAGCATTGTGCCTTTGAGCAATGCTGTAGCATGTGGGCAGACCGAGCCAGGTGCCGGTGTCTTTGGTGGTAAAGAAAGGTATACCAATGTGTTCCATCACTTCCGGGTCAATACCCTGGCCCTGGTCTTGCACAGCCAAGACAACATCACCGCCCTCCGGGAATGTTTTAATCGTCAAAACACCGCCTGGCTCCATTGCTTCTATGCCATTGCGGACAAGATTAAGGATGAGCTGATGAATTTCATTTTTATCCATAAGTAAATCTGGTATTTCACCAAGCTCCAGTTTGATATTCATGTCATTTTTCACAGCATCAGTTCTGAGCAGAGGATAGATGTCCTCAATTCTTTCGTTTAAGTTTTGAAGCTTAATATCGACTGCCTTGTTTCTTGCCAATGTTAGATATTCTGTAATAATTGCATTGGCCCGATCCAGTTCCCCGATCATTAAATTCATATGCTCCAGATCTGCAGCGTACCTCTCTTTTTCCCTCAGTAATTGCAGGAAGCCTCGCCGCCATTGTTCCTATTAGATGCAGGCGTTCTAACCGGGCTGTTTCCTTCTGGTAACGTCTTAGCTCAGTAATTTCATTGGCTGTGCTCAGGACACAGTCCTCACCATGCCGAGTAATGACACACCCCGACACTAAGAATGTCCCAGTTCCGCCAGTCTTTCCGGATAATTTCATTTCAATGTTATAGAAGCACCTATTTTTTTTAAGCTCATCGGTAATTTTATGACGCTTACTTATATCTGCCCAAAAACCCAAATCAATTGTCCTGACCCCAAGCAATTCTTTCCTGGCCAAGCCACTTCTTTTTACGAAAGCTTCGTTAACTTCCAAGATTGTTTCATGTTTTATTGATGTAATCAGCATTGGAAAAAGCCATGGGCTACCCGATGAGCTACGACTCGCTTGGACACATTATGGCTGGGATCGCCGGAGTAACGCCTTCTTATGGCGGAATATCCTATGCCCGTTTAGAAGAAAGCGGTTTACAGTGGCCAAGCCCAACGCCCGAACATCCAGGCACCAAGTTCCTTCACGCCGGCAAATTTACCCGCGGTCCGGGTAAGTTCCATGCGGTGGAGCACATTTCGCCTAATGAACTGCCGGATCAAGAATATCCATTTGTGCTTAGTACCGGCCGCAGAAGATATCACTATCATACCGGAACGATGACTCAGCGCACCGGCACTATGGAGGTATTTTATCCGGCGGAATATTTGGAAATCAATGGGGTTGATGCTGAGAAGCTAAGCATCTCTGACGGGGACAGAGTAAGAGTAACGTCCCGCCGCGGCCAGGTAGAGGTTGGTGCCAGGATTACCAATACCGTAACACCGGGTATGGTGTTCACCTCTTTCCAATATCCGGATGTGCCGATTAACAATTTGACCAATCCGGCTAGGGATCCAGTTTCGAAGATACCGGAATATAAAGTTTGTGCGGTGAAATTGGAAAAGGTAAGTTAAATTGAACAACAGTTTTTGCATATCCTATGTAAAAATAGGGAACAGTAAGTTAAGACTGTTCCCTATTTCGTTATTGCGTTAAGTTGGCATTAGTTACCTGTGGAGTAGCAGGTACTGTGCCTGATGCTAGACTGTTTTCGTAAGCTGCAATCATTTTCTTGACCATGTTGCCGCCGATAGCACCGTTCATCCGGGACGGCAGGTCACCCATGTAACCACTGTCAGGAACCTGGATACCAAGTTCGCTTGCAGTCTCCCATTTGAAAGCTTCCATTGCCCGTCCGGCTCCGCGAATCAGAATCTGGTTGGTCTTTTGTCCTTTAGCCATGTTTTTCATCTCCTTAATTGTTTTATGGTACTAGTATGGGACCAACCAGTTGTCTTTATGCTAGAACATCTTACCTCATTAACTATCAAATATTAAATAATTTATAAATTTGAAAAGTCTGAAATATCTGCATGTAAGTTTCGAATTCACTTATGTCAAACATTCTCTGGATTGGTTAAAAACACGTTAGAAGAATATGTCCAACATAAGTAATAATAAAAAACACCTGCAGCAACTTTGCAGGTGTTATTAATGTCAGCAGTCTGGCTGCGGGACTAGGGCTCGAACCTAGGCTAGATGATCCAGAGTCATCCGTGCTACCACTACACCATCCCGCAATATAACCATGTCTGTCTTCAGACGAACTTTATTATACAACAGTACTTTATCTAATGCAAGCCTTATTGATGTTTGGTGTGTTTATCTTGTGATAATGTGTACGCAGTGATGGCTAGAGGATTCTCTATTATCAGCATAAGTTTTTAGCTGTTCAGTGCAGTTGGTCAAATGTTGCAGCGATATCGTTGTTTTATTAATGCTTAACGCCAGTGTTGTCGAGTTGCTCAATAAAGGCAATCGCCCGGTCCAGCCGCTCCAGGGACTTCTCCTTGCCCAGGGTGACCATCACGTCGAAGAGCCCGGGGGTCATGGTGCGGCCGGAGAGGGCCAGCCTGGTGGGGTGGATCAGTTCGGCAGCTTTAATCCCCAGGTTCTCGGCCAACTCCCGGTAGGTGGCCTCCGTGTTGTCCATGCCGAAGGACTCCAACTGCTCCAGCGCCTGCCGGGCTTGTCTCAGCAAATGGGCCGCACCGGGCTTATCGAAGTATTTGGCCACGCCTTTCGAGTCATAATCGAAATCATCGCTGAAGAAGTAAGTGGCGGCGTCCGCAATTTCGTTGATCGTCTTGACCCGGGTGCGCACCGTGCCAACCACTTCCATGATGTAATAATAAAAATGGGGCGTGATCTCCTCCGGCACCAGGCCGCGCTCCTTCAATAGCGGGATGACCAGGCCGGTGATCAGGGTCAGGTCAGCCTCGTTTAAATAGTGGCCGTTAATCCAGGTCAGCTTATTCAAATCATAAATGGCCGCTGTTTTTCCCACGTTGTCCAGTGAAAACTGGTAAACCATTTCCGCCGGGGACATGATCTCGGAGTCACCTTCCGGGGACCAGCCTAAGAGCGCCAGGTAGTTGATCAGCGCCGCGGGCAGGTAGCCCTGCTCCCGGAATTCCTCCACCGAGGTGGCGCCGTGGCGCTTGGAAAGCTTGCTGCGGTCCGGGGCCAGGATCATGGAGAGATGGGCAAAGACCGGCAGCGGGTAGCCCAGCGCCTCGTAGACCAGGATCTGCCGCGGGGTGTTGGAGAGGTGCTCCTCGGCCCGCAGGATATGGCTGATCCTCATCTGCGCATCATCCATCACAGTGGCAAAGTTATAGGTGGGGTCGCCGTTGGACTTCATAATGATAAAGTCGTCTAAAAGCGCGTTGGCAAAGGAAATATCGCCCCGGCAGTAGTCGTGCACCACCGTTTCGCCGCTGTCGGGCACCCGCAGCCTGATCACCGGCAGGCGGCCCTCGGCCTCCAGTTTTTCGCGCTCAGCCTGGCTCAGGTCGCGACAGCGTCCGTCATAGCGCGGGGCGCGTTTGGCCGCCATGGCTTCATTGCGCCGCTCGGCCAGCTCTTCCGGCGTGCAGTAGCAGTAGTAGGCCTTGCCCCCGGCTAATAGCTGAACGACAGCCTGCCGGTAGAGCGGCATGCGCTGGGACTGCAAATAAGGCTCATAAGGGCCCCCCACTCCCGGTCCTTCGTCCCAAAAGAGCCCCAGCCACTTCATCGAGGACAGGATCTGCTCGATGGAGTCGCCGGTGGAGCGCGCGGTGTCGGTATCGTCTATCCGCAAAATGAACTTGCCGTCATGATGCCTGGCAAAGAGCCAGTTAAAGAGGGCCGTCCGGGCCCCTCCGATATGCAGGCTGCCGGTGGGGCTGGGCGCAAATCTCACTCGTACTTCGCTCATAAGTCATCCTCCTGTATGTACACATATAGTGAGTTTACCACAGGATGCGGCAAAATAACAGTTTTTACCCCTAATCTGCCTGGGATATTTTACCGGTGTCTTTATTTCACTTCATGATATAATTTACTTTGGACTAACACTTAAAAAGACCCTCCTGTTTCGTATACATAATCAAGGAGCGGTCAAACCCCCCCGGCCGCCTGCTTTAAATGTAGTGGAGGTGGACTCCGGTACAAGGAGGGGAGTGAATTTTTGTTTCCTGTACAGGATTTGGATGCCGATATAAAAAAAATTCAACAAGGGGACAACTTATTCCGGGAGAGTTTTTTGGAAGCCTATCGTCCCTTTGTTTTTAAGTCTGCGTGTAAATTTGCCAAGCGGATTTTGGAATGGGGCAGGGATGACGAGCTAGCCATTGCGCTGATTGCCTTTAACGAAGCAATAGACCGGTTTCGCACTGATTATGGAGTGCCCTTTCTTCCCTATGCCCGGAAGGTGATCAACAGCAGGCTGATCGACCACTACCGGCGGGGCAAGAGAAATGAAGCCAACATGCAGCTGCCGCTGTCGGAGGATGGCCTGAACAATGCCGAGGTTGCTGTAGCCTGGGATAATTACCGGGAAGAGGAAGTCTCCAAGGAAAGGGAAGAAGAAATTCTAGAGTACGACGAGCTGCTGCAGTCTTACGGGGTGTCCTTCATGGACCTGGTCAGGAGTTCACCACGCCACCAGGAAACCCGCCGTTCGTTAATGCGGGCGGCCTGGGAGCTGGCCGAAGCGGGCAATCTGTTTGAAAAATTTGCGGCCAGCAAAAAGCTGCCACTCTTAGAATTGGAAAAGAACACCGGCGTGGGCCGGAAAACCCTAGAAAGGGGTCGCAAGTATATCATTGCAATGGCCGTATTGATTTACCGGCGGCAGGATTTTTTATACCTGGCTGATTATTTGAAGCTGCCGGCTCCTAGCTTAAAGGGGGATCTGAGTTGAAAACCAGTGGTATGATTGTAAAAATAACCGGCAAGTCTTGCATTGTCCTGACCCGCGCCGGTGAATACAAGAAAGTGCCCTTGCCAAGGGGCGGTTGCTGGCTCGGGCAAATCATCGACGTGGAAGAGAGGACGAGAATTCCATATGTTAGCTGGCTGGCGGTAGCGGCGTCGATCCTGATGTTCGCCCTGGTCGGGCAGTTCTGGATGGGGCAGGTGCCGCCGGCGGCAGCTTACCTGACGCTTGATATTAACCCCAGTGTTGAGCTGGGGGTGGCGGCCGACCGGCAGGTCGTCTTGGCGCGGGGCCTGAATAGTGAGGGCGAGGCCCTGCTGCAGGAGATCCAGGTGCTCAAGCTCGACGTGCATGAGGCTGTGGAGCGGATCGTCGCCCAGGCGATCAGCGACCAGTTTCTGGTGGAAACCGGCGAAAATGTGATCCTGGTGACCATGACCACCGGCCAGGATGAAGAGCCGCTGGCGGATGTAAACGGCATTTATGAGTCCGTAAAAAACCAGCTGGTAATAAGCCAGGTGAGTACCGACGTGATTATCGAGCCGGTAGACAGCTCAGTCCGGCAGGAGGCTGAAAAAACCGGTCTTTCCACCGGCAGGTATATCCTGCTGCAGAATACGGCTAAAAAAGGTGTGGAAATCAGCCCCAGTGAGATCAAGTCGATTAGTTTAGGAAAATTAGAAAAAGATAAGAAAGTGTCGGTAGTCGAGCTGATCAGGGAAAACGAAGCCGTTGAGGCCGCCGCTGACAGCAAGGATGATCAGGAAAAGAAAGTGGTCAGCAAAGGTGTTTATAAGCAGCTGCAAAAAACAGCGGATGCCTACGCTGAGAAAAATATTGATACTGCTTTAGAGGACAAAAAAAAATCAAATAACTTCGACAAAAAATTAGCAGATACCAAGAAAAATGAAAGCAGCAGCAAGGTAACTATAACAAACAGCAGGGAGAACAGCAGGGAAAATAACAAGGAATATTATAGCAGGGAAAACAGCCGGGAAAGCTGCCGGGGATTCGGCTGGGGAAACAGCAGGGAAAATCAAAAAGACCGGACGAAAAAAACCAGTTTCAATGATAATGATCGAAAATAACAATAAATCAGGACGAGTATTTAGGCTGCAAGATAATTACATTTAAGACATGGAAAAGGCTATGATTCTTTGCATCATAGCCTTTCCTATATAATAATGACGGGGTAAAAATTCGGCGTACTTGCTGGATCTACCGGTTAGTATTGCCCAGGGACAGGAAAAGAGGCGATCTCGAAACCTATGGTTCTATTTTACTGAAAATTGGGACCTGGCAGGCAATCTTCCGGTAATTTGTTGAGTCATTTTGTGGTTAGCAGATTAATCGGTAGAAGCACTGGGTAGCCTGTCACGTCCAGATGCCACTGGATCTAAAAACACGTTTAGCAGCTAATAGGTTGAATCAATGGAAGATTATATGGTCGAATCGGTGTATACAATTATTCCATTAAAATATATAATAGCTCTGAAGTAAGAGCGTTTGGATAAGTAAGTTTGAGGTTGTGCGGTTGTCTTGAAGAAAAATATTGTGAAAAGAAGCTGTTTTTTATTCTAAAGATGGGAGCGAGAGATATGCAACAAATTTGGGCGCCCTGGCGCATGGTTTATATCGGTGGGGACCACGATGATAAGTGTATTTTTTGCAAGATCCTGGAGTCGGACAATGATGGGGAAAACCTGGTCCTGTTTCGGGATGACAAGACCTTTGTCTTAATGAACCGCTACCCCTATACTAACGGGCACGTGATGGTAGTGCCCAAAAGGCATGTGGGAGATGTCGATGAATTAACCGATGAGGAAATGCTGGAGCTTTTTAAGAACACGCAGAAAATGATCAAGGCGCTGCGCTCGTTTAACCCGGAGGGGTTTAACGTAGGGATTAATATGGGCAGGATTGCCGGCGCCGGTGTGCCCGGACATGTGCACATCCATGTGGTGCCCCGCTGGGGCGGTGACACCAATTTCATGCCTGTGCTGGGGGACGTCCGGGTCATCTCCGAGTCCCTGGAGGCAACGTATCAAAAGCTGATGGAGGCGCTGTCCAAACTCGGTTAAACAGAGCACGTCCCACAATTACATTCTCAAGATTATTCAATAGACGATCGATTTTGAATCTATTAACAACAAGGTAAGGCATCTATATGCCAAAATAGGACATCCATCAGTTTTGTGTGAATGATATTGATAGCCCGGCAATAATGCCGGTTTTTTTTATCGGGCGGAGAGGATAATATTTCTTAGACTTGCTACAGGCGACATGGCTAGAGTTTTGCCAGGCGGGATTTTTTGCCCGCTATACTTTACAACCTATATTTTCGCAAATAAAGCAAGTAATTAATTTGCTAAGAACAGCAAGCTCACAGTGACTCGGCGATTTTGATCAGCTCCGGCTCGGGCAGGTTGCCGTGCACGGTGATCACCTGCCCTCCCTGCTCCCAGGTCAGGGTAACCCCGCCGGAGGGGGATGGATTGTGCAACAGCCCGTCATGATTTTTGAGCCGGATCACTTGACCGGCTGAACTAAGAGCGGAGGCATAGCTGTCCTGGGCCGGGCGGGCTTCGATATAAAAGTTCGACTCGCCAGCAGTGTAATTAAGGCGGACCGCAACGCCCCAGCTTTCGATATTGGTCAGATTTGCCCCCTCCGGCAAGTAGCCCGGCGATAAGGAGGTGCCGTCTGACCCGCCGGCCAGGTCGTACGTTTCGCTATTCGGAACAGTTGCTGTTCTCATCAAGGTCTCGCCGCCGGCCGGCTGGGTGGCCTTGCTGGATATTTGCGATGCCATTGCCCCGCCGGACCCGGTGCTTTGACCGGTGTTAGGCGCCGCCGTTTTATCAGTGTTGGGTGCATCGCCTGCCTTCGGCAACAGGGCCCGGTCGGACACGCCGGTGTCGCCGTCCGCCGCGCTTGCGCCTAATGCAGTTCCGCCAGGCGCGCTGTCAGTCGGTGCCGCCAGCTGTTCCAGCACACCGGCGACATGGTTTAACGCGACTTTCGCACTGGTGTCTGACGTTTCAGCAGTCCGGGCACTGTCCTCCAAGGTCGAGTCTATGCCGCCGCTGTTGGCAGCCGGCGGTGACGCGGCGCCCTCCGGCAGCCCGCCGGCAATACCGGTGCCCGCATTTTCAACCATCACCCGGGAGGGCTGGTCGATCATCATGTTCTGGATCGGTATCCCGCTAAAGTGCTGCTGGAACAGCCCGTAGGCCGCCACAAAGACGAGGAGGGCGGCGGCGACGCCGGCATAGCGGCCAAAGGGCCGCAGGCGCTCGAAAAAAGGAGCCCGGTAGCCGGCCCGGCCAACCCGGTCCTCAATCCTTTCACAAAGGCCCTCCGGCACCGGAATTTCTGCGAACATAAATTTAATTTCCTGGCGCAGGCGGTCGTCCACATGCTGCATTTTGTCAAATTCCTGCCGGCACTGGCTGCACCCGGCCAGGTGCTCGTCGACCAGATTTTTTCTTTTCAGTTTTAGATCCCCGTCCAGGTAATCGTTAAACCAGCCTCTGATGTACTCACATAGCATGCTTTTTAGCCTCTTTCTAAAATCTCTCGTAAGGTGGCGCGAGCGCCGGCCAGCCGGGACTTCACCGTGCCCACGGGTATTTTTAAGAGCCGGGCCACTGATTTCACGTCCAGGTCCATTTCGTAATACATTACTAAAACAGCCCGGTGGCTGTCGCTGAGCATTTTGATGGCATTTTTCAGCTCCATGCTCTGGTCGATACGGCCCACCCAGTCTTTTGCCGCCGCAGTTTCCCGGTCTGCCATTTTCCCCAGAAGCGCCCCCTCTCGCCGTTTTTTTCGCAGGTAATCATAGCAAAGGTTGACAGTGATCCGGCTGAGCCAGGTCCGAAAAGACGACTCCAGGCGAAAATCCGCCAGTTTGCGGTAGCACGTCAAAATGGCTTCCTGGGTCAAGTCCTCCGCCTCGCTCTGGTTTTGCAGGATGGAATAGGCTACCCGGTAGGAGTAGCCGGCATGCCTTTGGGTTAGTTCAGAAAAAGCTTCCTTGTCACCGGCCTGAGCCGCAAGTACCAATTTGCGCTCGCTCGCATCCTCATTCATATTGGTCTCTTTCAATGTTATTCTAAATTTTAGACGTAAAATAGCCCGGGGCGGTTCATCTTCAGCGCCGGCCCAGGGTTTTAGTCCGTTAGACTTTTTTAGTATTTCTATTTCTCTGTGCAGGTGAATAATCCTTTACAATTCGAATTATTAATCTGTTAGAGGAGGTATTTACCATTAGTACCATTTATAAGATTTTAGACTGTACAAATATTGGCAAATTAGTCAGTCGCCCGGCTAATGTCATGCTCTACGTACTATTGAATGCAATCCATATAAATATTGGCAACTCCAGTTAAATAGTCAAATATGTAATATTTTTTACTGGTGCAGACTTTTATCCTGCTCATATAAAATTTTTAATTTTATGAAATAAACCAGTTCTTGCGCTAACGAAGGAAATAAGCCGCTCATTGTCGAATTTAATGAGGGGAGGGTCTTGAAAAATGGATGAGGTTAGCAAAGATACCAATGAAAATATGACCCCGGTCAATTCGGTTAATAAAGAAGATTGTAAAGTAGCTTTAAAGAATGGGCCAATACACGACTTTAATTATCGTGAGCGGGTAGTCGCTTTTCTCGATATTCTTGGATTCAAGCAAAAAGTAAATGAAAGTTCCAGCAGCCAGGAAACGACCGTGCGCATCTGCTCGGCCTTGAATTTTTTGACTTATGATTATAAACAATACAACAGTTTTTGCAGCAGTACTGAGGCATTTGTGAAGAGCGGCCGCAGAGTGACGGCATTTTCCGATAGTATCATTATTTCATACCCCAAGAATGAGGAAACAATGATTTTTCTAGTGTTGGACGTGATGCTGCTGCAGGCCCACCTGGCTGATCTCGGCTTCATGCTGCGCGGCGGCATTGCCTTAGGGCAGGTGTTTCACAGCGGTAATATCGCTTTCGGGCCGGCTTTAATCAGGGCATATGAGTTAGAATCTAAAGCGGCCATTTACCCCCGGGTTATTCTGGAAAAAAAATATTTACAAGAATACAGCTATGACCTGCAGTATTTAAACCCCGGCTTATATTCAATACACCCGAATTTGAACGACATCGATCACCTTGTTCATTTAGTTAGGGAAGATCACGACAGTTTATTCTATGTTGATTTTCTTTTGGTCTGCGGGCAGGGGACAATCAACAAGCTATTGGCCTTATGTGAAGAAATGCTGAGCAGCACGGATGAGCCAAGTGAGATCGGAAAGATTAACTGGCTGAAGAATTATATCCACCGGCATGAAAGAAGAACGATAAAAAATCAAGATATGCTGCAAAAGGGGCTATGATCTTGGCTAGATCATAGCCTCTTCACATAAGCATAAAAGTAAGCATAAAATTTTACCCACATACGAATGCAGTTAAAGTGTGAGAAAATACGCTTCAATTAAGGGGTAGAATATGTATAATAATAAAATAATTACCAAGGGTGATGTAGATTTTATAGAAAAAGCTGTTACTTCCGGTAAAAGCGAAGATTAACTTAAAAAGTTTGTAACGTATCTATATATGTGTCCCAAATACATGATTTAGAATATTAACTTACCACTGTGCAGGCCAAATTCTTCTAAGCGGGGGGGACGAGGAGCAACGTTGTGTTCAGGCCAGCACCGTGCATGAGTAGTGTGGTTCGTGTTTATATTATTTTTCCGACTGGAGGAAATTTTAATGGAAAAAGTAAGCGTTACCGTATTCGGCACCAACCTGCCTATTCCCGCCGGGTGCAGTTGATGAGGGCCGACCCAGGCTGCAGGATGCAGCCCGATCAGGATGATGGAAGAGGATGCAAAAAATTTGGAAAAATTTTTGACCGAAAAATTTGGGCAGCAAAACATAGATTTTACTTTTGTGGAAGTACAAAGTGATAAGATAAAAAAATACCCGGAGATTGAAGCGGTTTTAGAGAAATCAATTTTACCGCTTACCGTTATTAACGATAAACCGCGCTTTCAGGGCGGGTTATCCGTAACCATGATCTCAGAAGCTGTAGAACAGTTGATGAAATGATGAATACGGCAGCTAATACCGGAGGAGGCTTATTTAATGGCTAAAGAAAAAGGTGAAAAGAAAAGTTTCTTTGACTTTTTGAAAAGGCCAAAGTCGTCTGGGTGATGCGATATTAAAATTGTCGAGGTCGACAAGGAAGACAAGGAAGACAAGAGTAAAAAAGGCGGCTGTGATTTTAATATTGTTCCTGCTGATGAGAAAAAATAATTTATGGTACGGTAACTCAAGTTACACCCGTTATCGCTTAAGGCCCTTAACATTAAAGCCCCTGTTGTTAACGACAGGGGCAAAAATTTATTTGCTTATATCTCTTCCTGGAGGTACTTCTTCAGCGCATCCTTGCCGGGCACCTTGCCGGTGGATTTAATCTTGCCGTTTACCACCAGGGCCGGGGTGGTCATCACCCCCGCGGCGAGAATTTCCCTTAAATCCTCCACCTTTTTCACGTCAGCTCCCAGGCCCAGCTCGCTGTTTAACTCCGTGACTTTTTTATACAGGTCGTTGCACTTAGAACAGCCTGTTCCCAATATTTTTATCTCCATTTTAATGCCATCCCCTTTTATACGGTGATAATATTATACAATTTCAATCGATAATTTTATCCTTTTGCCAACTCACTTACTGCTTCCGAGATCATTTCATTGGAAATCATCTTCCATAACCTCCATTTATATTATTAAACTAACTTGCCGCTGTTGTATACCTTCTAAATAAACAGGTAGCCGATAGCATTAAAGGTGTAGCCAATGATCATAATGCCTAAGGTGACAAGCCCCGTAAATATTGCCAAGAGCTTAATTTTTACCACCTGCTTCAATAAAATCAGTGACGGGAGGGAAAGCGCGGTTACAGCCATCATCAGGGACAGCACGGTGCCCAGTCCAACTCCCTTTGCCACCAGGGCCTCAGCAATCGGCAGTGTTCCGAAAATATCCGCGTACATCGGCACACCGATTAAGGTTACCAGCGGCACCGAGTACCATTTGTCCTGGCCGAGCAGGGCATTGATAATTGACTCCGGGATCCAGTTGTGGATGGCGGCGCCGATGCCGACGCCGATAAAAATGAACATCCAGACTTTTTTTATAATGTCCTGCACCTGGTCCCTGGCAAAAGCCAACCGGTCACGGGTGGTCAGCTCCTCAGGTTCGGTGTCAATCAAAGCATTGTTATAAACAAACGGCTCCACATACTTTTCGAGCTTTGCTTTATTAATGATCGTCCCGCCGATGACGGCCAGGATAATGCCGACAACCACATAAGCGAGCGCTGTTTTCCAGTTAAAGATGCTGGCAACTAAGATCATCGACGCCAGGTCTACCAGAGGAGAGGATATTAAAAAGGAAAAGGTAATCCCAATGGGCAGGCCGGCGTTGGTAAATCCGATAAATAAGGGAATGGAGGAGCAGGAGCAAAATGGGGTGACCGTGCCTAGGAGCGCCCCCATGGTATTGGCCTTAATACCTGTAAAGCGTCCCAGGGTTTTCCTGGTCTGCTCAGGTGAAAAGAAGCTTTGGATATATGAAATAGTAAATATTAAGACCGAGAGCAGGACGAAGATCTTGATTACATCATAGATAAAAAAATGAATGCTGCCGCCCACCCGGGTATTCACGTCCAGGCCGAAGCCGTCTCTGACCAGTACAGTCACCAGGTTGTGAAGCCACTCCATTCTGAGCAACTGGTCATTTAACCAGACAAAAATGAACAAGTTAGCATCAGCCCTCCTAATTTGATCACCATTACCACCGTGTACGCCACCAGCGGCCGGAGACTGCTTCCAATCGATGAGCACCAGGGTGCTAATCTCTTATAATTCAAACCTTTTTTCACATCAGTTAACGGTTACAAACCGTTGAATCACTTTTTCAGGTATATTTGGTCAAGGCCACTTCTTGTAGTAAATTTCCGGATAAGACATCCGTAATAATTGGCATCATTTTTGTTTTCGTCACAGAAGTATCAAAGTATTTTATATATAAAAGCGTCAGAACCAGGGCAACGATACTAGCACTGGCCTCAGATAATAACGCCGGAAATCCAAAATTCTGTGAAATCCATACGCCGGCCAGGAAACCCAGAAAGGTTGTTATTAGTGGTAATATGAAAACAATGAAGGCTACTTTTAAACTGGTTTCCGGCAGGTCAATGATCACCCGCTGTCCCGCTGCTGCAGCAACCGGGTTGTAAACATCCATGACCGAGGAATTACCGACGAGTTGTGACTCGCAGCTTTCACAATAAATCTGCCCGCTCGTTCTAACCTTTGCTGTTTTGCCGCTTATAGCCATCACTATGCCTTCTGCTTTCCTTTTCATTTGCCTCACCACCCTGTAAACCATTATTTTAAATTAGCCTGGCGTACTTGCCGGCCAGGCTGTCTGCCAGTGCTTCTTCCTCGGGGCTCAGCCGGTCAGGCTGAAATTCAATATTTAACGCTCTTTTGAAGCCTTGTTTCAGGGCTTCGGCAACCTCTCCCAGTTCCACCCGGCGCTCGAGTATTTCCTCAAGGCAGG
Organism: Pelotomaculum sp. PtaB.Bin104; assembly: GCA_002067205.1. Taxonomy (GTDB): domain Bacteria; phylum Bacillota; class Desulfotomaculia; order Desulfotomaculales; family Pelotomaculaceae; genus MVQL01. The sequence goes on from MVQL01000211.1 coordinate 215,704, forward strand.
TGATTTTTTCGAGTAAAGCTTGTGGCGTGACTCTTTCAGTATCGGAAAAAATCTCGGAAAGAACTTTTGCCTGGGAGCGAATCAGGATGGATCCGTGCTGCAAAATTGTCGATTCAAAACGCTTCTGGGCGCTGCCGACAAATTTTCTGCCGTGCCAGGTAATGTCGCCCGGCGTGGCTAACGCAAAGCAGGCAGCAGGGAAGGGTTTTTTGAGCCGGTCAGAGCCCAGCCTGGCTTCGATGCCCAGCGAGGCAAAAGTATCGAGCAGGCCCTGGCATAGAAAGCGAAAGGAATCCACCAGCCCCGGCGGGATGTCCCGGCCTAAAGAAACAGATAAGCTATAGGTCAGGTCGCCGTAATGCAGCACTGCCCGGCCTCCCGTGGAGCGCCTGACCGGCACGATGCCCAGCCTTTCTAAAACGTCAAAGCGAATGCCGGCCATTTTTTGAAAGTAGCCCAGGGACAGGGCGGGCGGGCTCCAGGTATAAAGTCTCAGCACCGGCGGGCTTTCACCCCGGGCGTGGCGGGTGACCAGGGCCTCATCAACGGCCATGTTCCAGGACGGATCGCCCGGGCCGCTGTCAATCAGCCGCCAGCGCTGTGCCACTGTCCGTCACCTCCTGGTAGCAGTCGCCGGCACGGTAGGAGCTGCGCACCAGCGGGCCGGCATTCACGCTCTTAAAGCCTGTTTTTCTTGCCAGGGCAGCCCACTCTTCATATTCCTCTGGCGGGACGTAGCGCTTGACGGGATGGTGCTGCCTGGAAGGCGACAGGTACTGGCCGATCGTCAACATTGTCACACCGACGTTACCCAGCTCCTGAATCAGTTCTGCTACCTCATGCTTTTCCTCGCCCAGCCCCAGCATAAATCCGGTCTTGACTAGTGTGCCGGCCCGGGCTCTTTGAGCGGCTTCAGCCAGCAGGCCAAGTGACCGCCGGTAAGAGACCCCGGGTCGGACAGCGGGGTAAAGCCGGGGAATGGTTTCGATATTGTGGGAAAAAACTTCCGGGCTAGCCACCAGGACAGTCTCCAGGGCTGAAATTGACCCGCCAAAGTCAGGAGTCAGCACTTCGACAGTGGGTGGGGCCGGCAAAGCGTGCAGCGCTTCGATTACTTGGGCAAAAAGGCGGGCGCCCCCGTCAGGCAGGTCGTCCCTGGTTACGGAGGTAGCCACGACGTGCTTTAGCTCCAGGGCTTTGGCCGCTTCCTTCAGCCGCACCGGCTCTTCCTGGTCAAGTTCGTCCGGCTTGCCGTGGCCCACGGCGCAAAAAGCGCAGTTTCTCGTGCACACGTTGCCGAGGATCATAAAGGTGGCGGTGCCCCGTGAGTAACAGCTGCCCCGGTTGGGGCACCGGGCGCCCTGGCAAACTGTATTTAATCCATACCTGGCCAGGTTTTCATTAGTGAAACGATGCATCGCAGGGTCTTTTTTTTGCTTGGCCAGGCGGATTTGATCAATCAGCCAATGCGGCATAGGGAGCTTTGTTGCGTCCATGCTTACAACACCTGCTTAACTAAAATTGCGGTCTGATGATTCACAGTTCATTAAAAATGCCCTTACTATTTAATAATTGTCGCTATCCTTGCTAGATTCAAGCTTTCACAATGATGACTTTTTTACCATGACTGTCGTTTGATAATATGCCGCACGATGGGGTCTGGAGCAAAAGTTTGAGCCACTTATTTGACGGGCATAATGTGAATAGCCTGCCCGCTGGCGGCTTGTGCTGTCTCCAGCACGGCTTCCGACAGGGTGGGGTGGATGTGCATGGTTTTTACCATTTTCTTTGCCGTGAGGCCATGCCGCATGGCCAGCGCTATTTCAGCCACCAGGTCTCCGGCGTGGGGGCCGACAATGTGGCCACCGAGGATTTTCCCGGTCTTTTGGTGGACCACCAGCTTGACCAGGCCGTCTCTTTCACCCATGGCCTGGGCCATGCCCAAAGCCCGCAGCGGGAAGGTATAGCTAGCGGCGGGGAATAATTCCTTTGCTTTTTCCTCCGAAAGTCCAACCGCGCCGTATTCCGGGATGCTGAACACGCACCGCGGGATCACCCGGTAGTTCATTTGGCTTTCCAGGCCGGCGGCATTTTCCGCGGCCACAATTCCTTCGGCGAAGGCCACGTGGGCGAGAAGCCACCCGCCTGTAACGTCACCTGCTGCATAAATGCCCGGCACGGCAGTTTCCATCCGCTCGTTGACAGCCAGCGGGCCCTTATCGCTGTCCAGTCCTAGTTCGGCCAGACCTGTTGACTCCAGGTTCGGCGCCCGCCCCGCTGCCACCAGCACTGCCTCGCCCGCGATCACGCGGTTGTCGGACAGGGTCAGCCTGACTTCAGGGCCCGGCTCCACTTCGGTTACCGTTACACCGGTAATGATATTAACCTTTTGGCGCTTGAGCATTCTGGTCAGGAGGTCGGACATTTCGCGGTCCTCCCCGGGCAGGATGTGGTCAGCCATTTCCAGCAGGGTAACTGAGCTGCCCAATTCGGCCATAATCGAGGCCATTTCCACACCGACAGCGCCGGCCCCCACAATCATTAGCGACTTGGGTATCGAGCTGATATTTAGAATGTCATTAGTGGTCAGTACCCCCTGCTTGCCCCCGGCGAAAGGGCCGGGCAGAAGCTGGCGGGAGCCGGTGGCTATGACCACTTTTTTGGTTTTCAGGAGGGCCGTGCCGCGTTCATTTTTTACCGCCAACTTGGCTGGAGAAATCACCCGGCCGTGTCCCTGGTACAGGATTACCCCGTTGCCGCGCAAGAGCTGCTGCACACCGCTCCGCAAGAGTCCTACCACTTTATTTTTGCGGCTGATGATCGCCCCGAGATCAGGGCGGACGGAACCGATTTCCAGGCCATATTCCTTGGCCCGCCTGGCCTGGTGCAGCAGATCGGCCGAGGCCTTGATGGTCTTGGTGGGGATGCAGCCCCAGTTTAAGCAGGTTCCGCCCAGGTGAGCGGACTCAACTACTGCGGCCCGCAAGCCAAGCTGGGCGGCCCGGATCGCTCCCTGGTAGCCCGCCGGCCCGCCGCCCAAAAAGATTATGTCAAATGTTTCATTGGCCATCGTTTTAATAGCTCCTATTATTATATTATTACTATCTTACGCTCGATGGTAATATTGCTTCTCACAGACTTTTTGAAGCCGGGCAAGGCAGACGATCAACTTATTTTTTTAATTCCTTCCTGATCTTTTCTTCCATCACCGGGAAGTACTCTTCTATATTCATCAGGGTGTTCTTCTCTATTTTCCAATTGGAGGGCGCAATTTTAAACAGCCATTCCTCCCCGAAGGGATCGGAGTTGATGATCTCCGGGGTATCTTCCATGATGCTGTTTAATTCTGCAATTACCCCGCTTGCTGGTGAGATTATAGAGGTAATGGCCTTTGGCGCAACCTTGAACATTGTCGGGTACCGTTTCAAGAATGCCGGCCTTGCCGCCTTGCACAACTTCCGTTCCCACCTCCGGCAGCTCCAATTCATCCAGGAAACCGAGCGTTACTTGCAGGAAGTCGGTGATCACGACGCAGCCCGTCATCTTCTTCTTTAACCCAGCACTCATGCTGGTGGTAGAGGTACCCCGGCTTGGCTTTAAACTTATAGCCTTCATATGTTGTTTCCATCAAATCCTGGCTCATATTATCCTCCCCCTTGACTTTTCCTTATATTTATCTTTTTAAAATTCAGCGGCATAGAAGCTGGTTGTTTGAACAACCAGCCTTACCGTGCCCCCGGCAATTCATGGCTATAATATTTCTGTCTGAACTTAAGGGCAACATTAACCAGCCCGATCATTACCGGCACTTCGATCAGGGGGCCGATAACCGCGGCAAAGGCCTGGCCGGAATCAATGCCGAATACCGCCACGGCCACCGCGATGGCCAGCTCAAAGTTATTGCTGGCGGCAGTGAAGGCAAGGGTCGTGGACTGGCCGTAATTGACCCTGAAGGATTTACTGAGGAAAAAGGACAGGAAGAACATGATCGTAAAGTAAACCAAAAGCGGGATAGCGATCCTGACCACGTCCAACGGCAGGGTAATGATATAGTTGCCTTTCAAAGAGAACATGACGATAATCGTAAATAAGAGCGCAATCAGAGCCAGGGGGCTGATCTTGGGGATGAATTTTTTCTCATACCACTCTTTGCCCTTGGCCGGCATCAGGGTAAACCTGGTAATCACACCGGCGACGAAGGGAATGCCGAGGTAAATTGCCACGCTTTTAGCCACTTCCGCCATGGAAATATGGACGACCATGGACTGGAGCCCCAGCCACTGGGGCAGGAGGGTAACAAAAAAATAGGCGTAAACGGAAAAGAAAAGCACCTGGAAAATTGAGTTTAAGGCCACTAGCGCCGCCGCGTACTCCGAGTCCCCCTTAGCCAGGGAGTTCCAGACGATGACCATGGCAATGCACCGGGCCAGGCCGATAATAATGATACCCGCCATATATTCGGGATAGTTTTGCAAGAAGATGATTGCTAAAAAGAACATCAAGACCGGCCCGATAATCCAGTTCTGAGCCAGGGAGAGAGCCAGGACCCTGACGTTTCTGAAGACCTTGCCGATTTCCTCGTACTTGACCTTCGCCAGGGGTGGGTACATCATCACAATCAGCCCGATGGCAATGGGGATGGAAGTGGTGCCCACCTGGAATTTTTTCAACAGGGTCGCTACTTCCGGAATAACATAGCCCAGCCCGACGCCAAAAAACATGGCCAGAAAAATCCACACTGTTAAATAACGGTCGAGCAAAGAAAGCTTTGCCGAGGCTTTTTCCGACATACTCCCAATTACCTCCTTTTTCTCTTAATGCGGATTTTTTCTTCACAAATTTCCTTTTCGCAAATTTCCGGATCAAAACCCATTTCTGTACAGAGATTGGGATTTTGCCTAAGCGGCGAAGGTTTTGGCCGGGAGCAGGAAAAGCATGATAGCTCTTCAAGAAAACAACTCAACTGCTCCAAAAAATCCTTGCAGCCATCTTTTTTTAAGGTGTAAAATACAATTTTTCCCTCCTTTTCGCTGCTTATTAGGCCGGCCTGCTTCAAAATTTTTAAATGGTGCGCGATGGCCGGCTGCGACAGGCCGATGGCCTGGATTATCTCACAGGCACCCATTTCCCGGTGCGCCAGCAGCCTTAATATATTTTGCCGGTGTGAGTCGCCCAGCGCTTTAAGAATGTAGATCATAGCCTCACCTCATCCGTTTAACTTATTTAAATAGTTAAATGTTTATGTGTACATTGTAACACCGTTTTTTTTTCGATCAAGTTAAATTTGTGGAGCACTGATCCCGCTGCGGGTCTTCTGCGATGCGCAGGAAGCCGAAGTGAAGGGGAGTAAGGTGCGGCCAACTTAAAAACAGCGTATATAAAGAGCCGGGGATTGAATATGCAGCCCCGGCTCTGGTGTACCTGCTGTTTAGTTTGTTATTGCGGTTGGTTTCCAGATAGTCCGGAGGCTTTTGATTATCTAAAATGCTCCGGCTTGACCATGCTATATGTCAAAGGGCTATTTATTCGAATAGTATATTTCAAAGGCAAAGGTTGATAAAAAGAGGTAACTTCATGCTGGAACCAGATGGCCCCGTCAAAATTTCTCTAATTATTATCTCGAAGAACGAGCGCCAATACCTGAGGCATACGGTAGACCACTTAAGGCTTCCCAAGACCATCCCCTGTGAAGTAATCGTGGTTGATGACGGTTCCCAGGATAATTCCACCCGTTTTTTAGAAACCGGCGATTACAAAAAAATAAGGACCATTCGCACCAGCGGCATCGGTCCTAATGGAGCAAGAGTCCTGGGGGTTGAAGCCAGCAAAGGTGAAATACTGCTTTTCCTGGATGCCCATGTGATCCCCGAAAAAAACCTATAACTTCCTGCGCCTGGCCTTTAAGAATTTTAATGAAAAGAGAATTACCCGCGTGATTAACGCAGTTAAGGATGTGCCTGACTTTGGAAGAGCTTTAATCGCCCTTTTCAACAGCGATGCCTGGGCCCAGAGGCTGGCCTTGCGCTCGAAGCGCAAACATGATGACGACTGGTTTTTTGACAGGTTTTCGCTTGACTGATCATTCCGCTAAGCCGCTGGTGCGGGGCTCCTGTTCCGTTAGGCTGAAGTGTCAGACTCCGAGATAGTCCTCAGGATCGGTTCTACACCGGCCGTGTCCACACGCAAAGTTCTGCAACGTTCAGCCAGATAGGCCATATCGGAGAACTCATCCCCCACTTCAATCTCTGCGACCTTCTGTCCATCCATCGGTACGGGACGCGGGTAGCGAGCAAAGTTTTGCCGCTTGGGCGATTCCGAAGGCGCCGCGGCAAGAATCTGCCCCTTGGCGCCGTACAAGATAGCGAGTTTCATAGCTGTACCCTCCTTACGGTAGTCTAATCGCGGTGAATCGGAGAAGTCCGGGATCCGAATCCAACTTGCGAACCATAAAGTGCGTTATCTGAGTCAGGTTATTGTCAGAGGTAACCCAAGTCCTAATGGTTTCGCAGGCATCATTGGCTTGGTACGGCCGCACACTGAAACCCCAGTAATTGTCTCTATCGCCATAGTCCCATTCCCAATGGGTATCGCCAGATGCTTGAAGAACCGGTTCTGATTGAATGAACGCCATTGTCTATCATCACCCTTAGTTTTATGTTAAATTTATATATACTTTCTCCTTTGATAAAATGTATTATACAAGATGCCAGGAACTGGACTCCAAAGCCGCCGCGAACATGGTAATAAAAGACGGCAATGAAACAAGGTAATAAAAAAATAGGCTGTATTTAGCCTATTTTCTTATAAAAATTAAATTGTTTACTTATGACTGAACAAGTACCTTTGGGAAGGGCGTAAAAAAATATTATTCTTTTTCTGGTTGGGCAATGGCTATAGTGGATAAAGTTTTGTTCAGTATAGCGGCAAGCTCGGCCCGGGTTATTTTTTCGCCGGGTTTAAATTCGTTGCCGGGGTAGTTCATGATCTGAGTGTTATAAATAAATGCTATATCGGACTGTTGTTTATCTGATAAATGGGCTATGTCGGAGTATCCCGGCCAGATCAATGTGGTAATCACCTGAAGGTTTTTGGCCTTGAAAGAGTCGGCGATGGCGCTGGCTACTTCCGCGCGGGTGACAGCTTGATGAGGCTTAAACATTCTGTCCGGGAAATCAAAAATATTGTTGTAAGCCATAGTCATTGATGCGTCGCCGTACCAAATATCATTTGCAACATCGTCATACAAGTCGGAGGGAAGAGGCTCTTTGATAAAGTGAATATGATCATAATTCAAATCAAAAGTCCTTACCAGACACACGGCCAGCTGTGCCTTGTCAACATACTCACCGGGGCTGAAAATGTTAGCAGCCGTGCCGATCATTATGCCTTTGCCATAAACTGCCTCAATATCGGAAAGGGCCTGATTGGCCTGGACGTCAATAAAGGGTGTCTGGGCAAAACAGATACTTGATGCAAACAAAATTGATGCAATCAGGACAAGCAAAAAGATTAGTTTTTTCATTATATCGCTTCCCTTCAAAGTGTTTATATATGTTAGACGATCAGATATGCATAATAGGTTCAATTTGTAAAATTTTGTTTGGATCTCCAGCTGTTTTTCGAGAGCGACGATCTGACCAGCCGAGCTGTAATCATGAAATTTCCAACACATTCATACATAACCTACCGCTTTTATGTAGTATATTGTAAAATAGATGCAACCAGTTATCCAGCCTTGCTCGTGGGTTCTCGCACTAGCCATATTGAAAACGAGATGATTAAGCAAAAAGGAACGAAGGAGGCAGGTTATGAACTTTATCGGCAATATCATCTGGCTGTTGTTCGGCGGTATCATTGGGGCGATTTTATGGGCTGTGGCCGGATTGATTTTGTGTATAACAGTTGTTGGCATACCCTTTGGCGTGCAGTGTTTTAAGATAGCGGGCTTTGTATTGTGGCCCTTTGGTAAAGAAATTAAGCTGGGTCATTTTGGGGCGGGAGGATTGCTGTTTAATATTATCTGGCTGATTGTCTTTGGTTGGGAGTTTTTTTTAGCTCATCTTGTAACCGGGGCAGTTTTTTGTATAACAATTATCGGCATCCCCTTTGGGCTGCAGCATTTTAAACTGGCTAAGCTTGGGCTTATCCCTTTTGGCGCGAGAATACACTAAACATTATAACTGCACGGGGAAGCAATAGATCAATTCTAATAATACCCGTCCGGCAAAAGTATCACAGTTTCCAACCGGCACAGCTCAATTGTATGAAAAAGGGGTGGTCCTCCGGTGGCTTTTCTGCTCGACAACCTTAAGGAAGGCGGAACAATAGCCGGTGTCCTGGCGGCTAAAAATATAAAAATTTTAAAAACGAGGAATGATTCTCCCTATTTGGACCTGCTCCTGACCGACGGGAAAACAATTGTCGCGGGAAAGTTCTGGGATTATCAAGGTGACCGGCCAAAAGGAAATATCCTATATGTGGCTGCAACAATTGGCAGCTACAATGGCCAATTCCAGTTAAAAATTAATTACCTGCGCCCGGCTAAGCCGGAGGAATACAATCCCCGCGATTTCCTGCCGGCTGCACCTGTACCGGTAGCTGATTTGTGGGTAAGGTGGGATGCTTTGGTTAATCAAATAGCATCCCCTGACCTTAAAGCGCTGCTGGAGTATGCCAAAACAAAGTACCGGAACAGTTTTGAAAACGCCCCGGGAGCGGTATTTCACCATCACGCATACCTGGGCGGATGCCTGCTGCACAGTATCCGGGTTGCTGAAATGGCGGCCGTCATCTGCGATCTTGAATTGGACCCGGATCTGATAATCGCCGGCGGATTGCTCCATGATATTGGCAAGCTGGTTAGTTATAATTGGTCTGAAGGAGTGTTTTCCTATACAGACGAAGGCCAGTTCCTGGAGCACACGACCCTGGGTATCTTAACAGTGCGTGAGTTACTCAAGGAGGTCCACCTGGACCGGCTGACAACCTTAAAACTTTTGCATATCATTGCCTCCCACCACGGCCGGGAGGAGTGGGGCGCACCGGTAAAACCAAAGCTGCCCGAAGCATTGGTCATCCACCAGTGCGACATGATCGATTCCCAGGTGGACAAGCTGAGGGGAGTGCAGAATAACAGCCAGGGCAGTAATTGGGAGTATGTTCAGGGAATGGGGTTTGTGTATACGGGTGATTGACGGGGCAAGACTGGTCACTGACCTATCCTGGCGGGTTATTTTTTGTTTCAGTGACACTTTCTGGGGAGCAGAAGCTAGCGCTATTGTTTACAGTATAGTCGAGACAGGTTTCACAAAACTTATTCTTTGTCTTCATCATCTAAATTGCCGGAAGGTTTCAGTGCAGGTTGTGCTATAAGGTTTGATAGGGAAGCCTTAGAAGCCATATTTCCTCTCTTTGCTTCCATACCCAAAAGGGTTACCAAAATGCCACGTGCAATTATCCCTTCTAACAATAATAATGTGAAGTCAACATACTTTGCCCATGGAGTTAGATAGGTAAAAACCCCCAAATTAGTCAACGCATAATTATAGAATCCAAAAATAAAAAGCACAGCCCATACTGTAATCCATAGTAAGTATGTTTTCCAGGAGAAAGTATATTGGTAAACAAGCATAGCATATAAAGGTATCAGGGTGAGGTGACTTGCAAAATAGTTGGGCATAATCGGAAGTATGTTTATTAGGTATACCCACAAACCGAAATAGGAACCAATTGAATCATAAACAATAAGCGCAACAGCCACCAGTGAACCATAGAGTAGTATCTCTGTAATTCGTTTCTTATCCATAAGAAAGAAGACTAAAGCGTAAGAAAACAAGATTAAGAATACCAATCCAAACCAAATAGGTGATAAAAATTGTTCGTTAAGCCACTGAGTGGTGACTAGGGCTTTCAGGTAATCCGATGTTTGCATAATTTCGTTGTTTGTAACCACTTAAACTAAACCTCCATACTTAAAGTATAAAAACTAAATTACCCAATTAATAAAACTTATTCTAAGTCAAGTAGAATTATAAAATTCAAATTGTAAATATACATACTTCCACCATATGGCAAATTTTGTTTCCCTTATAACTCTATTATTCTGCTGCTGCCTGTATTTAATGCGTGCTTTTTTATTTTACGGGAAGGTTGTAAAATAAGTATATCTGCCATGGTACCACTTGGTACGATAGGCACTCCCAAGGAAACATGAGCCCTGTTCCTTTTTGGCATGGATCCGTACGTTCAAGTATATAGTGAACCAATTGGTATAAAAAACACTGTCACGGAGGTGATTTGCGGTGAAGCTCGTCTCTGTCGCCGGCCCCCCCTCTTCAGGAAAGACCTCGGTCATATTGAAGCTCATTGACAGTCTCAATATAGACAAAAGCAGCATCGGCGTGGTTAAATTTGACTGCCTCACTTCCTTCGATAAACAGAGCTACCAGGAGGCGGGCATCCCGGCCCAGGTGGGTTTTTCCGGGAAAATATGCCCCGACCACTACTATGTCAGCAATATTGAGGACGCCGTCCAGTGGGGCATCAGGTCGGGCTTTGAGCTCTTGATCACCGAGAGCGCCGGCCTGTGCAACCGCTGTTCTCCCTACATCAACGGGGTCTCCTCCGTCTGTGTCATCGACAACCTGTCAGGCATCAACACCCCCCGCAAAATCGGCCCCATGCTGAGGTTTGCGGATATTGTGGTGATCACCAAGGGTGACATTGTCTCCCAGGCGGAAAGGGAGGTATTCGCCTTCAACGTCAAACAGGTGAACTCTTCGGGGAAGGTCATTTTTGTCAACGGCATCACCGGGCAAGGCACCTTTTTGCTGGTGAAATACTTGGAGCAGGCCCGCGAAATCAGCACGCTGAAGGACCTGAAGCTGAGGTTTACCACCCCGGCCGCGGTTTGCTCCTATTGCACCGGGGAAACCAGGATCGGCGAGAAATACCAGATGGGCATGCTAAAAAAACTGGAGTTTAAGAGCCTATGAGCACAAACGACTTGATGGCCTATGTTAAGAGCAAAAATTTGGGCAAGGTATTGCAGGACTACCCTCTTGCCAGAGACTTTCTGGCCAATTTCCGCCTGGACGGCATTGACAAAGGACTCCCGCTGCCGCAGGCGCTGGAAGAGATCGATGAGGAAACCCTCGAAGAGTTCGGACTGGACAGGTATAGCGTGCTGCAAAAAATTTGCCGGTTTCTGGAGGACTTTACCCAGGCGGAGGAAGCCTCCGGCCAGGTCTCCTCGCTGACGATCCGGGGCGGCAGGAACAAATTGAAAGAGCCGGAAAACATTGAACTGACCATTGCCACCGGGGAGGTGGTCAGCGTGGTGGGGCCAACCGGCTCCGGGAAAAGCAGGCTTTTAAGCGATATTGAATGCCTGGCCCAAAGGGACACCCCCACAGGCAGGCAGATCCTGATCAACGGGGAAGCCCTGGATGACCTCCAGCGCTTTGAAATGGGCGGCAAGCTGGTGGCCCAGCTCTCGCAGAATATGAACTTCGTGATGGACCTGACGGTCCGTGAGTTCCTGGAGATGCACGCCAAAAGCAGGCTGGCCAAAAACGCCGCTGAAATCGTGGAAAAATGCTTCCTTTGCGCCAACGAACTGGCCGGCGAAAAATTCCCCATTGATACAAAGGTAACCCAGCTCAGTGGCGGGCAGTCCA
>MVQL01000212.1 GCA_002067205.1 Pelotomaculum sp. PtaB.Bin104
CCGCGGCCATTTAGAACCGTACTAAGCCTTTTGTGAAACGTCTCTGCCAGGGTTCTAAAGGAAGCTCCGTTCGCGGCCATACGCTGTAGGTTTGCGATTTCCTGATCTGACGTCCAATCGCTTGCAAGCCCAAAGCCGGATAAGGTTAAATTACTTACTCCCGAATAAATCAATCCGTACCTTCCAACTTTGTGGACTTTTGGGTGATTATCTCCTAGAACTTTAAAGTCGTCGCTGTAGATACCCTTCTTGAAGTTAGCATACCATTCAGGGGACCCGTTTATTGTTCGTGATTCCGAAGCTAGGATGATCCCCTGCGGAACCGCCGTTACTAGCGCAATTGTCATTCAATAACACCTTCCTTATAAAATATATAAGATTTTTTGATTATTTGTTGTAGTGTCCGGAGTCTTTCAGCCGGGCGCCGCCGCTCGGTGAAATGGCCTCCTGTTTTTCCTGGAGCGGGACCGGGGCACCCGGCTTCGGGTGGCCTTGGCCGCCGCATGAGGGAGTGGCGGCCCGGATAATGATTATTCCAATATTTTCAACCGGGTTTGCTCTTTTTCAAGGAAGGATTTCCGATCGGCTGGCGGAACGTGCCGGAAAAATGTCGGAATTCCCAGTGAGTTAGCGCCTTCTTTAATGCTGTCGACAACATCCAATTTCGCTTTTTCCAATGTCAATGATGGATTGAGTTGGCTAGTCCGGTCTGCCAGCGACTCCACCTCGGCAGCCAGGTCAAGAAAAGTTTTAACGTTATTTATTAGGTGGGCTATGGCCTTATCCACCTTGGCCGCGGCTTCTAACCGGGCGGCGACTTTTTGCTTTAATAGCTGACGTTGTTGTCGCTGTTCCTCTGTTAGCCGGGCTTCTTCGGCCTTTTGTTCTTCAATTGCAGCACTCAAGGCTTGCTCGGCTTGTTGGAGGTCAGCGATTAGGTTTTGTTGCCAAGCGTTAAGTTCGGTTTGCTTTTCCTTTAAATTGGCAATTTTTTCTTGAATTTGATTAATTTTGCTTGACATAATATCAGTTCTCCTTTCGAGCGTTTTTTTAAATCTTAATTCATCGTCCATTAATCGCCGGCGTGCCTGGCGACGCTGGCAGGGTGACTGAAGACGGTCCCTTAACGTGACGGCGGGGATGACTTATCCCCCCTGGCCGGTCCCGGTGCTCAGTTCCACGGCGCCGCTGCCGTCGCGCCAGGCGACTTTGAGATTTAGGGCACCGGGGGCAGCAGTCGGTCTACCTACAAGTTGAGTTTTTTTGTCAACCGCGATCCCGGCCAAAACTCCCAATTGAGACGCGGGGACACTGGTAAGGTCTTTGCTGTTTAGTTCGTCAACTACCCGTTCGGCCAAGTTATGAAACTTGTGACCAAGACGCATGTTTTCCAGTTCTTGTGTCTCATTAAAATATTCGCGGTAGATGTGACCGGCAGTTGCCCGATTTACGCCGAATTTGGCAGCGGCATCCTTAACAGTGCCTCCCTGTGATATAAACAGGGCGATTTCCTCGCGGAGTTCATCAGGGAGACGGTTGTGAGGGGGGCGGCCTTCTCCAGGAGCGGGGAGCGGGTTTAATGGTTCCAGGGCTTCAACGGCGTTTTGTTCGGTGTTTTGGTCATTGATGTTTTGGATGTCGTTTGTGTTCAAGTGCGGTTCCTCCTTTCTTGATGATGGTGTCAAGGTTATCAGCTTGTCAGTAGCTGCTTCTTTTCTTTGTGCTGTCAAGTAGTTTGACTTGACAGTGCTAGATTAATATAATAGTAAGTTAAGGCAATTTTTGGTTGTTATTGATTCGTGGTTTCCAGCTTAAAATGGCTGAATTTGCGGCGTTGCTGGGTTTGTTGGGATTTGAGATTGTCGATAATAACAGTTGGTGCCAACACTCGCTAAGAATAAAAAGGGATACATGCGGGGCCTGTAATAGCCCCGCTAATTGACTATCCGGCCAATTCCAAAAACATCCTGAACGCAGATTCGATAATCCGGCCACTCCGGACTGGTTTGCCCTCTTCGAATTTCCTAATAGTGGCAGGGCTTACACCAACAGCATCAGCTACCCGCCTGACGGTTATTCCGAGCATTTGCCTTTTGTTTTTTAACTCTCTACCAATTTCAAGCCATCCTTGAGAACAATCGGCAATCCACTCCTGACGTTGGATTTCTCGCATTTCGTCAAATATATGTTCTATCTTCGTTTTACACGTGGGACAAATAAACATTTTTTTCACCTCCTTTTAATTCCAGCAGTCGTCGGGTCCATACTCAGGTTCTTTGGCATTTTCAGTATTCATGGTAACGTTCTCAACCTCTGGGTTGACATCCGCAATATTCGCAAAATTAGCAAAAGTATTGTTTTCACTTGCCATATTTTGGTTTTGCGCTTTTTGCGTATTTTGCGCATACGGATTAACCTCATAAACAGCGCCGGGACTCCTGCCCATCTGCCCCCGCTCCCTCCCCCCAGGTAGTACCCTGATGTAGCAGTGTTCTATCAGGATGCTTAACGCAGGATCCAGGTCTTTGACTTGACTAAACTTCTTCTGCCCGCGTACGCCGTTAAATAATTCCCGCTTGTTAAATTTTTCCTTACTGGTTCTGTTAATCCAGTCCAACACACACCGCGCCGCTTCAATGTTGGGATTGCTCCCCATCTCTGCAAAAGCAGCCTTGGCATGATAAATAAGGTAATCCCTTGCAAGGGTAACAGCACCCTCCACGGTCTTAACTCCGACTGGAATACTCCATGGAGCGGCAGAGTTAATATGTTCTGCCATATGCAATATCCCTGCTATACGTGCTACCGCCCCGGCCAGCTTGCCGGTCCAGTCAGCAATATTCCCTAATTCCGTATAAGGTTTTAATTGTGGTTCAAGCCAGGCTTCAAACTCACCGAAACAGACATCCGCATCGTGGGATAATCTTAAAACATGGGCTTCCGGTCTACCTTCTTCATCCGTCCCCCAAGGCAGGGACAATAGCACCCTTATACCCCGGCAGTAATTATCTTTTATATAGGCAGGCATACCGGGGGGGCGTGTGTTCCGATACCCCACCGGGCTTACAGGCAGGGAATATAAAAATCGTCCCAATAAGCCACGCCCTCGAAAACCGGGCTTTTCCATCAGCCCGCGTAAAACATCAGGCTGGACGGCAAGTCCCATAGTTAGGGCAGGGTTTTTCACGTATTCCGGGGCGCGGTTAATTCGTTTTACTCGGATATTATCGCCCGAATGTCCCTTTAAAAAATTTCCGATATTTATGCCCTGGGAATATCTGCCACCCATGATATCAAAAACATCCCCCTCCGGGCTCATAATTGCTATGCGCCCGCCTTGTTCGGCCAGCAACTTTGCCACAGCCTCGGGGCTGCAATCATCGGCTATTAATTCCGGTATTACCGGTACATTCATCTCGGCCAGCTTTTGAGCTATGTCACCCGCCTCTCTAATAAACCGTTCTTGCTCAACCCCTTTGGCTTTTGCGGCTGTACTCTGTGCTTGCTGTAAAGATTGTTCCAATATCTTACGCCGGTTTTTTACCTGCTCAATTTCTGGAACTATACGATCCCTTTCGGCCTGCTCATATTGCTCTACAGGATATGCAATATCCGCAAAAACTGCGGACTTTCGGTTACCTGGGGCCAGCGCTGTAACTGTCCATAAGTTTAGGGGTTCCAGCCAGCCGGCGCGTACCAATATAATTACTTTTTTGGCTACCGCGCACGCACACGCAGAAAGAGCGAGCATCCCGCCCAGATCGCGCGGGGTCTGCGTGGCCTGTGCTTCAGCTTCCACATATGCGCGCAGCCAGACAGGTAATATGTTTGTTGGAAATTTTGGCAGCTCATATTCGTTGAGCGCGATAGGTTTTTCCCATCTGGTTTGCAACCCTAAGACAATAGGACTAGTGACTTTGTTTGAGCAGGTGTCACAAAAACCAGGGGAGTCAGACTTGATTCGCTCGCACGTTACGGGGCCGGTATCCTGCAAGGCATGCCTTATTTTTCCGTCAGTTTCACTCACGCTATACCCCGGATACGGCCTGCTCAACTCATGGCATAAGGCCGGGCCTTCTTCTGTACGTGCAACGATTGATAGCATAGTGTACCACGAGGGTTCTGGCAATGTAGCTGCATTATCGCGGCAGTGCCGAAGAAATGCGCACTTCTCAAATATAGCGGCAGCTATGGGCTTGTCCTCGCTTTTTTGCGTATTTTGCGTATTTTGCGGATGTAAGTTGTCCCGTTCGGAAGGGAGACTGCCCTCTATAGTAGCAATAGCTTCCTTAAGCTCTCTGTACATATAACGCCGATCGGGGTCAAATTCTAGTATTTTAACCGGGTGGGGGGTATTCCCCTTAAGGTTTTGGGTGCCAGGCACCCTTAGCACCCGCGCTAAGTCGCTCGTATTATCCATTTTCCACCTACGGGCGGCAAAAAGCTTGATCATAGCCCTTTGGAAATTTGCCACTAGCGCCTGACATTCTTGCCGTTTTGCATCGTTTTGGAATATCCACAATTTACTAAATAGCCAATAGCAATGCAGGCCGCCCCCAGTATGAATTATTATAGAGGGCCGAATCGGTAAGCAGTTTAATAACTGTATAGCCTCTTCAAATGTGGGTAAATTGCTTGCCGCATGGCTGCCGCCGCTACAGTCGATGTCCACATGAATTGCACCTATGGCAATAACGCTGTCGGACGTGCCCCGCTTGCTACTGGTGAGTTTTTCGGCTTGCAAGCCGACGCCAAAGTAAACATCATAATATGGGGCCATCTCCAGACAGCGTGCCGCCATTTGGTCAAAATCGCTTGCTCTGTACCACTGTGTCAATTTGTCTTGTTTTGACCAGAGTGGTATATATCCAGGCGGGTCAGGGCCATAGAGCGCATTGAAAAAATCTTGTATTTTTGGTATAATATTATTAGTATCCATTGGTACATAATCTCCCATGAACGCCCGGCAAGCCCCTGCCGGGTTTGATGCTATCCCTGTACTGTTGTGCAGGCAATGTTTTCCAGGTTGTTGATCGCTGATTCGGGTACTAAAATTCGCCTGCCGACTCTCACAACTGGGATCGCCCCTGCTTTTACTGCCGCATAAGTCCCGGACCGAGACATTCCAATTATCGCCGCTACTTCCTCAACCTTGTAAAACTTCCTTTTAATTTCCGGCCGCATCCTTTATCCCTCCTTTCGTCCGTGAAGTTCTTGTGTTCCACCTGCTCTATTGATATACTATAAATAAAAAAGCGATCTGTCGAAAACTTAACAGATCGCACAGGGCCGGTAATGCCAGTAAAATCAGGGATCGCGGAGGATTGTTTTTTTATGGAAAGTAAGGGTGTAAAGATCGAAAAAAAAAAGAAGGAAAAGCTATATATTTACAATGAAACAAGCCTACCAGATAACCGTTTTAGATATTATAAAGGCAGTTGTGTTTTTGAGGAAAAAGAAGGAATTAATTACCTTCACATAAATAACGTCAAATTTTTTACGCCGGATCTTAAAAAAGCCATTATTGAATACAGTAACTTAGACATCACCAACAACAAAGAAATAGCCAGGCTCATAAGGAAATATGGGCTCCTAGGTCTGGTACATTTTTTCACTGAAAGAGAACGGGAAATTATTGTCTGGAAATATTATCCCGGACAGGAATGGTCTCACCTCTTTGGAGTAAGTGAATACGAAACAAAGGTTTCACCTTTCACGATAGGAAGGGAATGTTTTGTAAATTCTTCTTTCTGGCAGCATTATCACGAGCCCGTGGTAATATTTCAAATGGCTGTTTCCCAATTTCGAGATGCCGTTTACACCTTATGTCAGGTCGAAAAGACAGTAAGGGAAACAGCCGGTCCGCTTTATGCTACGGAGGACCTAGCTGAATTACGCTGGCTTAATCAAAAACATGGTCGGCTAACCTTTACGCTAGAATATACAACTAATGGTAAACCCCTATTTGCAATGCCAACAAACTCCCTGCTGGGTGCCATGTGTGGGTATCTGGTCTGGACGGTTAAAAATTACTATCCAATTCGACAATGCCCCAATTGTGGTAAGTTTGTTTGGGCAGACGATAGACAGCACCGACGTCTCTTTTGTTGCCGGAAATGTACTACTGACAGTGCACATGCAACGTGGGACAAAAAGAGAAAAGCAGCCAAGGCCAGTGGGGATGGTAAGTAATTAATCGTCCCCCCAGGGCAACCCCCCTTTAGTAACGCGCCATCCTGGAGGGCTGGTCTGGAGTGGTTCGCCGGGCTAAAACTCAGTAACAATTCAGTAACATCCATTATTTTTTCCCCTGTTTTTTGTGTCCATATGGTATTTTACAAAAAATAGAAGTCCTTATTTTATAAGGCTTTGCGTTTTTGGGGTATATTCGTAATAGGCTCAATAGACACCAAAATACGA
>MVQL01000213.1 GCA_002067205.1 Pelotomaculum sp. PtaB.Bin104
TGCGGTCTGGGTCAGACCGCGCCCAATCCGGTTCTTTCCACACTAAGTTATTTTAAGGACGAATATATTGCTCATATAAGAAATAAAACTTGTCCGGCCGGTGTTTGCAAAGCGTTGCTTAACTATCAGGTAGACGAAGAAAAATGTGTGGCCTGCGGCCTTTGCGCAAAAGCCTGCGCCGCCGGTGCGATTTCCGGCGCGCCGAAACAGCCGTACCGGATTGACCCGGCGAAATGTGTCAAGTGTGCGGCATGTGTCGCCAAATGTCCGAAGAAAGCGATCTTGAAAGGCAGCAAAAAGGAGGCGATGATCAATGAAAACGCCGGAATTTTCACCGGGGCCGGTGGTGAGGAGAACCGGGCAACTTTATGACAACCCGGAGAAAAAAGTAGATAAAATCAGGCTAACGATAGACGGCAGGGAGGTTGAAGCCGACAAGGGGATGAATGTCCTGGAGGCGGCTCACGCAGCGGGTATTGAGATTCCCAGCCTGTGCTACCTGCGTCATATTAATGAAATTGGCTCCTGCCGGGTCTGCCTGGTTGAAGTGGAGATTAAAGGGGCCAGGGTGCTCCAGGCTTCCTGCGCTTTTCCCGCGACTGAAGGTTTGGTGGTCCATACTTCTTCAACGCGGGTGAGAAGGGTGAGGAAAACGATGGTGGAACTGCTTCTTTCAGACCACCATCGTGAGTGCACCACCTGTATTCGCAACTTGAATTGTGAGTTGCAGAATATAGCGGACAACCTGGGAATAAGGAATATCAAATACGCCGGTGAGATGAAACAACTGCCAATTCAGAATAAAAATTCGTTTATTGTCCGGGATTATAACAAATGTATCAAATGCCGCCGTTGTGAGGCAATTTGCAGCAAAGTGCAAGAGGTAAATGTTTACTCCGCTATTAACCGGGGTTATGATACGGTGATCGCCCCGGCGTTCATGCAGGACCTTTCCCAGGTGGCCTGCATCACCTGCGGACAATGTGTGATTGCCTGCCCAACCGCTTCACTAACAGAAAAAGAATGCATTGACTCCGTATGGGAGGCGCTGGAAGACCCGGACAAGTATGTAGTAGTGCAAACCGCGCCGTCCATTCAGGTCACCCTGGGTGAAGTGTTCGGCTACCCGGTGGGTACGGTGGTAACCGGGAAACTGGTGGCCACTTTGCGGCGTCTGGGCTTTGACAAGGTGTTCTCCACGGACTTTACCGCCGACCTGACCATTATGGAGGAAGCCCATGAATTATTGGAAAGATTGGAGCGGGGTAACAAACTGCCTCTGCTATCCTCCTGCAGCCCCGGGTGGGTTAAGTTTGCCGAGCACTTTTACCCGGAGTTTCTGGAAAACTTGTCAACCTGCAAGTCTCCTCATGAAATGTTCGGAGCTCTGACTAAAACTTATTTTGCCGGGAAGCAGGGACTTGATCCCGAAAAAATCGTGGTAGTGGCAATCATGCCCTGCACGGCGAAAAAGTTTGAGGCCAGCAGGCCGGAAATGGGCACCGGCAATTTTAAAGATGTGGACTGGGTTTTAACTACCAGAGAGCTGGCCAGAATGATCAGACAGGCGGGAATAAATTTCTGCGGCCTGCCGGATGAAGATTATGACACTCCCATGGGGATTGCCAGCGGCGCCGGGGCTATCTTCGGTTCCACCGGAGGGGTTATTGAGGCGGCCGTGCGAACCGCGTATTATCTTACCTCCGGCCAGGAGTTGGACGTGCTGGACTATGAGGAGTTGCGCGGGTTTAGCGGATTGAAAGAAGCCTGGGTGGAATTGAAGGGAAGACGGATTAAAGTGGCTATCGCGCATGGCACCGGGAACGCCAGGATTTTAATGGACAGGTTGAAAGCCGGCGAGCAATTTGACTACGCGGAAATCATGGCTTGTCCCGGCGGCTGCGTGGGAGGAGGCGGTCAACCGATATTCGGCGCCAGGGAACATAAGGAGATATCGTTGGATTACCGCCATAACCGGGCCGATGCCCTGGAACGAATCGATTATTCGAAAAAAATAAGGCGCGCTCACGAAAATCCGGCAGTGAAAAAAATTTATGAAGAGTTCCTGGGACACCCGTTGAGCGACATGTCTAAAAAACTGCTGCATACCTATTTTACGCCGCGTGGCGAGGCGCCGGGCTTTAACTTTGGGGGAACGAAAGGCCGACATGCCGGTCATGTAAAGGAGAATATGACAGTGTTTTAATGAGAAAGAAGATGTGGTAAAATTAGATAATAATTGTTAACTTAAAAGGAGAGCCTTTACGTGTATATTAATCTTAAAAGAATTCTTATATTGACGGTCTTTTCTGCCTTGTTTTTTATTTCGCTTGGTATACCGTCCATAGGCTTTGCTGATAGTGATATTGCCATTACTGTTTCTAACCCGGATAGTGGTGGTGAAAAAATATACGAAGGTAATACTATTAATACAGTACTCTCGACCCCCAATGTTTCATTTGGTGATAACAGGGTAATGGGTACTTTAAGGATAACGGGAAAGAAAGATATAAGTATCCCGGTAAAGCCCGGGAACAAAGTAATGGTGACTCTGCCTGTGGGTACGTGCTATATGCAAGCCCCTACCGCCGGCACATATAAAAATTATGTTGAGTGGCCCAAGATTTTGGACGGCGAAAAAAATCAGATACAGGACGTCAAAGATGTGCCGGGTATCAAGTTTATATCAGGTTCGCCCCGTTCCATTGCCGTGGAAGTTGGAAATATTGATACCGCGGGCAAAATTATGGTATTGGACTTTGTTTTTGATAAGGAAAATTATAGTACGCTTAGAGTATCCCGGTTAATTGATGTTGCAAAAGAATACAACGAAAATCCTGATGAAAAAGTTACCCGGCTGGAGTTTATGAAAAGTCTGGCCGATTTAACCTTGCCTTTTTCCTCGTGTCCATTAAAAATAGTCTATGACGATAAAATCCTTACAGAGCGTTTCTTGGACTCAGATAAAATTTCTCCGCAAGATCTG
>MVQL01000214.1 GCA_002067205.1 Pelotomaculum sp. PtaB.Bin104
CACTTTTGCGGTTGCATCAATGGTAACTTGACTTTGGCTGACAGAGAATGGACTTGTGAATGTGGAGCTGTGTTGAATCAATTTTGTTTTCAAGGCCGTCCGTACGTCATAGGCTTGTAGCGAGCTGCAAGGGCCTGGTGTTGTTGGTAGGCGAGGTATTGCTGCATCTGTTGTGGAGTCATCTGTTGTTGTTGGGGCACGGCAGCTGTGGCTGCGGTTGGGTGCCGGTAAAGGCCATATTCTTTCTATCGGCAACCGGCACCTCCACTGCGTCAATTTTTTCATCGGACTTGGCGACGCTTACGGATTCACCGGTCAATGAGCTTTCATTTGCCTGCAGGCTGTGATTCTCAATAATCCTGCAGTCAGCGCTGACATAGTCTCCGGCTTCCAGGTACATAATATCGCCGACGACTACTTCACGCGACGGTATTTCCACTTTGTAGCCGTTGCGCAATACCCGGGCCAGCGGAGATGCCAGCGCCTTCAAGCTTTCCAGGGATCTTTCCGCCTTCACATGTTGCACTGTGCCCAGAAAAGCGTTTAAAATGGTGACCGCGATGATTACCACAGCGCTTTCATAATCCCTCAGAAAAATTGACACCAGAGCGGCAACCAGCAGGATTATCACCAGAAAGTCGGTGAACTGGCTGAAAAACACGCTGAATACGCTTTTCTTTTTGGTTTCCTTCAACTCGTTATAGCCGTATTCAGACCGTATTCTATTGACATCCCTGTCATTTAACCCGTTAATGTCCGCATTCAGGAGGGCAAGCACCTGGTCAGCGGTTTTGTTGTGCAGGTTTTGCATAAGCTGTCCACCTCATATTCATATCAGATTTAATAATCATAAAAGAAAAAGACCTTTAACATAACTCTCAATATAAGAATTATGTTAAAAGTCTCGTTACCTTGCGGATGCAGAACCGGGCGATCAGTCAACCGTGATGACGGCTATGCAAATACTAACTACTCCCTTTTAACAATAAATATTATAGCCGTATTTAAATTAAAGTCAATATAAAATAAAGGAAACATGTTTACATAAGGTAGCAAACTCAACAAAATAGTACGGTGACTGTTTCATATCATTTACACAATCACTTAATGCTTTGATTCAAAAACTCTTTAATCCATGAATTGAATCAAAGTACTTCCACAATAATTAGTTTATACCTTTTCAACTAGTAACAGGATATTCTATATCCTCGGTCCTTTTGGCATCCACTATATAGCTTGCGCATACTGGCACACATGTCTGTCAGTTTTCGCGTTCGCATGAATTCTGCAAGTGCTGCCTGCTCAAAGGGAGGATTTTAAACATCAACGTGTCTGCGCAAGTCGCGCCACTGGTTGTGGAATTTGTGAGGCAAGGGTTGACAATCAAGGTTGAAAGTGAATGGTGGTATCCACTATCTCCGGCGTGCTGCCTATTCGAATCGGCGGACCCCAGGTGCCAAAGCCGCACGAAACAATAATCTGGAAATCTCCCTTACGCAGGTACCCCCAGTCCTGTTCGAATATTCTTTGGGTGATTAGATTATACGGAAACAGCTGCCCGTGGTGGGTATGTCCCGAGAGCTGCAAATCCACGCCCTGCTCCTGCCCTTCCTCTAAATGGGACGGCTGGTGGTCCATTAAAATTACCGGCAAGGAGTGATCCACTCCTTCCATCACCACGGATAACTCCTGGCGGCCCTTACCATTGTAGCGTCCCCCGGCACTTTCGTCCCGGCCCACGATATAAAAGCTCTCGTCCACCTTCACATAATCATCGCGCAGCACTGTTATCCCGGCTTCTTGCAAATGGTGAAACGCTTCTTCCGCATGTCCCCCGATATATTCGTGATTGCCAAACACAGCATATGTGCCATACTTTGGTTTTAGCATGCGCAATACGTCAGGCATCTTTTGCTCGACAAAAGGACCGATATTTTCGTCGATGATATCTCCCGGAAGCAAAACCAGATCCGGATTCTGGCTATTGATCCTGTTTACCAGGTTCATGAGCCTGCCGTTATTAACAATTTTCCCCAGGTGAATATCGGATACCATAACCACATGCAACTGGCTCAAACTCCCCGCCGGCTTCGCAATGTCAATTTCATAATGACGAAGCTGCGGGTTTCTGGAATTCCATGCTCCGTAAATAATAATACCTGCTACCAGTAAAGAAACAGCCAGCCCGGCAGCCGCCGGATGATGTTTCAGGCCTTCCGGCAAAAAACCGAGCCAACGATCAGCCAGACGGATCAGATCGATAACAATCAAAGTGAAAAACAAGTAATTCATAGCGGCCAGCCAGTATGAGCCGACTATAGTAAAGCCGTCGCAGACTGCGGCGGGCAAATACTTTTCGCCTAATCTGCCCGCGAGATATGAAAAAGCCAGCAAGAAGAATAAGAGCCAGTATATTTTCCCGTAGCCGTAAGGAATCAACCTGCCGAAAGCCTGCCATCCGCGCAGTCCGATATAATAATTAACCGCCCCAAAAATCGCAATGAAAACACCGATAAAAATTGCAAATTGTACTTTCATGTATTACTCCTCAAAAAATGCAGCCTAATTACCGTCCTTCCCGCATTAGAGGTCCCGGCAAGCGCTCGTCAGCCTGTATCCGGTTCCCCGCAGCGTTTCGATGAATTCCGGGTTCGACGGGTCTTTTTCAATCTTTTTTCTTATTTTTTGAATATGCACTGCTACTGTTGCCGTATCCCCATAGTTGTCGTCCCCCCAGATGGCTGTCAGAAGATGCTCTTTTGAAAACACCATGTTCGGATGAGAAGCGAGAAACAGCAGAAGCTCGTATTCCTTCGCAGTCATTTGCACTTCCCTGCCGTTGACAGATACCTGGTGGGATGCCGTATTGATTTCCAGCCCCCCGTGGGTGATCACTTCGGTGGATATAACGTTGCCCTTGAGCCGCTCATACCTTTTGATATGGGACTTGATCCTGGCCACCAGTTCACCGGGGCTGAACGGTTCTGTCATATAATCGTCGGCTCCGTACTCCAACCCCCTGATTTTGCTGATATCTTCGCCCTTGGCTGAAACAACCACCACCGGAACATCCAGTCTTTCCCGGACCTCTTTAATTATCTCATATCCGTCCTTGCCGGGCAGCATCAGATCCACAATGACAAGATCATAGTTGCCGGTAAGCGCCCTTTTCAGCCCCCGGGCTCCATCCTGGACGATGTCGGCCTTGAACCCGTTCAACTGGAGATAGTCCCTTTCCAACTCGGCAATATTAAGATCATCCTCAATGATCAAAATGTGTTTCATCGCGGCCACCTTCCCAGCTCAACCGGCGAGCGGAAGCGTGATTGTAAAACATGTGCCCTTGCCTTCCTCGCTTGCAGCCGTAATTTTTCCCCTGTGGACTTCCACCAGTTCCCTGGCAATAGCCAGCCCGAGCCCGGTGCTCGCTAGATCCTTGGTGCGCTCATTATCGATCCGGTAAAACCTCTCGAAAATATGAGGGAGTTTATCAGCGGGGATTCCCGGCCCGTTGTCGCTTAGTTCAATACAGGCGGAGTCACCCTGTATCGATAATACGGCTCTAATAACCAGACTCTCTTCCGGCCCGTATTTCAAAGCATTGCTGATGATGTTCCTGATGGCCTGATGCATTCTCTTGCCGTCCAGGCGAACCGGCAAATCCTTCTCCGTCATGTCAGTGTATTCAAGCCGCACCTGTCTTTCCTCAAGCTCAAGCCTGAATTCTTCCGTCAGGTCAGCCATAAAAGCCCCGATTGGCACACTGGCAAACTGAAAATTCAACTTCTGCATATCCAACTTGGAAAACAGGAAAAGGTCATCTATCAGTCTGTTTACATAAATAATATTCCGGTGGATTATCTGCAAGTATTTATCCTTGTTTTCCGGCGGCACGTCTCCGTAGGATGGCCTCGACATAACCCTGCAGGGAGGTAATGGGCGTCTTCAGGTCATGAGATATGTTGACGACCAGCGTCTTTCTGTTCTCCTCGTATTCAGACTTGATTCTCTCGCTTTCTCCCAGTTTGCGCGCCATTTCGTTGAAAGAAGCAACCAGCAGGCCGATTTCATTCCGCATGTTGCATTCTACCCTGACGTCATAATTGCCCCGCGCAATCTCCTCCACCCCGTTTTTTAGATCCTCAATCGGCTTAAAGACTCTCTTTTGCAGGCGCAGGAGAAACAATACCTGCATTACCTCCCTAACGATCAGCAGCGCCGCGATAAAAAGCACAATTCCCTTTATATCCGCCATTTTAAACAATAAATACAAGCTGTTTAAAACACTCAGCATACACGCCAGCTTGGACAGCTTCCCCTTGAACCCGCAGCACGTCTTAGTGTCGCCCCAGGCTTCCAAGCCACCCTGGTCAGAATGGCGGCCGTGAAAATGAGCAATCATGTGTCTCATTAAACCATGGTGACCGCTACCAGGAGAACAACACCCGTCAAATTCGGTGCTGCTTTCATGCTTCACTTTCTTTCCTTCACAATCCACTTCCAGATTAATCTTTGCCTTCGTCCTGCCATCCGCCATGTTTTTCTCAAATTCTTTATCCAAGCCGAATATTTTGACCTGGTCCTTGCTGCACACTACTTTGAGATTCCCGCTGCAAGACTCCTTGTCTTTCATGGTCATGATTACATCATACAAAAGCTTGATTTTGCTCATAACAATGACCTCCTTGTTTTAATGAGGTCATTGTAGAAAAACTCTTTAAAAAGGCTTTAAATAATTCATAAAATTTTTATAAAAGTGAATAAAAAATTTGTAATTTTCACGGACAAATATTAGTTAATTTCATAACTCCTTGCCAATAAAGGTTTGGCACGTTCGATGTCATCATCAGATATAATGGTAATTTCTAAATCCCCTGTTCCCCAGTGCCCGATATTTCTAACATCACGGGTAAATCCTTCTATTATATTAACAGAACCTGGATTAACCTTGATATAAGCATATATCTTACCAGCTTGAGGGCTAAATTCAATGCAGGCAAAGTTCCTAATGCGTTTGAAAGCAATATAATTCTTGAGTTCCTTTATTTGGACATCATCGCCAAGAGCTAATAAGAAAGCTTTTAACGCCTCGTAGCGATCTTTTATCACTTCGTTTGCTTGGGCCAAATAATAAGTGACTTATACCAAAGCCAGTTCCATTTTATGCTTTCGCTTTTCCCAGTCGGGCATTATCTTTTCCAGTAACTGAAAAAAAGCCGGGCTATGGTCGTGGTATCGCAAGTGACACAATTCATGAGTAACGACATAATCAATGCATTCCTTGGGCGCACGTATCAAATCAGCGTTCAACGTGAGCGTCCCGCTCTTGGACAAGCTCCCCCAGCGCTTTTTCATCCGCCGGATCCGCATTCTTGGCTTAGCTAATAAGTGCTTTCCAAAATGAGGCCAGCAACGCTCGAAGCTCTCACCGAATTTTTCCGCGGCCTTTTCCAAGTACCAGTCTTCAAGCAGCTTTTCAACCTTTTCATAGGCGGGATTCTCTTTGACGGTAACACGGAAATAGCCCCTAGTTAGCTTTATCTCATCCTTATCACCGGTGACTATCTTCAGCCGGTATTGCCTGCCCAGATACAGGTGCGTCTCCCCGCCGATATATTGTCTTTGAGGCGTTCTCGGATTAAACTGCGCAAAATAATCCAGTTGCCTCTTAATCCAGCGGGCGCGTTTAGCAACTATCTTCCGCACTTCTTCGTATTCCGATCCGAGCGGCGCTTTTATCACTACGCTGCCATCCGGATGGACCGCAATTTCCAGGGTTTTTCTGTCGACATAGAAAACGCGGTAACTAATATTCTCTTTGCCATAAGTTAATATGCCGCTATTTAAACTCATTTCAGGCTCCTGTGCCTGGCCACCAGCATTGTTCGCTCAATAATCCCGTCCATCTGCTCAAGGCTGATCACGATACCCATATTCCCTTTGACCTCATCATATAAATAGTCGTCGATATCGTTAATAGCCTGCTTCCGGGCATCATCATCGTCCCAGAACTGAACCTTCCAATGACGGCTCAATATTTCCTGAACAGCCAAAGCCACATCAGCAGTGATGTCCCGGCATTCACTGTCTTCAAGATGATGTTGCTCAAAAAACGGCTTGAGCACGCCGTAGTAGGCCATGGCGTCTTCGTTCCCGGCCAGTTTGGCGGGAATATCATCATGACGTCTATTAACAATTTTATTCCGCATATCGGAAACCTTTCTCAGGTATTCCAGATCGGAAATACGTTTTGCCCGGAAATCCTCAATGGCCTGCTGAATCAGCTTTGAAAACTTTTCATAAAATGCCGGG
>MVQL01000215.1 GCA_002067205.1 Pelotomaculum sp. PtaB.Bin104
TATATTGTTGTTTCGAATGATCTCCGTGAGTTTGTCGCTGTAATCCCCTTCGTCCAGCTTGGGGCAGCCGATCAGCGTCACTTTGTTCCTGATAAACCTGTTGTGAAAATCGCCGTAAGCATAGGCCGTACAGTCGGCGGCGACCAGCAAATTGGCGTCCGCGAAATACGGCGCGCCCAACGGCGCAAGTTTGATTTGGACGGGCCACTGTGACAACTGGCTTTTGTTTTCGCTGATATTGGGCCGGACGGCCTCACACTCATTTTCCCGATGGATTGCTTTAGACTGCGTCCCCGGACATCCGCAGGCCAGCGTTTCTCCCTGTTTGCTCAGCTTGCTTTTCTTCACGGCGGCTTCGTCGTATTCCTTCGCTTCGCGTTCCTCAAAGCTGATCGCGCCTGTCGGGCAGGCTGGCAGGCAGTCGCCCAGGCCGTCGCAATAATCGTCGCGGAGAAGCGTGGCCTTTCCGTTTATCATTCCGATTGCCCCTTCGTGGCAGGCTTTTGCGCACAGACCGCAGCCGTTGCATTTCTCTTCATCAATTCTGATAATTTTTCGAATCATGTTCCGTTCACCTCTTTTTCGGAGTGCGTTATTTCATATTATTGTTGACTTTATGTCTTGAGTTTACTATTCTTAAGTCAATAAGTCGGTTGGAATTCCAACGAAAGAGGATTTAATGAAAAATTATATGGATGTGCTGAAAACAGTACGATTATTCAAGGGTATTGAAGAGGCTGATTTACAGCCGCTTTTATCGTGCCTGGCCGCGAAATCGGTTCGTTTTGAGAAAGGTCAAACCGTGTTTTCCAGCGGCGAAAGCATCGAAAAATTCGGCATTGTTCTATCGGGACAGGTCCAGGTCGTTCAGGATGACTATTACGGAAACAGAAGCATACTCGGAAAAATTGACATTGGGAACCTGTTCGGGGAATCCTTTGCCTGCGCGGAAATAAAAACGCTTCCGGTCAGTGTAATCACAACGACCGAAAGTGAACTGCTATTTATCGACTGTCACAGGCTTGCCGTCCCGTGCGCCAAGGCATGTGGTTTTCACAGCAGGCTCATTCAGAATATGTTGAGTATCGTATCCATGAAAAATATATCGCTGACACAGAAAATTGAATTTACCTCAAAACGCACCACCCGTGAAAAGCTCCTGGCCTACCTTGCGACTGAGGCCAAGAAATCGGGAAGCAGTCACTTTTGCATTCCATTCAACCGGCAGGAACTGGCGGACTACCTTTCCGTCGAGCGCAGCGCCATGTCGGCCGAGCTTTCAAAGCTCAGGGATGACGGCGTTCTAAAGTTTCACAAAAACCAGTTCGATCTGTTATAGCTGTATCGTACGGTTACCAATTTCAATGATTCCCTCGTCCTTCATTTTTTTCAGTTCCCTGAACAACGACGGTCGTTGAACGCCCAAGTAATCTGCCAGTTCTTTTTTACTGAAAGGGAGGACGATTTTCGAAGAGCCTTGAATAATTGATTGTTGCTTGAGATAGTCCATTAAATTCTCACGCAGCGTTTTTTGGGTTAGCATCGTAATCTTTCGATTCATGCCTTGGGAATTCAGAGACAAAGATTTTATATACCGCATGACAAAGTGATATTCATGCAGAAATTCCATAACCGCATCTTTTGATATATGAAGCACGTCGCAAGGTGTTACGCCGTAAATATTTAATGGATATATGGTGTTTTCTCCAAACAGCAAATTGGCTCCGATGATACTGTCTTTTTGAAACTCGAACATTGTAATCGCTGAACCGTTTTCCGACAAGGAATACGCAACAAGCTTTCCTGATAAAACAACGTCGAGCACAGAACAGGCTTCATGCTGATGGTGTACCGTCGCGCCCTTCGAGTAATGCCTTACAAACAGCTGATTTTCCGTAACACATCTATCCAAAACGGCGGTATCCATTTCCGAAAGCAAGGGAATATGCCGTATTTTCTCAATTATCATATAGACCGCTCCTTTTTGAATATTATAGCAAAAAGAAACATAGGTGTCTATTTCAATTGAATAATACCCACTATAATCATATCAAACAGATTATAGGAGGTATCACATGGATGTATTGACTTTGGCAATGTGGATCGGAACCGCCATATTCCTAATGTTTTCTTTTGCCAAGGATAAGGGAAAAACAAAGCAGGCCCTCAAAATGGCGTTTGGTATGGGCAAAGGAATGCTGGGCAGTATTTTGTCCATTATTTTTTTGATTGGTTTGATCCTGACTGTATTCCCGCCTGAGAACATTGCCGAATTTGTCGGCAAGCAGTCGGAACTTTTGGCCACTGTTATTGCTGCTGCGTTCGGAGCAATTACCCTGATTCCGGCATTTATCGCTTTTCCGCTTGTCGGTACGCTTGTGCACGCGGGCGTGGGGATAGTTCCATCCGTCGCTTTTCTGACAACGCTTACGATGGTTGGTATCGTCACATTTCCGCTTGAAAAGCGTGAGTTTGGCTTAAAATTTACCGCCGTGCGAAACGGGCTGAGTTTTATATTTGCAATTATTATTGCGCTTGTTATGGGGGTGATTGTATGAAGGTTATACGCAAAGCAAAAGAAAACTTGTTTATCCTGTTCATCGCGGCAGCTTACATTGCTATGTTTATTATAAACCAGAACATGGGGATTGCCTCTGTCAAGAACAGCTTTTATTACATAAAAGAAATGATTATGATCATGCCGGTCATATTTGTTTTGACTGCTCTCCTGGATTTATGGGTTCCCAAGGAAAAAATCATGAAATATCTTGGAAAGGAAGCAAAAGTAAAAGGCGTCGTTCTTTCTCTTGCGCTTGGAAGTATATCTGCGGGCCCAATCTACGCAGCGTTTCCGCTGTGCGTGATGCTGCATAAGAAAGGTGCTTCAGTCAGAAATCTTGTGATAATATTAAGCGCTTGGGCCGTGATAAAAGTCCCGATGCTATTAAATGAGTTGAAATTCCTGGGATTTAAGTTTATGGCGGTTCGCTGGATTTTGACTGTCATTGCCATCGTTGTTTTTTCATGGATCACAGCGAAAATTGTAAAGGATCATGACCTGCCTCAGCTCAAGGCAAATCAGAGCGGCCCTTCCATCAACAAATCCGCCTGTATGGGGTGCTCTTTGTGTACAAAAAATTACCCGGAGTTATTTGAGATGCAGAACAAAAAGGCTTCTCTCAAAACAATCAGTAAAGAGATCAATCAGGAGAAGCTTATGAAGGCAGTCAACGCATGCCCGGTCAAGGCAATCTCTTTTTCTGCAGATGAATATTAGTGACAACTGAATTAGGAGTTTAAACCTTCTTTTTACTCGCATGGTTTCAATAACTAAATATATTGAAAGCACCTCTATAATGAAGTTGACGGTTATCGGCCGACCCACAACATTATGGAGGTGCTTTGTTATGCAAAAAGAAATTGAACTAAAATGTCTTTGCGACGGACTGCTCGATGCGTTACGCGAGATGGGGCTGGGAAAATACAGCCTTCGTAACTATTACTATGAGGGCATGTGGCCTCTCATTAAGGCGTACCGAAAAGCCGGGAAAGAGTTATATGATCCTGTGTTTACAAACGAGGTGGTTCTTGATATCCAGAAGCAATTTCAAGAAGGTCTTGTTGGGAATCACATAAGCATGCACATTCGTAAGATGGCAGCATTGATGGAGGAATATTCTTTAAACCGTTGCATCGTGTGGCATAGAATAAAGCCTTGTCCCGCTATTCAGCTATCTGCCTATTATGAATACATCATACTGGGATTTAAATCTTGGGAAGAAGAAAGGAAGGTGCGTACTCCTAAAGGAATCCAAAGTTTTGTTGGGATAGCGCGTAAATTTTTCAGATATCTCGAAATGAATGGGCATTCCTCACCCAAAACGATAACGCTTAAATTGGTCAGTGGATTTCTGCTGTTTGTTGCGCCGCAGCATAAAGGCAGTATGGAACGTGTATTAAGCGCGCTTAAGAATCTGTGTGAATATCTGCTGGGTTGTATAGACTGCATTGATTTTAGACCTGCATTAACGGCGCGGCCGTCGCAGAGGAAAAAGCTGATGCCGGTATTTTCAACGCAAGAGGTTGTGGCGATTACAGAATCCGCAATGAAGTATTCCAGCTTATCCAAGCGAGACACTGCTGTTTTTGCTATAGCGCAAAGTGTTGGCCTGCGTGCGATCGATATCGTAAACTTAAAATTAGTGAACATTAATTGGAACAGCCATGAAATCAGATTTTGTCAGCATAAAACCGGAGTGGAATTGGTACTGCCTTTGGAACCCGCAGTTGGAAACGCTATAGCGGACTATATTCTCAATGAACGTCCAAAAGCACAATCGGAATTTCTGTTTGTCAGAGCGCGATTTCCATACGGTGCAATGACCTCCAATGCGGTTGGTGATCGACTGAGATTGCATATGCGCAAGGCTGAGATGAACTACGCTCCGGGATGTCATAAGGGCTTTCATAGCTTTAGAAGATATGTGGCCACGCAAATGATTGATGGCGGAGTACCGATTGATACCGTAAAAGAAATATTAGGTCATACTCAAATTGACTCAATGAAACCATATGTCCGCATCAGTAAAAAGCGGCTACTTGTCTGCGCATTAGACCTTGACGGAATTGAAGTTACGCAGGAGGCACTTCTATGAGATATGACTTTACCGGAGCGTTCGCTCGATATATATGTGGTTTAATCGCACAAAAGCGTGCCTTCGGTTTCGATTATCTGGAAAGCGAACGTATTTTGTATATGTTTGAACGGTTTTGCCAAGAACAATTCCCTAACGAGACACAGATAACGCAGCAGTTGGTTCTAAAATGGGCCGAATGCCGGGACTGTGAACGGAATCTGTTTCGACTCAACCGAGTTTCCGTTATTCGTGAGCTTGCCAGATATATGAACGGTATAGGCATTGCGGCCTATGTCCTTCCGATGGAGCTGACGCGCAAGACCGAACGTCACATCCCGCACATCTACACCAAAGAGGAACTATCTACCATTTTTAGTGTGATTGACCAATGCCAACCATCAACCCGAACGCCAGCAAAGCACTTAGTTGTTTCCGTGATGTTCAGAATGATTTACTGCTGCGGATTAAGGCCAATTGAAGCTCGTCGCCTACGTCCGGAAGATGTTGATCTTAATACTGGCTGTGTAAAAATACTGGAATCCAAAGGTCATAAAGACCGCATCGTCATGCTTTCGGGCTCAATACTGGAATTGTGCCGCCGGTATTCTAAAAAAGTTGGGTTGATCTATCCGGGAAGAAGATTCTTCTTCCCCAGTCCAAGCAGTCGCGGAGAGGGGATGTATTCCCAAGAGTGGATCATTCCCACCTTCAGGAAATTTTTGATTGAGGCCGGACTATATCGCCATTGCGCAGGGAACGAACCCAGACTTTATGATCTCCGCCATACATTTGCCACACATCGTTTGTATCAATGGATGAAGGAAGGACAGGATGTCAATGCCTGTCTTGCTTATCTCAGCGAGTATATGGGACACAAAAATCTATCTGACACCGCCTATTACATTCATCTGGTGCCTGAATTTTTCCCACAAATGTCAGATCTTCACCTTGAAGATTACGTAGAAATGATTCCGGAGGTTGAGCGATGCTGATGAAAG
Organism: Pelotomaculum sp. PtaB.Bin104; assembly: GCA_002067205.1. Lineage (GTDB taxonomy): Bacteria > Bacillota > Desulfotomaculia > Desulfotomaculales > Pelotomaculaceae > MVQL01. The sequence continues at coordinate 5,636 of MVQL01000215.1, forward strand.
ACGAACGCTTTTTCAAAACAATTAAAAATTTTCTTGAGATATATTTACTCAAACAAAAAAACTACAGCAAAAATACGCAAAAATCCTATCGGGAATCATTGAGTCTCCTGCTTCAATATTTTAAGGAAGAACTTGGCCTTGGGTATGCTCAGATAGGTTTCGATGATCTGACTTATACAAATGTCTGCGGCTTTTTGGATTGGCTCACAGTTTCGCGGGAATGCTCACCTCAAACTGTAAATCTGCGCTTGATGGCGATCCGCTCTTTTGCGAAATATTCAAGCATTGTCGATCCGGCAAAGGTCTATTTCCAGGTCGAGTTAGCAAACGTACCCGTTAAAAAAGCCCACGGTAAGGTAGTGGAATTCATGAGTTTGCCTGCTCTCGAAGCATTATTTCTGCAACCTAACACTAAGAATACAACAGGTTTTCGGGATTTTTGTTTTATGATTTTAATGTATGACGTTGCCGCACGGTGTCAGGAACTGTTGGATTTGCGGATTGGCGATTTGGAATTGCAGCAAAATACCCCGTCTGTTTATCTTACAGGTAAAGGGACTAAAATGCGAAAACTACCCATTTCGACCAAAGTTGCTGGGCACCTGAAGAATTACCTTAATACAGCTCATCCTGCAATATCAAGGAAAGATGAGGATTTTCTGTTCTACACAATTTCTCATGGCCACAGAAACAAAATGTCTTCGGATGCCGTTTCTCTGTTTATGCGTAAATACGGAGAGACCGGTAAAAAAATGTGCTCAGAGATTCCGGATAGAGTTCACCCACACCAGCTACGCCATTCCAGAGCGATGCACTTGTATCGGGGCGGCATGCCTTTGGTTTTACTTTCTGAGTTTCT
>MVQL01000216.1 GCA_002067205.1 Pelotomaculum sp. PtaB.Bin104
TGACAAATTTAAAGTGAAACTTTTATGTATATTTAACCGTCTGTAAAAAAGTCCGATTAATAGGGGTCCAAACCACATACACAACGGTTTTCACAAAGTTAGCCAACGGCCTCAAACGTTGGCTGGCGCCTAATTCCCCCGACCCACACAAAAGACTACGGCATAAATCCGCTGGCGCTGTTTATTCCGTTTCCTTTTGCACTCATTGAGGCCTTATGGCTATGCTGAACAGCAAAAACGTTGTGTAACCTTCTAAAAATGTAGCCATTATGACACGTACAAATCCAATTCAGCAATCGTTTAATTTTCTGCAGATAGCCGAGGTTAAATTAGTTTATGTCACCAAAGTTAAACCGTCCGAGCGCCCGTCAATTAAGACCTCAAAGGAAGCTCAGCGCATTTTATTCCAATCCTGGGCTCCTGATAATATCGAACACGTTGAAACCTGCAAAATGTTATTACTTAGCCGGTCAAATAAAGTACTGGGTATAACGACGGTTTCTCAAGGTGGTGTTTCCGCTTCACTTATGGACACGAAAGTAATATTCCAATACGCCTTAAAAGCCAATGCCTGCGGCGTTATCATTGCTCATAATCATCCATCAGGTAACGATGCGCCAAGTGAAAGCGACCTTAAAATAACCCGCAAGATAAAAGAGGCGGGTGAAATTCTTGACATACAATTACTTGATCATATTATCCTTACACCTGAACAAGACGTTTACACAAGCCTCGCAGATGAAGGTCATATATGAAGATGTATCCAAAGTTGATTCCTGAAAGTGTCTTCGCATGAGGGATCAATCTATAGAACAGATAGGGATTATTTCCCTATCTGTCTTTTTACATCACCCATACGAACGTTCCACTTATATGGCCGGTTCCATGATTTACAACTCTAACCTTCCGGAAGTAGTCCGATAAGAAAAAGTATTATTCCCGTTGGTAATTTATTTGCAGTACCCCGTTATCAAAGGTTTTGTTTTCAAGCAAGCTCCATTGCGATTCTTTAGGGCTGTTGGGGAATAATGGAATGCCATTACCAAGAATCACCGGAATGAAGGTAATATGCATTTCATCAACCAGATCCGCACTGAGTAAAATGGAGATCAGTTGACCGCCGCCGACCAACCAGATATCTTTCCCATCTTTTTTGCGAAGTTCTGAAATCGTTTCAACTACGTTTTCCGAAATAAACCGGATATTCTCTTTTGTTTCCTGCGCATGGTGGGTTACGACGTAAGTTTCCATGTCCTTGTATGGCCATAGCACATCCATCAATAAAATATCCTGGTAAGTACGGTTGCCCATGATAACCGTATCGACAGAAGCAAAGAAATCTTTGTATCCGTAATCCGTTTTTAAGGGGTTGGGGAATCCGGTCAACCATTCCAGGTCACCGTCGGGACGGGCAATGTAACCGTCAATTGACACTGCAATGTACAATTTAACTTTTTTCATGCCTTAGATATTAAACGTTCCACATCTTTTGGTTGTTCGCCTATATCCCACGAAAAAGCGTGGAGCTCACACTGTTCCGACGTAGAGGTACTGGTATACCCAAAGAAGAAAACAGGCAAGTCCACGCCATACTTTCGCATAGCATGAACATTGCGCGTCGGTCTCTCTTCTTTTTGAAAATTACCAGTTTTCTACATCAAGACGTTCAGCGAACGTTATGTCTATATGTCAACGGTTCAAACCGTTATAATTCCTACTTACAATTGCAAAGGTAACGATGTTTTCCGAAAGAACTAATGCCCGCGTGATGGCAATATTCTCCGGATAGCCATTTTACTGAAAAGAACGGAAGACAATATGCGGAAAGCACCATTATACACAATTATAAGGGATGGTCTGGCGTTGTATCCCGGGGGTATCACAGATTGTGATACCCCAATTCTATTCTGCATCGTTTTCTTCTAATTCTCCCAAACTTGAGATGCTAATTTGGCATCTCAAGTTCAAGTTGCCTGGCTTTCACCCTATGGTTTTCTCTTGACTGTATGTTTTACTTTCAAAACCGGAAAGTTAAATTCGATGGTTGTTTCATTACCCATAGTCTGGAAATCATCGCTTAGTATATCCGAAATCAGTTCTCCACTTTTCTGCATCATCGACTTTTGTTGTTCCTTGTCTGTTTCTTCCGACATCCTGGCAATAGTGTTGGAGAGTTCACGCACTTTAGCGAACGTTTCTACTATGGCAATGGTTGTTTCCGTAGCTACCGGCGATTTGAGGATTGTTGCTATCATATACAAACCTTTCTCGGAAATCCCTTTGTTTAATGTAGGTGAGAACTTGAGCTTTGCAAGGTGGTCAAAAATTTTGACCACCTCATCTTTATCGCTCTGCGATAGCGATATAATATAGCCATTAGGAAACTTTTCAGGGTTATTTTTAATCGCCTGATTGACATGTTTTGTTTCAACGCCGTACAATTCGGCGACATCACAATCCAGGATGACTTGCTGTCCCTGTATCGTGATGATTTTGTCTTTAATAATTTGTAATTCCATGAGTTTAAGTTTATTGATTTATAGTTAATTCCCGACTGACTTTAGGTCCGAAAGGCAAAATCTCATTGTTCTCAAATGCTTTTTTCCAAAGGGAAGATTTTTCTTCTTCGGAAAAGCCATGCCATATACAGGATATTCGACTTTCCCGCTCACTGTCGTAGGACAAGGATTGAGGAAGGTTGAATAAGGCCATTTTTTCGTTCAACGACAAGCAATCGAATTGTATGTCAATTTTGGATTTAGGGGGTGTTTGGTTTTTAACTTTCGCTTCTTTCAACTTTCCTGCCAAGACCGCCATATCGTTGCCTATTTTGCTGTTGGTAATCCGGGCATAGATTTGCGTCGTCTTGATATTCGTGTGGCCCAGCATCTTTGAAACGGTTTCGATGGGAACACCTTTTGCGAGTGTAACCGTCGTCCCGAAGGTATGACGAGCCAAATGGAAAGTGAGGTTTTGTTCAATCCCGCAGAGGTCGCCAATCTCTTTCAGGTAAGCGTTCATCTTTTGGTTGCTTAGTATCGGAAGTACTTTTTCATCTGGTAATGTACCTTTATACTTTTCCAGTATCTGCTTAGCTACGTCCAGTAAAGGGATGTTGGACTGCACATCGGTT
>MVQL01000217.1 GCA_002067205.1 Pelotomaculum sp. PtaB.Bin104
TGCCTCGTATTACAGGGTGTTTAGCCTTGAGGATAACATTAGTGAAAATTTTAGCATCAAAGCGTTTAACGAACACTTCAGAAAATACTAAAAAAAAACGGCTCAAATCCTTGAGCCGTTTTTCGTTTAAAGTATATTCCCTAGCTATTTCTTAAGGATTTTCTTCATCACCGTATCCTTGTCCAACTTTTTAGTGCAGAAGAACCAATCGAAGCACTTCACATTGGGGTCTTTACCTTCCATCCTGTCCTTTGCGGTGCCACATGAACCAGCCGTGGGAACAATTACATCGTCGCCGGGTTGCCAATCGGCAGGGGTAGCAATCCCGAACTCATCGGCAGTTTGTAAAGCTATAAGAACGCGGTATAACTCCTCAAAGTTACGGCCTAGGCTAAGCGGGTAATAGATGATGGTTCGGATAATACCCTTAGGATCAATGAAAAATACTGCACGCACTGCCTTAGTGTTGCTCTCGCCGGGTTGAATCATACCGTACTTCTTGGCAACATCCATGGTAATATCCTCAATCAGCGGGAATGTTACCTCAACATTTTTCATTCCCTTGTATTCAATTTTCTCCTTGATGGTTCGCAGCCAGGCAATGTGGCTATATAAACCATCAACCGAAAGCCCCACCAACTTACAGTTAGCCTCGTTAAACTTCTGCTCCATGGAGGCAAAGGTCATGAACTCCGATGTGCATACTGGTGTAAAATCGGCAGGGTGGCTAAAAAGTATTACCCAATTTCCCTTGTAATCGTGGGGGAAATTAATTTCGCCCTGGGTTGTCATGGCCTTGAATTCAGGCGCTTTGTCACCAATACGTGGCATTGCAATTACTTGATTTTCATCCATTGTTCATTAATTTTAAGGTTAAACATAATTATTTACAGTTTGAATTTCTTAATTTCCTCCTTCATGCGATTGATATCGGTTATCCAATCTTCGATATCATTCTCATGTTCAATCTCCTCGGCAAGTATCTGAGTGGCCATTTGATGGGTCATGTGATCCTTGCCATTGGTAAAGGTGGCTATCTCGTTGTACCTACGAATGGCGCAACGCTCACCATTAAGGTTTTGTTCAAGAATTGCTTCAATGTAAGAGTCAACCGGGGCGTCATAGCTACAGCCGGCATGCTTAAACCAGTCGTTTGGGTGTAGCAATGGTGTTCCACCAAGCTGTATGATACGATCGGCCACCATAACGGCATGGTTAAGCTCCTGGCTGGCATGCAGTAGTAATTCTGGCTCTATTTCGCTTCGCATAGGGCCTTCCATAACCTTTGCGCCAATCCAGTACTGGTAGTAAGCAAGCCACTCCTCAGCAAGTGCTGCGTTAAGCATCTCAAGTAATTTTTCAACATCTACCGATGCAATTCTAATTCCTTCTTTTCCCATGGTTTATTTGTTTTGGTTTGGTTTAACGTGAGTTGCAATGTAATTCCCAATAATTTGCAGACTAAACTCCTTAATCTGAAAATTTGGAATTTGCTTCCTATCAAAGTAAGCTTTAAGGAGCTCGTCGAGCTCAGAATCGTGATAGTTTTCAATATGGTTGCAGCTTTCGCAATATATGTGGTGATGTGTATCCATATCTACATCGTACCTAACAAAATCGCTATCGGTTTTGACCTTTCTAATAATGCCGTGTTCGCAGAATGTATCCAGTATATTATAAATAGTTCCTATGGCTATGCTGGGAAAACGGCTATGCAGCTTTTGCCTTACATCCTCTGCAGAAGGATGATTCATAATTTCATACAAAGCCTCAAGCACGGCAACCCTTTGGGGGTTACCTTTAAGCCCTTGTCGGAAAGCAACTTGGTTATTTTATCGTAATTCATGCTATATAGGAATTATTCTTATTTAGTAAAACGTAAAATTACAAAAAAGGTTTAGGTAAGTCAATAATATTTTTGAAAATCTTTAACCCAAGTGCCATGAATTAACTTTTAGAGGAATGAGTCGGAATAGGCAGAATATGATGTCTAGTCCTGAAATAAGTCTACAGGTTAGAAATAGATTTAAGCGACACACATAAAAACATCATCAGGGGTTTTAAGGCCCAAAGATACATGTAATCTTTTAGAGTTGTAAATACTCACGGCCTGATCGACTGCTTTTCTGGCCAGGTGGGTAGAGGGGAATGTCTGGTCGAGGAAGAACTCGTCTTTGAGGATGCCGTTGACGCGTTCGGCCACGGCGTTCTCGTAGCAGTGGTTCTCCTGGGTCATGCTGGGGAGTATGCCGTGGCTGAGCAGGCAGTCGGTGTAGGCGGCGGAGCAGTACTGGACGCCCCGGTCGGAGTGGTGGATAAGCCCCGGAGCAGGGCGGGCCACCTGCAGAGCTCGCTTGAGGGCTCGCAGGCAGCCCGCCAGCTCCAGGGAATCGCTGACGTCGTGGCCGATCACGCGGCGGGAGTAGAGGTCGGTGACCAGGGCCAGGTAGCAGAACCCGTTGGCCGTCCGGAGGTAGGTGATGTCCGAGACCCATACCTGGTTGGGGCGGGTGACCTCCAGGCCGCGGATGAGGTTGCCGTAGCGGTGGAACCGGTGGCGGGAGTTGGTGGTCCTGCACGTGGCCCGCCTGGGGGCAACCAGCAGGCCCCGCTCCCGCAGCAGCGCGAACAGCCGGTCCCGGCCCATCCGGATCCCCTCC
>MVQL01000218.1 GCA_002067205.1 Pelotomaculum sp. PtaB.Bin104
AGCGTCTTTAACATATTCGTCAACAATGGCCTCTTTCACAGGAAAGTGATTATATAGGGTTTTTCTGGCAATGTCGGCTGCTTCGGCTATTTGTTCCATGGTTGTATTGTTAAAACCCTGGCGCTGAAATAACTCCATTGCGACTTTTATAATATTCTGCCGTGTTTCTCTTTTTTTCCTTTCCGTCCTGCTTTCACCCGGCCTATCCCCTGACTCCATTGCTGCGCCTCCTATTTGTGTTGTATTTACTATGTTCAATATTGAGAAACAAATTATAATATTATACAATTTATAGTATTACACATCGTGTAATACTATGTAGTCATTTTCTCTCAAATTTACCCGTGTGTCAAGTACAAAATAGCTTTAATCAGAACTCCTTGACCAGTCTTTGGTATCGAGAGGTTCCTAGAAAAGGAAGAGGCAAAGTGGCGCTGCCCTGAATGTGGTAAGGTGATATGCTGTCATAACGGATTGTGCTTGAATTGCAGTCTTGATAAGCTAAGCCATAATAAAAAGTACCGATGGGATGAGGAGTAGAGATACCATAAACCAAATTCATGCTGTTCAACTCAGTCATCGTGGTTTAGGCGCTTTGGGCTTAATTTAATAATGTGTTCTATGTTCCCTCAGACTGATGGTTTGGGGGAACTTTCTGTTTAGGGAGCCGCACTAATACGCAGAAATAAACTTTAGCGCGAAAAGGGTGATAGCATCAAAAATTGCAAGCTATGGCTTGATGAATTATTTAGGCAAATTAGCGCGAAGATTGTCCTATGGCATTGATTAAGCAGAGAATTGCTACTGCCATAAAGACCAGAATAAATTGGTTAAACTAAAAGGAGGTGATGTGGGGGTCAAATATACGGATTAAGCGATATTTATGACCGGAAAGCCGGAAATAGTCTTTACAGGAGTAGTAGAAGTATTAGCATGGAAAGGCAATTGGCATGGTTTAAAAAGATTTAACTGGAGGAAAAATATTTTTACATGCTCAAAGGGCTTCGTTTTTAAAAACGCTTACGCACTAAACTTGAGATCACATGAGTGAGAAAGGGGCAGCTTCTTTGGAAAAGTTTACTCTGGATCAGGCAAAAGATTTAGCGGAGCAGCTAAAGGTTGATTTTACAAAAGTCGCGTTTACGGCGGAGGAGTTTTTAGCGGGGTTACATGTTGAATTAGAGCACGGGCTGGTTGACAGCCATACGAATGTAACAAATGATGATCCCTTGGTCACGGCGAAGATTGCTTTAGCGCATTTAAATGAGAACCCTATGTACTACGATGAAAACATCGGGGTTGAGGTCTGGGAGCATGAATTGGATAAAATCAAGGGGAGCACAAAGGGAAAGAAAATACAAATCGTTTAATAATCCAGCTTTACACTGGTGAACGTTTTGTTGGCACTTTGTTCGTCCAACGGTTGGACGAACAAAGTGCCGTCCGAATAAACAAATTAAAATGACGCCTCAAGAATATCAGCATAAACATCTTGAACGAATTGGTGAGCACGCAAAATATGAAATACTTGATGGCACTCACTTTATTTATATAAACAATGTTGACCGAATTGCAGAGATTACTGATGATTTATTACTCAAAGAGGTTCCGGGGGAACTATAGTCCCGCTGCTCATCTTTTCCAGCACTTTCCTGAGTTCATCAGTAATTGTTAATTTAGTCTCTTTGACAAAATCATAGTAAACGAGAATATCTTGTGCCTTGGCGGCTAGTTGATTGCGATCATTATAAATAGTGTGCTCGATGACAAAACTTGCATTTTTAATCTCCGATACCTTGGAATAGACAATAATTTTGCCCGGATAAAATAGTGGACGGTAATACTGACAGGTAATTGAAGCCAACACCGGGCCTTCTGTTTCTTTTGCCTGAGATTGCATTAAACCCATTATATGTAAAAATTCGACCCTTGCTTCCTGGACATAGTATATGAACGACACATTATTCACGTGTCCACGAAAATCGATTTCAAACCAATCGATCCGCCGCTCTAGTTTGTGGGCATAGCCATTCATAAAAAATACCTTCCGCGAGGAAAATTGCATTCGTTTAACAAACACGTCCACTCATACCAATAATGACTTATAATTACATTATATATTTGCAGGGAACTAGTATCAAACAAATACTTAAAAAAGACTAACAAATCTGGTTCAGGATAACACTATCGAGGTGGGCGGCAGCAGTGGTTGGCTTTGCATAAATAAATGCAATTTACAAAAATACATGAGACAAATTATCTAAGGAAACGACATGATTAAAAATAAAGTAGCGGTTGTGACTGGCGGCGCCAGTGGCATAGGAAAGGTTATCTGCGAGGAGTTCAAAAAGGAAGGGGCGCATATATGCGTTATTGATAAGCTGCCTAACGAATATTTCGTGGGTAATATTGCTGATGAAGAAAATCTCCGTGCATTTGTAGCCAAGGTTATCGCTGAATACGGCAGGGTAGATTATATCATCAATAACGATTGTCTTTCACGGGGCGGCATCGAAAACTGCTCCTATGAAGACTTCAATTATGTACTCCACACCGGAGTGACGGCTCCATTCATGCTGGCCAAATTATTTGTGAACAACTTCAACGAAGGTGCAGCTATTGTAAATATTTCGTCCAGCAGGGACAGAATGAGCCAGCCGAACACCGAAAGCTACACAGCCGCCAAAGGCGGAATTTCGGCGTTAACTCACGCGCTAGCGGTCAGTCTGTCGGGTAAAGTCAGAGTGAATTCAATAAGCCCTGGGTGGATCGATACCCACGGCATTGAATTTAACGGGGCAGACAAAACACAGCATCCCGTAGGCAGAGTCGGAAATCCTCTTGATGTTGCCAATATGGTAATGTTTCTTTGCAGCGATAAAGCAGGTTTCATTACCGGCGAAAATATAACCATAGATGGAGGTATGACAAAGCTGATGATTTACCACGATGATTGCGGGTGGACTTACGATAAGGACTGGAAAATGCAGTAGACCTCTTTCCCTTAATGGATAGCTAAAATAATTTTACGTGACATTTGCGCTGGTGGGCTTTGGTTTGCGAGGAATTACTAGAAAATAAAAATATTTGGCTTATCCATAAAAAATGCCGGTTTTTTATAACCGGCGCAACATAAGCAATTCCCGCAATTCTCTCCATTCTTCTGGTAAATTTGTTAGGGTTCCTATAAATTCGTCAAGCATAACATACCTTTCATTAGTGTTATGTACAATTCCTTTGGCGAATTCCCAAACAGTAATACTAAGTCTATCTTTGGGAAGACTACTTATTTTAATTTCCTGTTCCAAGCGGCCAATTAATTGACCAACCTTGATTAATATTTCCTTCCGTTTTTGAAATGCGTCTTCGTCCTCAAATACTTCGTCGTTACTTTCTTGTAGATAGTTTAAAACATCAGTGAAAAAGATTTTAAAGGAATTGACGTTAAAGTTCCCGTATTGTTCCGTTGTCTTCAAGCAATTCCTTACGGCTTCGACTTTACTTTCTCCTTCGACATTAATGGAATAATTCACCGTTGCCGCATTTGACCAAATGTCCATAATTTGGGTTTCAAGGTTTGACAAAAAAAGCCCCCTTTCTTGAAGTAATATTTAAAGTGACGTTTGCGCAACATAATTATAATGTTACGAAGTCGTAACGTCAAGCATAAAATAAAAAAGACGTCCTTAAACGTCTTCGGTTTTCTTTGGTTCTTTGCCATAAACCCTTTCCATAGCTGGAATAGTTATAAGCCAAATTTTCCCGCTTTTACGAATTTCTTCATCCTCAACAAATCGGCCCCGGGAAATTGCCATTCTGATTGTGCTTTCAGATAGTCCCCAACGTTGTGAAGCTTCGGTCAATGATAATATATTTTCTAAACAATATCTCAATAGTTTGTCCTCCCGTTTAATCACTTTCCAATATCTGTTTCTATTCTCAAAATAATTATAATGACCTCTCTAATTGCATTTTATATTTTAATATGATGAACTATAGCATAGCAAGATATTTGTCGTTTTTTCGGATTATTTGTAACTCAAATCGAAGGTCGGAATCAAACCACAGTAATGTAAATTTTCACACTGCGCCCCAGGGCCTTCGGCGAGCGCCCCAATTCTTTTACGTAGCATTTGCACGAAATGATTTATACAGATATGTTTACAGTTTGTGACACCATTTCTAGCGTATAGAAATGTTTATCCGGGAACGATAGCGATATGCAAGGCATTTCCTTTACGACCTTCGCTGGCACATGCATTAACTTGCGAACAATATTTCGTAGTCCTATTTCAGTGATTCCCATCGGTTCCAGAATTGCTTTTCTAAAAAGGTTGAGCATATTATGCGTCATAAAAGCTAAGTACAAAAATGCTGATATTCCATAGAAATCCCGTGTTCTGAGGTTTTTTATGTTCAGGTAGCTCTTATCTGTACGAATAATTGCCTCAATGCACTGACGGCTATTGTAGTATTCTAAAATATCAAGGGCTTCCATGGTTAAATTCGTATACAGGTGGCCATATTCAACCTTCCCTTTAGTGGTTATATGCTTAATCATTATTATTCTTGCCCGGTGATCCGAGCTGCTCTTGGGAATAAATTTTTCACCTGCATCGTAGATAGAGATGCTGCTGTTTACATATTCCCAGTCGGTGGGAGGTATGTAAGGCACCATATCGCTAAAACTCCTGGGATTCCGCCCCTTAACCACAAACTGAAGGTCATGTTCAATTAGGAAGTCCAGATTTGCAGCGATACCATAACCTGCATCAGCCCTGACAATACCTAAACGGTCAAAAGAACCCAGTATCTCGGCAGCTCCGTAGATTAAATCAATGAAATCCGAAGGGGCGGAATGATTGCCGGGCATAAAGGATTGAACTAGGACATCACCGGTTAAGCCGGCAATGCACATGCTGAGTTGATAACCCTTTTCTCCCCGACGCTTAGAGAAATAGCCCTTACGGTTTAATTGATAGGTATGACCGTTGGCAATTAGGCCGGTACTATCAATATCGATGTCAACTTTATCCTGAAGCATGGAGGTTAAGCTGAAATAATGGGCTGACAAGCTAAAAATCGTATCTAGTTGGCTTAAGGATACGCTGTTCATATGCCGCAAAAACCTGTTTATCTGGGACTGATCCGGAAAACGCTTTATTCCCAATAGTTCTGCCTCCACCGGATAGGGAACCAGTTGATGGTTAATGTCCGAGTTATATGTACAGCCCACCGCAATAGAAGCAATAATGGTCTGGATTTTTTGGCTGGTGGAATACAAAACTTCTTTTTCCGGAGCATCAAGCAGTGTAAATAAGTTAAAGAACTTTAGCTCCTGTAAAAATAGAACAAATAAACTCAAAAAGCCATGGGGGGTAACATCACTAAATTTATCGGTCTTGCAAGTGACGGTAACAATTTGATCTTCAAGCATAAATTCGGTACGGTTGACCAAGGCTTTGGAAGCAATAGGAGTTGAGTTAACCTGTACGATGACCTTACGGTAATAACAAAGACGATAGCCGCCTGTTTCGAGGCCCCATAACATTTCCACCTGATCAAATTTCAGGATGTGTTCTTCTCCACTATCGGCGTTTGAAAAACCATTTCCAGTAAAAATACCTGCACGGTTAACTTGGATAGTTAAGTCTGCAGTGTTATGGGGTTTTTTTTACATCTAAAAAAATCTTTGTTCCACAGGAGCTACATCTAAATCGCTGTACATGAGCATCCTTGCGGACATAAGTACCGTTTTTCCAGATCGTGTCACAACCACATGTAGGGCAAGTCCCTGGACGTAAATCAATCTGACGGCGGTCGACCCCGATTTTAATATGTGAATTCTGTGATAACTCCTGTAACTGTATCTGCAGCTTTCTATTTATTTGTTCTAATTCCGTGTTCCTTTTGAGAAGTTGGTCCATGGGGTCTTTTTTAGGACCCGGCTTTTTAGGTGACAGTGCATCTATTAGTGCTAATTCAGCCTTGTTTATCCAAATATGAATGGAGTCGCGGTCAACGTTGTATTGCCTTTCAAGTTCAGCTATCTTTTGACCGGCCCAGTATTGTTTCACAATGCTTAAACGGGCTTCAGTATCAATGGGTCGATACGGCATATGAAAACACCCCCTGGTACTATTTTAATAGTTTAGGGGCAGCTTGTCACTATAATATGCCGAAAGGTTTATGGGTTTTTCACAGAAAAATAAGTGACTAAATTTGGGTTATGCTGGTTTCGTGCAAATGATACGTTTTACGTCCACCACCGCAGGGAATTAAATAAGCCGGGCAATCACCCGGCCTATAAGATCCTATTATTTCTTAATGTTATCATCATCATCCTGTATTATTGGAATGACATCACTAGAAATGTCTGTGGTAAGTGTATCAGGTGTCAGATTAACTTTAACCTTCTTCTTTTTATTGTCTTTGCTCAGAAAAACACCCCCTTTTTAGTGATGTTAGTATTTGAAGTTTTCGTAGGGGTATGACTATAATGTTTTACTTCTTTTGCCTATTAATGTGTGAATTATAAATTTTTTGTTGAGACAGGACCTGAATTGGAGGGTAAACAGCTACCCATAGATGGCCGTTGGTTGAAAGTTTTATATATCCGGCTATTATGCCTACTTTTCCTTATCCTTTGAATTCTCGATACTCTTCATCAATGCTTCCGTTAAATCCACAACCTGTTTAGTTCCCGCTGGTGCCGGTTCAGGCCAGTTAATTCAACTAAAACAAATTTGATAAGTACGAAAGGTCCTTTTTTTTGACAAAGAGTGTCTACCGTGATAGACTAAATTTGTCTATCACGGTAGACATGATAGGGGGGTTATTGAAAACATGGAACAATTTAAATTATTTGATGCGGAGTTTAAGTTTATGTGTATTGTGTGGGAGGCAGAACCTTTGACAACCCGAAGGCTCACCGAACTGTGCCGGGAAAGATTGGGTTGGAAAAGAACCACAACATACACCGTGCTTCGCAAACTAAGCGACCGGGGCATCCTCCAAAATGAGCATTCCACCGTTTCTTCAATTGTTAAACGTGAGCAGGTTCAAAAATATGAAAGCGAAGTTATCGTTGAAAAAGCATTTGACGGCTCATTGCCTAAATTTATAGCGACATTCTTAAATGATAAAACCCTGTCAGACGATGAAGCCGAGGAAATGAAACGGCTGATAGATCGCCATAAGGAGGGCAAGAGATGAGCTTTTTTGAAGATTCTTTTATCTCTATCCTTAACATGAGCATTACGGCCAGCTATGCAGCAATTGCTATTATTATCGCCCGTTTGATGGTGAAAAAGGCGCCCAAGGTCTTTTCCTATGTCCTCTGGAGTGTTTTGCTCTTTCGGCTTATTTGCCCGTTTAGCTTTTCCTCCGCGTTTAGCTTGCTGGGACTGATACAATCCACACAGGTTGGCTCGTCCTCTACCCAGTAGCCTGGAATGCAGCGAACATAACGCGGACGGTTAGTTAAGTTTTTTGTTAACTGATTATGGTATAATTAGGGTTGAGTGGCATATATGACGATTGGGCGCCGAATATAAATAAATGATGAGGTGTGATAAATGAAAAGATCATGGTTGCTCCTTTGCGGTTTATTGTTGCTCCTGCTCCTAGGCGCAATAAGCGGCTGTTCCAGCCAATCCGGGCAAGACGAAAAAGTGTCGCAGCAATTTTCTCAACCACCGGCGGTTATCGCTGCCGGTTTTGCCGATTATGAAGAAGTGCCGGTAAACATACGGCCTGCCGTACTTCCTTACTCGGTGGAACCTGGTCTGGGCAATATCACCAACAAGGACATGTTTGAGCTGTCCCCGGCAGCTACAAGCCTCCTCATCAAAAACGGCTTTGTAGTGGTTCCCAACAAGTATGAAAAAGAGTTTTTTTCACTATATGAAAGAAACCGCTACGAGCCGGTGCCGTTATTTGTAACCACCGATTCCGTACTCCATAACTACCACTTGTTTTTTGACCACCTGCTGCGGGTTGTGGAAACCGAAAAACTCGCCCCGGAGCTCCAAGAACTAAATAAAGCAATGCTGTCCCAGGCCCAAGAACAGTACGAATCTCTTAAGGGCACTGACTGGGAGAACGCCGCAAAAAGAAATATGGGCTTTTTTGCCGTGGCCGGCAAGCTTATGGATCCAAGTGTATCCGTTCCGTCAATAGTAAAAGATGTGGTAGCAAAGGAACTGGCTTTGATTGAAAACCACCAGGGTATCGCTGTTTCGCCCCTGATGAACGCCGGCGGTAGCGATGATCCTGTCAACGCTCTCCAAGAAGATTACTCCCAGTACATACCCCGGGGGCATTACGAAAGGACGGAGCTGCTGCAAAACTATTTCAAATCCATGATGTGGTACGGCCGGTTGACCTTTCGCTTAAAGAGTGAAGATGAGACCAGGTCCGCCGTTTTAATTACTCTGGCCCTGAACCAGGGCAATAACAGGGCGAGCTGGGACAAGATCTATGCCCCCACCAACTTTTTTGTCGGTAAGAGTGATGACCTCTCTTATATTCAGTATAAGGAACTGATGGATGAAATTTACGGCCCGGACGCCGCTTTGGAGACGGTGGTTGCCAGCCCCGGGCAATGGCAGGCCTTTATCGAGGCGGCCGGCAAGTTAGCGCCCCCGGTAATAAACTCCATGCCGGTATTCGATGAAACGATACAGCCGGACCGGGAAGAAGAAATAAAAGGTTTTCGTTTCATGGGGCAGCGGTTTACCATGGACGCTTCTGTTTTCCAGCGCCTGATTTACCGGGAGGTCAAGGAAAACAGTCAGGGCCAGTGGAGAATGCTCCCCAAGGGACTGGACATTCCCGCTGCCATGGGCTCGGCGGAAGCTTATTCCATTCTGGATGCGATGGGTGAGACGGCTTACCGGGGCTACCCGGAAAACATGAGTAAAATAAAAACACATATTGCCGGTTTGAGCCAGGAGACCTGGACCCAGAACCTTTATTGGAGCTGGTTGTACACGCTAAAGACCCTGACCCAGGAAAAACCGTCAGGGTACCCTTCCTTTATGCGCAACCCGGCCTGGGCCAGAAAAGAACTCAATACCTATCTGGGCAGCTGGGCGGAATTAAAGCATGACACCATTCTTTACGCCAAGCCGGTCTACGCTGAGGCGGGCGGCGGCGGAGGTAATATTGACGACCGCGGCTATGTTGAGCCCAACCCGGAGCTTTATGGCCGCCTGGCCTCGCTGGTGAAAATGACCAGGGACGGCCTTCTGGCGCGGGAACTGTTAAATGAGCGGGACCGGGTAAGCCTTGATCGCATGGAGCAGCTGATCCTGGCTTTGAAAACTATTTCCGAGAAGGAATTGGCCAATACCCCTTTGACCGATGCGGAATATGATTTAATCCGCTCCTATGGCGCCCAACTGGAACACTTCTGGCTGGAGGCCCTGCGCGATGAGGGCATCGACCACCGCTCCGCCATCTATGACCGGCCGGCCGCCCTGGTGGCTGACGTGGCTACCAATCCCAACGGCCAGGTGTTGGAGGAGGCGACCGGCAACGTGTTTGAGATTTACGCTGTTGTGCCGGTAGACGGCAAACTAAGGATTGCCCTGGGCGGTGTCTATTCCTATTACGAGTTTCCCTGGCCGCTCGAGGACCGGCTGACCGATGCCAAATGGCATAAAATGCTCAATGATGGGCAGGTTCCGCCGCTGCCGGCCTGGACCGATGCTTTTATGGCCCAGTGAAAATAAAAAAGCGGGCCAGCGCTACTTTTTTTGAACCGGTGCCGTAGTAAACAGGGGTGGATTTACATGTATAAATGGAAAAGCAGTCCCTATTAGGAGCGGTCAGATAGGGATTTATAATTCCTGAAAAATTTGGCATAGTCGTTGAAATTCGGCTATGCCGTTTTTCGTTTATTTTGGTAAGTCGATAGCGCCAATGCAGTTATAGAAAATTTGAATCCGCTGGGTTCTGCGGCCATCTACCTTTTCAGCCTTGAATACTATAATTTTGTCAATGAACTCTCGTATAATCTCTGCATCCAATTCTGTAATTTCTGTGTACTTTTTAACTAGTGCCAAAAAGCGGTCGGTATTGATGGACTGTTCATTTGCTGTATCAATGGTATGTTTTAATTCAGTTATCTTTTCTTCCAGAGCCTTCTGCTCGGCTTCATATTCAGCTGACATCTTGTAAAAACGCTCTTCGGGAATTTTGCCCATCACATTATCCTCATATAGCTTTCGAATGATTTTGTCTATGTCAGCAATGCGAGTCTGTGCTTGTTCATACTCCTTTTGACTTTGGCGGAGTTCTTTGGCAAGTTCCTTTTCTGAATTATTCATAACTATACGGATGAATTCCTGTTCATGGTCTTTGGCAAAGGAGGTTACACGTCTTAAGTCTTCTAGCAAAAGCTGTTCCACTACAACATTACGTATCTGATGTGAACTGCACATACCCTTTTTCTTGCGGTAAGTAGCACAAACGAAATATTCCTTATCGTGTGTCCATCCCTTGCCTCTAACCTGATACAGCTTTGCCCCACAGTCGGCACAAAACATCATGCCAGAAAGCATTCCCATTTCACCTAATCGTGATGGTCTTCGCTTGCCATCTCTGATTTTCTGCACTGTTTCCCAAGTGCCCTCATCGATAATTGCTTCATGGGTATTTTTGAAAACCAGCCATTCTTCTGGATTGTTCATTATCTTGACTTTGCTCTTGTAGGACTTTTTAGAAGTCTTGAAATTCACTGTGTGACCTAGATATTCCATTTTAGCCAGATTATCTGCTACGGTACGAGCCGACCAAGCATATGGGTTTTCAGGCGGTCTTGCTGGAGTGTTAATACCCATTTTGCGAAGATGAACCGTAGGTGTATCAATGCATCGCTTTTCAAGTTGCTTTGCTATCTGCGTAGGTCCAAAGCCAGCCATGCACAGTCGGAAAATATCTCTGACCACCTCGGCGGCTTTCTCATCTATAATCCAGTGCAACTTATCCTCAGGGTCTTTAATATAACCGTAAGGCGGATTGGTGCAGAGCGGCTTACCGGACTGTCCCTTGGATTTGAACACAGCACGGATTTTCTTGCTAGTATCCTTAGCATACCATTCATTAATAATGTTAAGAAACGGTGTAAAGTCACTGTCTGCTTGGTTTGCACTATCAATACCGTTGTTAATAGCAATGAATCTTACATCTGATTCAGGAAACATAATCTCGGTATAATATCCTACTTTAAGGTAATCCCTGCCAAAGCGGGACATATCCTTGATGATAATCGTTCCGATTCTACCGGACTCTACATCTGCAATCATGCGGTTAAAGTCTGGTCTATCAAAAGTTGTACCGCTGACCCCATCATCCACATAAAATTCGATGTTGCGAAAACCGTTGTCCTCAGCATACTTTTTTAGAATTGCCTTCTGGTTTACTATACTGTTGCTGTCTCCTGCAAGCTCATCATCACGTGAAAGCCTGCAGTAAAGAGCAGTAATTTTCGCTTCTTCAAATGCTAATGTTGATTTACGTATAGTGCTAAATGTTGACTGTCTATTCATTTTTATCCTCCATTTCCGACAGTCTTCAAGCGGTTTAGCACTATGTATATTACCGTACTACCTTGAAGAAGTCGAGTTGATTTCAGTGGGTTTATATGAACTATCTGAGAACTTTGAAAGGCTTTTTGCGTTGACTGTAATCAGTCGTTTCAGCTTGGAATATGCACTTTCCTTTGCTGAATCGCTTACTCGTGATTCCACCACATAGACCGTACCTCCGATATCGGATTTGGTTGTGCGGCTGTTACTTTGATTTTCCATATCGTGACCTCCTGTCCGATGTTTTGAAGGAACTGGCACTGAGCCGAATTGATGACCCAGTACCTAATCCATTATTTAAGCTTTTATTTGTAATATTTTCAGAGCATCCGGTTGAATTAGCTTGCCATCCAATCTTTCGTAAGCAGAAAACCCAATTTGCCCCTGCAATGCATATAACTCACTTAATTTTTTTATTGTTATTGGCTGACGCTCAATCAGCCAGTAGTATGATAAATCTCCAAATACAATGCTTTTCGCTCCTGCAGATACTGTAGGCATATATGGAGAGGTAACTACAGGCTTTCCGAAGATGGTGTTATCTGAAGAATTCCACAGATAACTGCCGCTTGTATCTTTAAGGGTTCTAAGAAGCATGGCTGTATTATCATGCATGATAAATACAGCGTTATTTCGGTATTCATCTTTTAATGAAAAATACAGAGAGATAATCTCATCAAAAGAGATGGTAGCACTATCTGCTGTAGTTACATCTGCGTCTGCCGTAAGGATCCCTGTTGGCTGAGTTGTGCCATTTCCATTAAATAATGCATTTTCCTCAGCCTTGCCAAAACGCTTCGCAAAATCACCCATCAGATATTTTTCAAGATTAAAGTTCATATCGGTGACGAATGAGCGGTTTAGCTTGACAAGAGATGCCAGCTTGTATGATTTCACCAGAAACTGTGTAAATGTATCGGCACTTTCGGGGATTGGATCTCCGTCTTCAACCCAATCTGCTGTACCTGTTGAAGATACCGCTTGAATTTTACCTTCTGCAGAATATAGATTGATAACAGTAGCAAATCTGCGGAATATATTCTCCTTGGATAGAGCAGTGTTAAAGCCTTCTCTGAACTCATCTGGTGCGACATAGGATCCTACATTATCAAAGCCCTCGCTTAGATTTTGATTGTTTTCTTCTTTTCCTTTCATAACATTCCAAAACGCTCTATTATAAGTTGTTGATGTTGCCATAATCCTTTACCTCCTAAATTAAAATGGATTGTGGGGTATATACCCCGTTTGAAACCGCGTTTTTTTACGCGTTGCCCCACGCCCGTTGTCCAGATGAAAAGGTGTGGAGATTTGACCTCCCCTAGGGGGTAGGTATTAACACATGGGGTTGTTTCAGTGTTTTTTGTGGTTTTAAGCTTTGTAGCAAGATGTAGCAGGTAAAAACTAAATTCTCTATACGAGAGCGATTTTTTATATAACCTGTTTTTCTTGCTACAAGCTGCTACACTGTGTTTAAATAAGAAAAAATTCTTCTTCTGTCAGCTTATATCCGATAAGCATTGTGGTCATTCCACCACCAGAACGTGGTCGTTTCCGTTCTACACGGGCGATAGCTGTTAATGCTTGTTTGAAGTTTCTTGCATTCTCTGAATAACATCCATTGGCACTGCACCAACGCTGATACCGGGCATACACTTCGGATGTCCGCACCTCACTGTTGGGACTTTTTTCCAAGGCATCCTCGAAAAATAATGCTATTTTATCGCTGTCACGCTTATAAGCCTCCGTTGCTGTCTTAACGGAATCAGGTAAAGTCAAGCCTTCCTTTTTTAACAGCTGATAGCCTTCAATTAGCCAGTTAAGGATAGCACTCTGATTCTTCGATTTGGCGAATTCACGTTTTAGGTTTTTATCCTGCTCGCTTTCATCAAAGTGTCGTTCAAAAGGGATAATCACCACTCTGCCACTGGAAAACAGCGTCATATCCGTAATAATGGGCAGATAATTGGTGTTGATATACAGCTTAAACTTTGGCGAAAAGTCAAAAGAATTCTCATGTAGAAACCTTGCATTGATGGTGTCACCACCTGTCATGCTTTTTACCTGTGCAGCATTTAGGACAAGTCCTCTGCTAGGTTCGGAGATATTTACATAGCGTACTCCTGCAAGCCGGGCAATATCTTCACTTGGACTTGAACTGTTATTGTTCTTTTTCAGACTGATAGTCTCTGGCCTTGCGGTACAGCCATAACTGCCCAATACCTTAAGAATGCTCTCACATAGCGTACCTTTACCATTTCGAGTTGTAGCACCATAGAGAACAAACAGGCATTCGTACCGAGTATCTCCGCTGATACTGTAGCCAAAGGCTTTTTGGAGGAATTTTGCCTTTTCCTCATCTCCGCTCATAATCTCATGAATAAATCTATCCCATCGCTCGCTTTTTGCCTCCGGGTCATATTTAACACCAGATATCTTTGTAAGTCTGTCCTCGCTGTTGTGGGGACGAAAATCCATAGACATTAAAAACAATGTTCCATTGGCACAGTTGAGCATAAGAGGGTCTTGGTCAAATTCAGCCATTGATATGGGATATACGCTCTGTGCATCCTTAAGTACCGTTTCCCTGTATCTTCTTGACTGCCACTTTCGGCAATAGTCAATGTATGCCTTTCTTTGATGTTCATCCTGAATAGTCAAAGCATAGGTTAGCAGTTGATTAGCCAATGATTTACACATTTCCATCACTTTGAGATTGCCGACATCAGGAATCCAAATGCCATTCTCATAGCAAAACCACATCTTCCTTTCGGGAACAAAGCGAGCTAAAGATTTATAATAATCAGCAAACAGCCTGCTTGCCCCAATATCCGTCCAAGGGTAGCGATCGTTACTCTCAGGCTTAAAGTCAGTAAGAGAACATTCACCAAAATCTTCTGTAGCTGATGAACGCTTGCCACCTGGTTTATATATTTCAGTAGCATTTGCGATAGCTTTTTCTATGGTTATCATTCCATAACTGCTGCCGGACTGTAGTCTATTCCATTTATCTCGCATTAAGCCGCTTTTTCGGAAAAGTCTGTCCATCTGTCCAATATCCCTGCCACACCAAAATGCCAGCATACCGCAAAGTGCCAAATCAGCTTCACTGGCAGAAGCATAGCCTGATGTATCCCCTTGCCATAATGCTTTGAACCTTTCTCCGTTTGCCGATTTTAAAGCCTTCTCAATAACAGACTTGTCAGACAGATAGGATTGACTTTCTGTATCCAGAAGTTGCTTCACAGGGGTAGGACGCAGCATATACTTGTCTAGTATCATCTGTAGTTCATTCGATTTCTCCGGTATATCACCATTTGCATACACATTGCCTGTTATGGTAACAAATCGGTTTGTTGCTTCAGCCACATAGACCTCAACTCCCAGCTTTCTGTTGTTGATATAGTATTTTGTTTTGTCAAAGTTATAGCCAGTGGCCTTAAAGAAAATATGAAGCCCTTTTCCAGATGGACTGTGTTCCATATAGCAACCACTAAAAGCCTCTACAACATTTTGGGCAACAGGCTTAAGCTTACCGCTGCTATCAAAGCAATCATCTAAGTCGATAACACATATGTCATTACCCACCAAAAATCCGATACCGTCATAATCACTTATAGCAGCTACCGCCGAATTAAAATCTTTAAATGTACCACGTTGATTTGGTTTTGCCCTTTTTCCTGTTACTGGGTTATAGGGAACTTTGGTTTTTCTACCACTTCGTTCTTCATATTTCCAACAGCAAAACTGTGGCTTATCTTTAAGCTTCTGTGGCAAGTTATCATATTTTGTTTTCAGTTATTTCACCTCCTTGCCTTTTATAAATGACCCGAAACGCTACTGTTCCAGAGGGTTTGCCTTGTTTGACACAACCTCGTTATCTTTCAAGGAATACGCTCGGAATTATCGTCATGGCATATTCTGCTTGAAGTATCTCTTGCATTTCGGGATATTCAGTTGTCAAGGAGCAGTGAGAGAAAACTATGCTTTCTTTTGTAGTGCATAAGAAAGGCAAATCCACAGAGTATTTTTAAGGCAATTTCCTCTCATCATGCACAAGATACAAGCCTGCAGTTTGAGTACCGGAACAAATATTTCTGTGCATTGCTTTCCTTTACTAATAGCCGAAATTATTAACCCCTTAGCTAAATGTCACAACAAATAGCTAACTCTAAGGTCATGCAAAGTATTTTTCCCTCACCTTATAGCCTTGGTAGGGCACATTAGTTGAGGATTTTCTAAAAATATTTTTCTTTCTCATTCATAAGCGAATAATTCTATTGATTCGAATGCCTAAAACAAAAAACAGCCTGTCTTTTTTCTAAGGTAAAGACGGCTGTAATGCTTATGCTTTTGCTCAAATTTGAGCGGAAGCGATATTAAGTTTGAGAAGGCTGAATGCTGTAGTTTTGGATTTTTCAATTATACTTTTCGACTTTTTTGTCTAAAAGCTTTGATTCGAACATCTTAAGATAAATGCGTAAATAGAAAAATGTGATTGAAACAGATGGAAATTGATGTGAGATTAAAAATTTATACTGTTTATAGCGTGTTTTTGTGATATAATTATTAATATTTGTGGGAGGTGCAAAAAATGGCAATACATTATAACAAGCTATGGAAGTTACTAATTGATAAGAATATGAAAAAGAAAGATTTGCAACGCCTTTCCGGTGTTAGCTCGGCAACTATCACAAAGCTTGGCAGAAACGAAAATGTAAATACAGAAATACTTCAAAAAATATGCACAGCTTTAGAATGTGACATTTGTGATATTTTAGAGTTTGTACCTGATAAAATTGAGAAAGGCAAGGTGAATGATAACAATGATTAAGGATATTATGAATGCCAATGATAGTGCAACACCGAACAGTCGAGAAATGGCTGTATTAAAAGAAAATTTCCCCTCATGTTTTAAGGCAGATGGGTCCTTTGATATTGAACGGTTTAAGGAATTTTTAAGTGATAAGATTGCTGTCACAGGAGAGGGTTATGAACTCAAGTTTTTAGGAAAAAATTATGCCCGATTGCTGGCTTCAATTGATACTACAACTGTTGTCGTACCAGACGAGGAACATAACTCAAAATCAGAAAACATGAACAGTGAAAACATCTACATAAGCGGAGATAATCTTGATGGATTGAAGCATCTCTTGAAGTCTTATTCACGTCAAGTTAAATGCATTTATATTGATCCTCCTTATAACACTGGAACAGATGGATTTGTGTATAATGATCAGTTCAATTTTACTGTGGAAGAGCTTTCGGAAAAACTAAGTATTAGGGAAGAACATGCAGAACGTATTTTAGACTTAACAAAGCGTAGTTCGGCATCGCATTCAGCATGGTTAATGTATATGTATCCTCGACTTTTGCTTGCTCGTGATTTATTAACCGATGATGGAGTGATATTTATATCGATTGATGACAATGAACAGGCAAATCTTAGATTGTTGTGTGATGATGTTTTTGGCGAAGAAAACTTTGTAGCACAACTCATTGTAACTGTGAAACCAGAAGGTCGTCGTTATGGTTATTTTGCTAAAACTCATGATTACGCAACCGTATATTGTAAAAACTCGGCAACACTAAACTTAAACGAAATTGAAGTAGATGGTGCAGAATATCAGTATTTTGATAATGTTGGTGGTTTTAATCTGAAGGGATTACGCAATAGGAATGTACAAGCTTTTAATTCATCTAATCGTCCTAATCTACGCTACCCATTTTATGTTAACATATCAAATCCAGATAAAAATGGCTTGTGTTCGGTCAGTACAACACCGAAAGCAGGTTGGGTTGAAGTATTGCCAAGCACAATAAATGGATTAGAAAGTGTTTGGCGCTGGGGGAAAGCTAGATCTACTCATTTTTCATCTGAATTAGTAGCATATAGAGGTAATGACAATGAAATTAGAATATTTCAAAAAGAAAGAAAGTTAACTCAGACGGCAAAAACAGTGCTAAAAATCACTGAAGAAAATGAGTATAATTGCTTACTCGAAGATAAAGATATTATTTCGAATAAAGGTACTAAGGAAGTACAAGAGATACTAGGCAAAGGAATATTCGACTTTCCTAAGCCTTTAAAGTTAATTGAAACATTTATTAGCATTGGAACAAATGATGATGATATAATATTAGATTTCTTTTCTGGCTCCGCAACTGCGGCTCATGCAGTCATGAAACTCAATGCCGAAGATGGAGGTAATCGTAAATTCATTATGGTTCAATTGCCTGAAAAAGTTAAAGAAGGAAGCGAGGCAGAAAAAGCTGGCTTTAACACCATAGATCAGATTGGTATAGAACGTATTAATAGAGCAGCAAAAGCTATAAAGGAAGATTTTCCAGACACTAAGGTAGATCTCGGTTTTAGGCACTTTATTCTTGCTGAGCCTGAGCAAAACACTCTAGACAAGCTTGAAAAGTTTGACCCTACTGAAAATAAATTATTTGCTGACAAAGACATTCTTAGTGATTTTGGAAAACCTACCGTCCTTGCAACGTGGCTTGTTAGAGATGGATATGGACTTACAGCAGATGCTGAGGAGTTAAATTTTGCTGGATACAATGGCTATTATATAGGAAAACATCTTTACCTAATTGACCCGGAATTGTCTAATAAGGCGATTGAAGCCATTGTAGTAAAATATGAAACTGACGGTAGCTTTAATCCTGAGAATGTGGTGTTATTCGGTTATAGTTTTACATGGACGGAAATGGAAGCTTTAAAAATTAATTTAAAACGGTTGAAGGATACAGAGAAAAACTTGCGTATCAACTTCGATATCCGTTATTGATTGGAGGGTATGTTATGGAACTTATCCTACAACGAGGATTACCACACCAACAAAAAGCTGTAGATGCAGTAAGTGCTGCTTTGAATGGGGTACAGATAACTTCTCCTGTACAATTTTATGAAAATCCAAGTATTTCTCTTTCTGATCCTAAACTAGCTGCAAATATTAGAGAAATTCAAAAAAATATACCTTCAGAATATCGAAGCAGTATGCCTATTGGTGACTGCTTGAATATTGATATTAAAATGGAAACTGGTACAGGAAAGACTTACGTTTATACTCATACTATATATGAGCTTCATAAACGTTACGGACTTAATAAGTTTATTATCGCTGTACCTTCACTTGCGATTAAAGCAGGAACTGCACAGTTTTTGCGTGATGAATATGTAAAGCGACATTTTTCCGATGTTTGTGGTTATGGTACAGAAATTGAGGTTGGAGTACTAGAAGCGCCAAAAAACAAGAAAAAGGGACGCTCCTATTTCCCGAGTGTTGTGAGCGACTTTGTAAAAGGTTCTTGCCAGAACACGAAGAAGATTTATGTATTATTAGTTAATATGCAACTACTTGTTGTCCGATCAAATGGTATGCTTAGCCGTGACGACTATGATTATGGAGTAGAAGGTTTTTATAGACCACTTGATGCTATTCGTGCAACAAACCCTGTTGTTATTATTGATGAGCCACACAGATTTTCTCGTGACCAGAAGGCATTTAAGGTTATCGTTGATGAAATAAAACCACAGTGTATTATACGCTTTGGTGCTACCTTCCCTGAAACTACAAGTGGACGTGGAAAAAACAAAATAACCGTAAAAGACTACCAAAACCTGCTCTATGATTTAAATGCCTGTGAATCTTTTAATCAAAATTTGATAAAGGGAGTAACGAAGGAGCATTTTGAACCGGTATCCAAGCGTGAAGAAAAGGTGAAAATCACTTCCATCACAAGCAAGGATTCTGTTACCTTTCAGTATAAAAAGCGTGATGAATCGACTAAAACATTTACTCTTAAAACTGGAGATTCACTATCTATCATTAATGAAGCTTTTGAGGGAATTACGGTTCATGCTATTGGCAAATCAACAGTTGAGTTTTCTAATGGTATTCAAAAGTCAACTGGTGAGGAATTGGATGTGGATATCTATATGACCTCTTATCAAGAGCAGATGATGCGTCTTGCCCTTGAGCGTCATTTTGAAACAGAAAAAACAAACTTCTGTGGTCGCAATTTCAAGATCAAGACATTGGCATTATTTTTTATCGATGATATATCATCATATCGACCAAACGAGGAAGGTAAAACCCCTTATCTATTACAAGCTTTTGAGAGATTGCTTAAGGAACGGATAGAATCGGTGCTATCTACCCTCAGTGAGCATGATACAGAATATCGGGCATATCTGGAAGCAAGTCTTGCAGATATTTCTGCTTGCCATGCAGGCTATTTTTCACAGGACAATAGCGATTCGGATGAAGATATAGCAAAAGAAGTAGAAACCATCCTTCATGGAAAAAAACATCTTCTCTCTTTCAAGAATAAAGACGGTAGCTATAACACTTTACGTTTTCTATTTTCAAAATGGACACTTAAAGAGGGCTGGGATAACCCTAATGTATTTACGATAGCTAAACTTCGTTCTAGCGGAAGTGAAAATAGTAAACTGCAAGAGGTTGGACGAGGTTTACGTCTACCTGTAGATGAGAATGGTAATAGAATCTCCAATGAAGAATTCCAGCTTAATTATATTGTTGACTTCACAGAGGCAGACTTTGCTAAACGATTAATAGACCAAATAAACGGGGAAATTCCACAAGCTTCTTCTATTAGCGAAGAAAGATTGGAACAAGTGGCCAAGAAGCTTGGCATGACTTCTGATGAGCTTTTTGATGCACTATATGATAAACATTACATAGACAGGCGATTAAATATAAAACCCGATACAAGGGACGCTTTCTTTGCAGAATACCCGGACTTTGCTACAGGATTGTCTTCAGGTAAGGTAAAAGACCGAAATGTAGCAAAACCAAAACCTGTAAAAATCCGCAAAGCTGTTTACAGTGAAATACGCAAATTATGGGAAGCAATCAATCAACGATACCTACTTTTCTATGATGATGATCTGGATGCTGATATGGCTAAAGTTGTTTTATCCTTGCTGGAAAAACCCGGTGTTTTTACAGACGTTGTCATGACTAGCTCCAGAGATATCGTTAAGAGCGATGGCTCACAGATGATGATTGTTTCAGATACAGGCGCCCAATATATAGTATCCAAACCTATTCCCTACAATGAATTTCTTAAGAGGATCACAAATGCTACAAACATTCCAATTAAAGTATTGCATGAGGCATTGTGTGAGTATGTTAAGAGGAATGGAACTATAAATCCAGAACATATTAATGAAAATTCTGTCAGCATGTTTATCCAACAATTTCATGACTGGAGAAGCAATAATTTGCAAGGTCGATTCCATTATGCAAAAAGCAATACGCCTGTTGGTGCAACAGCACTTACCTATTCAGACGGTTCTCCACGTGAAGATATTGCACAGGGACGTATCGGCACAAAGATAGCTCCGGGAACACCAAGCGAGAAGTATTTATATGATGCTTTCGCTTATGATTCACCGTTGGAACAAAAGAATATTATGTCGGACATCGAAGAAGTCATTGTATATGGAAAAATTCCACGTAGCAGCATTGCCATACCGACTATTACCGGTGGAATGTACAGTCCAGACTTCATGTATGTTGTAAGAAAGGCTTCCGGTGAGAAAGAGCTTAACATTGTAGTCGAAACAAAAGACGTAGAAAATAAATCCGACTTACGTGGTACAGAAAAAGCAAAAATTGATTGTGCTCGTGTTTTCTTTGATATGCTCTCGAAAGATGGATACACTGTTTATTTCCGTGATCAGTTAAACAACAAACAGATGGCTCAGATTATTAAGGAAGTATTGGCAGAGTGATTTGTGTGAATTTCTAGCTGAAAGGAGGTAAATCAATGAAAGCTATGATATTCTTAAACACAGCTTGGATGGAAAGATATGAAGGTTTATTGGGAAATGATAAAGAAATACATGGCGGTGGCTCCTATGTTGAAGAATATGGTTATGGACACGAAATATTCAATTTCAAAAAAATTAGCGGTAAGGTATATGGTTATGCTCAGCCAAGCGGGTATAACAACCTACAAAGATTAGGAGCGAGTGAAGATGATGAATTCATAGATGATGTTTTAGTCATTTTCACTGCAACCCACAAGAATGGCGGAACGTATATAGTTGGATGGTATAAGAATGCCAGGTTTTTTAAAGATTACCAGAACACTAATCTTTCAGAAAGAAAATTTAGAAATGAATATATCGGATATTATGCTGTTGCTAATGCTGACAATGCTACTTTACTGAGTATAGATGAAAGGTTCTCATTCCCGATAATACCAAGAAGAGTAAAAGGCGGAATGGGTCAATCAAATGTTTGGTATGCTGATAGCCCGGAAATGGTGGATTTTAAGAAAGAAGTTCTAAGACATATAGAAAGATATGAAAAAAAGAAAAGTATTAGGCGTCGCCTTCCTATCTTCCGCCAAACCGATGCAGAACTAAGAAAGAAAATAGAGAATATCGCTATTAGAGAAGTTACCAGAGAATACTCAGAAAGGGGTTTTACCGTGACTTCTGTAGAAAGCGAAAACTTAGGATGGGATTTGGAAGCAGTTTATAAGAAAATTAAATTAAAAATTGAAGTAAAGGGACTAGCAGGTCAAGAGGTTTCTGTTGAGTTAACTCCAAATGAATTTTCAAAAATGAGCAACAATAAGGACTCTTACAGATTATGTGTTGTTACAAAGTGCCTAGAAAATCCTGTACTTTATGTTTTTTCATATTCCTCTGAAAGGAATGAATGGATAAGCGAAGATGGTCATATACTTTCAATTGACCAGATTATATCCGCAAGGTGCTATACTTAATTCCATAAAATGGCCATATTTTGTATTACCAATAAATACAAAAAGACCAGCCGCTTCAAGCATTCATGCCTGATTGTGACTGGTCTCTTTTTGCTCCGCTTGAAGCTGTTCATTTAAGTTTTTCTTTCAATCCCTAAGTGAACGCTTCTTTTGGGGAGCTGCTTTTTATTAATCCTTCTTATATGCCCTTGCCAGCAGCGACCGGCAGGGGGGGAAGCCCGTGACCGGGTCCAGGGTGTCATTGTCGATTAAGAGGTTAACATTAGGCCCAGCCGTGTGGGATTAAATTACATTTGGGTGAATTTCGTGGATAGCTTAGCCCTTAGCTCGATCTTGCCGCGCAGGGATTCAGCCATGACCCGGTCACCGTCCGCAATACCCAGCGCCCCGGCTTGATCTACATGGATTTCCACCAAAGGCTATTCATATTTGCCTTATCCCCTAGGACCGCGCTTAAAGGGTGATCACTTGGTCCACGCCCACTTCACCCAAGGCCGCGTAGAGTTGCGGGAAACAGCCGATTTTGGCGCCGATGACCAGTTTGTCCTCGATGCCGCGCTCAATGGCGCACTTGTCGCAGGCCATCAGGAGCATGCCGTTCAGTTCCTGGATCTGGCGCAGCCGTTCACCCATTTCGCTGCCGTTTAACAGGAAAAAGGTGTTGTCCATGAAGAAGAACATCCCGGCCACATCAACGCCGTGGGTGTTGTTTTCAAGCTGCGGTATGATCATTTCCTTCAGGATCTTTTGGGAGTTGGTGGACGAAAAAACATAAGCTACTTTCATTTTATAAACCTCCTTGATTATGAATAAATTCGATCAGCCCACCGGATCTAAACTAACCGGCGGCTGATTAATTACTGGCTAGCTGTTTTCTGGCAGGCAAGCTGGAGTTTTCTTACACCTTCAGTTTGCTCCGGTTGTGTATTGATGGCGACCTTGAGGATGTCCATCAGGTGCTCCTTGCTTCTCACATATTTTGGATTTTTCCGGTTCCGGGGGCGTGGCAGCTCAACCGGCATATCCTCCAATATTTTTCCCTTACGGGCTGACATCACAATAATCCGGTCACTGAGGTAAATCGCTTCATCGACATCGTGGGTGACCATAACCACTGTGGTTTTGTCTCTAAGCCAGAGGGCCTCCAACTCTTCCTGCAGGATCTGCCTCATCTGAAAGTCGATTGCCCCTAAAGGTTCGTCCATTAAGAGTACCTCCGGTTTACCGGCTAGGGCCCGGATGAAGGCAATCCTTTGCTTCATGCCGCCGGAAAGCTGGTGCGGGTACAGCTTTTCCTTACCCTCGAGCTGGGCCATGGCCAATAGCTCCTGCAGGCGCTGCTCCCGCTCTTGGGCCGGGACCCTGGACATTTTCATCGGGTAGAGGATATTATCCCGCACCGTCATCCAGGGAAAGAGCGCATAGTTCTGGAAAACAAAGCCCCTGTCCGGGCCCGGCCTGGTCACCTGCCGGCCGTTAAGCAGGACCCGCCCGCCGGACACAGACTGGAAACCGGCGATAATGGTCAATAGCGTGGTTTTGCCGCAGCCGGAGGGGCCGAGCAGGGTCACGAACTGGCCCTCATCAACGGTAAAGCTCACGTCCCCAAGTACAATATGGTTATTACCGTCGTTAATGAAAGCCTTGGAAACATTTTCAATCTGTAATTCCATTACTGAACAAACCTCCATTTGGTTAGAGACTTGTTAAACATCAGAATAATCCGGTCGATCCCGTACCCGATTAGAGCGGCCATGATCATCAGGGCCACCAGTTTGTCGGTCTGCATTCTGGTCTGCGCTTCCACCATGGAGTAGCCGAAGCCGGCACTCGTTGCGATGAACTCCGCTCATATGACCGACATCCAGCCCAGGCCGATGGCTAATCTGCCCCCGATCAGGATATCCGGCAGCGAGGCCGGTACAATGATATGGGCAAAAATGCTCCAGGGCCCGGCGCCCATGCTGCGGGCCGCATTGTAATAGTCCTGGGATATTTTCTGTACTCCGGCAATGGTGTTCATAATAATCGGGAAAACCCCGGCAAAGGCAATTAAAAACACTGTGGGCCCGTCGCCCAGGCCGAACCAGACGATGGTCAGAGGCACCCAGGCCATAATCGGGATCTGTCTGAGGGAATCGATCAGCGGGTCAAATAAATGCATCGCAACTCTGGAGTAACCCATTAGAAAGCCCAGCGGGATACCGATCAGCATGGCATATATAAACCCGGTCAAAACCCTCTTTAAAGTCAGCAGCAGGTTTTTAATTACGTCAGGATCATGTACAACAGAGGTCAGGGTAACTATCGTTTTCAAGGGCGATGGCATCAGGAATTCACTGTGGTAGTGATTTGCAGCCAGTTGCCAGACGGCAAGAACTGCTGCAAGGGTAGCCAGGCGGTACAATATTTGTTTGGGGCCCAGCGAACCGATGACTTTTTCGCGCATCAGCCGCGTGTTTGCGCCGCTGTAAACACGTATCTTATCCCCAACCGGCTCCATAGCTCCACCTCCTTTCGGGTAAATTCGATATTTTTATATTTCCGGATCTCCTCCAGCAGGACGTCTGGATTATTCAGGTCACCCACCGATTCCTGAAACAGGTGCAGGAACTCCTGATAGCGCGGGTCTTTCTTAAAACCCTTGTTGATTACCAGCACATAGGTGATGTGCCCCGCCGCTTCGGCAGTGGCCGGCAGTTTATCTCCGGACATGGTCAGGCCCCTTAAGGCATCCACGACCACCCCGTCCACCGCGTTTTTCTCGTAAGCATAGGGAAGGGCGGCGGGCAACATGGTTGCGACTGCGCAGCCGGCGCCAAAATGTTCCGCCACGATCTGCGCCTGGTGGGTGCGGTTCTGTGCCACCCCGATTTTTTGGGGGGGAAGCCCGGTCTTGAGCACCACGATGTCGGAATTGATCAGGCAGGGGCTGATAATTTCAAACCGGCTGTCTTTTTCTAAAAGGCTTGCGGCCGCGTCTGGGCACATGACGGCCAGGTCATACAAATTGGTGCTCAAGGCCCACTGGGAGGTGCTGGAGCAGCAGTCCTTTACCGGATACAGCTCAAAATCACTATGCACCGCAGCGTTCCCGTAGCCCTTTTCACTTACCAGATAGTGAATGATCATGCCCCCTGTGCCGTCCGGCGCCCCGATTTTGACCTTTCCGCTGTTTTCTTCACGCTCTGCCGGGGCAGTGCAGGCCGCCACCAGCAGCAGGGCGATGACTGTTGCAGCGGCAAATAACTTTTTCATCCCAGGGCTTTAGCCTTTACTGATCCAAGTGATGGCCTGATTGTTCCGGGCTTGTGCTTCATGCGTATCTCTCCTGATTAACTCCACATGACCCGGTGCGGGTCGCTGTGGGCGAAAAAAATTTCAGCTCATAGAGGCAAACTTAGGTTAATTTCCCAGATTGAGCTTGGTTATTAACGGTTTGTAGTGAAAACTATGCTTCGGCCGGCTTTTTGCCCTCCAGCTCATAGGCTTTCTTTTTCCAGTCTTCATAGGACATACCTACAGGGAAGACCGGGTCCACCTTTTCCTTAATAAAGGTGTCGAAGTCTTCGGCACCGCACTCAGCGAGGTACTGGGGCTGGATAAACTCACTAACCTTTGGCGCGGCGTCCAGGGTGCCGTAGCCCAATTCCATATCGATCTGCCGCTGCCAGTTGGCCGTATCGATTTTCCAGGTGAGCGTTCTGCCCTCGGCAACAGTCTTCTTCCAAATCGTCATCAAGGCGACCTCCATGGGCACCATATAATTTTCGGCAAAAATTTCCGCGGAATGGACCGGTTTTTGATAGATATATTCCAAAGCTTTGGTATGGGACAAGACCATCAGCCGGGCCAGCTCCGGGTGTTCAGCGGCAAAATTTTTGTTTAAGTTGTAGGCGCAGCACTCGCCCCACTCGCCGCTGGGCAATTTATCCATAGTGGCCATGACATGGCCGGTTTTTTCATATTCAGCCATAGAGCCCCAGGGGTCACAGGCGGCAAAGCAGTCCAGTTTCCCGGCCTTGAGGGCAAAGTATTCGTCCTTATCGGCCATGTTCAGCACCTCGTAGTGTTTGCCCTCAACGGGCAGCCCCAGCTTATTCGCCATGGTAACCCAAGAGTAGTTGTTTTTCTCCGGATCGGTACCGATGGCCAGTTTCTTGCCCAGCAGCTCCTGGGGCTTTTGGATTGCGTTGGAGACAACCAGGTAGTGGGAGCCGCCGATATGGTTGTTTGCCGCCACGATAATCGGCGAACCCTTCAAAAAGGCCCGCATCATGCGCGAGTTGCCCACGTACCCCACATCCATCTGGCCCGCCGCCATCGCCTCGGGGACCTTGGCGTTGCCCAGCACGTTAACCTTCAGGCCGAGCTGATCATAGATCCCGGCATCCTTGGCGATGCAGGCGCCGGTCATGTGGTCGCAGTCGTAGTAGCCGAGCTGCACCACGTAGTCCTTGTCTTTATCCGGAATGATGTGATTTGTAGCTATGTTTTGGTCAGCCGGTTTCGGACTCCCACCGCAGCCGGCCAGCAGCGACAAAAGGAAGATTGACACAATAAAAAGCATGAACGTCTTGATCCTGTTATTCATGAACATCTCACCTCAAAATAATCAGATCTTTTTGTCAGAAACTCATCTATAAAATTTGCAGTTAAAATAATTATGTTCCTCAGAACTCTAGCAGCAGTCTTTCATTCCCTCCCCAAATAAGTCCTCCAGTTTTGTTCCCTCTACGCGGTATATCGCAAAGCCAAAATTGGCATCCTTGCGGCCCTGGACAATAAACTCCAGAGGCGGCTTATCGTCAATGTCTTTGAGCCGGATAACCTGGTCGGATACCGGTGCCGGTGTCTCATTGGTGCACTGGTACGAGCCTGATACATCAAGCACGACCAGCATCGAGTTTTTCTCTTGACTTCCCCTGAAAATCACCACCAAATCATCGGTATGATCATTGTTCAGATCTGCCCGCTTAATGATTAAAACTTCCCGGTCAGGATGGGTACTCTTAAAATATTCAAGCAGCATACCTCCACTGGACAGATCGTCGCCGGCGGGTGGTGCGGTCTTATTATCCCCCGGGCTGCAGCCGCCAGCTGCCAGGACCACCAGGAAGCCGGCGAAAGAAATCAGGAGCAGCTTACGCCAGGCCATCAGGCAACCCTTGCTTTCAATAGTGCTTTTTTAACACCAGGCCACAATGCATAAAGGCCGAGGGCGATGATCATTACCGAACACAGGTAGCGCAGCGGGCCTGGTGCGGCAAAAATCAGGCTGTTCGCCATGGCAATGGTTCCCCGCGAGCCCGACAGATCAAAGAAGGGTACAAAGCCCGGCAGCAGGTAAAGGTTTGTGAGGTAGCCCACCAGGAAGGAGGAAAGGATCAGGACCACCCCATAAATGGCCACGGTGCGCCGGCCGATCATTTTATACATGCTAATGAGCTCAGGCAGGTTCGTAGCAGCTCCGGTCATTAAAAACGTAATCGCCAGGCCGGGCGCTGCGCCGCTGGCAACAAGGGCTGCGATAAACGGAATGTGTCCCACCGCGCAGACATACATAACCGCTCCCAGGGCAGCAATGCCGGCCAGGGAAATCACACCGGGGCTGCCCAGGTACTGCTGGATGAAGGACGCGGGCAACAAGGTGATAATCAGCCCGGCCAGCAGCATGCCGATGCACACGTATTTGCTGACTGAAACACCCATGTCGGAAAATCCCCACTGCAGGCCTGAGATTATCTTTTGTCCCAGGTTGAGCTTGACGCCGGGCTCCAGCCTAGCCAGCTCGACCGGTTCCTCCAGGCCGGGGGCATGCAACTCTCGACCGCCCAGCGCATTGCCGGCCAGTCCGATTAGCATTGGCACCACAAAGCCGGTGATCAGGTAGATAGTGGCAATCTGAGGACCTAAAAAACCATAGGCCAGCAGCACAGCTGCCGGGTTAATAATTGGGGTGGCCGTCATAAAAGCCAGGGTGGGGCCCAGGTAAGCCCCGGAATAATACAGCCCCACCCCCAGGGGGATCACTCCGCAGCTGCAGATGGGCAGCAGCATTCCCGACAGCGTGGCCTTCACCAGCGAAGAAATTTTCCTGTTGCCCAACATGCGGTGCAGGCGTTCCGGGCTGACCAGGTTATGCAGCAAGCCGGCCAGGATAAAACTAATCACTAGCCACACCGAAGCGCCGTTTAAGATATCAAAGGCAGCCAGGATCACTTTTTGCATTGTATCCAGCATTAGCTGCCGCTGCTCCGCACCGCATCGTCAATGGCTTTTTCAATTACGGACCGGGAAAGGGCGTCGTATTTTTTTCTGCCGTTCACGATCAACGTACCTTTGGTTACCATGCCGTATTTCCTCAGGAAGGCCACATCCTTGCCGGCGTAGTAAATCTGTACATCCAGGTCGTCGCCATATTTTTTAGCGACTTCTTTGATTGTCTCTACATGCTCCGCGCAGCTGGGACAGGTATTGATAAATTCTATCTTTGTTTTTGGCATCATAGGTCCTCCTTACTTTAATGCGCGAATTAGCACTAATTAAATCATTTTTCCCTTGTTATCTGCGCTTTAGATACCTATGGCCCCGAGCCACATGTTAAAGGGCGCATTCGTTTACACCAATATTTTAGTGCTGCTGCACCGGGGGATAGGTGTGGTTCTGGCCTTTCCCCGGGCAATCAGGGCCGCCCCGAGGGCGCCGGCCAGGTGGGATTCCGGTACGGTGATGATTTCCCGGCCCAGTTCACGGACGAGGCACTCCCTGACCCCCTCATTTTTTGCCACTCCGCCGGTGAAGGTAATCCGGTTCCCCAGGCCCAGCCGCTCCGCCATCGCGGCCACCCGGGTGGCTACAGAGCGGTGGATGCCCGCGATAATCCGGTCCTTGCCGACGCCCTGGGCCAGCAGGCTGATCACCTCCGACTCGGCAAAGACGGTGCACATGCTGCTGATTTGGGCCGGTTCGGCGCCGCGCGCCAGGTCGGCGAGCTCGCTCACGTCGCAGCCCAGGGCGGTGGCCATCACCTGTAAAAATCGCCCGGTGCCGGCCGCGCACTTGTCATTCATGGCAAAGTTGGTCACGTTTCCCGCGCCGTCCGTGCGGATCACCTTACTGTCCTGGCCGCCGATATCAATCACCATATCCGTTCCCTCCACCAGGTAGTGGGCGCCTCTGGCGTGGCAGGTGATCTCCGTAACCGCCTTGTCAATGAAAGAGAGCGCCACCCGGCCATAACCGGTGCCAATTATCACGTCGATATCCCCGCGGATCAGGCTACATTCTCTTAAGAGCCTTTCAAAAGCCTGCTCTCCCGCCTCCCGCGGGCTATAGCCCGTCGCCATGACCACGCTTTGCCAGGCATCGTCACTCATTAATACCGCCTTGGTCATGATCGACCCGACATCCAGTCCAACCGTATGCAAAAGCAGGTCACCTCCCGCTGATCATTTCGATAAAGGCTGAGATCCTGGTCTTCAGCTGCTCCAGATCGGAGTTGGAGTAATCGGTCTCCAGCTGGATACTGGAAATACCGAAGCTGTCCTTAACGTAATTGCGGACATTAACGTCCTCGATTATATAAGTGTGGCAAGCCTGCCAGGTCAGATCAATGACCCCGTCCACCTGGTAGTCACTGATCAGCCTGCCCAATAGCTCAAACCGGCCCGGGTTCGGCGTCATTACGGAGCAGGGTATTTTCAGGTAACACTCGGCGATGGCTGCCAGCGGGTCTTTATCTTCATCTTCGTCGGCCAGGTTTTCCATCGTCTTAATCCCGCTGCAGCTTTCGAAGCACACCACGGCGCCGCCGCACTCCTCTACCAGCCGCACCACTTTTTCCGAACCGATGCCCACTGGACAGCCCGTTAACAACACGCGGGGGGCGCCGGGCTGGAAGGGGGACTGTCCACTGGCGGCAATCTCTTCGATCTCACCAATTAGTTGGTTAATCAGGTTGATCCCGTCTTCCTTATCCACGTTAAAGCCCTTCATCCAGATTGCTGTGAGCATGTCCAGGCCCGCCAGCGGGGCCGGGTCCAGGCGGTTCATTTCATGGAGCCGTTTCATCACCAGCCGCTCCCGGTTGCAAAGCTTAATCGCCTCTCTTAAATTCTGCCGCGTAATTTCCACACCCAGGTTTTCCTCCAGCCGCTCTTTTAAAATCTCCAACTCCTTAAGCCACCAGGCAACCGCCGCCGGTCTGTCTGTTCCCTGGGGCAGGTGCATCATGTGGATCGGCTTGTATTCCCTTAAAAGCTCAAACATTTTTTTCTTGCCGTCACAGGTAGTTTCGGCCACAATAAAATCCGAGAACCGGAAGTACGGGCAGGTATCGGTGATGGCAAAGCCAAAGCTGGACTTAACCAGTGGGCACAGGTTGCGGGGCAGGATTTTTTCCGCGGCGGCAATCGGCTCATGCCGGGTGCCGCACAGGCTGACCGGAATAGCGCCGGCTGCCAGCGCCAGCTCCTGGGGCGCAAAGGCACAGTACATCCCGACAACTTTCCGGTTATCCCGCTTGGCGTGCTCGAGGGCTAAAATATTTTGCTCCCTCATGTCCTGCACAACATTCATGGTAAAAGGGCGCATCTGATACATCCTTTCTGTTACAAATTAACACTATATATTATAAGGGTATAACTTTATTAAATGGTACTTATAAAATAATTTTATCTATTGTTGGATATACATAATAGTTGTTTATTTTAAACATAATGTTACGTTGTTGAGGAAGTTTATTAATGATTTGGACAGAGCTGCATCCTATGACTGTCAGCTGGAGATAAAAAAGAAAAGAACCCAGGAGGCTCTTTTCTTTTAATTAAAACTTAATGTTTTACGAAAACAACATTGATAGCTTTTACCAAAGCATCTACTTTGTCACCTTTTTTAAACCCTGCGTCTTCCAGACTGTCCCTCGTCATCACGGACGTGAGCCGGATATTATTATCCTGTCACCCGCCTACTCACATGGTTACCTGGGCCATAACATTGTCTGCTTTAACCTCTTCAATCTCACCGTGGATATGATTACGTACACCAGCTTCCACGAAGCCACCTCCAATGCAAAATAATTACGTATATTATTATTTGCGAAAACAATGCCTATATACTTAGGGCAATAATATTTTAGGGCAATAATATTCTCACGCATTTTAGTGTGGTCTCTGGTTCGGTAGTTGGCCAGCCACAAGGTCCAGCTGTTTTTGCTCCGAGTAATCTTCATAGAGCTTTAAGAATTCGGCAACCGGTGAAATAGGATAAAAAATATTTATAATTAAAATTAATTTTATAAATATTTTTTTTTTGCCATTAATAGTGTTTAAATGTACAATGTATTTACTAATTGCTCGATTAGTTAAACGGAAAAGAACTAATGCTTAAACCCTAAGTAAAAAGTGTTATTGCAGTTTAAAATTTCGAAAAGAGCTGAACCGGCAATTGGTTCAGTCTTTTTTTCAAATACCGCCGGCGTATTCTAAGACGACACTTGCTTGTTGATGAGCTAGAAAAAATGGGAGGAAGGCTAGTTAGATGGGTGTAATCTATTTTGATCATAGTGCCACTACTCCGGTCAACCCTGAGGTGGCTGCTGAAATGTACAACTTCTTGACCGGCGACAAATTTGGCAATCCCTCTGCTATTTATCGCTTCGGGCGCATGACACGTGAGGCAATAGAAGCGGCGCGGGAAAAAATAGCCCGGGCCATCGGCGCCAATCCTGACCATCCCGGTGAAATTGTTTTTACCAGCGGCGGCACGGAATCGGACAACATGGCTATCCACGGGTCGGCTTACGCCAACAACAGCCGGGGAAACCATATCATCACCAGCGCGGTGGAACATCATGCGGTGCTGAACACCGTGAAGGCCCTGGGTCAGCAGGGTTTTAACATCACGATCCTACCGGTGGACCAGCACGGCCTGGTGAACTTAAAGGATCTGGCGGAAGCGATCACAGACCAAACGATTCTGATTACCATTATGCATGCCAATAACGAAGTTGGCACGATCATGCCCATTGCAGAAATCGGAAAGCTGGCCAAAAAGCGCGGCATAGTTTTTCATGTAGATGCGGTTCAGAGCTTTGGCAAGGTGCCAATTAACGTGGATGAGCTGGGCGTAGATCTATTAACCATATCCGGGCACAAAATATACGGGCCCAAAGGCACAGGCGCACTGTATATCCGCACCGGGGCCGGCTGGAGGCAAAGCCTGATGCACGGCGGTGCCCAGGAGCGGCTGCGCCGGGCCGGCACGGAAAATGTCCCCGGGATCGTCGGGCTGGGAAAAGCAGTTGAGCTGGCTGTGGATAATATGGATGAAGAGAATAAGCGGTTAAGCAGATTACGGGATAAACTGATCAGAGAGCTTACCACCAATTTCGAAAACGTCAGATTAACCGGGCACCCGGCCAATCGCCTGCCCAATCATGCCAGTTTTTTATTTGAGGATATCGAGGGCGAAGAATTGCTGCTTCGGCTGGACGCACATGATATTGCGGCCTCCACCGGCTCAGCCTGCACTGCAGGATCCATGGAGCCCTCACATGTGCTCTTGGCTATGGGGGTGCCGCCTGCAGAGGCCTATGGCTCCCTGCGTTTGACTTTGGGGGCAGGTAATACGGAAGAAGATGTGGATCGGTTTCTTGCTGTTATGGGACCAATAGTCGAAAATTTAAGGAATTGTATCTAAAAAGGATTTGCATATTGTGTTGGAGGTAGATAATGTGCCCGAAATCGAGATAAACGGTGTAACAGTGGAAATTGATGCGGAAGGCTTTATTTTGGATCCGGATGCCTGGAATGAAGATGTTGCCAGATATTTTGCGGCAGCTGAAGGGATATTTGAGCTAAACGAAGAGCACTGGCGGGTGATCACCTACCTGCGTGATTATTACAAGCTGAACGAGGTGGCCCCGATGTTAAATAAACTTTGCAAAGAGACCGGCTGCACCTTGAAGCGGATATACCAGCTTTTCCCTGCAGGTCCTGCCAAAGGAGCCTGCAGGCTGGCCGGTCTGCCGAAACCGAAAGGTTGCATCTGAACACTCAAGCTGTCAGACAGCTTTATTTGGCTCACTCTCAGTCCGGCCGATGCCCGAAAGGTGCTAATCGGAATGAAGTGCAAGCAAGTGCGGAATTTACGCACTTGCCCCCATGACCTCCGGAGTTCCTCGCGGTCTATCTCTTCAGTAGGAAAGGCAAGCGCCGTTGCGCCTGCCCCGCAAGATTTGCCCCCGGCTCTGAGCAATTCTATTCTTATTGAGAAGCCAGCTCCAATAAAACCACCTGCTGTCTCTGATCCGGCAGTTTGCCGGCCGGAAGGTCCAGCTGTTTTTGCTTTGAGTAATTTGCATAGAGCTGCAAGAATTCGGTAACCGGTGAAATAGGCAATCTAATATATTCGGTTTTGTAATGCATCGGTACAACTACGTATGGGTTTATTTGGGCCGCAACCTCTTTGGCTTCTCCGGCATCAATAGTGTAATAACCACCCACGGGTAACAGCAGTACGTCAACCTCCCCGATTTCTTTTAACGTTGGCTGATCCAAAAGGTGGCCTAAGTCTCCCAGGTGACAGATCCTGATCCCCTTGGCCTGAATCACAAAAATAATGTTCTTGCCCCGCTGGGAGCCTTTTGTCTGATCATGGAAGGATTTAATACCGGTTATGCTTATGCCGTCAAAGGTATGAACACCGGTTGTTTGCACCACCTGCGGCTGTCCCGGCACAGTTGCAACAGCATTGTGATCCCCATGCTGGTGGCTGACCGTAACAATATCGCTAGCTATGTTTGGCATGGGGTAGCCCATTTGATTATAAAACGGGTCGGTTATTATTTTTTTTCCCGGCGTTTCAATTAAAAAACATGATTGGCCATACCAAAAAATCTTGATCCCACTGCCGTTTGCCGCAGTTTGGTTTGCCGGCAAGCTACCGCCGGATTCTGCCGGCGGGTCTATTTTACGCATAGCTAACACCTCCTGTTTGTTAGTAAGATTATACACTTTTTTACCAGTTATGTTAAAACTTTTAGCCACAGGTGAAAACCTATACGCTTAATCGTAAGCTATTGTAGCGGGTTTCTACTATGTTTGGTGTGTCGAATATTAAATTATCTTATCAATTATGGCTGGTCCATAAAAATAATAAATTGGGCGGATAAAGGTATTTTATGCCCAGCGTCAAATCTTATAAACCAGTGTAAGTTTTGGGGCCCTCTTATATGGCGGTTTGATTGATTAATAAAATTTAAATTTAAGGAGGCAAGCTACTAATGGCTGATTACCGTAAGATGTGGGAATCCCTTGGGCTGGACCTGGAGTCTCACGACCAGTTAATGAACGTATTGCCGCCTACCTACGGCAGTGTTTACATGAGCCAGGAAAACAGGCCGGAGGGTATGGAGTATTTTGATTTTGTGGTCAGCGAGGTGCACGGCCAGCGCATTCAGGAGCTGCAGGACCACAAGGCTGCGGGCGGCAAGGTCATCGGCGCTTTTTGTGTTTACGTCCCCGAAGAAATTGTGCGCGCTGCCGGCGGGATCCAGGTCGGCCTGTGTTCAGGGGTGGAGATCGGCACCGCCCAGGCGGAAAAGGTGCTGCCCAGAAATATCTGCCCGCTGATTAAATCCTTCATGGGGTTCAAGCTGGGAAAGGTCTGCCCGTATTTTGAGTCCTGCGATATGGTCGTGGGGGAAACGACTTGCGATGGTAAAAAGAAAGCTTTTGAAATATTAAACGACTTTGTGCCGGTGCATGTGATGGAGACACCCCAGATGAAGCGCGAAAAAGACAAAGCCCTGTGGCAAGGCGAGGTGCGGGACTTTCTGGCCGCGGTGGAGGAGTATACCGGCAATAAGGTTACAGCAGAGTCATTGCGTCAGGCGATTAAGGACACCAACGCCAAGCGCCGGGCGCTTTTGCGCTTAAATGAGCTGCGCCGGCATGACCCCGCCCCGATCAGCGGCAAGGACTGCCTCTTAATCGAGCAAATCTCCATGTATGACGATGTGCCCCGGTTTACCGCCCAGGTCAACACCCTTTGCGACGAGCTTGAGGTCCGGGTGAAGGAAGGAAAGGGTGTTGCCGCAGCCGGTGCGCCGCGCCTGATTCTGTCGGGCACCCCGATGGCGCTGCCGAACTGGAAGGTGCCCCACGTCATAGAAACCAGCGGCGCGGTGATCGTGGCCGAGGAAATGTGCACGGGGCTCCGCTATTTTGAGAACCTGGTGCCGGAGGAAGGGGAGACCGTGGAGCAAATGGTCGAGGCTATTGCCGGCCGCTACCTGGACATAAACTGCGCCTGCTTTACACCCAATGACGGCAGGATGGAAAA
Source organism: Pelotomaculum sp. PtaB.Bin104 (assembly GCA_002067205.1). Classification (GTDB taxonomy): domain Bacteria; phylum Bacillota; class Desulfotomaculia; order Desulfotomaculales; family Pelotomaculaceae; genus MVQL01. The sequence continues at coordinate 35,718 of MVQL01000218.1, forward strand.
AATAGTGAGCCTGACCGGGGAAATGAAGGCGGACGGGGTGATCAACTGCACCCTGGCTTTCTGCGATCCCTACCTGGTGGAGGCCAACCGGGTGGCCAAAGCGCTCAAAGAGCATAATATCCCCCTTCTAAACCTGGAAACAGATTACGGGCAGGAAGATACAGCACAAATTAAAACCAGGGTTGAGGCTTTCCTGGAAATGCTGGGAAATAGATAAGCCAGGCAAGCTAAAAGAATGGGCCTGGTGGATATAATAATTTGCCTGTTATTTACCAGCGGTAAATAACAGGCAAATTATACTTATCTAAAGCATTTATGCTAAAAGATAATTCAGTTGGGATAACCCTCGGGAGGTAGGGAAGCCCGTCAAGGCAGAAAACCGCTGATTTTATTTCCGGCTTAACCTGATAGGGCAGAGTTCGTTTAACAATTAACCCGGACTGTACAGTCAATACTGTTTAGGCAACCAGCCTGGCTATGTATACTGGGCTGGCTTTAAAAATCCTTGTTTCAAATCTAAGCCCGATAGATAATTTTTATTCTCTCTTAAACTGTAATAAATATTATCTATTGGGCCAATAAAGGGCATTTATTTTATATTGTTGAATTGTTTTAATAGCTACGATTTAAGTGATAATGCAATTTTGGCGAATCCCCCTTGTAAACATTTCTGCTCTAGGTTTTATTCTAGTGGTGATGAATTCCATGACTGCTTACTTTAAGTTGACTTTCCTTCATAGGGCAAACATGAGGAGGATATTGGCTTGTATGACAAAATTTTAGGCGGTCTTTTAGGTGCTGCTGTGGGTGATGCGATGGGTGCTGCAACGGAAGCCCGCACTACGGAGCAGATCATCCAAATCTTTGGTCATGAAGTCACAGATTTTGAAAAACCGCCTGCTGATGCTATAGGCGCCGGTAACGAGCGAGGCCAACTGACGGATGATTTCAGCTGCGCTTATTTTATTGCCAGTCATATTATTCGGCATAACGGCTTAGTAAATCAAGAAATCGTCAAAGAAGCGATCATTGATTGGTCTGAGCATAAGGTGTTTTTTGAGCGTTTTGCCGGACCTACCACACGGTTAGCTATTAAGAAATTTAAAGGGGAAACAACAAAAGGTGCAGATACGATTGAAGTACTGCCTTGGCAGGCAACCAATGGCGCCGGTATGAGGATATCCCCTATTGGTTTACTCAACCCCGGTAATTTGGGCAGCGCCATTAACGATGCCGTGACTGCAACATTAACTACCCATGATAATCATTTGGCCATCTCCGGAGCCTGTGCTGTTGCTTGTGCGGTGAGCCGGGCCATGCTGCCTGATGCTGATGTATATCAGGTGGTACAGGCGGGGCTTTATGGGGCTAAAGAAGGAGAGCGCATCGGACAGCAAGTGGGCAAGATCGCAGCCGGACCTTCTGTTGTTCGCCGTATGGAAATGGCTGTTCGGATTGGTTTAGGCCAGGGAACTCCCAGGGAAAAAATGTTCGAGATAGCCGATCGGGTTGGCAGCGGTTTGCACATTTCAGAAGCGGTTCCGGCTGCTTTTGGCCTTTTTATCGCTAATGGCGGAGATGCTATGGCTTCCATTATAGGCGGGGTTAATATTGGCTATGACACTGATACGGTGGCTACCATGACCGGTGCTATAGCCGGTACTTTACAGGGCGCCGGGGCTTTCCCCAACCATTATCTGGAGCTACTGGATCAAGTGAATGGTATCGATCTGGCAAACCTGGCCCGGGGAATCGAGAAAATTGCCAAACAGCGCCGGTCTGCAAATGGGAGGGGGTAATGAGCCATGCATGATCAAATACTGGGCAGCCTTTTTGGCGCGGCGGTAGGAAACGCCATGGGTAATGCTACTGCTTTCCTTTCTATAAAGCAGATACAAGAAAGATTTCACGGTTTTGTAACAGATTTTGTACAGCGACCGGATGATACCTTTGCCCAAAGACAGGAAGCGGGAGTAGTCAGCGGTGACTTTTACCACACCTATTTTTTGGCGAAACACTTGGTGGCCGCGGGAGGACTTGCTAATGAAAAGATCGGTAAAGAGGCGCTTTTAGCATGGGCGGAACAGCCCCAATGGTTTGAGCATTTTGCTGATCCTACCTCACGCAATGTGGTAAATAAATTAAAAAGCTCCATTCTTCCTCCGCGACATCGGCTTTATATGAGCCATTATTTTGCCCTTTCCGCCAATGGTTCTGCCGTAAAAATATTTCCGGTGGGCTTAATGCGTCCGGGACAAATCCAAAAGGCCATAGAAGGAGCCATTGCCGTTACCATAACTGTTTATGATGATGCTTATTCCATATCCGGTGCCTGCGCTATTGCGGCGGCAGTCAGTGAAGCCATGAAACCTCTTGCCAAACTGTATGATGTGGTGCAGGCCGGTCTTTATGGTGCTCAGGAAGGGGAGCGCATGGGCAGGGAAATCGCCCGGCATTACCCGGGGCCATCGGTATGGAAAAGGATGGAGATGGCCATAGAAATCGGTTTGCGGAGCGGCTCGGCGCAAAGCAAGATGGCGGAATTAGCTGATTGTATTGGCAGCGGCATCGCTGTTGCTGAAGCTGTTCCTGCCGTTTTTGGTCTCTTGGTGGCCAATGGCGGCAATACCATGGAATCCATCTATGGCGGGGTAAATATCGGAAATGACACCACTGCCATAGCAACCATGCTGGGGGCCATTACCGGTGCTTTGCATGGGGTGGATTCGGTGAAGGCGGAATCCCGCCAAATGGTCATGGAAAAAAATCAATTGGATATCCCCGGTCTAGCCAGGGATATGTCGGCTATACTTTAACAACAAGAGTATGCTGGAGGGCGGCGGTCCGGATGGAAACAGAAAAAAAGCTTTTTCTGCAAATAAGAGACATTAAAAAAAATTTTGGACACGTCGAAGCCTTACGGGGCGTTGATTTAGATGTTTATACCAGGGAAATCCTGGCCATTGTTGGTGATAACGGCGCCGGGAAAAGCACTTTAATTAAGGCGCTGGCGGGAGTCCTCGCACCCGATAGCGGCAAAATAATTGTAGAAGGACAGGCTTACGATAAGCTCAACCCCAGACAGGCTATGGATTTGGGTATCTCCACGGTATACCAGGATTTATCCCTGGTGAATTGCCGGGATATTGCCACTAATGTTTTTTTAGGGCGAGAACCGCTTAAGTATGGTTTTTTTATTGATAAGAAGAAGATGGTACAAGACTCTATTGCTCTTTTTCAGGAATTGAAGATCAACATTCCTTCTATTTATGCCCTGGTAGGGCAGTTATCCGGCGGGCAAAGGCAAGGGGTTGCAGTGGCCAAGGCGATTAAATTCGGCGGAAAATTGCTGATTTTTGACGAGCCCACAGCAGCTATGGGGGTACAGGAATCGGCAGCAACATTGTCCCTGATCAAGAGCTTGGGCCGGCAGGGCTATGCGGTAATTATCATCAGCCACAATCTGCATCAGGTTTTTTCCCTGGCCCAGCGGATTTGTATGATCCGGCAAGGGCGGGTGGTGGATACGGTATCTACTGCCGATGTCACCCCCAACCAGGTGGTTTCTTTGATTACCGGGGCGGCGCAAGAGCTCGTTTAAATGTACCGGTGTCATTGTTGGAACAGGAGAAAGTGCATCGTGAAAGAAAAAATATTAAATTCCATATCGAAGCATTTTTCACAGATATTATTAACTGCGGTCCTTTTAATATTGTGCATTACTTTGTCTTTTAAAACCCCTTATTTTCTTACCTGGGCAAATTTTTATAATATTTTCGACCAAACCAGCGTCGATATTATCCTGGCCTTGGGCATGGCCTTTGTGATTTCATCCGGCGGTATCGATTTATCCATCGGTTCCACTATGGCGCTCAGTGGAATAATCATGGCCTTTGCCATGGAAACGGGGATGCCTGTATGGGCCTCACTGGCTTTGGGCTTGCCGGTTGGCATTATCATCGGAGCCTGTAACGGTCTTTTGATTTCCCGCTTAAACTTAAGCCCTCTGGTAATAACCCTGGGCTTTATGTCTATTGGCAGAGGTTTGGCCTTGATTTTAACAAAATCCTCGCCCATCTTCGGGTTTCCCAACGCTTTTAAATTCTTGGGTTCCGGACATATCGGCCCGATTAATTTCCCTATTCTTATGGCAGCGATCCTGGTGATTATCTCCTGGGTTTTATTGAATAAGACCAAATGGGGCTATTATGCTCTGGCATTGGGGGGGAATGATGAAGCGGTACGGCGTGCGGGTATTTCCGTGTGGAAATACAGGACCTCAATTTACATCTTTTGTGGCCTGTTGGCGGCTATTGCAGGGATGATCACTATTGCCCGGCTAAACTGCGCCGACCCCCTGTCGGGCTGGATGGTGGAAATAGACGCTATTGCCGCTGTAGTTTTAGGAGGCGCCAGCTTGAGCGGGGGCAAAAGCAGCATCGTGGGTACAATTTTGGCCTGCCTGGTTTTGGGTACCCTTGACAACGGCTTAATTTTGCTGGCTATTCCTTCCTATTATCAAAAGTTGCTTTGTGGAATCATCATCATCCTGGCATTGATATTTACGGAATTACGCAGTAGAAAAGAACCCCAAAACGCAAGTTAAAGAATGGTGCTATATGAAGAACAATAAACCAAAGGCACTACCCGGATACAGCTTTAGAGCGGCATTTGCCCACAGGATCTGCGGGGTATTGGTATTGCTCGTCGGGTACAGGGAATATTGGCCTTGGCTACCAAAAAGACCTCGCAGCGACTGTATGGCGCCGGTCTGACTACAGGGTTCACATAAAATCAGAAAAAAGGAGTTGTTTATAAACCTCCACACAAGACAAATTTTTAAAAAACGGCAACTAAAAAGGGGTGATAATTTTTACAGAAAGATATGTTGATGAATAAAAATAAGATGGTTATAGGTCAGGGTGCTGCTGCTATGGATATTGTGATCCAGTGCCGGCATTTGCCCGGTGAGGATAGTTTTGGACGCATTTATCAAGAAAGAATCACTTCAGGAGGAAGCGGGGCCAATGTCTTAGTAACCATTGCCCAGTTGGGGGCTGCTGCAGCTTTAGTAGCGAAGCTGGGTGAGGATCAATTTGGACGGCAGTTTCGCCGGGAATTATTGGCTGATGGGGTATCCGACCAGTATTTACACGTTAAACCCGGCGGAGCAACCATGCATACCTATGTATTTGTTACAGAACAGGGCAAACGATCAATTCTGGTCAACCGTGGCAACAGCTTTCATACTTTGAATCCTGAAGAGGTGGATGAAAGTATCTTGGATAACGCCTCTGTATTTTATAGCGACGGCTGTCCGGGAGGGGTCGCCGTTAAATTGGCTAAAGCCGCTAAAGCAAGAAATATTCCGGTTTTTATTCAAATGGAATGTCTTCCATCTTTTATGTTATCCGAATACTGTACCGCCGAGCAAATTGATGAGCTGCTGTCATATGCTGATATTATTTGTGCCGGTCGTGATGTATATTGCGAATTGGCAGCAAAAGCGGATTACCTCTTTTCCATTCAGGACACCTATGAAAAATATAAACCTGCTTTCGGGGTAATCTGCACTGCCGGTGAAGAAGGGGCCATTTGGCATTCCCGGCATGGCGCCATATCCTGCGGTGTTTATGCTATTAACCCCGTGGACACAACAGGGGCGGGTGATAGTTTCTGCGGTGGTTTGATTTACCGCTTTTTTTTGCAAGGCGCCGGTAGGAAAGACACTCTTACTTTTGCTACTGCTTGTGCCGCGATGAAGTGTTTATCACCGGGGCCACGCTTGCGGGTTTCTGAAGCGGCGGTTACTAATTTTATGAACAAACATAGTATGACTAACTTATGAACAATATTTTGAAAGAGGGAAGAGAATGAAAAAAGGAAGCTTATTATTTATAGGGTGGATGATTGTTTTATGTCTGTTTGTTTTAACAGGTTGTGGCGGTAATACACCGGCTGCTACTGATGGAGCTAAAGTCAAAGACAATGTGGATATAAACAAGTTGGTAAAAAATGATGCCTATACCGACATCGAAAAGAATATTTTAAAAGCACTGGAACCCCTGCCGAATAAGGGTGATGGCAATGTGAAGGTAGGCGTTGTTCTGCCCACCCTGTCCAATCCCTTTTATGTGTCTTCAAAAGCGGGCTATGAGGATGCCGCTAAAGCTTTGGGAATTCAGGTTGAAGTAGTATCCGGCGCCAAGGAAGATGACGTGGAAGGTCAGTTGAATGCTTTCAAAACCCTGCTAAGCAAGGACTTTGACGCAATCGTAATTATACCGATTAATGGTATGAACTTAATTAGCGGTGTAGTTGAAGCCAATAAAAAAGGCATACCTATTATTTCCAGTGGAACCACATTGAATGAAGCTGCTGTCGCCGAAGCAGGAGCAAAAATTGCTGCCCACATGAGCAATAACTTTACCGAACAAGGCCATTTGGCGGGAGCCTATATTTCAGAAAAAATCAAAGCCAGCGGTGCGCAAACCGCAAAAGTTGCGGTTATTGAGGGCCTAGCCGGCGCATCTCAAGGGGAGGCCCGCCGGAACGGCGCCGTTGCCGCTTTTGAAGAAGCCGGCATGGATGTTATTGCAATTCAAACCGGCGATTGGGACCGTCAGAAGGCTTACAATATTGCCAACAACCTGCTGCAGTCCAATCCTGACTTGAGGGGAATTTTCTGCGCTAATGACACTATGGCTTTAGGCGTCGTGGAAGCCCTGAAAGTAGCCGGTAAAAAAGAACAGGTTTTCGTAACCGGAATAGACTTTTTGGATGAAGCCCGCCAATCCTTAAAAGCCGGTGAATTAAACGCTTCCGTAGCCATGGCTCCTTATATAAAAGGCAAAGGTACTTTGACTCTGGTTTTGAAAGTCTTGCAAGGGCATGATATCTCCAAGCAGAATTATTGGAGCCCCATCGCTTTGATTACCCAAGAAAATGTCTATGATTATGAAGATTGGAAGTAGCTGTTGACTTTACGCTGATTTATTCCGGGTTTACCGGTAGGGTCAGTGTTCGTTTGCCAAGCTAACCCCAGACTGCTGCCAACACAGAAAACATAGCCAGCCTGGATATGTATACCGGGGCTTGCTTAAAGGAAGGGCATTGGATTACTTATTTTAAACCGTTGGCCAAGATGCACGGGCACCTTGGCCAACGGTTTTAATTCTTTTAAATTAATTTTTATCAGCCCAAGGCTTTTCCGGGCAGCCGTCTGTTGTCAGGCAACGGTCGGGTAATCCGTTCCCTGTCGAAGTACCGGAGCAAAGGCAAGGCATATTTGCGGCTCGTTTGTAAAAGATCGCGCAAATCACCTAGTGTCATCTCGCCTTTTTGATGCAAAAAGCCTGCTACTTCCCGGTTGGCCATGGTGATAGTTTCATCAAGCAGGTAAAGATTGTCAGCTATTTTTCTTAGTTCACCGGTTCTCAAAAGGTATTGCAACAATTCCGAGCTGACGTTCTTACTCAGGCCGGCCGCAGCGGTCAGCTGACTCCATTTTGGCGGGTGAAAACTTGCTTCGGCTAATTTCTTTCTAATCTGCTCAATAATTAAATTCATTTCCGGGCTTGGTCCTGAAGCAATAGACGGACTGGCGACCGCTTGAGCCGTACAACGGAGCAGCTGATCCTTTTCCATGGCGGCCAGCAGGAGTTGAAAAATTTTATTATTCAAGGCGGGAAATTTCCGGTGGTGAAGTTCTTGTTTGGGATACCCTTCCCGGAGAGGGAATTGGTGGTGGTAGGTTTCCAACATTTGCTGCAGTTCACCGGCCATGCGCCGGTAGACTTCGGTCAATATCAGGTAATCCTTGCCGTCCCCGGGCACTAGCTTAATCTTCCCCTGCCGGGCCAGATGCTGGACCAATTCTTTGATCTCAGACACTCCAAGCCCTGTCTTTGCTGCCGCGTCCGATAATTCGGGCAAGCGGGTGTTGCCTCGCAAATATTGTTCTAAAATTTCAGCCGGCGTGCCTCTCGCCCACGTTTCCAGAGCTTGCAGGACTTCGCTGCGAAAGCGCTTGTGCCTGCGGTCCGGCGCCGGGTCAAGGACAGCTCCGCCGCCGATTGTCCGCATTGGTGAATAAGACCGGATTACAAAACGGTCTCCCCTGATCGCAGTTATCTTACTCTCCAGCTCAATTTGAGCATAGGCCGTCGCACCCGGCGCGAGTTCCTCGCGATCCAGCAGCACAATCCGTCCGAGCTTTTCACCGGCGCCCAGGTGAAAACGCACTCGCGCCCGATTTTTCAATGGCTTGGCAACGCTTTTCAGCAAAAGCAAATGCACATCCAGCCGGTTGGATGGGGAAAGACTATTTACACCGGCTACCACACTCCCGCGGCTGATTTGTTCCACCTCCAGACCGGCCAGGTTGGTTGCTACCCGCTGCCCGGCCTTGGCAAAGCTGACTGTTTTTCCATGTGACTGGAGAGACCGCACCCGTGTGATTAATCCCTGCGGCTGCACTTCCACTGCATCACCAACCCGGATTTCACCCGCAATAAGCGTCCCAGTAACTACCGTACCGAAACCCATGAGCGAAAACACCCGGTCTACCGGCAGCCTTGGCGGGCCGGCTGTCGTTTTAGCCGGGGTATCCTCGGCCACTCGGTCCAGCAGCTCAAGCAAGTTCCCGATACCTGCACCGGTCATGGCCGAAACTGCTGCCACAGGGGCATCCTCTAAAACAGTATCTTTTAAAAAGCCCCGCACTTCTTTGCTTATAAAATCAAGCCATTCTACATCAACGAGGTCTGTTTTGTTCAGGACCACAACACCTTTTTTTATTTGAAGCAAATGGATGATGTCAAGATGTTCCCGGGTTTGGGGCATCACTCCTTCATCAGCGGCAATTACCAACAATACCAAGTCAATACCGCCAATCCCAGCCAGCATATTTTTAATGAAACGCTCATTCCCCGGAACATCAACAATGCCGCACGTGAGGCCGCCCGGCAGCTTAAGGGCAGTAAAACCAAGCTCGATCGAAATACCCCGCTCTTTTTCTTCCTTTAACCGGTCGGTGTCAACACCAGTCATAGCTTTGATCAGGGCGGTTTTGCCATGGCTGGCGTGACCGGCAGTTCCGATAATTAGGTGTTTCATAATAACCTTGCGACCTCAACTTTCGCCTTGTTTCTAACAGCATCGCCAACGAGGCCGGCCAAATGTTACTCCGTTAAGCTTTGCACCGGCAATAAGCTAAGTAAGCAGACCTTCTAATTCAACATTGCCCCGGCTTTGAGAAAAAGGGCTGAACCATTATACCGGTTCAGCCCTTTAAAAAAATTCTTAAACTGCAACAACACTTTTTACTTCGGGCAGTTCTTGTTTAAGTACTCGTTCTATTCCGTTTTTTAGGGTTATGGTAGCACCTTGACAGTTTCCACAGGCTCCTCTCAATCTAACCTGCACTACGCCTTCAGGGGTAACGTCAACAAGCTCAACATCCCCACCATCTCTTTGGAGAAAAGGTCTGACTTTATTCAATACTTCCTGTACCTTTTCTTTCATTTATTACAACTCCTTCCAGTACAATAGCTTGATCAAGCAATTATTGAATTCATTGTACAGATAATCACTACCAATGGCAAAGAGAATATATTTATGAAATATATATTAGCTATAAATATATTTTATAAAAGCAGATTTAGAGTCTCATTTTTATTTAATTACCTGCAATTTTACTGATGTCCCAGTTCAATAAATAATTTTTATTTAATTCTAATTGTCATAAATTTATTCTATCTACCCAATAAAGGAATATTGTTATCTTTATTGAATTATTTGCAATATGTAGGTTTATGGCTTATCAAAGTGAGTGAATGAAGCACATTGGGATGAACCCTGAAAGACTAAGGATTGATTGGGTATCTGCCGGAGAAGGGATCCGTTTTGCCAATATTATAAATGAATGCAGCAGGAAGATAGAAAATTTAGGACCGCGAGCCGGAAGCGCTTTGCTCTTTGATAAAGTGATAGCCGTCTGGCAGGTGAATAGAACATAAGGAAATAGTTTAGTTTATCTTATTAAGCTTTTAAGGAGGCGGTTTAAAGATCCTAATTAATGAATAAGTTGAATAAAGAAAAAGGGGAGGAAGAAATGAAGAAAAAAATTTTAGCCTTAGTAGTAGTAATGTTGGTAGGTATTTTAGCCGGGTGCGGGAACCAGGCCGCCCAAACAACCGGTCAAGGAAGCATGGATTACAAAATTGGGGTAGTGACACCAACCCTGTCCACCAGTGAAGACGAATTCAGGGCAGCCGACATGATGGCTAAAAAATACCCCGGCATTGTCAAGCACATCACCCTGCCGGAAAACTTTTCAACTGAGATCGAAACCGGCATCAGCCAGATCACTTCTCTGGCGGATGACCCGAAAATGAAAGCTATTATCGTCATTTCCGGGCAAGCGGGCTTACTGCCGGCCCTCCAGAGAGTTGAGGAAATGAGACCGGACATTATTACCATGACGGCGCCGATTTGGGATGATCCGGTGCTGATGTCCAGGTATGTGGATGTCAATTTAGATACGGACTGGGTAAGGCGGGGAGAGACGATTGCCCGCAAGGCTAAAAGCATGGGGGCAAACACGATGATCCACTATTCCTTCCCCACCCACCTGGCCAAAGAAGTGATCGCGCAAAGAAAAGATATGATGGAGAAGACCGCAAAGGAATTGGGCATGAAGTGGGTGGAAGTGGTTACCCCGGACCCGCAAACCGGTGATGGCACCGGCCCCATGCTGCAGTTCTTAAGGGAGGATATTCCCCGCCAAATCGGCAAATACGGCACGGACACAAACATTTTCGGCACAAACTGCCCGATGTATGATGTGATTATTGATGAAGCACTGAAATCAAAGTTCCTGGTGGCGGAGCAATGCTGCCCCACACCGACGCAGGCCTATCCCACCGTGATGGCCCTGGAAATTTCCAATGAGGATGCCTGGGACTTTGACAAAATCAACAATATGATCCGGGAAAAATCACAAGCCGCGGGAATGACCAACAGGTTGGGCGGTTGGCCGATGCCGGTGACTGTTTTCATGCCCCAGTATGCGGTTGAGTTAGCCAAAAAAATGATCGAAGACCCCGGCTTTGACTACAACAGTGTGCAGCAATTAAATCAGTTTGCCAAAGAGGTTACGGGACATAGCGTCACCTTCAGCAAGTTTAAGCCCGCGGCAGCCGGTTCGGAGCTCCAAAACTATAATGTCATGATCATGGATTCCATCTTGTACTAGGGGATGAGCCAGGACGAGCTACCACCCCGCACGACACGGCAATTGGTACAAGCCGGTACACAAATTAATTGCTAGGTTAAAAGCCAGGTCCATGATTCAGACTCAGATGCTCATGACTTTGAGCAGTTGCTTTAAGCATGGCCTGTCCAAAGAAGCACAGCATTAAGAGCAGTATCTAAAAAGAGCATTGCTCGCCGATCTACTTAAGCGCGGTTTACAATTGAGAGTTTAAGCAGGCTGTCTTAACCCGGGGCAGCCTGCTTGCTTATCCAATAACTGTTGTTTCGTCCGAGTTCATATAGCCAACGGCGCTTTGCAGTAAAGAGAATTGAGGTTCTACAAATCCAGGTAGACCTTAATTGTGAATGTATTGGCGCTAAATTAAATGACAAATGGTTTAGCCGATCCTGTGCATGCAAAGAAATACTGACAGGGTATAATGGTGCTATGGAAAATATTTTAGAAATTAAAGAGCTGAGCAAAGACTATCACGGTGTTCCGGCTTTAATTGATATCGACCTGTCGGTTAAAGCAGGTGAAATACATGGTATCGTTGGTGCTAACGGGTCAGGTAAAAGCACCTTGATGAATACTTTATTTGGCAATCCAATCGTCCGGGAGACCGGCGGCTACCGGGGCCAAATATTGTACCGGGGCCGGCGCATCCATCCCAAAAGCTGCGGGGAGGCCATCCGCCTGGGCATCGGCATGGCCCACCAGGAATTCGCCTTGCTTCCGGACTTGACTATCGCCGAAAATATAAAGCTCGGCCGGGAAAGGACCTGGAAATTTACCAACCGCTTATTTGGCCCGAAATATTCCTTTATTGACCGCAAGCGCAATGCTGCCGGTGCGGCGCAGGCATTGCATAAGCTTGGCCTCGACGTGGATGTCGGGATTAAGGTAATCAATCTCGCCACCAACACCAAACAATTTGTGGAGTTGGCCCGGGAAATAGACCGCCGCGATTTACAATTGCTGTTATTGGACGAGCCCACCGCGGTGCTCAGCAAGAGGGACGGCTTAAAACTGATCGAAGTGTTGATGGGGATGTCACAAGCCGGGCTGGGGATTATATTTATCTCCCACCGGCTGGAGGAGATAGGGCATATCTGTGACCGGGTCACCGTGCTGCGGGATGGACGAGTCGTCTCCCGGTACAACAAAGGGGAAATATCCATCAGCCGTCTGGCCAGGGATATGATTGGGCACAGGGTAAACAAGGCAATCGCCCCTACAAGGGATTTAAACACGCGCCCGGTAATCAGTTTTCGGCAGTTCTCCGTGGACATGCCGGGTGAAGCGCTAAAAGGACTGGACCTGACTGTTTTTGAAGGTGAAATACTGGGACTGACCAGCCTTTCCGGACACGGCAAACTAGCTTTGGGGTATGGCCTGATGGGCCTGTATCCCGCAGCCGGGGAGGTAATCTATGAAAATCAAAGAATAGACCAAATGAACGCCAAGGCCAATATCCTCAAAGGTATCTATGTGCTGCCGGATGACCGGCAAGGCCTGGGCATCCTCCCGGAGCACTCCCTGGCGGAAAATATCATTTTCACGGGCAACCAGGTAAAAAACCAGTTTGCTAAAAATTTGCTCCGGCCTTTCGGGTTTCTGGATCAAAAAAGGGCAGACCTTCATGTTGGCCAACTGGTGAACGAGTTAGAGATCAAGTGCACTTCCATCAAACAAAAGATCAGGGAGTTAAGCGGCGGGAACCAGCAAAAAGTCTGCATGGCCAGGGCACTGACCGTGGATCCTAAATTGTTGTTTGTGGCGGAGCCAACCAGGGGGATCGATATCTCGGCCAAAGAAAAAATACTAAAGCTTTTAATTGACCTCAACCGAACCAAACAGACCACGATTGTAATTGCGTCCAGCGAATTGGACGAATTAAAAAGAGTGTGTGACCGGATCGCCGTGCTGGTGGAGGGTAAGGTCTTTAAGATTTTATCACCTGACTCCCCGGAGGTCGACTTCGGCCTGGCACTGGCAGGAGAACAGAGTAATTAATTATGAATACCGATCGCATCAAACCACCCCAGATCATCATTCTCATATTTTTAGCTGTCTTACTTGGCCTGGCCCATTTTCTAAAGATGGATTTAGCCGGCTTATTCAACGAGTCCTTAATCAAGCTGGTAATGAACGGGGTGCTGGTGCTGTCGCTGATCCCCATGTTGAATGCGGGTGTGGGTATGAACTTCGGCCTGCCCGTGGGCATTACCGGGGGCCTAATCGGTATGTGCATCGCCGTCAATTTCAGACTGGCCGGGTGGCCCGGATTTTTTATGTCTTTATTATTGAGCGTGGCTATTTGCGGCATTCTCGGCTGGATTTACGGGCTGATCTTAAACAGGGTCAAGGGGCGGGAGGAAATTGCCGGTACTTTTATCGGCCTTTCCCTGATCCCGCTGATGAATTATTTTTGGACCCTGGCGCCCTTTCAAAACAGGCAAATGCTTTATCCCATCGGTGGCCAGGGCCTGCGCCCGAAAATCACCCTGGAACCTTATTTTTATAATATCCTGGACAATTTTGGCCTGGTTAAACTCGGCGTACTGGAAATTCCCCTGGGCCTTTTGGGCTTCTACGGCCTGATTTGTTTGGGCTTGTACCTGTTTTCACGGACTAAGGCCGGGCGGGCAGCTATGGCCACCGGGGAAAACGAAGCCTTCGCCAGGCTGTCGGGCATTGATATTGCCGGCGCCCGCCTGTTGGCGATCATCCTATCCACCGTCATTGCCGGAATCGGCATTTGTGTTTACTCGCAAAGCTACGGGTTTATTCAGCTTTACGACGCGCCTCTGGCCATGTACTTTCCGGCTATTTCGGCGGTTTTAATCGGCGGCAGCACCGGCAAAAGGGCTTTTATCTTCCAGGCGGTGCTGGGCGCCTACTTGCTGCAGACTATCTATCTGCTCACCGTACCTATTGCCAATGAGATACTGGTTCCTGAAACAACGGAAATTTTGCGGACCCTGATTACCTACAGTATCATCCTCTATGCTTTATTGTACCGGGAGCGGCAGCGGGGGAGCAGCCATTGAAGACTAACGCACAGGCTTATAAATTTTTTAATATTGAGATCGTCGTACCCATCGTGTTCTTGCTCCTGTCTTTAGGGGCCTGGCAATTTTCCGGGCTTTCCGGCGCTTTTGTGCTCAACCAGGTGATCATCAGGTTTATTCGCGACGGGATTCTGGTGTTGTCGCTGGTAATTCCGGTAGTGGCCGGCATGGGCTTGAACTTTGCCGTTATTGTAGGCGCCATGTGCACCCAAGCCGCCCTGCTGTTTGTGATCAATTACCAGGTGGCCGGCGTGGCCGGCATATTGCTGGTTATTCTCCTGATCATTCTCTTCTCCTTACTGGCGGGACTGGCCATCGGCTATGTTTTGAACCGGGTCAAAGGGAAGGAGATGATTGTCACCATCATTATCGGCTTTTTGGCCAATAGCATCTACCAGATGGTTTTTTTGGTGGGCTACGGCACTTTTATCCCGGTTATAAATGAAGAGATAATCCTATCCCGCGGGATCGGCGTGCGCAATGCTGTGGATTTAAGCATGTACCGCAACACTATTGATAAGCTGTGGCTTTTTAAAATCGGTGAAATAGAAGTTCCCTTATTCATGATCCTGGTGGTGCTCTTATTTGCGGGGATGATTTATTATCTTTTAAATACCCGCTTCGGACAGGAAATTAAAGCGGTGGGCTCCAGCCATGAAAAAGCGGAAATAGCCGGTATTAATGTGGACCTGATCAGAATTAAGGTGCTCATCCTGTCCACCGTGCTGGCTGCTCTGGGGCAGTTGGTGTTCCTGCAGAATATTGGCATGTTTGATGTTTATACGGCGCATATGAACGCGGATGTTATTTCCTGCGCCGCTCTCCTGGCCGGTGGCGCCAGCATTAAAAGCGCCAAAATACGGCACGCGCTGATCGGAATTTTTTTATTCCACACCCTGTTCATTGTCTCACCCCAGGCCGGCCAGAACCTGTTCCACAATGCCGCCCTAGGTGAATACTTCCGCAGTTTTGTGGCCTATGGCACTATTGCCTTTGCTTTAATTATCAATATTAAGCATGAGGATCAAAGACTTGTCGACAGAACGCCTTTATAAATCAGTGATATCATCCCTGCCTGCTTTTTGCTTCCCAGGAGGGATGCCACCAGGTTCTTAGTAATACCGGAAAACCAATAAATTCAAAAAATTTATTGACAATGTATGACGAATGCATTAGTCTAAAAATGACAATGTATGCTCTTGAGCCAGGCACAAGGCTATGGTATCCAGGCAAGGTATCTTCTTTTTGAACGCTGGTCTTCTTAGAAATGATCTGTGAGGTTCGTGAGCACAGCCTCCATGTGATATCCTGCTTAAATCAATGAAGACCGTTCATTATTCCTATCAAGGCGAAAGCATGACTCTAAACAAACTTAATGAAGAACTGCTCAAAAACACGGTAGAGCTAATGAAGATCAATAAGTATTTGCTGTTTACCTTTATAACTGTAGTTGTTATTGGCAGCCTGGGCTGCCTTTTCTTTAATAATGCGCAGCCGGGCAACTTTGTAAGCTATGCGCCGGAAGAGAATTTCACTGCTTTCAGGGCGGAAAAGCTGCTGCTGCCGGATAGGCAGGAGCCTGTCTGCCTGGTGGCTGTCGGGGATATTATGCTCTCCCGGGGTGTAGCCGAGGAAATAAAAGAACAAGGGGATCCCCACCATCCCTTTATAAAGATTGAAAAACATCTCAAAGATGGCGATGTCGTTTTCGGCAACCTGGAAAACCCGATCACCCCGGGCAGGGAGATCAATATCAGGGAGATGGTTTTGCGCGCCGACCCCGGTGTGGAAACAGCCCTGCAAAAGGCCGGTTTCACTGTCCTTTCCCTGGCCAACAACCACTTACCCGATTTCGGGCGCCGGGGTATACTGGACACCTTTCATTATTTAAATGAAGCGGGAATTGAGTATGCCGGGGCCGGCAAAACGGAAAACGAGGCCTTTGCCGCCAGGTATATCGAGGTGAAAGGTCTGAAGCTGGCCTTTCTTGCTTTTACCGACCCTGTCCTGGCGCCCGGGTCTTACCTGGCGGGAGCCGGGCATCCCGGAGTAGCTTGCCTGGATCGGGAAAAAGTGGAGGCAGCCGTGCGGGATGCCGGTGCAAAGGCCGATTTTGTGGTGGTGTCCATGCACGCCGGTACGGAATATGAGTCTGCGCCGGATCTGGCCCAAATCCGGTTTGCCCACCTGGCGATCGATGCGGGAGCGGACCTTGTTTTGGGGAGCCACCCCCACATGGTGCAAAAAGTTGAGGAATATAAAGGGAAATACATCTTTTACAGCCTGGGCAATTTTGTCTTTGACCAGAAGTGGTCCCGGGCCACGCGGGAGGGCTTGCTGGCCAAAATATATATTACCTCCAAAAGGGTGGAGAAGATTGAATGCCTGCCCGTTTTCATCAATGACCAGGACCAGCCGCAAGTTTTAGAAGGCGAAGGGGCCGCACGGGTTTTAAACACGCTGGATTTACAACTGGAGGAAGCGGCCATCCCCGTTTGGGATCAAGAAAGCCGGGTTTTCAGGGAAAGCAAAAGCTATACTTTTTATGCCCAAAAACCCTGTCCGGCAGCCAAACTGGTTAAAGAGCGGCGTTTTGACCTGGATCAGGACGGCAGATGCGAAGATTTTTGCTTGCGGGACGGCGTCTTAAAAGCCGCGGACGGCGCCCAATTAATCTGGCAGTCCCCGGATGACTGGTGGGTAGACGATTTCTTTTTGGGTGATTCCGACAACGACAGCATTCCCGAGCTAAACCTACTGGTCTGGAAATCAGGCAGTTTTGGGCCCCACAAGCCGTTTTGGCTTACCGAGGATGACCTGAGCATCAAAAATCACCTTTTTATCTTTAAGCTTGTTGCAGGCGCCATCAAACCGGTATGGCAGTCCTCCAACCTGGATGTGCCTAATTATGAAGCGGGCCTCGCTGATCCGGACGGTGACGGCGCAAATGAGCTGGTTGTCGTGGAAGGCAGTTACGAAGACCCCGGGGTGCGGGAAGCGGCTATCTGGAGGTGGAACGGCTGGGGGTTCAGTAAGATTACTTACGGGGAACCTCAATAATACTGCTGCAGCCTTGTGAGTAAATATATTTGGCAGTAAGCACTGTCGAACAAAAAATTATATGGTTTAGTTAATTGGATGGTAGACCACAGCGACCTTGGTTAAATTTACATATCCCCCCCATGTTCGGTTTTACCCGTCTGAATACCTTTGTGGTTATTCCCTGGTTACCAGAATCCTTCCATCCAAAATATCGGTAGCTTTAAAGATTAAGGGGGTGGATTTTATGATGATCATTAATTCGGGATGCTGCGTGGGTAATACTAAATGCTACCAACCAATGAACACGAAAAAGGAGATAGTAATTGGTGTCCGCGAAGATTGTACCCCGGGAAATATTGTGCAAGTCAGCTTTGAGCAAAACCGGGATCCCGGGTTATGAATATTGTATAAATCCTTATGTAGGCTGCGCCCATGCCTGCCTTTATTGTTACGCTTCCTTTATGTGCCGCTTTACCGGCCACCAGAAGCAGTGGGGCGAATTCCTGGATGTCAAAATAAACTTCCCCGCCGCCCTGGCCAAGCGATTGAGCGGCCGGACCCGACCGGAAGGAAAGGTTTTGCTGAGTACGGTAACCGATGCCTATCAGCCGGCAGAAGCCCTCTATAAAATCACTCGATCCAGCCTGGAGGTCCTAGCTGAATATCAACTTCTGGAAGTTCATATTCTGACCAAGTCAGCCCTGGTGCAGAGGGACTTGCCGGTTCTGCGCCGACTGCGGGCTTGTGAGGTTGGGTTTACCATCACTACTATGGATCGAAACATTGCCCGGGTGCTTGAGCCTGGTGCTTCTCCGCCGCACTTGCGCCTGGCCGCGGCCCGTCAATTAATGCAGGCCGGCATTCCTGTGTGGGTTTTTATCGCCCCGCTGCTGCCGGGATTATCGGATACGGAAGAAGGCTTGACCAGTCTGCTGCAAACTCTCCACAAAACCGGCATCAGGGAAATTCTGATTGACTACCTTAATCCCTATCCCGCTGTCGTGCATCGCTTAAAAAGCGCCTACCGTCGGTATTTCCCTGGAGCCTTGCCAGAGCTGGAAGAATATCTTCACCATCCAGTAATTTACCAGGATAAAATTGAAGGCCGGCTTAACCAGGTCAGCGAGCTTGTCGGATGCCGGCCCTGTTTTGTATAACTTGTCTGCAATAGTATGGTTGAGCGTGCAAATTATAAGAGCCGAGACTGCCTGTTATTTTATATTTGCAAAGACCGGAACAGTACCCGGAGCCGGGGAATCCATTGGAAATCGACGTTGGACGCGGTCAGTAAAAGAGAAGATCTTGTACAGCCGCGTTCGAACCACACAAGCTATTGTAAATGCCATCAAGCAGAAACGAGACATTCCCAAAGTATTAATTAACGCCTCGACAGACGGGCGGGCGGCAAGGTTGTTGCTTCACCATGACTGAATCAGTAGTCAACTGTTTTTTTAAAAAAAATTGAACTAAACAAAAATGCTCAATCGTCTAACAAATAGAAGAAAAAATTTGATCGTTCAAATTACAACCAACTGGGGGCAACAAAATGCGAAGAGGGGTAAAAAAGAGGTTTTTATTGGTCTTCGTTATTAGCATTTTAGTGACTATCTATGCTGCGCCAGTTTTGGCCTCATCTGAAGAGATCAGGATTACTGTAGATGACAGGGCCATTAACTTTAATGACCCTCCAGTCCTTAAGAATGGCAGGGTGCTTGTCTCTGGGAAAAACTTGTGCCCTGTTCTTGAAGCTCAATATCATTGGGAGCCTAATACTGATTGGGTGTCCGGAGACCAGGACAGCCATTGGGGGTAGCCAAGCCCACTACCGAGGTTGAGTAACCGGCCGACTACGTACCGCAACTGTCACCTGATGGGAAGAACCTGAGCTTTTTACGTTTAAGCCAATTCAATGTTGGTTCGCTTTATTTCAAGGAGATGAACAGTAATCGGGAAATTGAAATTTTCCTGGATGCCATGGAAGAACTGGCCTTTCCTTCAGAAAACGCCGGGGGCAACGATCCCTTTTCCTAGAATGGCAGGTTCTGCGAAATACCACCGGTGCTTGTTGCCCGGCTGGTCCTGCAGGCCAAATTGTAGGGTGGTGTTGGAATTTTTGAAGAAAATTGTTTTAACAATAGCCTTGTTGATATTTGCTGCAACGGCTTATGCCGGAGATATCCCAGAAGGTTTAATAACTAATGACAGTGCTAAAATTTTTACTGCAACTGTTACCGACATAAATAGCGAAGCTGTTACACTAAAGGTAATTCGTAAAATAAAAGGAGAGGTTACGGAGGATGAAATATTAAGCCTGCCGTATTTTGAATTCAACTGGAATACCAAGGCTAATACAGATGACAGTTGCGTAATTACTGCAATAGATGGCAAATCCTATTATAGCTTCAAAACAACATCAACAGATCCTAAAGCCTTAAAGCTTTTATACCATCTCAGTATGGACGAACGCTTTGAACAATACATCAATGATGGCACTTACGAAAGGGCTGAGTACAAAAGACTTGAGAATACTAATGCTGTCAGCGCTGATGCTGCCAATGAGCCAACAACAAATCCAAAAACGAATTATACTCAATATATAGTTTGTGGTATTGCGGGGACGATAATCATTGCGCTACTTATTTTATTTAATCTTAGAAACATAAGCAGTAAAAAATGTTGATTCCTGCGGTCTTCCAGAGGTGTCAAGAAAGTGGTGGGGAGGTTATACTCGCAACAACGTTCTATTTCGAAAGGTCTTCGACCTTGACGACAATGAGATCGGGGATGAGTTCGTTTGCGCTAACCAGGCCATTATGATGTATGAACCGATGCTGCCGGGACAAGTATCCACTGTAGGAAAACAAAGTATTAAGGTTCCGATTATCTAGAGGGCGGTATTCCGCATGTATAGGATCTATACTCCATCACTGGCACCTTCTTTAAACCAGGAGTTTTTTTGGCTTCAAATCCATTTTTCTACGGGCAGGGGTTGCAAGATTGGTGTGATTTTATCGCATCTTCCAAAAGGAACGACCCCGTTCAATATTAACATTGAGGTTTAATTGATGGAAAGGTATATGTACGAGCTAATAGCCTTAACTTTTATTATTCACACAATAGATACGCTTTCTTACTCAGTTAGATTGAGCTCGGTTAAGAGTGGGCAATTTGCTTTATCGACATCTCTTTTTAATGTTTTTGTCCTTATTTCCCGAACGGCAAATATGTTGCAGGGGCCGTTAATCGGCGCGTTAATCGGTACAAGTATTGCAATGGAGATAGATCCGGTTTATGACATACGCAAAGTGGTTTTTGCTTCAACGGGAGGTACGTTGGCAGGAATAGTCTTGATCCCGACATTTCTAAAGATTTTTCATTTTGCAGTCGCCAGACTGGAGACAACTGGTTCAGTGCCGCTACTTATTATTCAGGCCCTTAGCATAAATAATATAAAACTCATTGCAAAAAACAGTGTAATGCCTTCAAGGGAAACGTTTCAGAATATCCGTTACCACGATATACCGAAAAGATTACTGGTTTTTAACACATTGCTGACAGCAGTGTACACTGTTGGGGTGTTGGCTGCTTTTTATTCCGCAACGTTAGTCGCACCCGAGTATCAGCTGGCAGCTTCATCGTCATCAGGTATGATCAATGGGGTAGCTACCATTTTGCTGACCCTGGTTGTTGATCCAAGAGCCGCTATAATTACTGATCAGGCATTTAGGGGAAACAGGCCGTACAGCGATGTAAAAACGCTGGTTGTTTTGTTAATAGGCGCTAAATTGTTGGGTACGTTATTAGGACAGGTTATTTTAATCCCTGCCGCGAACTTGATAGCTGGTTTTTATGAATAGCTACGGAATCATATCACGTAAAAGCCTGGTTTCCGATAGCATTAAGGATGATCTAATTCATTTTGCTGTCGCTGAGCATAGTTAAGGAGAAAATTAGCAGAGTTCAAGAGGTATATTATGCTTTCAACGCTTTTAAGAGTACTTGTGGCCGGACGATTAAAGCCTTTTCGTTTAAATGCAAATGAAATTCCACGATTCGACCCGCACCTGGAAAAATTCGGACTTTACGCGCATATTCCTTTTTGCCGGCGGATTTGTCCATTTTGTCCTTATAATAAGATGCTGTACCGGGAAGATAAGGCGGAGGAATACTGCAAAGCCCTTTTGGTTGAACTTAGGCGCTACAAGGAAAAATTCAGCGCCGCCCGTATTGACTCGGTTTATTTTGGCGGCGGCACCCCCACCTCGGTAACACCCAGATTAGTTCAACTGATTGATGAAATCAGGGGCGGCGACGTTGCTTTTTTTCGGCCTGGCAACTTCAGAAGGTGATTCGATTAAGCTAACTAAAAAAGGGGCGTACCTTTTTCACCTCGTGGAAAAAGGTCATTCCTGGGATTACCTGTGCCGGGTCTGGGCCGGAAGCATGAAAGAATCCTGGCCCTCAGAAATCATTTTTTAATGCGTATGTTCAAAAAACTTTTTTACTTCGCCGGATGTGCGGTTACGCCGCTATGACTGAGGTATCCATAACGTATCGCCGGCTATATACCCTAGTCCGAGTTTCCATACCCGCGGCAGCGCCTCTGGCAGCCGCTTTGAAGTAAAACCTTATTTTGCGGCAACGGGCGCTTACGCATTAGAAAAGCAAGTCGGTAAAGAACGCTATCCCATCGGAAGTTTAAATATGAATCATCTCCTTTTTTCAACGACGGTAAATTGGTCTTGGGAAAACGGCTCATACAATAACTACCTGTGCTTTTACCACCCTGACCAAGTCGCAAGCCTATCCGCCGGTCACACTGTGACGGCATCGCCCGACTGGAGCGCTTTGGAATCCTTGCCCGCTGGTACCGTTGCAGAACTAGCCTTTTCTTTCAAGCAAACTTATTCTATAGAACAGGTCATGAATATGCTTGCAGATTATGACTTGGATATCTTATGGTATGCCATAACTACAGGCCTGGAGGAGACTTCCATGCCCCCGTTGAGCGTGTCTGACGGGATCTGGGGTTTCAAGGACTTATCTGATAACATGCTGAGTGGAAATTCTACCATTAAAACCGATGACAGTTCCGTGCGCGAGGAGTATTTTTTAGACTCCATGCGATTTATCGCTGAAAATGAAAGTCTGGCCAAAAAAATTTACCGGGGGAATCCTAATAATTTGCGTTTAGCGGAGCGGCGACAGTATCTGGAGGAAAACGGCGTGCAAGTTTACGGCGTTGTTGTGACAGGGCCCTCTAAGGAGCTGCTAAAATTGCGTGAATTAGGCTCCATTCATTGCCCGACCCTAGGTGAAGTCAGTCTGTGGAATTGGTTTAATAGTTTTAGCCGCAGCTTCAGCGAACAATTATACTAAACAGCGGGGGTTATCCCCTGGTGGCGCGGTGGTAATGACGTATCAATAATAACTATATGTTCTACACAGGCGGTTCAAGTGTGGAAAATTTAAAGCAGTGGCAGGGCGGCGACGTCGTGGTGTTCGGCCAGCCCTTCGACCACGTGGGAGTGGTTTCGGACAAGAGGCGAGCTGACGGTGTCCCCTTGCTGATTACCATGGGCTTCCCCTTTGAAATACCACTTTCGTTGCCTCTAAGACAAACTGATTATCACCTTGGGAATACGACAGTATT
>MVQL01000219.1 GCA_002067205.1 Pelotomaculum sp. PtaB.Bin104
CCAATTATTCCACCCACTCCGATGATTAAAACCGGCTCGATTAAGGAAGATAAACGTGCGACCAGTTCTTCAACTTCTTTCTCATAAAAGTCAGCGACTTTCTCTAGTAGAGTATCAATAGATCCTGTTTCCTCGCCGATGGCAATCATTCTGATTACCATCGGGGGAAAAACCCCGCTTTTCTGCAACGGCAAAGAGATACCGTCGCCTTTTTTGATACTGCTCTCCGCCTCTCTGATGCTTTTTATGACAACATAATTCCCCGTGATATTTTTAACCACATCAAGTGACTGCAAAACGGGAACACCACTCTTCAAGAGTGCGCTGAACGAACGGCAAAAGCGGGATATAATCATCTTTTGGATTAAAGGACCGATAACCGGAATTTTAACAATTGTTTTGTCTTTAATAATTCTGCCACGTTCAGTTGTAATCGCCCACTTGTAGCTAAACACAATTCCCGAGAATAAAAGCGCAACTAAATACCAATAGTCATGAAAAATACCGCCGAGCCGGACAATCAACCTGGTGGTAAACGGAACAGGAGCCATCATACTGTTTAATAATGAGATAAATTTTGGGATAACAAACGTCAACAACGCAACTACCGACACTATAGCCACTAATAAAACAGCCGCCGGATAAGTCATAGCTGATTTTATTTTTTCCAAGAGCTCATACTCCTTTTGCATGTTCACGGCAAGCCTGTTCAACACTTGATCAAGCATCCCGCTAACCTCCCCCGATTTCACCATATTTATAAATAATGGCGGGAATACTTTTGGGTAAGATTTGAGTGAATCTGCCAAGGACATGCCTTCTTTAAGGTGTTCCGTTACTTTCTCTAATGTTTGTTTAAGAAACCCGTTGTCACATTGCTGAATCAATATATTCAGGCACTGAAGCAACGGGATGCCGGCTTGTGTCATAGTCGCCAACTGGTGGCATATGAGAGCCAGTTCCCTTGCACTTACTCTTTTCGTGAAAAAATCAACCGGCCTAACAAACCTCCCGGCGGACACTTCCTTGATTTCCACCACGAATAGCCCGCGCTTCCCGATCAGGTCTATCGCCTCACGCCGGTCTCCCGCTTCCAGTTTCCCGGTAAGAAGTTTGCCTCCCCTGCTGCGAGCTTTATAAACATACTTAAGGCCCATTTATTACACCACTTTGATTATCATCATGCCGTTTTCCGGAAACCATTATGTTAGTATTTACCTATCTCTATTAATTCTTTGTAGTAATTGAAAATCCTTCATGCAGAGGAAACTAATTCAGCATTTTTTTACCTTTTACAACAATTTATTATTTTATGTTTTTATTTGTCCTAAATTAAGCAGTAATATCAGGCTTCATCAGTATAAGTGACTCGCATAATTTCCTCAATTGTCGTCAATCCGTCTAAAGCTTTCCGGATACCGTCCGTTTTCAGACTAATCATTTTTTCCGCCAAAGCTTTAAACTCTATTTCATCCGCTGACGCATTTTTAGTTACCAGCGCGCGCAGCGCGGCTGTCATAGGCAAAACCTCATGAATAGCCAGGCGGCCCCGGTAACCAACATTGCCGCACTGATCGCAGCCTACGCCTTTATATAGTGTGACTGGCTCATCCGGCCTTACCCCGATGAATTCGCGCTCAGGCGCATCCGGCCCCAAGACATATGCCCGGCGGCATTTCGGACAGATTAGTCTGACCAGTCGCTGCGCTGTAGCCGCAAGCACTGACGATGCTACTTGAAACGGTTCAATACCCATGTCGACAAGGCGGATAATAGCCCCCGCGGCATTGTTGGTATGCATGGTCGATAGTACCATATGCCCGGTCATGGCCGCCCTGGTGGCAATCTCAGCAGTCTCGCTGTCCCGGATCTCCCCAACCATAATTACATCCGGATCCTGTCTCAAGATAGCGCGCAAACCGACCGCAAAGGTCATACCAGACTTTGTGTTTACTTGCGTCTGGTTTATTCCTTTTAGCGTGTATTCAACAGGATCTTCAACGGTAATAATATTCCTCTCCACTTTGTTGATTTCATTAAGCGCCGCATAAAGGGTAGTAGTTTTTCCGCTGCCGGTAGGTCCCGTGATTAATAACATACCGTGAGGCCTTTTCAGGGCGCTCACAAACCTTTTCAGGTTCTCCGGCCCTAATCCAATTTGTTCAATTTTGAATGATTTCATGTTTCCCTTGTCCAGGAGCCTGGCAACAATCTTTTCCCCGTAAACAGTAGGCATAGTGGATACCCTTAGGTCAATCTCCCGCGATCCGAATTTTAGCTGAAACCTGCCGTCCTGAGGAACCCGTTTTTCAGCGATATCCATATCAGACATTATCTTAACTCTTGAGATCAGCGCTAATTGTATTTTTTGAGGAATTGTCATTATCTCCCTGAGCATACCGTCAATCCGGTACCTAACCCTGGCATGGTCCTCTTGCGGCTCGATATGAATATCGCTGGCATTTTGTTCAACTGCTTGAAAGAGAATTGAATTCACCAAACGCACGACCGGCGCTTCATTCACTTCTGCCTCCAGAGCCGTGTTTTCAGGTTCCCGCTGGTCTGCCGGCAAATCATGTTCCTCAAGGAATTTGTCAACATCCCATATTCCAAAATGTTTTTTGATAACCGTAAGTACATCCTTTTTA
>MVQL01000220.1 GCA_002067205.1 Pelotomaculum sp. PtaB.Bin104
TTCAGTAATATTTTTAGCTTTATTCATCGCGGCATATTATTTTCTTATATGCAAAAAGATGAAAATCCGCCCCGGCCATGAAAGAATATTGATATTTACCTTGCTTTGCGCAGGGTTGCTGTTACGAATTTCCGCCGCGACATTGACAGATGGACATCCTTTTGACATGAGCCTTTTCAAAAACTGGGCAACCGCCGCCGCGAACAATCTCTTTCAAGTTTATTCGAATTCCAGGTCGAGCGACTACCCGCCATTGTACATGTATATTTTGTTTTTAATCGGCAAGGTTGCCGGCATTCCGGCAATGAGTCCGTATTATGCATTGCTCTTAAGGGTGCCGTCAATAGTGGCTGATATTGCCACGTCATACCTTATATACAAGCTGGCCGTCAAATACTTGTCCCGGGAAATCAGCGCCTTGGTGTCCGCTTTTTATATATTCAACCCGGCGGTTTTTATTAATTCCACCTTTTGGGGGCAGGTGGATTCATTCTTTACATTAATTGTTGCATCCTCGTTTTATATGCTTTCAGAAAAAAAGATCGGCCTTTCTTCCGCCTTATTTACAGCCGCCGTGTTGATGAAGCCGCAAGGTATTATTTTTCTTCCAGTGCTTTTCTTTGAGCTGATCAGGGGGAAGAGCTTAAAGAACTTCCTGAGAGCGGCAGCCTTCGCCTTGAGTACGGCCGTTATCATCGTGTTGCCGTTTACTCTGAACAAAGGCGCGCTGTGGATCTTCAAGCTCTTTTCAAACACTATGGCGGAGTATCCCTATGCCTCCGTAAACGCGTTCAATTTCTTCAGCTTGATTGGGAAAAACTATATAAAGGACGCGACTGTGCCGTTTTTGTTGAGCTATCATAACTGGGGCATGATTTTTATTGTCATAGTCACAGCTTTTTCATGGTTTATTTACATTAAAGGAAACAGCAGGGCATTTGCTTGCGCGGCAGCGCTTCTCCAAATAGCAGGCGTATTCATGTTTTCCACCAGGATGCATGAAAGATATTTATTTCCCGCTGTAGCCCTGTCAATTTTAGCCTTCATCTATCTCAAAGATAAACGGCTGCTGCTGTTGTCCGCCGGATTCAGCGCAACCGTTTATATCAATACTCATGTGGTTCTCTTTGAGACGAGCAGAGGGATTAATTCCATATCCTTTAGCCCTGTTCTCATAGTTACTTCACTCTTGAACGTGATGTTGTTTTTCTACCTTGTCAAGGTTTTATTTGATATCGCTGTTAAAAAGAGAACATCACCTGTGGATGTTAAGGGCTCTTTTTTATCAATCTTAGAAAATCATCCAACTTAAATATCCCCGCGTCATTGCCTGGTTCTTGTTCCCGAATGACCTCCAGAATGTTTATTTCGTTGTTCTTCAGTATGGAGAACAACTTTTTTTCCGGGAAAATACTTCTCTCTTCATTTACCAGTAAAGGTGGCCTGAAAGTGCGCGGGAGAATGCCCTTAATCAGAAATTTCTTTTCTTTTGGTTGAGCTTTTGATACACTATTATAAATTAATATAATTTACCGTGTTGGGCAAACCTGTGCGAAAGCCAGGGACGCAAAGCCATGGGTCTGATACTTCCATGGGGAGTAATGATTGCCAGGCGTCAAGGAAATTGACTTTACTGGGGTGGGTATAGTCTTATGTGACTATACCCACCCCTTTAATTTAAAACTATAAGAACGAAGGTGTGTTAACAATATTCTTTTACTTTAAAGCAATGCAAGATCGTCGGCGTATATTGAAAAAAAATAGAAATCCTTACGTTACAGCAAAAGATTTACAACAGAATAAATGCTCTATTAGAATTAGGCGTTTTTTCCGTTTAATGCTACCTAAGCGGAGGAAAATTGATGATTAAAAGTGAAAGATATATGTTTTATACCATAAGGTTAATTGTTTTTTCCTTTTTATTAATTTTATCATATGCCTTTTTTTATATGAGAGTTATTTATTTATATCCAAATTCATTCCATGGTCTTACGAAAGAGAGTAATTTTATAGACTTTTTATACTTTAGTGTTGTTACATTTACTACAACAGGCTATGGGGATATATATCCATTAGACACTATTGCAAGATTTTTTGTATTTACAGAGATAGTTATGGGGATCTCTCTAGTAATCGCAATAATATGCACCATTACCGTAGTGATTGTACTGAGGAGAAATAATCTCTAGGCAGATATTCTTCTCAAATTCCCTCGATAATGAATTCCACGTGGCAAGAATAACACAATTATGTGAATAACCGCCACCTTTTCATGAAATATTAAGTAGACAAGGAAAAACAGGATATTACTGATAAACTGCCTGGTAAAATGTTTTACTAAAAAATATTTTCGCAGGTGCATAAATGATTGTTTAGGTATGTTTTAAAACTTTATGCCTACGCCTTTCTTTTAGTTCGGGCCACTTAAATATTCGGCTTAGTTTGATGTAAATCCACTTGGATTCCTTGGTAAGCAACGGGCCTAAAATCGCAAGAATTAGTACATAGAGGGCTGCAAAAGGTTGAAGGATAGGTAATAATCCTCCGGCCAATGCTAAATTGGCTAAAATAATTGAGAACTCACCACGAGGTGTTATTGTCAATCCAACATATGTAGACGCCCGGTGAGAATATCCGGACATACGTCCTGCTAGCATTCCGGACACGAAGTTACCTATTAATGTTATCCCTACCGCTGCGAGAGCAGGCCATACCGCTCCACTGATTGACAGGGGGTCAATACTCAGGCCGAAGCTAAAGAAAAAGATTGCTCCAAACAAGTCCCTGAAAGGTACAAGAATGTGTTCAATCCTTTCTAAATGCTCAGTCTCAGCAAGTACAAGACCAGCTAACAAAGCCCCGATTGCTTCTGCGACATGGATTGTTTCCGAGAACCCGGCTATTAGTGTAATTATTGCAAACAATACAAACAAAAATACTTCATCAGAGGGAATATCTAATATTCTGTTAAGTTGTGAGAGAAGCTTGCGCCCCAGAAAGAGAAATATAAGCATAAAACCAAGCGCCAAACCGGCTGACTTTAAGACAATCAAGGTAGAAGCCGTACCAGTTAACACAAGTCCCGATACAACTGAAAGATATACAGCTACAAATACGTCCTGAAACATCATAAGTCCAAGGATCATCTCAGTTTCAGGTCTAACCGACCGTTTCAAGTCAACGATCATCTTGGCAACAATGGCACTTGACGAAATTGTAGTAATTCCTGCCACCACCAGGATTTCCCTCAAAGGCCACCCCAGCCAAAAGGGGAAAAGTAATCCCAACGTTAGATTGATTGCCATGTAAATGATCCCGCCAAGAAAGATGGAGCGGCCTGCTTTCATTAAACGGCCAACTGAGAATTCAAGCCCGAGGTAAAACAGAAGAAAAAGAACACCTAAACGCCCCATGAAATCAATTAACGAAGCACTTTCTATAAAACGAAAATCAAAAACACCTATATGCGGAGCATGAGGACCTACAACCATCCCGGCAATAATTAATAGCGGGACAATTGAAAACCTTAAACGTGAGGACAATAAGCCAGCTACTGCAATAATGCTCAAAGCAAGCCCGATTTCAAAAAGAATGTGCTTCTCCATACATTAAATACTCCCAAGCTGGATTAAACGTTTACAGGTTTTTACTTTCTCTCTCTCTCCGAGGATTACGATAGTTGCCCCTTCCTTGAGCGTTTGTTCCGGACCAGGATTAATTATTTTACTATGGTCACGATTAACAATGGCAATAATTGTGGCACCCGTTCTTTTACGAATTCCCAAATCTCCGATTGTCAAACCAATAGATTTTATTCCCGGCTCAATTTTATACCATTCAATAACCATTTCATCAAAAGCCATGTCAACTGAATCTAATGCCTTCGGCATATAAGACATTCCGCCAAGAATACCTCCAACACGTCGTGCCTCGGCATCATTAAGCATTACCATAGATATGCTGTCTTCAGGGTCATCATTATCAAAATGGTGCATCTCACGCCTGCCGTCATCATGTACTACAATTACAAGCTTATCTCCGCTAAGTGTATTAATCTGGAATTTTCGCCCGATTCCAGGAAGGTCGGACTCTCTTATTAAATTCATAAACATCCTCCCCATCTCAATTTTTACAATATATAATTTCTTTGCTTTATATTTTCCATTTTAAATCATATTAGAGAAAAAGTTTTTAGGATTACCTAAGATGAATAAAATACTATAACTTGGAGAAGGCTTTCTATCCACCGATGCTAATGACCATATTATTATCCATGGGTTATCTTCTTTTCTACCGCCAAAAACGGGTGCTAAAAACTACCAAAACGGTGTAAATCTCCAGCCGGCCGACGAGCATGCAGAATGAGAGAAGAAGTTTACCGGAGTCCGGCAGGATAGCGTAGTTGGTCATGGGGCCGACCAGTCCCAG
>MVQL01000221.1 GCA_002067205.1 Pelotomaculum sp. PtaB.Bin104
TAACCAGGCATTTCTCTTAATTCTGGACCTGTTTACTCAAACGCTTCGTGAAAATCTTTTTCTATCGGATGCAATGATCGATGAAATGCTGAGTAATTTTATGGACAAATTGCCTAATTTTATCAAGAATAGATTGCGTCTTAAGGCGGCATAATTATCTTGTT
Organism: Pelotomaculum sp. PtaB.Bin104; assembly: GCA_002067205.1. Classification (GTDB taxonomy): domain Bacteria; phylum Bacillota; class Desulfotomaculia; order Desulfotomaculales; family Pelotomaculaceae; genus MVQL01. Next base: position 165 of record MVQL01000221.1, read on the forward strand.
TTGTCAACTGCGAAACTTGAGTTAATAATGTGGTTTTTAAATTTTTGTGAAGGCTTAAAAATAGGTATTTTAACTGCATCTACATGCTGTTTTGTAAGTCCTGAAACATGTGGTGGAATTATTCTAATTTCAAATTGACCAAATCCACTTAACCTTATTGTATCTCCGCGCATTAATGCATCAACAACTAGCTTTTGAAAACATTCAAGCATTTTGCGAGAATCTTTCTTTTTACAACCAACCCTTTCAGCTAATTCATTGATTATTATTGGTTTGTTCATAATTGCCACTCCTTATAAAAATATGTTATGAATACCCCCCGCGCAGATCCGCGCGGGGGTTTACCTTCACCTGCTACTTACTCAAATGCACCACCGGCGCGTAGCCACCAGGACTTTATCTATAAACAAGAATTTCCTTCCAGGTTGATTCCTTAATCATAGAGAAATCAAGGGCAATTCTGAACAACCTACCTTTCCCCTCGGTTATTAAATTAGGATCTATTTTCAGCAAGAACCTTCCGTCCAAACCAGACATAGTTTCATCAATAACCCTGGTGGTATTGTCATCATCAGTTATTAGTAAGACTTTAACTCCGGGCTTTGTTGTTCCAGTTATTTCAGTTGTTCCAAATTTAGGTAACGTGTCTAGTTTAAGCGAATTAAATTCATCAAAGCGCCCTGGTACGGTTAAAAAGAAATTTTTAAGGTGCTCTCTAATAGCCTCGTTTTCTTTCCCAGGTAAAAAGATGTTGGACCATTTATGCTGCCACCTGCCAATTTTTGCATCAGGAAAAAACATATTTGCAAAGTCTTCCGGTAATGCCTCATGAGGGCTTTGGTTCCATGGCAAATTTATATTTCCGTTATTTATTTCTTTGTCATCAAGAGTAAGATCAGGTTTTTCAAGAAGGTTGGCTGGTACAGCCGGCCTCCGGAAACCGGCGTAAGTTACATGAATATTTTTTATACCATGTGGGTTAGTGAATTGTTTGAAAAACCAAACGTGTCCCAACTCATGAGGAAAACCGGGTATTCCATTGGATAGGCTTATAATAACTCGATTGGCATATAACGTAGCTTCGGGAGAAACGCATACACCAGGAGTAATTCCGTTAATTGGCGGTTGATATGTTAAAACCGTTCCCCCAGTTATATTCTCCGTATCTATCCTATGGTCAAAAAGCATCCCGGACAATAAAAATACCTCTGTATTTTCAAATAAGCCCTCGCCAAAGGGAAAAGAAGAGCTTTCTAGCATCATCATAAGATGTGAAACCTCTTCCGAATCTGAATAATTCAGATTTAAGTCTTCAGCCTTAAAAATATTCCATGCGCCGAAATTGGCCAACCCTATAAGCTCATATAACTTTACGTCTTGGTGAAGAGTAGCGCCTTGTGGTAGTTCAGGCATAATGCTATTCATTGTAGCTAATGTTTTAGATATGTCTATGCCACCGTAAATTGCCTCCCTCTCTCTCATAGCAATAGTATTTCATTCATCCAGCCGGAGGCCACCGGTCCGTACAACCTAATCCCTGCATAATCCTGACCACCTCTCTCCTTCCATGCCTGATAAAAAGGCCACAACATTTTCCACTGTTTTAAAGCTTCTTCTTTTCTTCGTGCATCGTCTTTTATTGCTACAATCCTCTTTGTTTCCTCAAGATCCTTTTGTCTGTAATTCAACAATTCCGTTAAAAGTTCATTGATACTTACTTTCTCGCTGGAAGAGTAAGCAAGTGAACCTTTAGCTTGATCCGGCGTGGGTGGCGATATGAAAGTAGATTGTTTGCCGCACCCGGCAAGCATGGACAATATAAGGAGCAGCCCAACTATTATTCTCACAATACGTGTACCTCCCTTTGTTGTAAAAAAAAGCATTTTGGGCGGCCGGCAGAACCGCCCATACATAAATATCAACATTTATTTAAATATGAATGTCCTTATTTGGTAAGGACTAAAGTCAGCTACCTGGCAATGCTTACCGCTTGGGAACTCCTGCCATGGTAATTCGTTGCCCTGCTCATCGTAGAGAGTTAATAACTGCTGATTATTCTGAATAACACCAACAGGAACACCAGTAAAAGTGTAATCGCTTTCGTTTGCAAACGTAACATGGCCTGTGTACTCACCGCCCGGATCGGCTTCTCCGGATACACCGGGGTCTATGGATACTGCTTTAAGGTTGACGGCGTTAACATTCACTTGAGCGGACACGACATTGTCATCATAAGTGGTCTCTAGATGCACTTTCCCTATCTCGTCCCGGTTAACCATGCCGGTCAGGCCGTCTTTAGCCTGGGCAAAAGGGTGCCACTTGCATTTGAACGTCCTCTTTGCCCCCGGTGTGCCTTTTTTGTCGAAGTCAGCCACCTGGCCCTCTTTGCCGCCTATGGTTTTCTTGGGCAAAACCCGGCCGCTTTCATCGTACAGGGTCGCCTGGTATTCGCCGTGCAGGACGGCTACCGGCGTTCCTGGATACGCCCGGTCGGAAATGTTCTCGACCACTAATGTGGCGGTGTACTCTGCCCCCGGCTCGGCTTTCTGGCCCTGGGGCACACCCAGGTCGATGAAAACTGCCTTGAGGTTGCCGGGTTCAGGCAGCAGGGCAGTCGGCATAATCGGTACGGTTACGTACTAGAGGTCTCCATTTTGATCCGTGTGCCACATCCTGCCAATGCCGAATGAATATTGAGACGCGGGGCTGAGGATATGAACATACTGTTCAATGTTATCCCAAAAAGATGGGTTACTTGTCGAGCTTATGGTATAGCCGTTGTTGGCGTTTGTCGCACCGTAGGCCATTATGCCGGCAAGTATAGCTGTGTGGTATTTAGAGTCGCCGTCACCGGGAAGGCTAACAGGATTAAATTTACTAAGATTTGGGTTACTCTCTTTTACAGCCGAGTCATCCCACGGTTGTATTATCCAGTTCTGACTTGCAAAGTCGGCCCTGTTGGCGTTCTGGTCAGCAGGAAAGTCCATATTAGTGTAATCCTCACCATAGAAGGTATAACCAATATAACGGTACTGGCCGTCTTTTTGGTCCCCGTGCGGTTGGCCGTAGGCTAAAAAACCGTAGCTGTAACCGTTTCCATCAGTTAGATTGCTTAAACCGGAGTCAGTGACATAGTGTAAACCACTGTCCTTTTCCGGTGCATTTTCCGGTACATACGGAGACCAATCTTTATAATAATCGCTATAGCTCTGTTTAGCATCATTAATGGCAGTTATTGCATCAAACGGTATCCCGGCAAGAGCTTGACTTATAAAAGCGGTCAAAAGAAAAAAGACCGCCGTTACAACGGATAGTCTTTTTAACATGATCAATATTCATCTCCTTATTTATTTTTAGTTTGTTTGCCAGAGTTGGAATTCTATCGAATCTCCCCCGCCACCTCCAACCCTCACAGCCATACCATTTGGAGCAGTGAAGGTCGTAATCGGGCAATATATAGGATTTTCGCGCGATCCATTTTCTAGAGCATACTGATTCTTCTTCGCATAATCTATAGCCTTGGTGGTCGTATCCGAATCAATGGTCTGTAACAGTATGTTTTTCGCATCTTCGTATTGCTGCTGCAAGTTGCCTTTTTTAAGATCGATAGAGAAAACTATGCTACCATTATTTTTATATCCAGAGGTTGAAATCCACAAATTAGTATTTGCCGGGACAACATAACCATTAACACTATGACCTTGCACCAACGGCTGCTCTGGCTGTTGCATCTGCGTGAGGTAACTCACCGCACCACTCACGTCCGGCTTCGGCTCGCCCTGCGGCCAGCATACCACGATCTGTGTGGCTTCGTCCCACTCTACCTCGTAACCAAGTCCTTCTGCGACAAACCGGGCTGGCAACATTGTGCGGCCAGGGTCAACTAGCATAGGTGAAACGTCGATGTCTTTGGCCTGGCCGTTGCTCACGATCTGCGCCTTTCCGATACTCATTTGCAGAGTGGCGCTACCCTTCAGTGTAGCTGTCTGGGTATCGTTATCCCAAGTGATTTTGTCGTTACTCAAACCCAGGGCATTACCCAGAAACCTTACCGGTACAAATGTCCGGTCGTTTTCGATGAACGGGGCAACGTCCATTTTTACGCCAGGCGTTTGGCCGCTCACCACATAATAAGGTACGCCGATTTTGAACACAACCGATTTAACCAGTTGGTTATCTTGATATACGTTTACTTGCTCAGCCATGGCGGGAACCGCCAAAGCCAGAACTAAAGCAAGAGCTAAAACCATAAATTTAAGCTTTTTCATCAAAAAACCTCCCTTTAAAAATTTGTTCTAATTCTCCCTATATGTTTCCGTTTTTACCCCGCCAACGTCAAATATGCGCGCCTGGAATGGAATTATTAGCCTGCGCCTGTCCCCCAATCTTGACAATTCTACAAGCCGGATATATTATTTACTTAAAAGTTATCACCCCTTTAATTAATGGGAATACTGAAACTGAGAAACGGCACGTGTGCCTCGCTTGCCGGGGTTTTATCTAGGCCCTTGAAACTGTTGCAGCAGCTTCAAGGGTTTTCAATTACTTCCGCCGGTCAGCTATAAGCACGACGAGGGTTAGCAGAAGAGTTACGGCTATTACGATTTGAATTGCGTCTGATACTAAAATCATTTCTGCCTCACCCCCTTTCGGATTTATCATCCCCGGCAGGTGAGGCCCGCCCTCAGTCTCGTATTCCCAACATTATTCTAATCATTTCCACATTGCCGCACAAGAAAAATATTCCTTTAGCCTTTTGCCTTCACCCCCTCTCAACAGTTCAATCAATTTTAAAGCAAGCATCTGAGCCTCAGTTTCTGCCTCTCTAATATGTTTTGAACACTTCTCGTCCTCATGCTCAGAAAACTTCCATCCATGCCCTAAAAAATAATGAGCCAACTCGTGCGCGAAAGTCTCTGTTCTTTTAATAATATTTAGTTTATTGTTAATAACAATGATAGGCCTTTCGTTAGCATACTTTACATACAACCCCCGCAATCCACCAAGGCCTTCTGGAAATCTCAAATAAACAACGTTAATCCCAAAATTATTAGCTATTTTGCATAGATGTTCATAGATATTTCTGTACATGACTTGTTTATTAGCGATAAATCCGTCTAAACGTACAACATTTTTTCCTATTTGATTTTGTAACATCCACCGTGCCCCCTCCTGAGTTTTTAGCCCAAGATGCACGGAAGGCTCTTATTATGGTATAATGACTTAACCATGGGCCTCCGCGCCCCTGGGTGGGTTTTGAGGGCTGCTCGACCGCTAAGTGACCAGCCCTCAAGCTATTTCAAGCACCTCCTCTCTAAATCTTCTCTTTTAACAATCCGTATACCACCAAGCCTCCTCGCAGATTTGTAACCAACCGGCCAACGGGCGAAGCATCCAAGTCCCCCCGGCCCTTTGGGCGGGGGGATATAGGGGGGTTGGGTTCCCTTAAACAAAACCCGCCATTTAAAACCGCCGACCGGCTTTAACCTGGCTAGAGCACGGCGCGGGTTCCCTGGCGCAAGGGGCGGCCTGTCAAGGCCGGGGCCGGTCGGAGGATTGGTATGGTACGGAGGGAGACCGGCCCTTTACCCCTTGCGCCAGGGTGCGCCGTGCCAGGCTATAATAAAGCCGGTCGGAGGGTAAAAAGCTCCGCTGCCAAGCGGAGCTTCCTTGTAGACCCGTAAGGAATACCCTGATGTTGTCCCCGGCACTCTCCGGCCAGGCCCAAAAGAAATACTACAAACAGGCCGGAGTGTGCCCCTCTTGCATCGGCGCGGCGGCTTTTCCATCCCGAAAGGAATACTTTAAAAAAGCGGCCGCGCCGTTCCTTTTTTCAATATTTCCAGTTCGCTTTTAGTGCTTTAACCCGGATCCTGAAATCTTTTGCTACTCTCAGAATCTGTTTTTGTCTTGTTTCGTCGAATAAAAGAAAATTGACAGTCACTTTGTCCCGTATCTCCAGGGGAAGTCGGGAATAAAGCTTTAGTTTTTCCGCCAAATATTTGAATGAGTACTGGTAGTCGATAACCAGGACGTTGAGTGCTCCTCCTTTTTCGTAAAACAAGTCGCTGCTTCGTAGACACTTCTCAAGCAGGGAATAGTTAGCCTCAATGAAGCAGTTTAATACCTCCTGCCGCGGCAAGTAATCAATACCCATTGCAAGGGCGAAGTCGCATGTAATTAAGCTTTTTACCACCGTATCCATGCCGGCGTTACGGTAAATCTTCGAGTGCCACATATTAGGTAAATCTATTACCTCCCCTCCCTTTGGAGCAAGATAATAATAGACCTGGCCGCAGCTTAAACGATATGAATTAACCAGGTTGGCCCGGCGCAAGGATAAAAGCCTGTTATACGCTTTCTTCCGGGAGGTTAGGAATATGCCGACTTTGATTAGTTGATCCAGAGTGCAGAACCGCCACTTAGCCATAAATCTTAACGCTTTTTTATCTCGTTCAGTAACTATGACCATCTGATTCACCCCGCTACTTTGTAGGTGATAAACTCTCCCTTTGCTCCATGTTTGGCTAATGTCCGCTCTCTCCCGGCAGGGCACACCCATATAGTCTTTTTACCGGAGAATGCAGTTGCTTTTTCCTTTATTTGTCTTGGCGTGTATTTTCCGCAGTCGGTTTCTACCAAAATCTCTTCCCCGGAATCACTTTCATAAGAGGCGTCCGGTACCACTACGCCGCTTCTCCCTTTAAAGACGCCTAACTCAATCTCCAGGGCGTCACCTATGCGCCAGGTGGCCTTTTCTTTATCAGACAGCCGGAAATATACCTGGTTGGTTCGTACCTGGTGAATAATTTCGTCTGATTTGCCTGGGTGGATAAAAACTATGCTCCTGTCAAGTCCCGCCCCTTCCGGGCTGTTGGCCCACCGTTTCCCTGTTTTCTCAAGGCTGTAGACTTTAAGGAAGGCACCTGGCTTTTCGGCCTGTACGGTGTATTCTTTGATGTAACCAGCCTTTTGCAACTGGTCAAGTCGATCCTGACAGGTACGCTCTTTGGCAGCCGGCCAGTAGGTATCTTTTATCTGTTCGAAAGAAAGAACCCGGCACCTAGCCAGGTCTTTGAGAATAGACTTATCTCTTTCAGTAACCTGCTTTGCTTTGGAATGTTTTTTCCTGGGCATCAGTCAGCCTCCTTTCACCTGACAAGGTTAAAACGTACCCTCTTAAATGGCGACAGCCGTTAAGGGGGGTCCGGGGGACTATCAGTCCCCCGGCGGGGGTTAAGGGGTCAAAGGGGGAAGGGGGCAGCGCCCCCTATCCCCCTTGAACGGCCCGAAGTGAAGTGCAGCCGGAAAATGAGGGCTTTAAGCCCGAATTTTACGGCGCAACGGAACGCAGGGGCGTAGGAGCATCCGGGTGAGGCGAAGCCGAACCCCGAGGCCCCAGCCGGCCAGGCTGAGCGAAGCGAGGCCCTTGCCCCCGAAGGGGGTGGACGGCCAGGGGCCGAAGCCGTGCTTACTGTTCCTTGCGAGCGAAGCGATGCTTAGGAACAGTTGGCGCGGGGATGCTCCAACTCCGCTAGCCAGTTCCGCAGGGCGGAAGTGGCTAGTCGGAGGAACGCTGCAGCGGCAAGCCTAGGCGAAGCCCGGCACCGGTGCTCCGGGGCGGTGCTTTGGCCTAGTGCCGTATGGGGGGAGCCCGGCACCGGCCTGAAGCACCTACCCAAAGCACCGGGCAAGTCGGCAACTTGCACGGATGTTTTGCAAGAAAAAGAAGGCAACTAAATGTAAATTACCTCTGCATCACCACCGGTGTTTTCTTCCTGGCCGGATAAAGCCGAAGGCTGCTTAAAATCTTTTTGCTCTCGGTCTGGCTCTCTTTTTGAAGCAGCTTCCTGCTTCAACTGGACGATTAATTGCCCGGCTGTTGTCACACCACGTTTTGATACCTGTGCCGGTTCCGGGTAAGGTTCACTTTCTAACTGGTCTTTTTCTGTTTTACTGATCAGGTGGACATGATTGCTCAAAACGGCCAGTTCCCCGCGGCGAAAAATTACCGACTTCCCGAAGGGGAGTCCTAAAAGCGTATTCGCGTGAATCAGGTGCTTTTCTTCATCGTGAACGCTATCGACTACTGTTTCGCTTGTGCTAAGCATTTGACCGGTCGGTTTGCTGTAGCTTTTGCTTTTGCCTTCGACAGGAATTAGAATCCTGCCGGATTTCCTGGCGAAGTATTCAGCATCGGCGGGATCTTCCACGTAGAAAACAATTTTGGTCCTGGTATTGGTGGTGATGACGTTGAGAAAACTGTTATCCACCGCCTGTAAATCGCCCAAGGCCTGATTGGACAGAACCAGGGCGTAATTCGCGCTGCGCACTTTTGAGATAATGTTCCGGAAAGCGTTGCAGGCCATATTTTGAAATTCATCTATGGCAACCAGCGCAATCGGGTCACGCTGGGTCCGGAGGGAGGCCAGGGCCTGCAGGTCCATGGCGATCATCTTGCCCATGGCGGAAGCTATCTCCGGAGCTACGGACGAACGCAGGTCGAAGTATACCACGGCTTTTGATTTCAACACTCTGGACAGATCTATGTCGGGCTCCGGATCATTAATTCTTTGCAAATCCGTATAAGGTGTCAGCGCGGCGGTAAGTCCCTTGATTTGGCCGGGTGTTATTTCGTCGCCGGTGATTTTTTCAACCAGTCCGGGATCTTTCATGATCTGGTGAATATCCTTGAGTGTGCTTTTCACGCCCTGGCCGTCAAAGAACTTTAGCAGCGGTTGAAATACTGCCTGCTGGCAGTAGGAATAAAATTTCGCTTCACCCTCAAAAACAAGCTCCAGCGCGGTCATTACCCGCTCTACTTTAGAAAGCGTGCCGCCTGAGTTAATCGGGTTATAGGTATTGCTTTTTACCTGCGGGTGCAGTGAAAAAAAATAAAACTTTCTGCCGGCTTTTCTCGCTTCTCCGGCCAGCAGATGAATGGCTTGCTTGTCCCCTTTGAAGTCAATGGCCACCACCGGCAGGCCGTGCTTTACTGCTTGAAGGCAAATAGGGATAACTGCAAAGCTTGTTTTACCGGTCCCGCTGCCGCCCAGGATGTGAAGGTGTTCTGTCATCTCCGGCCAGGTCACTCGCACCGGACGCCGGCGGTCATCCAGGCCAAGGAAAACCTTGCCGGCGGGGGTGCGGTTAATTTCTTTTACTGCGTTATAGTTTACGCGATTGAAGCGGTTTGTCCGGATGTCTCGGTCCATAGCGTTCTCCCCGGGCGGGAAAGAAAAGTATCTTTTTCTAATCCAAGCGCCGGCGGTGGATATTGCCAAAATTAAATGTAGTATTAGCCAGGTTATTCTTACTCCGGGGTTGGAAAGCTCTGCTGCCGGTTTCGTTAGCCAGGCCCGGGCGGTTAAGAAAGGGTGATGCCAATACCAGCTTATTCCGTCGAAAGTATGAGCGGCGGCAGCTTCCTGGCCGGGTGAAGCAAAGATTGAGGTATCCCAAAGGTACACAAAGCCTGCTTGAACAAAAGCCGCCGCGCTACCTAAGAGCCATACATCAAGGATAATGGCCAATATTGCGAAAAGCAGAAAGGCACCGGCTAGGATTAGGTAGCCGGTCTTACCCGCATTTTTGAGCTTTTCTAGTAGATTGTGGAACATATATTCTCACCCCCTTTCGGATTTGGATTGCCCGAATTCTTCTTAAAACCTCCGGCAGTATTTTGCTGATCGCTTTCATGCTCTGACCTCCTAGTCAGGTATATAGACTCCGGATAAAGTCTTTTTTATTTTTGCGTTGCTCTTCTGTTAAGGGATAACTTGTCGCCTGTTTACCTCCGGGTCTGGCTCTGGGGGTCCTGTTGTTGTGGCTATTTCTCCTTTCTGGAATAAAATTTGTTTTAGATTGCTGATCGGGTTGGATGTCATTCGCCAAAGCGTACCGCAGCCAGGCACCCACCCCACGGATTTCCACGCCCTGGGAGATTTGGCGGCTCATTTCATCCAGGACTGAAGAAACTTTCTCCGGAGAGTAATTTTTTTCAATATCTTTTGCGAAGCTAGCAGATATGTCGGCTCCGGCTA
>MVQL01000222.1 GCA_002067205.1 Pelotomaculum sp. PtaB.Bin104
GAGTGCTGTATTTGGTGGCCATTTTTGCTGCATTTTTAGTGGCCGTTTTTGCTGCATTTTATTATACCGCTAACACATGGGTGGATATTGGTTCTTCTTATTTGCCGAGCGAAGTTATAGCGGCATTTTTGTGGGCGCAATTAGAACAGGCAGAATACATTATGAAGCGTAGAGCGGAGATTTGGCGACAGTACTACGAATTATTTGCTGATTTAGAGTGGGAAGGAAGAGTTCGACGTCCTGTTATTCCCAGAGAGTGTTCTAACAATGCACATTTGTTTTACTTGCTATTTCCTGATTTAAAAAGACGATCGTTATTTCTTCAGAGATGTAAAAATATAGGTATTGGTGCCGTATTCCATTATGTACCGTTGCATTCTTCCCCGGCTGGTATGAGGTATGGAAGAACGTGTGGTGATTTGGCGATAACGGTGGATTTAAGTAATCGCTTAGTAAGGTTACCTCTGTGGGTAGGAATGGAGCAAGATGTTGTTGAATGGATTATTGATGAGGTAATTAGAATAGTTAAGGAGTTATAGTAATTGAAAGTCGCTTGTGTAGCTTTATATTGGTAATATTTGGCTTCTTGATTGGGCAGAATGTTGGAAAAAGCTAACAGATAAGGGGGTCTGACAACATTGGACCTGTTGACAAAGGCCATTTTTAACGGATATATTTCTACGCTGTTAACAATGCTATAAACCCGATCCTCCATCTTACAAGTTTAAGTATATATGTTGGGTCATACGTTGCTAGAGCTTTCACCATTCGTTTTAATTAAAATTAGCTTTGAAGGCCAGGAATATCTCACTCGTACAGAATTACAGGGCAATACTTTTTCAGTTTTCAAGGCACTAAAGATTAGACCACCATTACGCATGCAGGCAATAGATGCGTAAGAGATATATCAACCATTAAATGGTATTTTGTTGACCAACGTCTTTGTCATGCCTTCAAAAAGTCAATGTTTATGCGCCTTTACAAATTTAGGTTGTCAAATGTGAGTTAAAGAGGTTCGGGGTTTTCGCAGGTTTCTACTTCGCGGACTGGAGTTAGTCCGTGGGGAGTGGCTGCTTCTTTGTCTTATACATAACATTTTGAAGCTGTTTAGATACAGAAATAAGGTTATATTCGCTAGTTAATAAAAAGAGCCTGCTCCGGCTTACTCTTTTTCAATTAATATGTAATATTGTTCCAATTAGCTAGCCTATTTTTTAGGCATAAAGCTTTTCTAATGATTTAATTCATGGACAGGCTGCTAGATACCGACCAGGCAGCGCAGGCTTACAAAGATCTATGGCGGGTGGAAAGGGCTTTTCGGGATTTGAAGTCCGTCCCTGAGTTAAGGCCGGTCTACCATTGGAAAGACAGCCGTGTAAGAGGCCACGTGATGGTTGCTTTCTTGCCCTGGTTTTAGAATCGGCTTTGCAACGTTCTTTGAAACAGGCTAAAATTCAGGTGGAATACATGTATTTAATCCGGGATTTAAGGCAGCTTAAAGCGGTTGAACTCTCACTGGAAGGTGAGCGATATCTCTGCCGGACGGAAATGCCCGGGTGTTCTTATGAAGCTTTTAAAGCTATTGGCTTAAGGCCACCGAATCACGTTACTCGAATAAACTAAAGATTATTGCTACCATCTAAAGGCATATGTTGTGGTACGTCATCTTTTTGTGCCCGGGAAGTCTTGATTTTCCTTGATTGTTTATGGGTCAGGTGTCAAAGTCGAGGAATACATAATTCGAACTGTTTAAATTATTGATGATATGTGATCATATGTTTCTGCAATATATAAAAAGAGATTCTAATTTAAAAAACTGCTCGCCGGTTTCGTAAAAATGTTAATTTAAGAAAGACTATACCAACGCTGATAATATTCTTGATATTGACCAGATTTTACCCTGTCCCACCAGGGTTTGTTTTGTTTGTACCAATTAACCGTATCATTCAAAGCCTCATCAAAATTAAAAGAAAGTTCCCAACCTAAATTTTTTTGAATTTTTTGCGGGCTTATGGCATATCGCATGTCGTGGCCGGGGCGATCTTTTACGAAAGTAATTAATGTCTCTGGCTTAGAGACTATTTCTAGTATTTTCTTAACCAGTATGAGGTTGGAAATTTGAGCGCCGCCGCCGATATTATATATTTCTCCCGGTACGCCCTTTTCTATAGCCAGTTTCAAACCCCGGCAATGGTCAAGCACGTGGATCCAGTCCCTTACGTTCATACCGTCACCGTAAACCGGGATGGGTTTATCTTCTATTGCGTTGGTGATTACAAGCGGAATCAACTTTTCAGGAAACTGATAGGGTCCGAAGTTGTTGGAGCAGCGGGTGACCGTCACCGGCAGGCCGTACGTTTTGAAGTAGGCGCGACAGAGGAGGTCGGCCGAGGTTTTGCTGGCGGAATAGGGACTGTTCGGTGCCAAAGGGCTCTCTTCGGTAAATGCGCTGTCGTCCATATTCAGGCTGCCGTATACTTCATCGGTGGAAACCTGGACGAACTTATGCAGCCCGTGTCTTTTGGCGGCGTCAAGCAG
>MVQL01000223.1 GCA_002067205.1 Pelotomaculum sp. PtaB.Bin104
AGCGTCTTTAACATATTCGTCAACAATGGCCTCTTTCACAGGAAAGTGATTATATAGGGTTTTTCTGGCAATGTCAGCTGCTTCGGCTATTTGCTCCATGGTTGTATTGTTAAAACCCTGGCGCTGAAATAACTCCATTGCGACTTTTATAATATTCTGTCGTGTCTCCTTTTTTTTCCTCTCTGTCCTGCTTTCTGCCGGACCATCTCCTTGCTCCATTGCTGTGCCTCCTCTTTGTGTATTCACCTAATTCATTGTTTAATAAACAAATTATAACGTTACACAAAATATATTATTACACATTGGGTAGTCCTTCGTTGTAATTTTCTCTCAAATTTGCCCGTGTGTCAAGTACCAGAAAAAATGGGCTGAAGGATTAAAGCTGCAACCATTTATTTGCCAGTGAGGAAGTTGTTGGATGAATATAGTGTACTATTTGGAAAACAATATGATATAAATAAATAATTTAATAGTGTTCAAGTAATCGCTGCTTACGGGAGTGATTGTTATGTTGGCAAAGAAAGTAAATCCGCCCGGGATGTCCGGGACGAAACAGGAGATATCACCAACCTACAGTTTGAGGTATTTCACAGAAAGTATCCCCAAGTACCATATACCAAAGGATGGAATGCCGGCAAATGCCGCCTACCAATTGATCCATGACGCATTGCATTTCGACGGCCGAACCGCTTTTGATATTGGGAGCTTCACTACCATCTGGATGGAACCGGAAGCGCAAAAACTAATAATGGAAAATCTGGGTAAGAACTTTATAGATCGCTTTGAATACCCGGAAACGGCAGAAATTCACCAAAGAATAGTTAACATGCTGGGGCACCTGTTTAATGCGCACGAACAGGATGATTTCTGCGGGACGGCTACGGTTGGGTCTTCTGAAGCGATAGAGCTGGGACTGTTGGCTCATAAATGGACCTGGAAGAGAAACCGTATCAAGCAAGGTAAAGGCGCCGATAAACCCAATATTATATTTGGAGCAGATGCTCACATCTGCTGGGATAAATTTGCCAGATATTTTGATGTTGAGCCCAGGATTATTCCCATGGAAAAAGACCGGTTTTGCACCGATGCCAAGTCAGTCATGGAACGGATCGATGAAAATACGATCTGTGTCGGTGCTATTATGGGGACTACTTTTACCGGGGCTTGTGACCCCGTTAAGGAAATCAATGATTTACTGGTCCAGGTTAAAGAAAATAAGGGTTGGGACATCCCGATTCATGTAGATGCTGCCAGCGCGGGCTTTATATTGCCTTTTATTAATCCCCAGCTGGAATGGGATTTCCGTTTACCCCAGGTAAGATCTATCAATGTATCGGGACATAAATTCGGACTGGTTTATCCGGGGGTTGGTTGGTTGATATTCAAAAACCATACTGACTTGCCTGAGGATTTAATATTTTATGTCAACTATCTGGGTGATGATATGCCAACTTATACCCTGAATTTTTCCCGGGGTTCAGATATGGTGCTGGCCCAGTATTATAACCTGCTGCATCTGGGGCGATCCGGCTATACCAAAGTTATGAATAACTGCATGAATAATGCCAGGTATCTGGCTAACAAACTCACCGGCTCCGGTATATTTGAGCTGGTAAATAATCTGGAACTTCCTATTATAACATTCAGATTTAAAAAAACTCCTGACTTTGCCCCCTTCCAGTTATCGCAAAAACTGCGTGAAAGAGGTTGGATGCTGCCGGCTTATAACCTCCCGGAGAATGCCGACGATATGACTGTGATGAGGGTTGTTGTGAGGGAAACTTTCAGTAGGGACATGGCTGAGACGTTTTATGATGACATAGTTAAGGCATATCAGACAATCAACAAAACGGAAATGGAACACCTGAGGCCGAATGTGCCACCCCGGCGAGGACATCATGTGACCTAAATGGAATCTTGACGGTTGCTTTATTGATTTTTCTAATGAACAAAGGCGGAGGGAGAAATAGTAACCTCTATTTAGGATTGGCAGCTATGTTTGCCGCCTTTGTATTTCTTCTTCGCAGGGATTTGGATGAAAAACTACGTCGTACTCATTTCATGTGTTATTTTTGGAATAACACATATTGCGATTAGTGACGAGAAATATTGGCTCTTTTGTATTCAGAACCATGAGCGGTCTATGCTTGCCACCCATCTCTTCTACCTTTAAATCGCCTCCTTTCCGTTTTTTATTAAGATGAATAAGAGGAGGGAAGAATTCCTCTTCATATTGACCATTTATGTGATTTAATTTTTTCGACAAAAAAGCGTATAATCTAACCAACTAGAATAGTATCTGGTTTAAATTTAGTCAGCATGAAAGAAGTGAATTATAAGGATGCTTAAAATTACTAAGTTAAATTTATTTTTTGCCGGTGTAATAGTGGTAGCTATTTTGCTTTGTTTTAGCAGCCAATCACAAGCTGCTCAAGCCGGAGATTATACTTACGTGGTTAATTCCGGGCACGCTGAAATTGTAGGCTACTCAGGGGATGGGGGAGTTGTTGAAATCCCAAATACATTAGACGGATTCCCAGTGACAAGTATCGGTGACGGGGCTTTTTCCAGCTGTTTAGGCTTAACTAGTATCAGTATTCCGCAAGGAGTTACCAGCATCGGTGACAATGCTTTTGACGGTTGCGAAGGTTTAACTAGTATCAACATTCCACAATCAGTTACAAGTATCGGCAACTGGGCCTTTCAAAATTGCGAAAGCTTAACTACTATTGTTATTCCGCAATTAGTAAAAAGCATTGGCGACTGGGCTTTTTTAGGTTGTAAAAGCTTAACCAGCATTACTGTAGTTCCTAATAATTCATACTACAAGAGTATCGACGGTGTACTTTACGATAAAGGAGGGACTATTTTAATAGCGTGTCCCGCGGCCATAACCACTATCAGCATTCCGCAAGGGGTAACAAAAATCGGCGACAATGCCTTTGCTTATTGCGAAGGTTTAACTAGTATCAGCATTCCGCAATCAGTTACATCTATAGGTTACGGGGCTTTTTCCTACTGCAGGGGCTTAACAACTATTAACATTCCTAAATCAGTAAAAAGTATCAGCGATCGTGCTTTTACCTGGTGTGAAGGCTTAACCAGTATTACAGTAGCTGTTGATAATGCAAATTACACAAGTAAAGATGGTGTGCTTTATAACAAAGCCGGCACTATTTTAATAGTGTGTCCCGCAGGACTAACCACTATTTGTATCCCAGAAGAAGTTACAAGTATTGGCGACTGGGCCTTCTGCAGTTGTACAGGCTTAACTTCTATTAATATACCGGAAAAAGTCACAAATATTGGTGAATGGGTTTTTTCCTGGTGTGAAAGCTTAAACAATATTACAGTAGACGTTGATAATTTATACTACTCAAACATAGACGGCGTGCTTTACGACAAAGCGGGGACTACGTTAATAACTTGTCCCGAAGGCTTAACTACTATTAACATACCGCAATCAGTAACAAGTATAGGTCACAGGGCCTTTTCAGGTTGCACTGGTTTAACTAATATTATAATTCCACAAGGAGTTACCAGTTTCGGGGACCACGCTTTTTACGGTTGTAAAGGTCTAACTAGTATTAACATTCCGCAGGGAGTAACAAGTATTGGCAACTATGCTTTTTACGGTTGTTCAGGCTTAACTAATATTTTGATTCCACAAGGAGTTACAAGTATTGGCGACTGGGCCTTTTCCTATTGCGAAGGTTTAACAGTTATTAGCATTCCGCAATCAGTTGCAAGTATCGGCAACTGGGCTTTTTACTATTGCACGGGTTTAACTACTATTAAATTTAATTCGGCTAAAACAACAATATATGATAGTGCGGCCACAATTCCTTCCGAAACAAAGATCGTAGGCTACGACCCATCCACTGCAAAAAACTACGCCAACAAATATAATAGAACGTTTGAAGTTATTAGAGATATAAACGCTGATGGCTGCATCAATATACTGGACTTACAGTTTATTAATTCTAATCTAGGGCCGGCTTCAACTACAAATGCCCAAAAATCGGATGTGAACAAAGACGGACAGGTAGATATTCTTGATCTCTTAGAGGTTGCAAGGAATATTGGTAATTGACCATTTAACTCCATCCATCCCAAGAAAATTAAGAGCTTCAAGGATACTTCGTATAATGTCGGCATTTTGCATTACTTCAGAGAGAAGTGACTAGGGTCTGTCAGGAGCCGTATCCGGGGCCTGTACGTACGGATCTGTGAGTAGGATAATGCTGCAGCAATTACTGCAGCATTATCCTACTCGATTCAGGGATGTTAGTTGACTGTATGTTAATGGGGTTCAAATTTTAAAGAGGTTTATACCTCAACCGGTGTACTTACTCCTCCTAGCTGAAAGTATAAGAACTGCCGTCATATTCTACATAATCGCCGGAATTATTGTCGTCGACTGCACTTCCTGTGATATCCGCATTTTCAAAATCCGTATCATCGATATTAGCATCTATTTCCGACTTCACCGCATCTAAAAAGGTTTCCAGATCGGTTTGGGTTATTTCAGTCAAGTTATCGTAATCAACCGCATCGCTGAAATCAAGGGATACCTGGTAAGCCAGCTCGTCCTCATCGCCCTCAAGACTGATTGTTACGACAATACCGTCGTCCCCGAAATATTCATCCCCTGCGCCCTCAAAATAGTCGTTAAGGGTAGCTTCCACATCACTTAAGCTGGTGTCATTATCGTCATTATCCTCATCGACGCTCTCATCATCACTGTTTTTAAAGCCATTTACGATCGCATGCAAAAACTCATCCAAATTATCTTTAAGGTTACTCGCTTGACTTTCCGTTAGGGTGCCGTTATCTACCGCTTCATCGATTGCGTCGCTTTGCTGCTCGGCAAGCTGTTCCAGAAGTTCATCCTCGCTTACATCGTAATCCTCGGAGATTTCAGCCAGGGTTTGTCCATCCTTTAATGCTTCCAGAATGGTTTGTTCATCCACGTCTAAAATACTGGCTGCCTGAGCAATGATGTTTTGGCCGGCAAAGTTGGAAAAGTGTTTTTTATGGATATACTGCCCGCCGTTCATACCATGCAAAGGGTAGCCCCGGTGGAAATTATGACGCGGTGAGATTTCTCCATAAAACTTGCCGCTTAGAAAGCCTCTCATGCCGTAAAACCCTCCGTTATGGTTATTAACAGCAGTGCTCCAGCAAGAGTTGTTATCTGTGCCGCTCTGGTCTACGTTATATACGAAAAACCCCTGGGCCGGATCGCTTACAACAGTGACTGTACCTTCAGAATTAGCATAGGAAACGCCGGTAATGGTCCCCGTGAAGAGCACCACGGCTAAAAGAATAGCCGCAACCTGCCATTTTTTCTGTTTCAAAACAACACCTTCTTTTTGATTTATAACCACGGTGCACCGAGTGGTTTTATGTTATCACCCGAAACTTAAGGATACCTGAAAGTAAAATGTAATTTACCTGAATATCGTTAAGGAAGTTTTTGTAAAAAACGCCTCCGGGATTTTTTAACCTCTAAATGTCCCGGAGGCGTTTGTTTTAAGACCGATCTCATATAAAGGTCAGCCAGTTTCATCCGTTTCCGGGCAATGCCCATATTTATTAGCCCCTGGCTGCCCGGATTGCATTGACTCGGGGGGTAATCTGATCAGTTCACATTAAATTCAGTTGCCCACGCATGAATCATTGCATGCAGTTTTTCATGAACCCCATGCCCTATGACATTTTCCTCATGCTGTTCAAATTTCCGAAACAGTTCATCCTGCTTAGCTTCGTTTAATACTTTATCAGCCATTACGAAAAGGACATTGTTTTCTTTTTCAATATGCTGCCTCAAAAGATCGTGGTATTTGGCAGCAGATGTATTGAACTCTGTTAAGTCCTTAGCTTCTAAGGATTTATCCATCAGTGCGATATATTCCCTGCCTTGTTGATGTTCGCGAAGCATTACCCCAATCGGCCCGCCTTCTTTTGGGATCCCTCTATTGACCAATTCCTCAAAAAGATATGTTTCTTCTTTTCCGTGATGACATTTATCAGCGAATACTTTAAGAAAGTAAACTACTTCACTGTAGTACTGAAGTTTATTAGTATCACCCATTGGATCCGAGATCATTTTGTCCAAAATTTTCAAAACACGAAGTATGGCATCATGTTCCTTTCTTAAGTCCAGAGTTGCTTTTCCCATTGTCCCCAACCTTCTTTCCAATAAAATTATGTAACAGAAGTTTTAACAAGCTTACTTTAACATAGATAATAACATAAATTCGGTAACCGTGGTTACTAAAACAAAGGTGTTCTCTCACCTTGTTCCTTATAGTTTAGCCGGCCGGCGCATTTGGGGAAGTAAAATAGCGGCTTCCTAAAAGCCTTTAGAGAAAATAATCTCATACGAATTTAATTTCCATTATGCCAAAGACCAATTTGGGATTATAATAATTCAGGCGATGTGACCTTATCTTTGCCATAGTTAATACTTACGGAGGGATCGAAGTGCAGCAAAGTATCTATATTGTCCTTGGAAACGGGCGGGTTTTTAAAGGGATACCTTTTGGGGCCGCCGGGGAGGTTGTCGGCGAGATTGTCTTTACTACCGGGATGACCGGATATTTGGAAACACTGACTGACCCGAGCTATTATGGGCAGATTGTGGTGCAGACTTTTCCCCTGATTGGTAATTATGGTGTCATTCCCTCCGATTTTGAAAGTTCTTCTCCTAAATTAAAAGCGTATGTTGTCCGTGAGTGGTGTCAAGTTCCCTCCAATTTCCGCAGTGAGGGTGAGCTTGATACTTTTTTGAAGGCGAATAATATTGTTGGAGTTTTTGGAGTTGATACGTGGGAGATAACCAAGATCATCCGGGAGGTTGGGGTGATGAATGCCAAAATTACCACAACGCTGGATGATCTGGATCAGTTATTGGCAGAAATAAATAAATACAGGATCATCGATGCCGTTCAAACAGTCAGTACCAAGGAAATTATGGTCTCTAAAGGAGTGCCGAGAGGCTACAGGGTGGTATTGTGGGATTTCGGGGCTAAGGGGAATATTCTCCGCGAGCTGTTGAAGCGCGGCTGTGAGGTGATTACCGTCCCCGCCCATACCACTGCAGAAGAAATACTGAATTTTAGGCCGGATGGGGTTATGCTGTCCAACGGGCCCGGCGATCCGGCGGATAATAATGAGATTATCGGGGAATTGGCCAAACTGTCTGAATCAAGGGTCCCAATCTTTGGGATTTGCCAGGGCCATCAGCTGCTGGCCCTGGCCCAGGGGGCGGCAACAGCCAAACTAAAATACGGGCATCGCGGCGCCAATCAGCCGGTCAAGGATCTGAAGACAGGCAGGGTATTCATTACCAGCCAAAACCATGGCTACGCGGTTGTGGCCGGCAGCTTGCCTGCCCACGTTCATATGAGGTTTCTCAACGCCAACGATGGTACCTGCGAGGGAATTGAATATGAAAACATGCCTGCTTTTTCGATTCAGTTTCATCCCGAGGCCTCCCCGGGACCGCTGGACACCAACTATTTATTTGACCAATTTATTGACCTGATTAGAGGGGAGGAATCAAAATGCCGCTAAACCAGGAAATAAAGAAGGTGCTTGTAATCGGTTCAGGCCCGATTGTGATCGGACAGGCTGCGGAGTTCGACTATGCCGGCACGCAAGCCTGCCGGGCCCTGAAAGAAGAGGGTTTAGAGGTAGTTTTAGTTAACTCCAACCCGGCGACGATTATGACGGACAATGCCATGGCCGATCAAATCTACATTGAGCCCCTGACGATGGAAACAGTGAAAAGGATTATCGTCAAGGAAGCCCCGGACAGCGTCCTGCCCACGCTCGGCGGGCAAACCGGCCTTACCCTTGCCATGCAGCTGGCCAGGGAAGGTTTTCTGGAGCAGCATGGCGTCAAGTTGTTGGGAACTACCCCGGAAACAATTGATAAGGCTGAAGACAGGCAGATGTTTAAAGACACCATGCAGTCCATCGGCGAGCCGGTAATCCCTTCATTAGTGGTCACCAATGTCCCGGATGCGCTGGCCTTTGCCCGGGAGATTTCCTATCCCGTGATTGTCCGCCCCGCCTATACTCTGGGTGGCACAGGCGGCGGCATTGCCGCTGATGAAAAGGAACTGCAGGAAATTGCCGCGAAGGGCCTGAGGCTTTCACCGATCACCCAGGTCTTAATAGAAAAATGCATTTCCGGGTGGAAAGAAATAGAATACGAAGTGATGCGGGACAAGGCGGGCAATACGATTACGGTCTGCAGTATGGAGAATTTTGATCCGGTGGGGGTGCACACGGGTGACAGCATTGTTATTGCCCCGACAGTCACCCTTTCCGACAAGGAGTACCAAATGCTGCGTTCCGCTGCCTTGAATATTATTGACGCCCTGGGAGTGGAAGGGGGCTGCAACTGCCAGTTTGCCCTGCACCCGGACAGCTTCGAGTATGCCGTCATTGAGGTCAACCCCAGGGTGTCCCGCTCGTCAGCCCTGGCCTCAAAGGCCACCGGGTACCCGATTGCCAAGGTGGCGGCCAAGATAGCCATTGGCTACACCTTGGACGAGATCAGAAATGCCTTAACCGGGAAGACCTGCGCATGTTTTGAGCCGGCCCTTGACTATGTGGTCGTCAAACTGCCCAAATGGCCTTTCGATAAGTTTGTTTACGCCAACCGTTCCCTGAGCTCGCAGATGAAGGCCACCGGCGAAGTGATGGCCATCGGAACAAGCTTTGAGCAGGCAATCATGAAAGCGGTGCGGGGCGCTGAGATTTCCCTGGACAGCCTGAACCTGCCCAAGCTGAAGCAACTCAGTGATGCGCAGATTATACAGCTGCTGAATGTCTGTGATGATGAGCGGCTTTATGTAATATTTGAAGCGCTGCACAGGGGCATTTCCTGTGAGTCAATTCATGAAATCACGCAGGTCGACCTCTGGTTCCTAAATAAACTCGCCAATCTGGCCTTAATGGAAAAAGAACTCGCGGGCGGGCCCTTGACGCAGGAAATGTATCTAAGGGCAAAAAAACTGGGGTACCTGGATAAAGTCATAGAGCGTCTTTCAGGTTGCAAGATCGAGCAGCCGCAAAAGGCTTCCTTTAAAATGGTGGATACCTGCGCCGCTGAATTTGAGGCCGAGACACCCTATTTTTACTCGACTTATGATGAGGTCAACGAGGCAGAGCAGTTTATCAAAGCCAGGAATACCGGGAAGAAAAGGGTTATTGTTTTTGGTTCCGGACCGATCCGGATTGGCCAGGGCATTGAGTTTGACTATGCTTCTGTACACTGTGTGTGGACCTTAAAGAAGGCAGGCTATGAAGTAGTTATTGTCAACAACAACCCGGAAACCGTGTCCACCGACTTCGACACGGCTGACCGCTTGTATTTTGAGCCTTTAACAAATGAGGATGTTCTGAATGTGATCCATACCGAGCAGCCTTACGGGGTGGTCGTGGCTTTTGGCGGGCAGACTGCCATCAAGCTGAACAAGTTTCTGGAAGCACAGGGGGTTACGATCCTGGGAACGTCCGCCGACAGCATCGACATAGCCGAGGACAGGGAGCGTTTTGATGCCCTGCTGGAAAGCATGTCCATAAAACGCCCGCAGGGGCTTACGGTGATGAACAAAGCTGAAGCGCTGCAGGCGGCCAATCAATTGGGATATCCGGTTCTGATCCGCCCTTCCTATGTGCTTGGCGGTCAAAACATGATTATTGCCTTCAGTGATGATGACATCTCTGAATATATGGATATTATTCTGGCCTACAACATCGAGAACCCGGTTCTGATCGATAAATACCTTTCAGGCATTGAAATAGAGGTTGATGCCATTTGCGACGGAGAGGATATTCTGATTCCGGGGATCATGGAGCATGTGGAGCGGGCCGGCATCCATTCCGGGGATTCGATCGCGGTCTACCCTGCCTGGAACCTTAACGGAGAGGTGACCGAGCAGGTGATTGAGCATTCAAGGAAACTGGCCCTGGCCTTAAACACCCACGGGCTGATCAATATCCAGTACGTCATTCACGCCGGAGAAATCTACGTGATTGAAGTTAACCCACGGTCCTCACGGACCATTCCCTATATCAGCAAAGTGACCGGCGTGCCGATGGTTGATTTGGCCACCAGGGCTATTCTGGGTGAAAAATTAAAAGACATGGGTTATGGTACAGGCCTGTATAAGACACCGCCTTATGTAGCCGTTAAGGTGCCGGTATTTTCCTTTGAAAAGCTCGTTGATGTGGATGTGCAGCTGGGCCCGGAGATGAAATCTACGGGTGAAGTGCTTGGTATCGGCAAGTCCCTGGCGGAAGCACTTTATAAGGGGCTGGTGGCTGCAGGCTACAAGATGGTCAAGCAGGGCGGGGTCCTCATTTCTGTACGGGACAGCGATAAACCGGAGATTGCCGATATTGCCAGGAAATATACCGAGTTGGGGTTTACCCTTTATGCTACCAGGGGAACGGCCAGGACTCTCAAACAGGCTGGCTTGGAGGTAATTCCCGTAAAGAAGATCCATGAGTCAGATGGCGATAATACCCAAACCATCCAGGAAAGCGGTAAGATAAGTTGTATTATCTCCACGTCCTCCAAGGGCAGGCTGCCCAGCAGGGACAGCGTGAAAATTCGCCGCAAGGCTGTGGAAACAGCGATTCCCTGCCTGACCTCACTGGACACGGCAAATGCACTGGCCAACAGCCTGAAAAGCCGTTATTCCCAGAGCAGCACCGAGCTGGTGGATATCAATAATATGAGAAGCGAACGCAAGCAGCTCAACTTTACCAAAATGCACTCCTGCGGCAATGACTACATCTATTTCAATTGCATGCATCAGAATATAGTCAGCCCGGAATCCTTGAGCGTGCATTTATCCGACAGGCATTACGGCATCGGCGGTGATGGGATTGCGCTAATCTACCCGTCAGACAAGGCTGACGCCAGGATGCGGATGTTTAATTTAGATGGCAGCGAAGGCAAAATGAGCGGCAATGCCCTCACCTGCATCGGAAAATACCTGTATGAGAACCAGATTACGGTCAAAGCTCAGATCTCCATAGAAACTCTGAGCGGGATCAAAAAACTCAAACTCTATATCCAACATGGAAAGGTGATTTCGGTCTGTGTGGATATGGGGCCGGCGGAGCTTAGGCCGGAGAAGATTCCCGTTAAACTGCCGGGCCGGGAGATTGTCGATCAGCCGGTTACGATTGAAGGCCGGGATTACCGCATCACCTGCGTGTCGACGGGGAACCCGCACTGTGTTGTCTTTAGTGAGGGCCTGGAAAGCATAAATATGGATGTGATTGGACCGGCCTTCGAGTATTCACCTTTATTCCCTGAAAGAGTGAATGTAGAATTCGTCACGGTCATTAACAGTAATACACTTAAAATGCGGGTGTGGGAGCGTGGCAACGGCGAAACTCTGGCCACCGGCACCAGTGCCTGCGCTGGTGTTGTCGCCGCCGTGCTGAATGGCTACTGCCATAAAGACCAGAATATATTAGTTAAACTTAAAGGAGGCGATCTGGTGGTTAAATATACGGATGAGACGATATTTATGACCGGAAAGCCGGAAACAGTCTTTACAGGAGTAGTGGAAGTATAAGCGGCGAAAGGCAATAGGCAGGGTTTAAAAAGATTTAACTCTTATATCGGTACTCTCCGGTGCAGTGTTACAAATGTAAGCAAAATGAAAGGCAAGAAGGTCAGGGTGGACAAGGAAGAGCAATTTGTCCACCCTAATTTTATGCCTGCCATAACTAATAAAGACGACTTTAACATGGCCCAGCAGATATTTGAGAAAAGGTTCACCCTTCCATAAATTTGGATCGCAGTATTGCAGCAGCCACAGGGTAATGTAGAAAGACCTTGATGAAATCATACTGGTCGAGCTAAATAAATTGCTTAATATGGCCGAGATAAGGCTTCATGTTTTTATGTTTTAACGGCTTAACTAGGAAACCCTGGGGTTTGGCAACTCCAGGGTTTAACATTAAGTTTGATGGATTAAATTTATTAAAAAAATTAAGCAAATGGTCTAAGGCGTAACCAAATATGGCCTCATCATTTCATTATCTTCGTGGTCAATGATATGGCAATGCCAAACATATCCCGGACCGGCTGAGGGATTAAAGGGGAAAAGGTTTTCGCCAAGCATCGCGTTAGAGCTTTGGGGCGCAAAACGGACCCTAAACCTGGTAACTTGGCCGGGAAATGCTTTGATGGTATCCTTCCAGCCCTTTTCATTAGCCGGTGGGGGAGAAGGATTACCCTGCAGGTAGGAGCCTACCCAAAGAACTCTTGGTGTTGTCATAAATGGCGGATTACCTAAAGATGAATTAAGTGCCAGCCAATCTTGTTTATATTGAATTGCGTTGAACGACTGCCGGTTTAATAATTGAAATTGCACCAAATGCAAGTGTATCGGGTGAGCATCTTGGGTGAGGTTAACAATTTCCCACTCTTCCGTTGCCCCAACCCTGGGAAGTTCAGAAACGGGTGCTAACCATTTTTGACATCAGGTAGCTGAACTGCTCGCCGCTTTATCCATGAACCCTCAGCTTGTTTGAGGCAGAAATCAAATCGGCCCGCGCCTGCCGGCAAAAGAGACCGGCCCGCCCGGGACGGGCGGACTGGCCCCATCAGGCGGCTGCGCCGGTGATCAGCACCCGCCTGCGGGCGCTCTCATTCAGCCCGTTTAGACCTTCCTGCCGGCAGCCAGGCATGAGGAGAAGGCCCGGGAGCTGAGCCGTGCGGCCGGGCGTGGCGATGAGTCCGCCCGGCGGGCTTTGCAGTCCCTGGCGCGGTTCGATACCACACCGCGCACAGCCCGGAGCGAGTTCAACAAAGTCCAGGCCCACCAAAACCCCAATTCCCCAAGCGGCAGAAGGAAAAATATTGTCGAACAGGAGACTCCCGTGATTTGTAAAATTGCAGCACCATGGGGGAATTCTCCGGGTGCTTTTTTATGTTAGCAAAATAAACACTCGAAGAATCAATAAACTACGAGAATTTACTTTTTCATGTGTATATTTCTTGGGAACTTAAGTAGCGCGTCTGCTTTTGGAGGTGGAATAAGCATTGGGATAATTAGAGCCAGGTGAAAGCACATAATTATATTTGAAATAATTGTAGGAGGAGGGGGCTTATGGCTTATATAGAACATAAGAAAGGTGATGTTATCAAAGATTCAGTAGAGATACTTAGCTACAAGGAAGGTGGGCTTGGACGCGTTTATTTCGGCTATTGTAAAATTCGCGAGACCCGGGTAGCTATCAAAACTATCAAAAGGGATATTTGGGAAATGTGCAATCTAGAAAAAATATGGCCTTTAATAAGAGAAGCGTTGATCAGTGAGAAACTTCCCTTTCGCTCCATTGACCAGGGTGAGTATCTTTATCACATATTTTTTAGAGAGGCAAAGTTAATCTGTCAGGCTATGGGGCACATAAATGTTATCAAAGGATACAATATCTGGTGGACTGAATTTGGCCAGCCATTTTTTGAATGCGAATTTGTATCAAACAGTAGGGACCTTTCTTATTTTCACCGAGATGTTTATAAGAATACAAACCTAGGCTTTCTTTCCTGCTTGCAGGTTGCTCATATAGCCGTGTCGTTTTGTAACGGAATGATATACATCAGCAACGAAATGATTAAAGCCTATAATCTGAATCATAAGGAGAATACAGCCTTAGGGTTTGTACACAGGGATATCAAACCAGGAAACATACTTATTACCAGGGATAACATTATTAAAATAATTGATCTTGGTTTGGCTAAATACATATTAGCTCAAACACCTACTACTCTTTCTTCATTTCATATTTCTTTAGGCACACCAAATTATATGTCCCCGGAACATAAAATAAACTTCGATGCAGTTTTACCTTCATCGGATATCTATTCCTTTGGGGTTGCCATGTATGAACTGCTTGAAGCATTCCTGTAATTATTGAAAATGACCTTTGAAAAACGAGACGCCCATCAATACAATGGTAATGTGCTGATCCG
>MVQL01000224.1 GCA_002067205.1 Pelotomaculum sp. PtaB.Bin104
CGGCCAGGATAGTGAGCATCAGGGCTAACGCGAAAAGTTTGAGTTTCTTCACAAAAATTCCCCCTTTCGTTTTTCGGTTTGGTTATTAGACGCTGAAATTTTGGATTTTGTTCCTTTTGTTACCACCTCCATTATACCATAGAACAGGTGTTTTGGGAATGGGTACGTTTGAAATTTGTTCCCTGAAAATACGAAGGCCGGGCAAAGTGCCCGGCAACTAGTCTTATTTCAACTAAATACGAAAGCCGGGCGGGTGCCCGGCAATCAAACGACAGCAGCTTCCGGCAGCAAAAGCGTCTCCGTTTTCCAGGAAGGCTCGTGCAGCCTCGAAACCAACTCGTTGTACTCTTTCCTCACCACGTCCGACAATATTTCCACCAGATCCTCCGGCTTCACTCCACCCTCCAGGAACTTGTCGGCGGCCTGGTTCACGCTGGCGGCCACCGCCGTCTCAATTAGCCGCATCTCCAGGAACACCACGGCGGCGCGCTGGGTGTCAACGGTGAAATGATTTTTCCCTGCCTGCATTTTGCCAGCAGCAACTGCCTGGCCACGTATACCTGCAAGTATTGTTTGAACTTTTCTTTATAAAAAAAGAAAGGCCGGGCGTGGCGACCCGGCCAGGTGTCAATAAAAGTTTACTGTTTACAAGCCAACACGAAATTCTGATCCATTTCAATTACCACATCCGCCAATTGCTTCATCTTTGCCGCTTTCTGATTTTTGGTTACCGCCAGCTCCACGGTCTTGCCGAAAAATTTGACGCACTCAACGGTTCTCGCGTAATCTGAATCCGCACTAACAAGAATAGCTGTATCATAAGAATTGAAAAATGCCTTAGTTAACAAGTCAGTCGCTATATTCACGTCCGTTTCTTTCTCAACGTGGATATATGTAGATGGATCTCCCGGATTAATTTCTTTGCCGGGAATTTCTTTCTTCGCCAAGTACCCCACAACCACTTCGAGCCTCGGTATAAAACGCAGGGCATCAATGAATTTTCTGTGGCTGTCGTATGCTCGGGGATTATCTTCTCTGTCAGCCAGAGCAGTGTAATAATATATTTTAACCAAGTCGCGAGTAGAACCGCAAAGTTTTTCAGCCAGCTTTTTAGCATCCCACCGCGGGGGATTAGCATCAAAAAGGTGATAAACGGCATTGTTCAGGTTGTTTCCGTCAACAAAAACCATCACTTTCTCCATGTTTTATAAAACCTCCTGCAATGAAAATGTTAAGAGCCGGTCAATTTACCGGCTCCTGAATCTATATCCTGCCGGTTTTCTCAATACCGGCAACCAGCGTATATTACCACCGGAGTTCCGTGCTCAGGTGGTTCATGTAAGTTAATTATAAATTAGACGAAAATAATCGTCAATATTTTAGAGAATTATTAATTCGCTACTAAACATAAAAATGTCCCACCTTGGTCCGCATTGACACCAAAGTGTGACACTCCGCCGTGGGCTAAAGCACAGCGGCTTCTTTGGGCACCCGTGCGTAAGCGCTTCTCGCATTAATTACTCCCTGGGAGCTACCGCACTGAGGGCGTAGTGGGCGACGGATACTCCAGGCGGTGCCAGGCCCAGCCTGATTCCCTTTTTGGATTTGTCGCTCATGGGGAACCAGACCACCTTCACCTTTCGGCAAAAGCTTTGGTCGTTGGGTTTAGGCCGCATACCGTTTTGCCACTGCTGTCTTCGCTTAAGATGTCGTCCAGATAGTATAAGCGTAATTCACCATGTGTTTGGAATCCGCAGTCCAGGCCAACGGCAAAGGCAGTACCGCCTGCTACAGGAGCAGGGGAAGAAGATGTGCGGCCGGAGCCGATATCAATATAGAAATCGTTGTTCTTAAAATTATCCAACGGATCGGTAACTATAAAGATCTTACCGCTATTACCAGTGGTATTAACTATAATTTCGTGTCCTTCCCAATTTAGAATTAGTGGTGCAGATGTAATGTCGGTTGCTAACGGGCTTGGTCTTGAAATAAGGCTTCCTTGGTTTACGTTGTTAAAATTAGTTATATCAACGATATCCAGGTATGGACTGTATGTGCCAATGTAGACGTACTTCTTGCCGTTTTTCTCAAGCAGCGTTGGGTGGCTGGTGGTTGGTTCGTTCCCGTCCAGTTGCACCGACCAAGCCGGAGTGATCGGGCTAAAGCTTTCTGGCGGGGTGTCCGGTACCAAGTAACCATATAATACGTTACCTTCGACCGTTATGACCACCTTGCCGATTAAACCCCACTTGCTGCCGGGCAGGATCAGCGGCTGGGAGTATGACCTTCCGCCATCGTGATACCAAAACGGGTATAACATTGTGCCATTTACGGTGTTTTCACGGTGGCGATAATCGTCAAAACCAAAGGTCTTAACCTCGCCTGCAAAGGCCGGGAGCACAGACGTAAACAGGAAAATTAGCACAAGAACTAAAGATAGTTTCTTTCGCATATTGAGAAATACACCTCCGTAATTTTTGTAAAAGAAAACAGTCCTAATGGACTGTGTAGTTTAACAAAAACATTTTCTAAGTTAAGAACTTTATCTTAGTTCGGGATGTTCCTGTAATAAAGCAGGGCTTCTATATACGCCATCAGAGCATTGGATAAGATCTGAAAGACTATTCTTTGCCGGTGTCGTATCAGTCCCCTCGCCACCGTGATTCGCCTCAATCAACTTCCCCCGCGGTGGTTGATCATAACCAGTAGAAGTCTGCGTTGGCTCAGTCTGCTGCACCTGCGTTTGCTGTACCGGCTGGCTGTCCAGGTAGTTCACCGCCGCTTTCACGTCCGGCTTCGTCTGTCCAGCCGGCCAGCATATCACCGTCTGGGTCGCCTCGTCCCAGTCCACCTGGTAGCCTAACCCTTCCGCAACGAACCTTGCGGGTAACATTGTGCGCCCAGGATCAACCAGCATGGGCGCAACGTCGATAGCCCTGGCCTGGCCGTTGCTCACCACTTCAGCTTTGCCGATGGCCATGCTTAAAACGGCTTTAGCGCCTTTCAGTGTTGCAGTCTGGGTGCTGTTGTCCCAGGCGATATTGCT
Source organism: Pelotomaculum sp. PtaB.Bin104 (assembly GCA_002067205.1). Taxonomy (GTDB): domain Bacteria; phylum Bacillota; class Desulfotomaculia; order Desulfotomaculales; family Pelotomaculaceae; genus MVQL01. The sequence goes on from MVQL01000224.1 coordinate 3,047, forward strand.
GTTGTCAACACCCAGGGCATTGCCCAGGAAGCGCACGGGAACAAAGGTGCGGTCGTTTTCGATAAACGGTGCCACGTCCATCTTCACACCTGGGGTCTGGCCGTTAACGACGTAATAGGGCACGCCGATCTTGAACACCACGGATTTAACAAGTTTCTGGTTCTCGTAAACGTTCACCTGGTCGGCCATCGCCGGG
>MVQL01000225.1 GCA_002067205.1 Pelotomaculum sp. PtaB.Bin104
GTGGACAAAGAAGATAATAATAAAAATGTTTCTAAAGATGACAAGGTAAAATCAAATTGTTAAAATAATCAGCTTCAATACATGGGCAGTTGTTGTGATCTAGACGCATCAAAAGTTTATAAACTAAAAGTTGGCGACGACATGACGAACTTAACAGATAAATAATGGCTGGATATTTCTTTAATTTGACATTTTAAAAAGAAGGGGGATAATCAGATATGAGCAGTTGTGATCCTAATGCATCAAAAATATATAAGATAGATGTCGGCGGAGATATGATAGGATTGGCTGGAGTAGAACAAGCTTTTCTTGAGGTATTGAAACTTGGCTTAAAGGGTGATCAAGCTGCTGAAAAACTATTGGAAATAGTCGGGAGAAGAAACTTTATCCCTGAAAGTGCGGAAAGGCAATACAAGTGGGCTCTATATTTGGCATATAGAAACTATATAGCTGATCCATCTACAGGGAAAAAGGCCATGGAATTTGATCAGAGCCTAGTATGTTGAGACACCTGATAATAACCTCTTCTGTTTTGGTAAAACAGAATTAATTTGTTAGAAGTGAATTACAAGGCAATACTTTTTCAGTTTTCAAGGCGCTGAAGATTAGACCACCATTACGCATGCAGGCAATAGATGAATAAAATCGTCAACCATTAAATGGTAATTTGTTGGCTAACGTCTTTGTTATGCCTTCAGAAAAACATTATTTATGCGCCTTTGAAAATTTAGGTTGTCAAATGTGAGTCTTAAAAACTAGTCGATTAAAGGAAGAAGAGCCTCCGAGACTTGTCTCGTCTCTGGGGCTCTTAATTATTTATTATATTAAATAACTTTGATATGTTCAAGTAATCAAATTATAGCATAGAAAGGATAGAAGTTACGGGTTCCGGCTTCATAAATCATGCCGTAAAACATATAATAATTACCTGGTCTTGTAGTAGAATGTGGGAGTGTAACATATATAACTGGTATCGCGTTAGCAATATAGGTGTATAGAATCTGTATTAACACATAGAGGTTTAATATTTATGTTCTTCGAACTATCAGATTTATGATATGATGGCAATATTAGATGATTGTATATACATCACGTATTATATTTAATTAAGGGGGCATTGCAATTATGAGTAGAATAGAAACAGCATTGTCACGTTTTAATAGCGGATTTTATTGTTCTCAGGCTGTCCTCGCTGCATTTGCTCCACAACTGGGCATGGAGGAAGAAACAGCTATAAAGGTTGCTGGCGCTTTTGGGGGTGGGGTAGCCAATACGGGTGGCACATGTGGCGCTGTTAATGGTGCCTATATGGTCATAGGTTTAAAATATGCGGACACAGACGCAAAAAATTATCAGGCTACAAAAAAGACTAACAA
>MVQL01000226.1 GCA_002067205.1 Pelotomaculum sp. PtaB.Bin104
AGGCCCATTGTATTCTGTTTTATATTACTTCCTTTTATATGGAAGTAATTTTCCGTTTTGCATTTACATCGCAGGTGAAATGCCGATTTCTCTGGTTTGTCGTCCTGGTTGAATAATGCGGCGTCTATTACTAAGGGTAGCTTACTTCGACAACTGATACACCTTGGCGGTCGTTCTGTCAATGTCAATATGCGTCACTCCAATACCGTGTCTATTGGCAAGGCGCTTAATAACTCCAATCCTTAAAGAATAATACATTTTTTTAGCTTCCTTGCCGTTACTTTTTAATTTGAACCTGTGACTATCTTTCATTACGTCAATATTATTCAATACGGAAATTATTTGTTGGTAGCTCATATCTTGCTTGGTGTGTTTGGTAATAAGTTCCTTTAGTGCATCACACGGCCAGAAGGGTTCAGTGTGATATATACGCGCCAAGCTTTCATTTTCTATTAGTTCAACCAAAGCGGTAACAAGCTGAACTTCAAAGTTATTTTCTGGTTCGTTGGTTAGCTTTTCTATGGCCGTAGGTATTTCTTCAACTGACCGAATACTTTGTTTTAATGCTGTTTTTACCATTCTGAACATTTCTGCCCGGTCTGTAGTTTTTAAACTATTTACATCTGTAGCGCGAAACACTTCCATGGCAGCTTGAATTCTTTCGTTTTTGTATTGTGGTTTTAAGAGTTCTCCTTTTGCCAACTTCTCAAGAACGTCATACACCCAGTCAAAGAAGGCATCGGCTTTAGGTTGTCTGCTCCAGCGACAAATTTCATAAACACCTTTTCTGGAATAAAGATAAACTTCGTAAATTTTTCCATCAGTACTAACCAACTTGGTTAACACTGAAAATTTATCCAACCTATCTTTATTTCTTTCGTGAATCTTATATATGGCGATAGCCGGATCTGAATAATCCAACGCCCTTCCGATCTGTTCTCTGGTCATATAATACTCATCATCTTTTTTATAAAAATCACATTCAAGCTCTCCGAATCTTTCCTGTTTCACAAGGGTTAACGCCTTGTTATTCATATACTTATCTCCCTTCATTCGCTCAATAGGCATAGCTATAGCTATTTTACTTGAGCTTATCTTATCATATATTTTCCAAAAAAGCAAGCATGATATTGAGTTATTTCTAAGAAAATGTTACTATAGCTATGTGAGGTGATTAATATATGATCGTTTGCAACCTTGGCCGCCTAATGTGGGAGAAAAAACTTACCATCGGTAAATTAGCCTCCCTTGCAGGGCTCCACTACATGACTGTAAAGAATTTATTTGAAGATAATTTACGCCGTGTAGATATGGACACCTTAAACAAGCTCTGCAAAGCCCTTGAATGTAAGCCTGGCGACATTTTTGACTACACCCCGGACTAACCTTTATCCGGGGTTTTCCATTTCACATAACCCCAAATATTCATCCCAATGTAAACTACAAACATTGCCGCCTGCGCCCAGTCCCGGCGCCCTACCGCAAACCATATCCAGATTACGTTCGCCACACTCCAAACCCAGAAGGCCGCTCTGATTTTTAGCACCACCAGGGCATTGCCGGTTACGGCCAGGATAAATGCAAACCATGTCAATTCTATACCTCCTTCCACTTCACGCCTTTACACATCCCGTCCGCTCCCGGCGGCAACAGTCCCCGGTCCTGCGCCTCGCACAGCACGTAAAATTCCTCCCACGTCAATTCCGTGTTATCACTGCCGGCTTCCCGCTCACAGACTACCCAGATCGTTCGTCCATCAGCATCATCCAGCTTTCTACCCTGTGATAGATTTTTATATCTGGCTTCCAGAATCCGCCCTCGATACTTTTTTAATGCTCCAGCCACCACCTCCTTGTCTACTTTAATGGCCAACCCTTCCAGGTCCACAAACTCCCCGTTGTAAGCCGCCAGGGAAAGGATCTGCTTGATTCTGTCTCTATTTGGTTCCAGGTACTTTGGCACTATCTCAGCCTTAAATCGCTCCAGGGGAACTTCGCCCCGGTATATGCTGTAGGTAGTTAATTTACTGCGCTGCCGCCCCTGCTGCTCAATCTTCTGCTCCTTTTTTATCGTTATTCCTTCATAGCGCAGGTAGGCAAAAACATTAAAAATATCGTAGTCGCAGTGGAACGCGGTATAAAATACCTGGTTCCATTCGGCGTGGCCGGGTTTGTCTGGGCAGGGGTCGTAAATTTTATTAGTTGACACACTTACACCTCCTTTTTTTGTTCACAATTTGTTCATAATTTGTTCGGTATCTCTAAGGTGTCCATCTACTCCAGTTTTTTCCATCTATTCAGCCTTACAGCCATAAGCCTTACAGGGTTTTTAAAACACAGGGGACACCTTGTGGCACCTTGGGACAGTTTCCAATTTTATCCTGGGCCTGGCTCATGTCTTGGTATTACTGATTTTTTAGTGTTCGGGGACACCTTAGAGGCTTCCCCCCCCCAGCCCCAGGGAGAAAGAAAGTTTTTTTTAAAATTATAAAAACGGTCTTGGTGACACACTGACATTTTTACGTAGGAACGGCTTGCAGCCAAAAAATTTTCTGGCTGGGGACGTACTTTTTAAGGTGTCCCAAGGTGTCCCCTTACCATCAATCCCTTGCGACTGTAGGGCTGAGGTTGGGGGCAGGATAGTTTTTTACGGTGTCCCAAGGTGTCCCAAGGTGTCTCTCTGCTCCAGTTATTCCCATTTATCTCCCTCAATTGCACCAACAATGTCACTTGCTTCCAATTCTTCTTCAATATCAACAGAATATTTTATTGAAGCTTGCTTGATTTTTTCAGGTTTCAGCAGATAGCACATTTTTTTAGTCTTATCAAACTTAAACCTTCTTTTAAAATCAGCAGAATCTTCAATTATTCGTAACTTAATTAACTCGTTGGATAGATATTTGTCACTGATTTTTTCCCATCCAAGTTGATCCGTTAAAGCCTTTTTGATAGCGTCTACCGCCCAATATTTTCCTTGAAATGTTTCCTTGGTAAAATCGTTTTCTTGAACCAAGTTCCAAAGAGTCATTATTACTTGTGCCTCGGTCGATTCCAGTCCCTCCCGCAGCTCTTTTCTGTTCCGGTTTTCAACGGCCAGCGATAACAGCGAATCGTGCAACCCCTGATCAATTATCTTCGCTACCACCAGCACCCCGGCCCATATTTCTTCTTCCCGGTCCTCCAGTTCGTCATTTTTGTAACCTCGATAGACATCGGCAATCAGGTTACAATATTGCAATCCAAAAAAGTAAAGCTTGTTACGTATTTCTTGGATATTTTTTTCTATATCTCTAAATATTAATTTTTTAACTTTAACTTCTTTAGGTTTGCGTTCAACATTGACATAAATAACTCGGTCTTCCAGAGCTTCTTCCAATCCTGTTACATTGGCTATAGCCTTGGGTGAGTAGGTACTAAAAGTAACAGTATTATTATTTTCCCCTTCGCACCGGCCAACCTTCCCGGCTCGTTTATACCCCGACCGGATAATTTCTAGCCGTTCATTTACTGATTCTTTGGGTTTCCTTTTTAACGAATCGGCTTCATCAAATAACATTGTTGCACGGTTACGTTCAATAATTCGATAGATATAGGGGTCCGATACGCTATCAGCCTTTAAAGCATTGAAACTAAATTGTTCCAACAACTCAAGCGTCCGCGATTTACCGGTCCTCTTTGTCCCAATCAATGCCAGATAACCTATAGTATCAAAAATCTGGAATACATAAGTGGTCATTATCCACACT
>MVQL01000227.1 GCA_002067205.1 Pelotomaculum sp. PtaB.Bin104
TCATGATAAACCTTAACTCGATATAAACGATATATTGATAAAACAATATCAAATAAGAACAATAATACTACAGGATTCTTAAAAGTATCTGTGGAAACAGCATCCATACAGATATTTTCCTTTCTATTTAGCTACTTAAAAAACGGAGAATTTGAACTTTTCATCGCTAATTATCTATAAAATTGTTTCATGCAATATGTTAAATGTTCGATAATATTAAAGCCAGGACAGGAAACAATCCATCCTGGCTTTTTTAACATGTCATAAACAGAAAACTATTGTTACATTGTATATATGTTCATTAAAGCACACCAAGCATAGGGATCGCCAAGATAGCACAAACATGCTCCTCTTCCAGTATATTGTCCTTCTTCACATCTTGCAACCCATGTATTATATATACTGCTACTTCTATTTGTATTTTATTTTACCGCTAACAGGACCATCTGTTTGCTGATTTTCAACCTCAAGTTACTCAATTGATGGATTAATTACCGCTGGTTTCTCAATATCCCTTCCAGGATCAATGTTAAATACACCAATAACGGTCTTACCGTCAACAGCATACAATGGAATTTGGCGAACTTTATCCCCATTCTTACTCTGCTGAGCCAAAGCTTCCTGCGGCGTCTTTGGTTTTTCTCCCTCTAAATCCTTAAATAACACATACCCAAGAGTGCCGTCCACACCGTATGCTAAAATTAGATCCGGCTCTTCATCTATAGAAGTGACATCTAAATCAGAACCATATGTCATACCACTTTCATTTTTTGGAAAAACATGAACAGGTGCAGAAACACTTTTAGCTATTGCATAACCACTTCCAAACGCTCCCGCTATTATACCGGTAACAAGAGCAATGCCAATGATTAATGTTCTTATTCCAAGTAACCTAAACCTCATTTCACTCACCTACCTAATTAATATTGAGACTGGGAGTCTTGTATGTTTCGTACGTTACATAATCATCTAGTAAAGTATCCCACCCTCTAGTAAAGCCTTTACTATAATAGGTACCTGGCCCGGAATCAATACTTGTTGCTACTGCCAAACTGTAAGCATAACCATTATTGTAAGCATAATCAGTTAAACGACACAAAGCGCCATCCTTGTATAACCTAGCCATAGCACCCATATATCCTGGCGGAAGTTGATAGTCTATACTCTGCACCCATGTATAACCATATGCACCCGAAGTGTTACTAACCATAGCCTGGTTTTCGTAATCGATACCATTAATAATGTAAGGCTTCCACGCACTAACTGCTTCAGAAGCAAACGCTACCGCTGCACTCGCAATTAAGATACCCAACAAAAAAGCACAAGTTACAACCTTTAAATTCTTTCTAACCATTATTACACTTCCTTCCATCCTGACAAGACAGACCAAGATCATCTATTTAAACTTAACCATAGGGTAGTGACAGCTACACTGATACTATTGCCTATATACATACTAATTTGTCATCCTAGAAAAAAGCAACAAACTATTGACACTCTCAAAATGTTAATTTAAACAAACCATTGGATCCACCCCCCTCTTACACAAAATTACTTAACCCATCCTTAATAAACTTCGACTATCTCTAATCTAAAGTCAGCTAAAAAAGTTCTTAGAATTATTTTACACCTCCTCCAAACATATTGCTGTGGCATAACTTTAAAAATGCACTCACACTATGACGAATGAAAACTGCTTTTGGTTCCCAGAATTATAATTTTTCCGAAAAGATGGATCCTAATTTCATTCTCAATCGTCTTATTGTAGTACTTTATTTTTGGAAAGGGGAAAGTGGTATGAAGGGGTTTCGGAAAAGTGTATTGTCTTTGATGTTGGTGGTTGTTTTTCTTGTAGTGGCTTGTGCTGCCGCTTATGCGGCGCCGTTAGATGCGAAAGCGCCGCCGGAAACTAATCAGGCGTATAAGGAAGTGGGTATTGAATCCTTGCAATATCTTCAAGACTGGGGGTGTGATTTAACTTCTGGCGGGGGCGGGTATATCAATATCAGCGCTTTTACTCGGGCTTATCAGGATGTAGACTACATTATGGCGAGGCTGTACTTACAACGCTGGAACGGCAGCAGTTGGGTGGATTTGGCAAGCTGGCCTTTTGAGAACTATAATAATTCCTACGTAAGTGGGGTAAAAGGTTTACAGGTATTGGGAGGTTATTACTACAGGACAAGGGCGGAACACAGTTTAACTAATGACGGTATTACTGAACCCGCCACACCTGCAAGATCTTATTCCACTTCGATTTACATTAACTAAAATAACGGGGCATATAGCCCCGTTATTAGTTCATGGATTCAATTATTTTCACCGCTTCTTTTTTTGTTATCTTTCCTTCCAGACCGTATACAACACCCTGTCTCATCCAGGTGATCCGAATGCTTTTATTCTTAAAGGTTATCATTTTGCCATCATTGCCACCAATTCTGAGGTCCTCCACAGAAGCGTCTTCCATATCGTACCCATACCCCTGGACATAACTGTTAGGCGTATTCATTTCCGTTAGCTGAAAATAACCGGAATCAATGCCTTTATAGCTCAATGTAACTTTTGCCGTGCCCCTTACCATTTCTTGATATTTAACCTGATCAAGCTTAAATCCCGGAGACACATATTGAGGGACAACGATGGGAAAAGGTGAAGTAGACCTGGCTTCTTCCAGAGAAACTATCTTTTCCTGTTGTATTGAAACTTCTTTAAAATCTTCCAGTGGAGGAACTCCTCCGTTGGGATCATCATTTTTGTATTCGGTTGCGACATTAACCTGCGTACCGCTTAAAAGTGTCTCCACTGTATGAGTTATTTTATCACCTATCGCTCTGGCTTTTACAGGAAAAGCTGTTGAAAAAGTTATGGCTAAAAAGATGATGACCCCGGCTGCCGCGATGAACCTCCAGGCTAAAAATTTTTTCAATTTATTAACATTTAACTTGCGTTGTAAAGATCGTTTTTCTTTTAGCTTTTTCTCAAACCTGGCCCAAGACTCTTCCAGCGGAGGCGGAGCAGCTGACTCCACCATTTCGCACACCGCTTCTTTAATGAGTTTATCT
>MVQL01000228.1 GCA_002067205.1 Pelotomaculum sp. PtaB.Bin104
CCCAATTACTGTAACTTCGTTACGGTTCCTTTTTGTGTCCTTTATCCGCTTCTGTTAGGTGTTGGTTTCAAACTTTCCTCCTCTTCTTGTTCGCGCAGCTGATTCGCTGTCTCTGACGCTATGAATTTACCGCCCCCTGTTCCAGCATAATTTGTTGTTTTATCGGCTATTCGGATTCCCTAACTGATTATAAATTCTAATAATATATTAGTCTAATAAATAAAATTTATAAAAATATTATCCAGGATAAATTATGTCAATAATTGTCGCATTGAAGATAATAGAGAACAGGATTAAAATACTAGGGACATCATTTTTCAAGAAGTTGGGAGGTAGTGAAAATTGATTGAGTTGACCCTTCCGGGGAGAAACCTGGTTCTGGAGCTTCATCACCTGATGCTCGATTTAAACGGCACCCTGACCGTGGATGGCCAGTTAATCCCCGGAGTAAAAGAGCGGATTAAAAATCTAAAAGATAAACTTGATGTCCACCTGTTGACTGCCGATACCTTGGGCCGGGGAGCGGAGGCGGCAGCTGAGCTGGGAACCAAACTCAACCGGGTGGATGCCGACCGGGGAAACCAAGATAAGAAAGAGTATTTGCTCAAACTGGGGAAGGAAAATACGGTAGCCGTCGGCAATGGCTATAACGATGTCCACATGCTGGAGGAGGCCGTTCTGGGGATTGCCGTTATTGGAAAGGAGGGTTGCAGCGTGGAGGCTGTGAGAAGAGCGGATATAGTGGTAAATGATATAAATGACGCGCTGGATCTGCTGCTGCGCCCTAAACGTCTGATAGCCACCTTGCGGGCCTAAGCTTGTGGCATAGGTCAACTGTATCATATGATTCCGGTCAATAATGTGTCGGTATGAAAAACATCCATGGCGCGGTAATGATTCCCATTGCTATACCAACCTTCCTGGCTATTTTACCGTCCATAAATTTACGGCATTGGCGATAATTAAAAAACGCAATTAGCATCCCGGCAAGTATGACAGACGCGATGAATGAAAATGCTGCTTCAAGGCTTTCAAATGCATTGTAACCATTAAATTTAAATGTTGTTGATAAAAGGAATAAGAGGAACACGCCGATTAGATCAGCCCCAAAGCCGAAAGCCCATGCTCTTATTATTATAGTTTTCAACTCTTTTCTGCTTAACTTAATCCGATTAAAGTATGTTGTTAAAAAGATAACCAGCGCATCGATTATTAAATTACCTATCAATACCAAGAAGATATATGGTGGGAAAAAAATAAGTGTCCATAAGGGAAATATTATATTATAAAGTTTAGAATTATTCATTTCCATAATAACTCTTTCTATATGATAATTCTATTCAATAATTCTATAAATTGAATAATATTCCTTTAAGAATTATATTATTTTGGGGCAAAGAGGCTGTTAATCGAATTCGAGGTGTAAGCCTTGTTTTATTTGTCCAGGGAATTCGGGAATTACAGGGACAGGTATCTCGATTTACTTTATTGCTGAATCAAGGAACCTGTCCCCTTGTTCCCGTGCTGTTTTACCTGTTTTTCCTGAGGGATAAGATTTTTTTAACTGATTCCCACAGCTTTTTAACGGTATTCATTAATTTCACCTCCTTACATGTTGCAGGACTTTTTTTAACATTGCATCACTTTACCGGCAACCTTTCTTCGCTACGTACCTGTCCTGACGCTCTTCCTGAATGTCGTCGGCAATGACACCCCAGCGTTCCGCCTTTTGAGCCAGGGAGCCGGCGGCAAGGCCGTTCAGGATAGCTTCGGCGAGAATGTGCCAATAATCTTTGAATATTACCCAAATAATAAAAAAAGCCCAAAAGACCAAATAACTGCTTAAAAAAAATTATGTTGTTCTTTCTAAAGCATCAATCAAAAATTTTACCAGCAACTTATTCTCTTGGGCGCTGAATTCCGAAATATATTTTTGGAGCTGACCGACTTCTTCAGCCAGCCTGCCATTTATAACGTTATGCATATTTTTGAACGTTGCTCCCAGCGCCGTGCCCGCGAATAAACTCAGGAGCAAATCAGGTTTCGGAGCCAATTGGAGTAGATTTCTCATTATCTTTACTGACTTGGCGCCCAGATTCTGAATGTGGATAATTAACACGGCTATTGTATACGCGCTGATTATTATCGGCGCCTTAATGGCCGGCATCTCTTTCAAAAGGTCGTCAATAATTTTTTTCGAACTGCGCCCTTTGGCATTTTCAAATATTCCGAGCAGTTTTTCTCTAGCAGCTTGCCATTCTTCCATGTGGTCGATTTCTTCCTTTTCTTTTAGAAATAATTCCTCCGCTTTTAGTGTCGGAAGAAAAAGGATGGCTGAGCGTCCCGGGTTTCTTTCTTCACGGCTTACGGCATACTCGCTATGCAAATAACCTTCTTTCTCCAGTTCCTTTAAAATGTCGTATGCCGTCCACTTGCTGACTCCCAGCGCTTCGGACACGGTGATATAATGTACGGGGGCGCCGGTATCTTTGTATATATTTTTAATCTTGTATAAAAACTCTCTTCTTCTTCGAGTCAAGGTCATTTATCTCACTCCAGTTAAGCAATTTCCCAAAAGACCAAAAAACTATAATTATAATAGCCCGTTTTTTAAAGCCTGTCAAGAGAGATTGAGTGGGATTAATTTGATAAGGGATGACTTTTTTCACTTGCTCATTAAAACAGGGGTACTATGCCGCCCTGGTTTTCTCATCCAGCGCTTTTTTTACGGTTTCAGTCCTGAAAGAGTCATAGAGCAGTTTTGTCAATTGGTCGCCGGTTTTGTCCCTGCTGACCACAAGGAGCATCGCGTATTCTCCCGTTTCTTGGGTGCCGTCCGTGGCGATGGCCGTCTTGGGATCTACCTTGGCCTGCACGGCTACACTCGAAGATGTAGCGCCGCAGTCAACATCCGCCAGGGTATTGATGATGCTCCACCCGTTCATTTCAATGATTTCCAGCTTTTTCGGATTTTCGGCGATATCCAGTTTTGTGGGTAGGGCTACGTCCGGGTTAAGTTTTATGAGTCCAATTTTTTCCAGTATTTTCAGCGCTCTCACCCGGTTGGAAGCATCATTGGGAACACTAATTTTCGCGCCGTCCTTCAATTCGCTTAAGTTCTTTATTTTAGTGAAATAAAGGCCTTAGAAAGTAGTGACCAGGCCATTTTCGTACTTGACAAGGTCCGTTCCCCGTTCTTTGTTGTGAGTTGATTTGCCAACTCCACTTCTACCAACTAGCCCGTGAATTTCGTGATCACTAACGGTTAGGTTGATGTTTTTTAAAACATCATTATTACCGAAGGATTTATATAAATTATTAATTTCTATCAAAAGTTACCCCTGCCTTCATCCAAATGCTGTCTCAGGTCTTTATTGTGATAATGAAGTTATCAAATTGTGTCTGGTAAATACATTGGATTATAACATTGGTCGAAAAACATGTTAAATTAAAAAGATGCCCGTCAGCTTAATCTGAGCCAGCCGGCAGTGAGTTTTCAAATCAAGGCGCTTGAGGATGCTCTTGAGGTAACCTTATTCAAGCGCGGGGATAAGAAAATGGTTTTAACCGATGCCGGACAACTGCTTTATTCTGAGGCTAAACAAATTTTCATGCATTACCAAAAAATCAAGGCCGGATTAGACGACTTGAAGGGGCTGAAAAAGGGACACGTGGTTGTAGGCGTCGGTACAATTCCGGGGGAATACCTTCTTCCGCTTTTAATCGGGGCGTTTAGAAAGAGTTACCCGGGGATTAGAATTACCCTTAAGGTGTCGGGAAGCGGACAGGTGGAGCGCTGGGTCCGGGGGCGGGAGGTCGATCTGGGTATTACCGGCGTGCCGGTGGACGGTGAAGGAATTGACTGCTTCCCCTGGTTGCCGGATCAACTGGTGTTAATAGTTTCGCCTGCACATCCGTGGTCGAATTCAGGCACTATAAAGCTCTCCGATTTGAAGGGTGAGGCGATGATTTTTTGCGAACAGGGTTCGGGGACCCGTCGGACAGTTGAACAGATATTGACTGCACATAATGCTGCAGACGGAGAGACGCCGGCGGGGTTGGAGCTGGGAAGTGCCAGCGCTGTGATTACGGCAGTTAAAGCGGGACTGGGAGTAAGCATTGTATCCAGGTATGCCGTGCGGGAATCGTTAAAATTGGGGCTGGTGAAGGAAGTGCAGGTGGCCGGCTTTGATTTACGGCGCAGTCTTTATCAAATCCGGAATACTCAAAGCAAGGGGGGGTTTGCTGCTGATGCCTTCTCAAGCTTTATCAACAACGGGGATAGCTTAACACAGCTCGCGCGGTTGCAAACCCATATTGATATTATTAAATAAATATCATTTATTTAATCTTGGATAATAATAAAATAATTATATTAAGCCAATAAAGGATTCTTGTTTTTTGTATTGAATTATCATCATAGTTAATAAACACGCCGGGATTACTGAGGCCGGGAGGTGAGATAAGCATGAGTGCAAAACTTATATGCGATTCAGGGATCTTAGGTTTCACGCGTAATTGTTGAGCATCCGGCGCTGATGATTTGGCTGGATTATCCAGAGAACAATATGCGGCACAAACAAAGCTTTACGTGTCATGTGCGCCGGTAGAGTCAGTTTGGCATATGTACTCAGAGCTTTCTCAAATGGAATAGACGGAGTGGGAGTGTGATAAGAATGGGTAAATATACACCCAAAATGTTAGGAATAATATGCAATTGGTGCTGTTACGGAGGCGCTGACCTGGCGGGAGTTTCTCGTTTTCAATACCCTCCATATATAAAGCTTATCAGAGTGATGTGCTCCGGCAGAGTAGGCATGGAACATATATTTCAGGCTTTCTCAAAGGGAGCGGACGGAGTGTTTATCGGCGGTTGTCATCTTAACGACTGCCATTATATTACTAATGGAAATTACGATGCCTATGGCGTGGTTCAGCTATGTAAAAAATTAATGGAGCACATAGGAATAAATCCTAATAGGTTAAGGATTGAATGGGTATCTGCCGGCGAAGGAATACGTTTTGCCAATATTATGAATGAGTTTAGCGTGGAGATAGAGAAGTTGGGGCCTCTCGGCAAAAACGAAGGGATAGACGAAAATGCGTTAAAGTTCAAAATTAAAGCAGTTAATAACCTAGTTCCTTACATTAGGCTGGTGGAGAGGGAAAGACTGAGAGTACCTTTCAGAGCAGAGGAAGAGTATCAAAAATTTTTCACCAGTAACGAGTTCAACAGGTTGTTTGAAGAAGCAATTGTGGAGAAACTGTCAATAAGCCAGATTGTCTCGCTTTTGCGGGAAGGCCCCCATACAACCGGAGAGATCGCTAAGGTCCTGGGTCTGACCCCGTCTGAAGTGTCCAGACACCTCAATAGTTCGTCAAGGCAAAGATTCGTAAGGTACGATGAAGGCCTGAAGAGTTATGCTCTCGCGTAAGGTAAAAAAAGCAGACAGTGGATTAAGGGTAAATCAATCAAAGAGATCCCATATTACTATCAAAGTGGTATGGGATCTCTTTTAAAATCAACCCATTCCCTCATTTCCGGCAGTTCGTTGGCCACCACCCAAAGTCCCGATGCCAGAGCTTCCAACGTGATTTTTATCGGCAGTCATCAGGCACCTGTACGAGAAACTTCCCAACATCAATTCCAAGGAACAGTCTGAATAAAT
>MVQL01000229.1 GCA_002067205.1 Pelotomaculum sp. PtaB.Bin104
ACATCACGCAGAAACCCAGCACTTTCACTGTTGGTACTGCCCACGATAATACATTGCCGGGGATGACTTTCTGTTACATGTCCGTAGCTGGCACGATAGTTATCATCACAACGGGATAAAAATGCTTTTACGTTGTTAACGTCAGTTTTCCGGATACCAGCAAGTTCGGGGATTTCTATAATCCAGAACCCCTGTATCTTTTCAGGAGCATCCTTGCCTTTTCCCATGTCAGCAAAGGTCAGGCTGTCCGAGAACCACTCTCCGGCCAGCTTGCCAAAAAACGTAGATTTCCCTAGTCCGGTCGCACCATTTATGACCAGCATGTAGTCAAACTTAATCCCTGGCTGATAAATGCGGGCGACTGCCGCCGCAAAAGTCTTTCTGGTAACAGCCCTGGTGTACGGGGTATCTTCTGCACCAAAGTAATCAATCAGAAGCGTTTCGACTCTTTTAACACCGTCCCAGGCAGGAAGTGTGTTAAGATACTCACGTATCGGATGGAATTGTCTGGCAGCAGCTGCCGCCATAACTGCGTTATTCGTCTTAGTCGGTGAGTAGATGCCATAATGATTTTGCAGATATTCATAAAGTTTAGCCGCGTCTGTTTCGCTCCAGCCAGGTTTGAACCTTTGCCAGGGTATTTCCCCGCGAACATCCACACCATCCCGCAGTTGGTTAAAAACAATACCGCTCAAATTAGGGTCATTGTTTAATATCAGAAGATAATTTCCGAAACTGTCTTTAACAGCACCGGTCTTTTCAAGTTCCAAGGCTTTCTGCCAATCCGTATCCCTAAACTCCTTCTCCGCCTGGGCTTTGCGTTCTTCAGCCAATTGCTCCTTGACCCGTTCATCCTTTATGGCTAGTTCCGTCATGGCCCTAAAGGAGGGTAGCTTTCCAGGAGGGGTATCCATAGCGGTCTTGTCGTCGAGGTCGCGGAAGCGGTGTATTCGCACCAAATCAAAGGAATTCAGCAGCCTGCCGCAGGCCGGATCGGTAGCGTGATGGCTGTAGGCGAATTTGCCATCGTATATTACCAGTCCCGCTGAAGAATCAGCAGGGATATAGTCGTAACGCCCATTCATCGCGCTGGGTTCATAGACATCGGATAGAAAAGTGGCAATTGCGTCTTCAATGGAATAAGCCCGGCAGAACGCGCCGACTGCGCCTTCCTTAGTAAGGGGATCTGCCTGCTGGGTAATCTGGCTACGAACCACTTCTGACTGACGCGAGGATACCGGCCATATGGAAGTATCTCGCCAGTCAGCGTATTTTCCGAGATATGCATCGGGGTTGAGCAGTTCGCCTTCTTTCTCTTGGAACACAAACTCACCATCGGATGGCGTAGACGGCCAATACATAAGCCGCGAGGGTTCATAAGTCGTGTCGTCAAACAAGTCAATACCGATTTCCTTGGCTACCATGCGACCAAGAGCGGGGTACTCGTCCTCGCTGACCTCGCGGGACAAAGGGATAACAAGCCGCAAGCGCGGTGCATCCGGGGTATGTTTGTGAGTAGAGTAAACACAGCACTTGAAATCGTGGAGCATATTAATTTCATCCCAAATTCCCGGCCTTGCGTAGTCCATATCCAAGGTGAGAAGGGAACGGCAGAGGATATAACCGTTCCTGCGTTTACCTTCACGTAGAGCGCCGCCCACAAAGCCGCCCACATCTTTGATAGAATCCTGTTGCGCGCGGCTCATCTTACGGAATTCCGATACCGTTTCGGTGGTGCGGATCGTCGTGCTAACCCGGGTGAGAAAATTTTCCCATGAGATGTCCCTGTTTTTCCACTTCTTATCCATGCGGCTGTTGCCGACCGCTATCTTCACGTTACCTGCACCTCCTCACACTTCTCGGTAAAGTGCCGAATGGGTATGCCCTGCTTTTTTGCTTGGCTGATTTCCCGGGCCATACCATCTGACACCCGGTGTCCGAACACCCATAGCTGATCGCATTTGCTAAGTAGAACCAGGGCAAAATATAATCCGAGTTCGCGCTCTTTTGGGTCACTATCATCCATAAACTGTGGGTAGTGGAGATGTGGCGCGAGGGGGATATATCCCTTGCTAACGGCGAACCGGCAATAGCCCAGCACACGGATGATGTTGTATCCCGTATCACCGGCAAAAGGAGAGCAGATGTAAACCAGCGGGCGGTGCCGTTTTTCCTTTTGCTTCACGTTCGCCGGTGCTTCTATAGCTTTAGGGTCTGAATAATGTTTTGAGTAGTATTTGTCCATGACTACACCACCTCAAAATCGAGTCCCTGTTCAATCAGCGGAAGGTAGCCGTTTGATTTTAGTAGTTCATAAATGAACAGCCGACCTTTCTGGGTCCAGTAGGTATGGATTTTGGAATGTATCTCTCCGTTGCTGCCGGGATAGCTGTGGGTTTTAGTGCATGTGTAGCCATTCTCGGCGTATTTCTGGTATAAAAGCCAGATGTTGCCCTGTTTGAACTGGATGCCCAGCTTGTGTAGGTACTCGTTGAGCCACTGCCCGGACTTTCCATAATCCTTGGCAATTGTAGTGATGGCTACGGCATCCTTGCAGTTCAGGATCACATCAAAATAACTGGCTTTAGGTTTCATTTCAGCAATCTGCTGCTTCTGGACGCTGACCGTGGCGGCAAGGGCAGCATTCTTGGCCCGCTCCGACTTAAGTTCCTGTAAAGCCCTGATGAAAAGATCAGGATCAGCAAGCAGCTCATCGATGGCATAAAGACCATGTTTGCGGATGGACGGAAGAACCTCGTCAAACACCCAGCGTTCGAACCTTTCTGCGGAGGGCAGCTTACTATGGACAATCAATCGGTATAGATCGCCCTCAGTAATAAAGTTGATTTGCTGTTCGCCACCTGGGGTAAGGACTCGGTGTTTCACCGACCCCTTTGTGTGCCGCTTAATTGCATCGTAGGGATCGGCGTATCCGAGCAGCCTGGCACAATCGGTGGCGGGGAACATTTCTTTGCCGCCAATGATCAGCACACCAAGGGTACCGAACTCGCTGTTTCTGAAAACCTGTAATCCGTTCATAAAAAACCTCCTGAACCAATATTTTGTGAAGCTCTTAGGACAGGCTTCACCAATAAGCGGATCAGAAGGCTAAATCGAACCCCCTTTTTACGTCTGTAAAGGAGTCAATCTTTTTTATAGAAAAGGCACTCAAAGCCATCGGCGCGAAGCAAAAGCCCCTTTGCCCAGGGAGGAGTCTCACCCATAACCTGGCAGATATCATCAACCGATGCCCAAGCCGGGGCTTCAATCACAACCTCGTCATGAACATGCATCACGATACTGCAGCCCAAGGCATCCAAACGGCGCATGGCATAACAAAGGATATCCCTGGATGCTGCCTGTACAATGTTCTCAACAAACTTAGGCCCGTAGCTTTCGATGCGCTCCCATTTCTTGTTTGTCCCAATACCCTCATATGTCACCGATTCGCCGCCGAAGCGGTTTAGCTCTATTCTGGGCTTTACATAGCAAAGCTTCCTACCGGATGGCAAGGTGATGAACAGCATTCCGCTGCGGTACTCAATACGGATTCCGTGTGTTTCCGCAGTGGCGCGATCCTTGACCGCTCTTTTGGCAGCCCGGTCAACGTCCCACCAGAACCGGACGATATTGGGATTGGCCTTTCGCCAGGCGGTTACTAGCGGCTGGAGTTCATCCTCAGTAAGCCCCATATCAAGAGCGCCCATAGCGGTTAAAGCGCCGACTGATCCGCCGTAGCCAAGCGCCAATTCGGCTATTTTCCCTTTCTGGCGCAGCGGGCTGCCTTTGGTGACCTCTTCAATGGGGACATGGAATATCTGCGCCGCCGATGCTTCATAAATCTTGCCGTGGGTGGCAAATACCTCATTACGCCAAGTTTCACCCGCCAACCAGGCTATTACCCTGGCTTCAATGGCGGAAAAGTCAGCAACGATAAATTTGAATCCAGATTGGGGGATGAATGCGGTACGGATAAGTTCGGATAAAACGGAGGGCACAGAATCATAGAGCATCTCTGCTGCATCAAATTGCCCGGAGCGAATAAGATTGCGCGCTTCCTCCAAATCTGGTAGATGGTTTTGCGGAAGGTTTTGTACTTGAATCAACCGCCCAGCAAAACGCCCGGTACGATTAGCTCCGTAGAACTGCAGCAACCCGCGCGCCCTGCCGTCGGAGCAGACTGCGTTTTCCATGCCTGTGTATTTCTTTATACTGGACTTGGCTAGCTTCTGCCGTAATTCTAAAACACGTCCCAGATTTCCGGGTGCGGTCTTAAGCAGTTCCTTAACCGTGGCCTTGTCCAACGTGTCTGTTTCAAGACCATGATCAGCGAGCCAGGACTTCATCTGCACGACTGAGTTGGGATTATCCAGTGCGGTCAGCTCTTGCATAACTCGCGTCAGTTCCGACCGGGATTGCTCATCGCAGCGGATCGCCTGCCTGACCAGGGTCATGTCCAGAAGGATACCTCGGTCATTGATTTCCTGGTCGAGGATATAGTTTTTCCACTCATCCTCCGGTACGGGGAAGTTCGCCAGCTTTGCCTGTATTGCCATTTCCGTTTCCACATCGCGGGCATTGTAGGCCTTGAAGCGTTCCCACCTTTCAGGGTCGTGTTCGGGGAGATTACGTGTTCGCTGGCCGTTTGTTTTTGTGGGCTTGCAGGGCATGGAGAAGTAGCGGATTAGATCTTTCCCCTCGATCAGCTTTTGCTTTTCCGCGCCGGTGACCAACGCAGCACCCTCCAGCGATAAAGGCAGACCAAGATAGGCGGACCAGACCATGGTGCAGCGCCAGGAATTTGGTTTCAGCCACTGGTTAAGATAGCGGGACAGGCATACCCGTTCAAACTGCGCATTATGTGCCCATTTGATAACGGATTCATCTAAAAGGGCGCTGTAAATCTCATCTGGCAGATGTTCACCGCTGGCCAGATCAATAACCTGAACACCTCCGCCGTCAACACTGTAACCGAACAACAGGATTTCAAAGTCCGGGGACTCAGCATAGCGATAGACCCCGCTTTTGGCGAGGTCTATGGACGAAAATGTTTCCAAGTCCAAGAAGAGTGTTTTTATTTGATCCACCAATATATCCTCCCGTACTTGATATTGCTAATCGTTGTTTGAGACACTCCGAATTCGTTTGCCAAGTCAACACCACGCATTCCGCAATAGAGGGAAAAACGTATCGATTCAACATCTTCTATACTCAGCTTCCTCCAACGTCCGCCTTGCCGGTAAACATCCAAAATATTCTCGGTACGTGTGCCGTAGCGAAGATTCTCTATACGGTTGTCCGTCGGGTCACCGTTAATGTGGAGCACCTCCATTTCAACAGGCGGGTTCCCTTTAAAAGTCTTTATTACAAGTTGGTGAACCGGCTGACCATTACCGCCATGTTCCAGAACTACAGATAAGTGTCCGCTTTTGGAATATTGGCCTGGACGCAATATACGTTCCGGTACGGTTCTAAGAAACTCTCTGCCCGTATAATGATTTACGCTGCGGACTTTGCGTTCGAGGCTCTTAACCCGTCCAAGACTGCTTGCTTGGTACCGTCCTTCGTAACCGGGAATATCTTTCCAAATCTCTGATTCTTCAGATGCCGCAAAGGGAGTGACACATACTCCCTTTACAGTTAATAGCCTCATGACAGGAAATCATCGTCCACATCAGCGGCAAAATCGTCAGCAGCATTGGATCTGCCACCCAGCGGTTCACCGTCACGGATTTTCTGGATGTTGCCCAGACCACAGGCAATTCCTTTGTTGCCGTTGGAGTTGAAGGCATAGAAGTTGATGCTGACTCTCGCGTAAACGCCAGAATAAATCTCTGAACGTTCAAGGATAGGGTTGACTTGCCTGTCCACGATTTGCGGAGCGGTATTGCTATTGGCGTTTACAAAATAGCTGTTGGCGTAGGCTTCGTCATCAGGGCGGTCGACATCGCCATCACGGAGCGGAAGTTTTAACTGCGCTTTAGAGGGAATCTTGCCGCCAAATTTGCCTTTGCCTTCCTCGATAGCAGCATCCACAGCAGCATTGATGGCCGCGATGGTCTTGGTGTCTGACTTAGGGATAATCAGGCTGACACTGTATTTCTCCGCGCCGCCGTTGATGGACTTGGGTTCCCATACGTTCGCATAGGATAGACGTACAATGCCGGTGATAACCTTGGTGGGATTTTTCCCAGGACTACGATTAACTCTGCTTGCTGTATTTGACATAGTATTAAACCTCCAAAAATTCATTTTTTGCGTTTGATGTACTCATTGCCGGTCGCTTATCCGTAACCGGAACCAGGGTCGGTTTGCCGGGCGGCTTTATAACCAGTCCGCCGAGGATTTCATTAAACCTGGATTTGCCCATCAGCTTTTCCATCTCAGTAATAGTGATAAGGCTCTCTCTATAGATGTCGCGGTATCCAGCGGCTTTTGCCGCTTCGGCGACGGCTTTCTCATCGGTATATTTCCGGACGGAGCGCCCCTCGACCACCTTGAAGCCGGGCCATTCCTTGCCATGGTTCACAGCGGCGTCTGTGGCATAGGCTATAATCTCATTTGCCCAGTTGGTCAGGTCGCCGATCAAATTGAGAACCTCGCCAATTTCCTCATCGGAAAGCAAGGGAGGAAGGGCAAACTCAAAGGCCGCCAGTTTAAGCTTGGCTTCGGCTCTGGCTCGACACTTTACCGCAGCCCGGCAGAACTGGCAGTGTTCACCTGGGACGTACTCGCCCTCACCTTTAAAAGCCAACTCAGCGGTAGATATCAGTTTTTCCTCCGCCCATTGATAAAGCGATTCTTTAAATACCGTGAAGGTGCTGACATTCTCCCGGCGTGGCTGGAAAATGGTCATGGCCACTGTGCTGATGTCATATATCCCGTCAAACAACTCCAGGGTACCAAGTGCATACAGCTTCATCTGGGGATTGTCCTTGGCATTCACTAGAACGCCCTGCCCATACTTGAAATCGATAACATGGAGTGTGCCGTCGCCGATAATCACACAGTCTCCTGTGCCAAAGCCATCCGGAACATACCTTGAAAAATCCAGCCTTTGCTCAATCAACACCAACGGGTCGTTGCAAGCCAACTTTATCTGGGCGATGGTTTCAAGAACAAAATCCACATAAGCGTCGGTGTGTGCGTCCATTTCGTCGCAGTCGTACTTGGAGATTGGCTTCTTCGAGCGCATTTTCAGTGCCCGGCGCAGCTTATGTTCAGCGAGGGCATGAGCTGCGGTACCCTCAGCAGCGGCTTCGCTTTCACTCTCATCAAACTCCAGTTCCAGCCTGGCTGATGGAGTACAGTTCATCCAGCGGTGCGCTCCGGAAGCGGAGAGAATAGCGTGTTTGCTCATTTCAGCCCCTCCGCATCCGCTAGAAGTGCGGGATAATTTGCCGGGTCAATTTCACTGAGCCTTGATGCACCGTGCTTTTCCAGTAGCGCTCGAACCTCAGCGGTGAAGCCGTCATGGCTTTTTGCGGCCAGCATAGCCCGGACTTGCTCAAGTGTAACCGCTTTGGTTTCAGGCTTTTCTTCTTTATTAATAGCGGATGTTTCTGCCTGAGTTGTCTCAGACGGTTTACCACCGGATATCTCATCTGCAATTGCCTGCACGCTATTTGCCAAATTACGCAAATCAGACACCACATTGAGAAGCAGCTTGGTTCTGCTCATGCTCCATGCCTCCTTCCTTGATTTCTTTGATCTCCACCGTCTCGACTGAATCACCGGGCGTTATTACGATGACTCCCACCTTTTCGCCAAACAACAGATCCAGTAGCCTACGGTAGATTCTTTGTGACCCGCTTTGCAGCACCGGGCTTCGTATACCATCAGGGCGTGTCACGTTGATGGTAACCTTGTGTTTAAGGCCCATTTTTTTCAGCTCCCTTCGGAGGGTGTTTGGTTGTCCCTCATCAATAAGCGAAAAAGGGAATCCAATCGAACCCCCGAATCAGGGGAAATGTTTTCTAAGCTTTTCATGTACCTTTTTCAGGCGGTTGCGGATGGCTGCCTCGGTCACGCCTTCCTCGGCGGCGATGTCCGTGTTGGAGCGCTTGTCCACATATACTTTCTTAAAAAGCTCCAACTGTTGTGGCAACAGTGATTTCATTGCAATAGCCAGCTTATTGAGCAGGACTTGATGGGCTTCTTCCTCTTCGCTTTCAATGAATATGGCTTCGGGATTGGTGCTGTCATCGGCCAGGTAGGAATTGCGATCATCTGCTTCTTCGCTATCACCATTGTGGTAGGCATTCAGGTGTGAGGTTCGGTAATTGATGCGGCGCTGCTCGTCAACTTCCGTATCATCCCAAGAATGAAGCAGTTCAATATCGGCCTCGGTTACGCCGTCTTTACCAGGGGTGATGATAATTTTTGTGCCTTCGGCGGTGTAATAGATATAGGTGGTGCGGTTCTTTTGGCTGGTTTTGTACTTTCTTGACATGCTTTGGCTCCTTTCGGAGCCTGATCAAGCAGCCAGAAGCAAAAAAAACGAGCCAAACGCATAGCTTTACAGCTACTTGTCAGGCTCATCCGTCATATTTAATCTCTGCCACTGAGGTGGCATTTGCGTCGTGCTCAGGACAAAGTACGTGATGCTTTATTCAATTTTCTTGAGGCCGATTTCAGACTTACAGTTATGGCATTTAGTGTAATAATCGGCATCCCATGAATCTCCCTCCTCCATAACATGGAGTAAGGATGTAGTGTTGATTCCTTCATCGATGATGCGGTATTCGCATTTTGGACACCTTAATCGCTTCCTTTGGTATTTGTGACCTCTGCTTTTCTTTTTCTTATTTGTTTCAGACCCGACAGATGGAATCATTTTTGCCTCCTGTTTTATGTCTATCTGTATACGCAGAAATTAGCTGTAAGCCTAACAGCTAACACACAAAGCAAAATAAACAGCGGGCAAATACCCACTGAATGTGGTTTCTACGTGCTTATAAGACTATTTCCTTATGAAAAAACATCCTGAAAACCTAAGTCTTTATCAAGATATCCCAAATCTTTCAGCCGGTAGAATGCAGCTTCAAGGGATACATTAAACACCTCGCTCACGTTTTCGGAAATACTTCGGGTCCTGTCAACCTCACCTCTATTCGGCATTTGAGCCATCAGCATGCTTACCATACATTTGGGCATCAATATTGCCGATGATAGGCGATTCGCCTGCCATTCGATTCTCTTCGCATCTGTCCAGCGGGTGGAGGGAGAATGAATATCGAATCTGTAATTATCAGCGCGACATCGAATGAATTTACTGTATTCCTGCGAATACGGTATACCACGTCCGACATCGCTGAGGAAATAAGGCGTATGCAAAATCCCATGACTTCCCTCATGTCCCATTGTAAAGCGGTATCGATGCTCCTGGTCATCCTCCATAAGGCTTTGATCAATGATTACCGTCCGCGCTTTGGCGCTTGCGTACTCCGCTTGATTGAGTTCCGGGATATAGACAGGGATGGTATTGGAGTCCAGAAAAACAGTCATACCAAGATAAACTCCGCAATGAGATAGATAGAAAAAATCCTGTTTCATACCAAGATAGTTAATGACAAATCGGTCAATATCGATTTCGCGTGGAGCGCACATCAAGTCTGGGGAGAAATCGAAAACCAACCTTTCTCCGATGATATCCAAATCGGCCCCACTAATAATAGGGACCCCATTTTGATTTGTATGAAATTCTGGATTATACACCGCTTACCCTTTCCGTCTTTTAAGGTCTTCAATAAAGCGCTGCCATTCTTCTTCACCTGCATCTAGGTCACGAGCTGTTCGAAGGGCGGCACTTACATAATCGCGCTCCATAATGTATTCCGGTAAATCTGGTGGTACGGTGTTGCGTTGTTTCCCTGCCAAGTTATACATCTGGGTTTTTTCTTCATCAGATAGCTGCAAGATGCTTGCGGTTTTTTCAAGACGATCTGCCGTAAGTGGTGCTCTACGATTTTTTTCGACATCGCTTAAAAACGGAGCGGATATCCCTAGCTGTCTTGCTAGTTCTCGGAGTGTGATGTCTCTTTCCTCGCGCTTTTGAGCGAGATATCCGCCAAATGTCAAATTGTCGTTTACCATTCTTTCTCACCTTTCCTTAATTGAAAATCCAGTTCAAAATCTCACTCGTTCGAGCGGTCTGTGAACCAAGATTTCAATCAGTTAACCGTTAGCCTAACGGTTAATATATTTATACACCCACCTATCCTTCGTTGTCAAGCCTTTTGGTAATATTCTGCGCTAAAGGTAGTGTAAATGATTGAAGAACCTGCTATAATATTTGCGATTGCAAAAATTAAGTTTGCCTTAATGCTCTCCGAATTTACTTTATGAGAATATCGGCGCATTTTCGATTGAGAATGGAGGAGAAAAATGGCTGTAAGTTACAAAAAACTATGGAAGCTATTAATAGACAAGGATATGAAGAAAAAAGATTTACGGGCTGCTACGGGCATCAGCTCCGCTTCGATGGCCAAGCTTGCAAAAAATGAAAATGTCACGACTGATGTTCTCGTTAGAATTTGCAACGCATTAGGATGCGATCTAGCTGACATTATGGAGTTGGTGCCTGATGTTCCAAGTGATAAAAAATAACTAACGATCAAGATGTGACAATTGATTCAGATTGAGGTGTAACATGGCTAAACGAAGTATTCAAAGTTATGAAAATAGGTTTATCGTTGGCGATTGCGCAGAAGTGTTAAAAGGATTTCCGCCTAAAAGCGTCGACTTGGTTCTTACATCTCCGCCTTATGCCGACCAACGTGATTATGGTACGGAATCCTCTTCGATCTCGCCGGATGATTATGTGAAATGGTTTACCCCAAAAGCACGCCAGATTTATCGCGTCCTGAAAGATAATGGGAGTTTTGTTTTAAATATAAGTGATAAGGTTGTAGATGGTTATCAACACTTGTATGTGTTTGAGTTGGTAACCCACCTCTGTAAGAGAGTGGGTTACCACCTTGTCCGAGACTATATATGGTACAACCCTGCAACCCCACCAAATGTTTTCTCGCGCGGCGGGTTTGGCCGTACGAAAAAATCCCACGAATACTGTTTCTGGTTTGCAAAGGGTTCTGAATGGACGTTTAACCTAGATCCTATCCGGAGGCCATATGGGAAGGACATGCAGAAATTCCTTCAAGGTAAAGGAAAGGGTAATCGCGCTGATAACATACGGCCAAGCACCCATAATTTCAACTGTGAAAAAGTCTGGACGGACAACGGAGGTTCTGACCCCGGCACTGTCATCGAGATTGGAAACACAAACAGCAATGATGTATTTTCGAAGCTATGTAAAGAAAGGGGTATCGCCCATCCTGCGCGCTTTCCAGAAAAACTGGCGGAATTCTTTATCCTAGCGGGAACAATGGAAGGAGACCTTGTTCTTGATCCCTTCTCCGGGTCAGGAACCACTGCTGTTTCAGCCGCTCGGAATCAACGCAGATGGATTGGAATTGACGCAAATCCAGACTATTGTGATTTGGCCGCCGCGAGAATGGAAATTGAGTTAAGAGGAGATAGGGACGATGCTTGACCTTTTAACCAACTCAGAATATGCGGTGGCTTGCTGTGACGGTGCCCAAGGAATGCTTAGTCTCCCGGACAAGTCAATCAAACTAATTTATGGTTCTCCACCATATCCCAACGCAGAACGAGATTATGGTATATGGAAATCTTCGGAATACATCGATAAAATCTCTCCCTTCCTTGATGCATCAGTATTGAAACTGAGAGATGACGGTTTTCTTGTTATTAATGTAAAGGCTACACGCGAAAAGGCCACTGCAAAAATGGCATCAAAAAGGTCGCTTGTGGTCGAAAAGCTTGCAATCCTGCTTGAGGAACAATGGAATTTACACTGCGTAGATATTGAAATATGGGTGAAAGAGAACCCCGTTCCAACCGGGTTACGCGTGGCATGCCAGGACGCATATGAACAAAACCTTTGGTTTTCAATGTCTCCAAAATGGACGATCAACCTTGACGCAATAAGGAGACCTTATGAATCGCATAGCGTAAAAACATATGAGGATTACGAATATAAGCCACGTTCAAACGGACTTAGCTATGTACGGAAGAATAAGCGAATCCAGCCAAATCCGCTTGGTGCCCTTCCAAAAAACATCATCAGTGGAGGTGTCTCGGCGCGAATCGGTGACCATCAAGCAACCCAGCCCCTCTACCTCCCGGAAAAGTATATTAAGGCGACTACAAACGAGGGTGATCTAGTCGTTGACCCTTGGATGGGAAGTGGCACTACAGGGATTGTGGCAATTACATTAAAGCGGAAGTTTATTGGTTTCGACATCGTACAATCGTATGTAACGGCAGCGGAAGAGCGCTTTAAGGAAGCGCAAAAGGTGGTGAAGGGTGATGAGTGTTAGGTTCCCTAGATTAAAAAAGCAGCACCTAAACCAGCTATTCATAGAAGGGCTTGGTGAAGCAGTACGGGAACACAATGGATTGAATGCCGCCCCGCTATTGGTAGACTTGAAACAACCATATCCTTTAAAGTTGCGGGTGTACTTATTTAATTGCACAAATCCGCCCGGGGGACGCGCGTTTGACGAATACAAAATACAGGTCATTCTTCCGGGGCAAAAACGGGGATGTCGCGCTTCCCTTGATTATTCGGACGGCAGGATGCCTTTATTGGCAGCGTATGTATGCTTTGCCGATGAGGTTAAAGACGGTGTCTTTGTTCTGTGGGATGCCTATAAGCACGAGGACTTTTCCTACAGCGCTAACATGCAGGTAAAGTCGGATACCATCATCAAGGCTCTCTGTGCGCCGGTTTCCCTAAGTAAGCGCAGTAACAATGAGGTCGTGGTTGCAGCACGGTCACAGTATTTGCTGGACGCTATTAAGTACCGGATTGCGATAATGCAAAAAGATATTCAGGAGGCTAATTATGAGTCTTAACAGCTTTGAATTCAAGGCATCGTATAATAAGGCGGAAAACAACATTGCGGAAGAATTCTATCTTCCCTGTATGCGCTCGGCGGTCAAATATGACCGTATCTCTGGTTATTTCGGCAGCACAATTTACATCATTGCCTGGAGTGCCCTGAAAGAGTTCATCCAGAACAATGGGAGGATGCGTCTCATCTGCTCCCCCTACATATCCGATACCGATGAGGCGGCATTATCGGAAGGTTACTCCGCGCGAAACAACCAACTACTTGCTGACTCCATCAAAGAAGAGGTGGAGGCATTGTTTTCAAGTCCCTCGTTGTCCGCTCCCGCACGCTTATTAGCGTATCTGGTTGCAGAAGGCATCATCGACGTAAAAATCGCCGTTCCCGGAGAACACTCCGATTCGGACACGAGGCGGATGTTCCATGATAAGGTAGGCGTTTTCTCTGATACCCTCGGCCACTCAGTGGGCTTCCGTGGTTCCATGAATGAAACTTATAAAGGCTTGTCGTCAGACGGCAATATTGAATCGATTGATGTTTTCCCAAGTTGGATAGACGCGCGAGACAAAATACGTGTCGACAATGCACTGAGGTTTTTTGAGAGACTTTGGCACAATGAAGTATCTGGTGTTGTAGTGTATCCGTTCCCCGCTGCCATTCGAGAGGTGTTGAAGGACAAGGCCAAAGGAGCCAATTGGCATCAACTTCTTGACGAGATCAAAGTCATTGAAAGCGTGTCAACGAAATGGAAGCCGGACAAACGTCCTAGCGGGAAGACCCCACGGCCGCATCAGACAAATGCATTAGAAGCTTGGGTTCGCAATGATCGCCGTGGTATATTTGAACACGCGACTGGCAGCGGAAAGACCTTTACTGCCATGTGCGCGATTCGTGATGCCTTAGACCGTAACGAAACAGTATTGATCCTTGTACCTTCACGTGACCTGTTGACCCAATGGTACGATGAACTACGGGAGACAATCACAGGTATTCCCGTTTACTATATGTTGTGTGGGGATGGAAACGTAGAATGGCGAAAGCCAGGAGCCTTGCATTCCTGGACAAGCGCGGCCAAGGCTCAACACCGTATTATCCTATCCACGATGGATACCGCGTCCTCATTGGACTTCATTCAAAATATTTCCCAAGGAGATCATATTTTCCTTGTTGCGGATGAGGTGCACCGGCTAGGAAGCCCACATCGTCGCCGAGTATTACAGCTTCAAACCGGTGCGCGGTTGGGCTTATCGGCAACCCCATACCGATATGGCGATCCCTTAGGAACACAAGAACTATTCACTTATTTTGGCGGGATCATACCACCCCCGTTCACCTTGGAGGATGCTATCAAGAGCGGGGTCTTGACACGCTATTTTTACCACCCGCAAAAGCTATATCTGTCTGCTTCGGAACAAGAGCGCTGGAATGAGATTACCGAAGAGATCCGGCGACTGATTGCAAGAACAGGTAGTTCTGGACAGACAACAGATATCATATCAAATCCAAGTCTACAAAGGCTTCTTATTAACAGGGCGCGTATTGTTAAAAACGCGGAAGGGAAAGTCCCGCTCGCGATATCGACGTTAAGAAACCATTACCGAAACGGTCAAAAATGGATCGTATACTGCGATAACATCACCCAATTGAAAGCCGTCCTGCGCGGCGCGATGGCTGCTGGGTTTGATGCTTTTGAGTATTACGCGGATATGGTTGGCGACCGGGAGATGACGTTGTCTTATTTTGAGTCAAACGGCGGCGTCCTAGTATCCATCAAATGCCTGGATGAAGGAGTTGATATTCCTTCTACCACACACGCTTTGATTCTTGCCTCTTCCCAAAATCCCAGGGAGTTCGTTCAACGCAGGGGCCGAATACTTCGAAAATCTCCAGGTAAGCATTTTGCCCATTTGTACGATGCAATTACCATGCCGGTGATTACAGATGATGAAAACGACAAAAGTCTATCGATAATATCCGCTGAATTGTCCCGTGCCATACAGTTCGGTGCCGGTGCTGAGAACCCGGCGTGCATTACAGATTTAAAAAACATAGCGGTCGATTTCCAGATAGATTTTAATTCACTGAAAGATGGAGGTATAGAGGATGACGATGAATAGCATTGAAGTCGAAGAACTGCTCAAGGTGTTGGAAGCCATCCGCGCAGAGAAGTATCCTGATATTCCGCCTGAGCTTATTAAAAATATTATCCAGGCTCAGTTTGAAAACCAGGATGACCGAGCACAGGGACGCAGGAATACGAAAAAGCTGATTGATGACTTCTTAAAAGAAGCCGTCAAAGAAAGCTAAGTAAAGGAGGGTACATATGCTTCGATTTATCAGCTTAACGGTGGAAGACTTTGGCCCCTTCAAAGGAAGCCAGACGATTGATTTCACTAATGACGATGGTGTTACGTTTATCTGGGGGAACAACGGACGGGGGAAAACGACCCTACTAAATATCTTCCGATATGCCTTATACGGAAAGTTTCAGAATCGGCGTGGTGCAAGCGTCGATTTGACGAGCCTATCAAATATTGAGAGCCGCGCAGATGGTCGTTACGGATTTAAGGTCGTATTACGTATGACCAATGATGGTAAGCAGTACGAGTTGACCCGCCAATACAAAGTCAGAGCAGGGGTTACCCGACCGACCAAGAACGATGACTATGAGCAAGCTGTCTTTTTAAAGGAGGATGGTGCCATTCTATCTGGCGCCGCTTCTGAGCACATTTTAAAGCTCATTATGCCAGAACAGGTTTCCCGCTTTTTCCTATTCGATGGCGAGCTGTTGCAGGAATACGAGGAGCTTTTATTAGAGAATACCGATATTGGGGCGAAAATCAAAGAGTCTATTGAGAAAATTCTTGGTGTCCCGGTCTTAACTAATGGTGCGACCGATGCCGAAGCGATATTGGATGAATACAGAAAGATAAAAACCCGCGTGGCTCAGAGCAACCAGCAGACCATGCAGATTGGTTCTCAAATTGCCGCTTTTGAAGCGGAATTGCAGGAACATACTGCCGAGCTTGAGCGCCTGCGAAATGAATTATCCCAGGAGCTCATTAAGAAAAATGAGTTGGAAGGCGAACTAGAGCAAAACGAGCATGTAAAAGACCTTCTGGGAAGTATGAGGGCACTTGAGATATCCATCGCTGAAAAAAAGGCCCGGCGAGATGCTTTGCTGTCTCAGATTTGCGTAGTAACCAAGGATGCATGGAAGGGCTTGGTTGGGGCAAGGGTGGCCGCTGTCCTAACAGATGTCCAGAATCAAGTGAAAAGCTTGGAGGATAAAGAGAACATCCAAAAGATGGCCAAGCATTTCCTTGATGACATGAAAGCTGCGGTGGAAAGTAAACATTGTCATCTATGTGACCAAGACATTGACGATGCATTGATCGCAAAAATGGAGGCGCGTATTAGGGATGCCGAAAGCAGCTATGGTGGGCTCACTCCGGATGAGGAATCCCTGTTACGGAGCCTACAAAACCGAAGGGCTTCCCTTGAAGCCTTTCAGTTTCCGAGCAGTAAAGACCGGCTCGAAGTATATGAGCAGCAGCTTGCTAGCGTGAACGTGGAAATCAGTGATGACGAGCGTAAGCTTAAGGCGGTCAAAGAAGAGATTGAAAGGCACGGGGACATTGAGGAACTGTCATCCAGCATGCAGGAGCGTGTGAAAGATTTATCCAAATGCCTAAAGAAGATTGAGAATCTGGAAGAAGGTAGGCGCTTGGAGAACGAAAAAATCACAAGTGTGAAAGGCACTCTGACAACCCTGAATGCAAAGTTGGATCGAACAGCTACCGGCTCGGACATGGCGCTCGCAAGACGAAGGGTGGAGCTATGTGAACAGATCCATGGTATTTTTGAGGAAGGTATCGGCTCGTACCGGGATAAACTCAAAAGCGATGTCGAGAAGGATGCCACGGACTTATTTCTCCAGATCAGCAATGACCCGGATTACGTAAAGCTTGAAATTAATGAGAATTATGGTTTGTCTATGGTTCACTCGTCTGGAGAAACTGTTCCGTTGAGGTCTGCAGGTTTTGAGCATGTGGTTGCTTTAGCCCTAATTGGAGCGCTACACAAGAACGCACCGCTTCGTGGGCCAATCATTATGGACTCGCCCTTCGGGCGTCTCGACCCCACCCATAAAGAGAACATTACAAAGGCTCTACCTTCCATGTCTGAACAAATCGTGCTGCTGGCTTATACTCACGAGATTGATGAGCAACGGGCAAGAGAAACGCTGGGCGCGGCATTAAAGAAGGAATATCGTCTAACTCGGCAAACGTCCTTCTACACACGCATTGAGCCTAATTAAATTGGAGGTGAATGGTCATGACAACAGATTTAGTTAATATCCGATTATCTCGGGGTGCAAACGAGGTGGCTGACAAATTAGTTGCCACGGGTTATTTTGACTATGCGACCACTGCAGCGAAGTTCGCATTGGCTTACGCACTTAAAAACCATTTTGATGAAATCGACCCGGAAACCTATTCTATTCCGGACAGTGAAGGTAATAACTACAATATCGGCAGTATCGACAGCGATGGTCAACTGGCAACGCTGCTAAGATCTCTATATCCTGGCACGACCACACCATACCTATACGCCCGTGCCTTAATGGTGTTCGGTCTAACAAAACTAGGTGAACGTATTGAGAGCGAGGGGTTGCAGTCAATAAGTTCATTTTTATAGGTTCATTGTATGATGTGTACCCCATGTCAAGGACATTTTTAATTGTTCAATTGTTTACGGCTTACTCCAGGTATGGTATTTGCGTTACATCCATTCCTTAGGAGCTGTCGGTTTATTTGGGCGGCTTGATAGCCAAAGGATAGATACCGGACTGCAGGTATTCGTAGTATTCATTGGGGGACAGCCGCGCCAGATCCCACTGGTAGCGCTCATTGTTGTAATAGTCAATCCAGTCATCGATAACAGATGCAATTTGTGCGTGCGTTTCGCACGTACTGAGGTCCAATTCATCCTTCATATGACCAAACAGGCTTTCCTGCGGCGCGTTGTCCCAGCAATTGGCTTTGCGGGACATTGATTGCCGAAGGTCACTGTTTTTCACGATTTCAATGAATTTATGGCTGGTATAATGGCAGCCTTGATCTGAATGGATCATGGTTTCGGCATTTAATGAAACAACGTGATTCTCAATTAGCCGGTTCACGGTTTCCAAGACAAAATCCAATTCCAGAGAATCGCTCGCTACATAGGAAAGTATCTGCTTGGTGTATGCGTCTACAATCATGGAAAGATAACTAAATTTTTTGTCTTTGCGTGGAATATATGTAATATCAGTCAAGAGCACCGCCCTGGCACCGTGCTGGCGAAATTCGCGGTTCAATAAATTGGGAGCCACATTGCTTGTCCTCATTGCTTTCGCCATGCGGCGGTAAGGATTTGCCTTACGAATCGGGCATTGCAGGTTGTATTTATTCATCAACCGCCTGATCTTCTTGATGTTCATAACTATGGCCGGATTTTGGTGCAGCAGCCGCATGTGAATACCGCGCGCACCTTTGGCGTAGCCCCGGTGGTTGTATGCCTCCAGAATCAGCGCGAAGTCCCTTCGGTCTTGCTCCTCGTGAGCATTCCTGGTATCTTCCGCCTCCAGCCAGCGGTAATAACCGGACCGGGAAACTCCAGCAATATTGCAGAGCCATGAAATGTTGAGCAGGTTGTTGTCTCGGGAGGTCATTTCTTGGATGATTCTGAACTTGACGTCTGCCCTGGCTTTGATGAGCATTTCCGCCTTGCCTCCCTGTCCGCTAAGATAATTTTTTTTATAAATTCCATCTCCTGCTTCAGGTAAGCAATTTCATGCTGCATATGTAATAGTGCTTTAGACGGGGGCAATGGCTTGTGAAGTCCTTCGTTTAGCAATGTTGTTTGCCTTACATCGCGAAATCCTGTCCCGCTTTCAGCCTGTTCGCGAATATGCTGAGCAATACCACTGATGCGGGATTCGCCAAGCACTTCCGGGTCAAAACCCATGCTTCTAATAATATCAGTGGGCTTCATCCCTCTCTCTATTTGCTCCCAGAACTCCTCTTTAAACAACGAAGTGAAACGGATCATGTGGGCCGTGGCGCTTTTTACGTATGGATTCTGTCTGATTTTCACCAGTTCTTCAGGTGTGAATGTCTTCCAACTCATCTGTTATCTCCCCATAAAATTGCTTCCATGCAGATTAAACCTTTTTGTGTCCACGTTCAAGGATTTCGATGTTTCTCAAACCTTTTTTCCTGTCCACAATACGGGTCTCTACACTTTTTGCTGTCCATTCTATGGGGTATATTTTAGTACCAAAGAGTAACTTTCAACGTTTCAAGCCAATCTTTTAACGATTATCGACGGGCAATGCACACCCCCTGCTAACTTTCAACGATTGCCCCGGCTAACGCAACAGGAAAATGACCGGGGTTAATCTTATTATGGCCAACATAACCCGTGGCAAATGCCAAAAGCCGCTCCTCAATAACGCAGGAACGGCTTTATTACCGACCTTTTGGGCAATATAAAAACCACCCACCGATAAAATTCTTTTTATCAATAGATGGTAGAATATTTGGTGGAGGCGGGGGGAATCGAACCCACCGTCCGGAAGACCGACCACAGGAGATTCTCCGAGCGCAGGCTGTAGTTTAGATTTTACTCCGCCGGCGCTTACAGCCAAGCTCCGTTGGAACTATCTCGATGAGTCTTACTTCAGTCCTCCGAGAATTGGACTTAAGCCAGCCCGTTTAATTGACCCCCTAGCCCAGGCCACGGGCCCAGCGCGGGTAGAAGGTTAACTGCATCTAAGCAGCTAAAGCGTATTCTTCGTTGGCAATTATAATTTTTCCACCGTATTGCGGGCTGATGGAACCCCGGCTCGCTCCTCCTGCCACCGCTTCCCCCGTCGAAACCTTTACGCCCCCAAATTATTTGTAACAATCTTTAGATTAAGAGTGACAGTTATTTAATGTTCTATTAATATTTATTGCAACCTTGACCTTTCCTTCATCGCCCGGTCAACCTCCCTCCGGGCGTCACGTGCAGCAATATCATCTCTACGGTCGTATAACTTCTTTCCTCTGGCCAGAGCCAGCTCAACTTTGGCGATACCTCTTTTAAAATATACTTTCATAGGAATTAGAGCCAAGCCTTTTTCTCTCGTCTTTCCCAGCAGCCGTAATATCTCTGCCTTATGCATCAGTAGTTTACGGGTACGCTTCGGCTCGTGATTAAACTGGTTACCCTTATCATAAGGGCTTATATGCATATTATACAGCAGTAGCTCGGCATTATTAACGCGAGCAAAGCTGTCCTGCAGGTTTGCCCTTCCTTCACGCAGCGATTTTACTTCGGTTCCGGTCAAGGCAATACCTGCTTCAAAAGTTTCTAAAATACTATACTCATGCCTGGCCTTTCTGTTTTCCGTTACTGTTTTATAATTCATCACGTTCACCTGAAAACTAAAGCCACCAGTACAGTCCGAAACATATCTGTCACAGGTGGCAAATGTATATGCCCAAAATAAATAATTCAAACTGTAACCGATTACAAATCTAAACTAATCCTAAGTTTATTATAATAAATCAACTTACTCTATTATAATAGTTCTATCAGGAATGTCAAGAACAATTTTATCTGTATTTACCTTACGTATCTGTCTTCTGTAGACCTAATACCAACCTCTTCTTAAGATATTCTTAGTCAACAGGACTGACGCCCTAGGTTCTTTAAAATCTTTCCATCATATTTCACGGGACCTGCTTGAAATATTATCTAGTAGACACAAATAACTGTTGTTAACAGGCAAAAAAAAGTGCCGGCAGTGCCGGCACTTTTTAGCTGTTAGCGTATCAATACCGAACCAATAATCAATGAGACAGTACCGGCAACCTTGATCAGCGGGTTCATGGCCGGGCCGGAAGTGTCCTTGCAGGGGTCACCAACGGTGTCACCGATAACAGCAGCCTGGTGAATCGGGTTAGGCTCACCATTAACCTTCTTGCCACCCAGGTTGCCTTCTTCAATCCACTTCTTAGCGTTATCCCAGGCGCCGCCGGCATTGGCCAGGAACAGAGCCATCAAAACACCAGTCGCAGTTAAACCAGTCAGGTAACCAGCCAGAGACAGAGCACCAAGGCCAAAGCCTACGAGAATGGGCATACCCACGGCAACCAGACCGGGGAAGATCATCTTGCTGATGGCAGCGCCAGTAGCAATACTAACACAACTAGCGTAGTCCGGCTTGCCCTTGCCTTCCATGATACCGGGAATCTCGCGGAACTGACGGCGCACTTCGTTAATCATAGCGAAAGCAGCATCACCAACGGCACGCATTGTAGAAGCGCCGACCAGGAAAGGAACCGAAGCGCCGATTAAGAGTCCGATCAGAACTTGCGGGTTGTTCAAGTTCATCACTAGGTGTCCGCCTTGCAGCAGGTGCTGCAGCTTCGGGTTACGCGCTACCTCGTCAGCAAAAGCCTGGAAAAGGGCCAGTGCGGTCAGGGCGGCGGAACCAATGGCAAAACCTTTAGCAATCGCAG
This sequence comes from Pelotomaculum sp. PtaB.Bin104, assembly GCA_002067205.1. Classification (GTDB taxonomy): domain Bacteria; phylum Bacillota; class Desulfotomaculia; order Desulfotomaculales; family Pelotomaculaceae; genus MVQL01. The sequence continues at coordinate 21,494 of MVQL01000229.1, forward strand.
CAGTTGTGTTGCCAACTGCGTCCAGTTTGTCGGTTTTTTTACGAACTTCAGGCGGCAGCTCAGCCATCTCGGCAATACCGCCGGCGTTGTCGGCAACAGGACCGAACGAGTCCATGGCCACCACAATACCTGCAGTGGAAAGCATGCCCATAGCAGCCATCGCGATACCATAAATTGCGTGAGCCGGGTTTACGAAACTAGCTGCCCAGAATGAAAACCAGATTGCACCGGCAAAGAAAATCATGGGCAAAAATACTGATTCCATACCTACCGCCAGACCAGCAATAATGTTAGTAGCCGGCCCAGTTTTAGAGGCCTCTGCGATCCGCATGCAGGGTTTCTTATTGTTAGCAGTGTAGTACTCGGTTAGGGCACCAATGGCGACGTTGACAATAAGACCGGCAGCAACAGCGAGGAAGATGCCAAAGCCTTCATTTGAGCCAAAAGTACTAATGGCAAGGAAGTAAACACCAACAGCAGTCATAACGTTGGTGCCCCACAGGCCCACGTTAAGGGCTGCTTGCGGGTTGCCACCCTCACCGGTGCGGACAAAGAAGGTGCCGATAATGGAAGCAATAATCCCAATGGCACCTACCACTAACGGGAAGAGAGAGCCTTTTAATCCAAAAATACTGTTGCCGATAATCATTGCGGCAATAGTTGTAGCAGCGTAAGATTCGAACAAGTCCGCGCCCATTCCGGCGGTGTCGCCAACGTTGTCACCAACGTTGTCGGCAATGGTAGCCGGGTTGCGCGGGTCGTCTTCGGGAATACCTGCTTCGACCTTACCAACCAAGTCAGCACCGACGTCAGCAGCCTTGGTGTAGATCCCGCCGCCGACACGAGCGAAGAACGCAATCGCGGATGCTCCAAAAGCAAAGCTGTTAATAACCACAGCGTCATGATAAAGAATGAATAAAACAGAAACGCCCAGCAGGCCAAGACCAGCAACAGACAAGCCCATGACAGCACCAGCGCGGAAGGAAACATTTAGCGCCTTGCCCAAGCCATGACTACGGGCCGCTTCAGCGGTACGGGCATTAGACTTGGTGGTGCTGTTCATGCCGATATAACCGGCTATTGCAGAGCAGATGGCACCAACCAGGAAGGATACAGTCAAGGGAATACCTTGTACCCGGGGGTCAAGCATCGGTAATGCCACAGCAAGAAGTATAGCAACGATAATAGTAAAAGGAATGAGTGTTTTATACTGGCGGTTCAGGTAAGCCATAGCGCCTTCCTGGACAGCTTCAGAGATTTCTTTCATTCTGGGGGTACCCATAGACTCTTTCAAAATACTTGCCAGTGTGGCAAGTGCAAAGAGCAGAGCGATCGCCCCGGCAGCCGCGGCATAATAGGCCAGCGTAATATCTTGCATTTAATACCCTCCTCTTCTCCTAAAATATCTTTACATCGACACAAAATTACTTCCAGGCAACCAAACCCAGTGCGGTAGCCGCAAATAACACTGCTACCACGATAGTGACCTTGCCCAGCAACTCGTCTAGCCCCTTTTTCTTTCCAAATATTGTTTCCGCACCCCCGGCAATTGATCCGGAAAGACCGGCGCTCCTGCCGGATTGCAGAACCACGGCAGCGATAAGAGCAATAGATAATGCAAAATGAAGGACAGTCACTGCAATCTTCACTACATTTTCACCTCCTTTTTATTTTCTGATTCCCGGAATTGCCGAACCTGTAAATGGTGCTTAACAAACTAGCATTGCGCATAACACAAAAAACAAATTGTTAACTAACATTATAAATCAGATAAAAATGACAAAAAACTGTGAATAATCAGCAATATCCGGGTTAGTTAAGTATACAAAAATCAAAATAATTATATCATATGACCGAATAACTGACAATCGCAATAAGATAAATGTATTACCGGGGACATTGTCTTTGTCCCCGGTAATACATTTATCTATATTATTAGCCTGAAATTATGGTTTAAGGTTGTAAAAACCGCTCTTGCCCTTGTAGACAGCCAGGGAACCTAGTTCTTCCTCTATTCTGAGCAACTGGTTGTACTTGGCTACCCGGTCGGTGCGGCAGGGGGCGCCGCTCTTAATCTGCCCGGCGTTGGTCGCCACGACAAGATCAGCAATAGTTACGTCTTCGGTTTCACCGGAGCGGTGGGAAACAACGGCCGTATAGCCAGCCTGCTTGGCCATTTCAATGGCGTCAAGAGTCTCTGTGATAGTACCGATCTGGTTGAGCTTGATTAAAATAGAATTAGCCACACTGGACTTGATACCCCGGCTAAGGCGCTCAGTATTAGTAACGAAGAGATCATCACCTACGATCTGAACCTTTCCACCCAACCGACCCGTCAGCTTAAACCAACCGTCCCAGTCGTCTTCGGCCAGCCCGTCTTCAATAGATATAATTGGATATTTCTCAGCAAGCATGGCATAATAATCCACCATCTCCTCGGATGAAAGGCTTTTATCCTCAGCTGCAAGAACATATTTGCCGTCCTTGTAAAACTCCGTGGCGGCAGCGTCGATGCCTAGAGCGATCTGGTCACCAGTCTGGTAGCCGGCTGTTTGAATCGCTTCAACAATGACTGCCAGTGCTTCTTCATTTGATTCAAGCATAGGAGCAAAGCCGCCTTCGTCGCCAACTGCGGTATTCAGGCCTTTCTTTTTCAGAACACTCTTCAGCACATGGTAAATTTCGGTGTTCATCCGCAGCGCCTCGGCAAAACTGGTGGCGCCCACTGGCAGGATCATGAATTCCTGGATATCAACATTGTTGTCGGCATGCTTGCCGCCGTTCAAAATATTCATCATCGGCACCGGTAATACCTTGGCATTTGTGCCGCCCAGGTATTGATAAAGGGGTAGTCCCATTGATTCCGCAGCCGCCTTGGCCACAGCAATTGACACCCCCAGAATGGCATTGGCGCCCAGCTTGCCTTTGTTCGGTGTTCCGTCGAGCTCCAACATAACCCTGTCTATCCCGACCTGGTCTGTTGCATCATACCCGGTTATTTCAGGAGCAATGACAGTGTTAACATTCTCAACAGCCTTCAGTACTCCTTTGCCATTGTAGCGCTTGCTGTCGCCGTCTCTTAATTCAACCGCCTCATATGCGCCGGTAGATGCCCCGGAAGGTATCGCTGCCCTTCCCAATGTCCCGTCTTCCAGGATCACCTCGACTTCAATCGTCGGGTTACCGCGGGAATCAAGGATCTCGCGGGCGTAAACATCTTCAATAATAGCGGACACAAGTATTCCTCCTTATCACATTCTACATTTAATTTCTATTAAAGAATTGCCGGTCATTTCTTTGGGCTTGGAAATATTGATCAGCCTGAGCATCGTCGGGGCAATGTCTTCCAAACTGCCATCCAGCCGCAGGCTAACTTCTTCTATATCGTGGCGGATCATGAGGAAAGGTACTGGATTCGTGGTGTGCGCGGTAAAGACTTCCCCTTGCTCATCAATCATCTCTTCAGCATTACCGTGGTCAGCAGTGATTAATACCGTACCGCCCTTTTGCAAAACAGCCGGCACCACCCGGCCTAAACAACTGTCTACCGTTTCCACTGCTTGCACCGCCGCAGTCATAACACCGGTGTGGCCGACCATATCGGCGTTGGCATAATTCATGATGATTACCTGAAACTTATTCAGAGCAAGCTGTTCCAAAAAGGTATCGGTAACCTCCAATGCGCTCATCTCCGGCTTCAGGTCATAAGTCGCTACTTTGGGTGAAGGTACCAGTATCCTTTCCTCACCCTGGTTGGGTGCCTCCACACCCCCGTTAAAGAAAAAGGTGACATGGGCGTATTTCTCAGTCTCAGCAAGCCTTAGCTGAGCAATCCCGCAGGCGCTGAGCACCTGGCCCAGCGTGTTGTTTAACGTCTTGGGCTGGAAGGCCACCGGCGCCTCAATAGTTTTGTCATATAGGGTCATACAGGTAAAAGAGACTTCCGGCCGGTTTGCGGGGCGGCTGAAGCCACTAAAGTCAATATCAACAAACGCCCGGGTCAGCTCGCGCGCCCGGTCTGGACGAAAGTTAAAGAAAATAATTGAGTCGCCATCGGATATCTGCGCCACCGGCTCGCCGCTTTCTCTTCTGAGCACTGTCGGCTGGATAAATTCGTCTGTTTCCCTCCTGCTGTAGCCCTGGTCGACAGCATCAAAAGACGAAACAGCCTGGACCCCCTCGCCAAGCACCATGGCCCGGTAGGCTTTCTCGACCCGCTCCCAGCGTTTGTCTCTGTCCATAGCGTAATAGCGACCCATTACTGTCGCCACTGCTCCGAAACCAAGCTTATTTAGTTTTTGCTCCAGGAGTTCAAAATATTCCTTTGCGTTTGCAGGCGGCACATCACGCCCGTCCAAAAAGGCATGGATAAATACCCTGCTCAGGTTTTCCCGCGCCGCAAGATCAAGCAGGGCAAAGAGGTGGTTAATATGACTGTGCACCCCGCCATCCGAAAGCAACCCGATTAAATGAAGCGCGGAATTTTGCTTTTTGGCCTGGCTCACAGCTTTAAGTAGAGTTTCATTATCAAAAAAGCTCCCGTCCCTGACGGCACGGTTGATCCTGGTTAATTCCTGATATACTACCCGGCCTGCACCGATGTTCAGGTGTCCCACTTCGGAGTTGCCCATCTGGCCTTCCGGCAGGCCAACTTCCTCACCGGAACAAACGAGAGTGCAGTGCGGGTAACTGGCCGAGTAATCGTCTATATTTGGGGTACTCGCCTGTTCTACAGCATTTCCCTCACTTCGGGAGCTAAGGCCCCAGCCGTCCATGATTACCAGGACCAGAGGCTTATCAATTTCATTCAAAATGAGGACCCTCCGCATATGGTTGTCAGTCATCAGACGCCTGACTTTAAATAAAATTATAAATAATATTATTCCGGTTAAATTCAATTTCATTTCGTCTAACTGGCTATCCTGCCTCCGGTTCATCTAAAACCGAGGGCAGGATTCCACAAACTAAACTTGAGAGCATGCCGCCTAATTTCCAGCGGCTGCTTTAATTATCCCAGTAAAACTTTCCACATCTAGGCTAGCGCCGCCAACCAGTGCGCCGTCAATATCCGGTTGTGCCATCAGGCTGGCGGTGTTTTGGGGCTTTACGCTCCCGCCATACTGGATGCGCACCTGCGCTGCCGTCTCTTCGCCAAACAATTTGCTCACCAGGCCACGAATAAATCCGATAACCTGCTGGGCGTCCGCATCTGAAGCCGTCTTCCCGGTACCGATGGCCCAAACGGGCTCATAAGCGATAACCATTCCGGCCACCTGACCAGGCGTTAGCCCTTCTAAACCTGCCTCGATCTGATCCCGCACAACTTTTTCAGTAATGCCGTCCTCCCGCTCGCTGAGCAACTCACCAACACACATGACCGGGGTTAGGTCATGCTGCAAAACAGCTTTTACCTTGCGGTTGACGTTTGCGTCTGTTTCCCCGAAAAACTGCCTGCGCTCTGAGTGGCCGATAATCACATAACGACACCCCGCGTCTTTCAACATGCCAGGTGATATTTCACCGGTAAAAGCACCTTGTTCCTCCCAGTGCACGTTCTGCGCGCCCACTGCAATACCGATACCGCGCAGCGCCTCCACCACCGGAACCAGGGCGTTAAAAGGCGGGCACACTACCACTTCGACATCTTCGTTTCCTGAAACGGCCGACTGCAGTTCCCGGACAAAGGTCAACGCCTCGGAAGCTGTTTTATACATTTTCCAATTACCCGCTATTATGGGCTTGCGATTTTTAACCATCTAGCCTGCGATCTCCTTTTCTTATTTAACAGTGCTGACAGAATATATCCGCCAGCACTTTCCGAGCTATTGCCCTCAACGAGCTCTATTTATCAAGCAGCGCCACCACTCCCGGCAGCTGTTTGCCTTCAAGAAACTCAAGGGAGGCGCCGCCGCCCGTAGAAATATGGGTAATCTTATTGGCCACGCCAGCTTTTTTCACCGCAGATACCGAGTCGCCGCCCCCGACAACGGTGGTGGCATCTATTCCAGCGAGAACACTAGCTATGGCTTCCGTACCCGCAGCGAAGGGCTCCATTTCAAATACTCCCATGGGGCCATTCCACATTACTGTCCGCGCCGTTTGCAAGACCTCTGTAAAGCGCGTCACTGACTCAGGGCCGATATCCAGCGCCATCCAGCCGGCCGGAATTTGATCGACCGGTACCGTCTTCCTGGCTGCACCGGGCTCAGCTGCTTCAGCTACTACCACATCCACTGGTAAGAAGAAGTTTACCCCCTTCTTTTTGGCTTCTTCGATCAGCCCTCGAGCCATTTCAACCTTGTCGGCTTCTAATAGGGAAGTGCCGGTTTCAAAACCTTGGGCCTTCAGAAAGGTATTAGCCATTCCGCCGCCAATGATCAGTGTATCAACTTTATTAAATAGATTTGCAATAACCGCTATTTTGTCCGATACTTTGGCACCACCCATAATTGCCACGAAAGGACGCTCCGGATCCGCTAGGAGCTTACCCAGCATGTTCAGCTCATCTTCCATCAGAAAGCCGGCCACGGCAGGTAAAAACTTGGCTACTCCTTCCGTGGACGCATGGGCGCGGTGAGCTGTCCCAAAGGCGTCGTTTACATAGATATCGGCCAGTGCGGCCAGTTGCCGGGCAAAATCTTCATTATTCTTTTCTTCATCCGGATGAAACCGGACATTCTCAAGCAGTACCACGTCCCCACTTTGCATTATGTCTACAGCGGACTGGGCAAGCTCGCCGACACAGTCATCCACTTTGGTCACCGGCTGTCCGAGCAATTCCGATAGCCGCTTAGCAACAGGATCCATCCGGTACTTCTCGTTTACTTTCCCTTTAGGCCGTCCCAGGTGAGAAGCAAGAATTACTTTAGCCTTTTGGCCAAGCAAATAATTGATTGTGGGTAGAGCTGCCCTAATCCGGGTGTCATCGGAAACCTGACCGCTTTCGTCAACGGGCACATTGAAGTCAACACGCACCAGTACACGCTTGCCGGATACGTCCAGATCGCGTACATATTTTTTGTTTATGTTCATCTACCTCCCTTCGGCGAATCCCTAAAGCGCCTGTTGAGCCGGGTTGGCTGCAGGCCAGCCCGGCCGGCGCAAGACCTAATTCTGCTAAATTTATTTACCCTGCTGCAATTAAAAGAACAAACTGGACAATAAGCAGTACATCATGCCGGCAGGCTTATAGTCCCTTGGAAACCATGAAGGAAATAAGATCCAGAATCCTCTGGGCATAACCCCATTCATTGTCATACCAGGCAACTACCTTAACCATGTTATCCCCAATGACCATTGTCGAAAGCGCATCCACAATAGTAGAGTTGGGATTACCGTTAAAGTCGATAGACACTAACGGCAGCTCGCAGTACTCCATAATCCCTTTCAATGGACCAGCCGCAGCCTCTTTAAAAGCAGCGTTAACTTCTTCGACGTCAACTTTTTTGGTCAGCTCTACTACCAGATCTACTACTGAAACATTAGGTGTGGGTACCCGCATGGCAAAGCCGTTCAGCTTGCCTTTCAGCTCGGGCAGAACTAGTCCCACCGCTTTTGCTGCCCCGGTACTGGTGGGGATGATCGACAGATTGGCTGCTCTTGCCCGCCGCAAGTCACGGTGGGGCATATCCAGGATCTGCTGGTCATTAGTATAGGCGTGCACTGTAGTCATGAATCCTTTGACGATGCCGAAATTGTCATTCAAAACCTTGGCCACCGGAGCCAGGCAATTGGTCGTACAAGAGGCGTTTGAGACAACATGATCCGTAGCCGGGTTATACTTGTCATGGTTAACACCCATTACGAAGGTAGGGCATTCTCCACCTTTTGCCGGAGCGCTTAAAATAACTTTTTTGGCGCCTGCCTGCAGGTGCTTCGATGCTTCAGCCGGGTTATTAAACTTGCCGGTTGATTCCACTACGATATCTACGCCTAGATCCTTCCAGGGCAGGAGGGCAGGGTCACCTTCCGCAAAAAGCTTAATATTTTTGCCGTCGATGATGATGACGTCATTTTCACCTTGTACATCGGCATCAAAAGCACCATGCACAGAATCATACTTAATTAAGTGCGCTACTGATTGAGCATAAGTTTCGGAGACTGAAAGCCTGCGTGTTTTGTGATTAACTGCAACTACATCCAAATCCGGGCGTTTTACCGCACCCCTAAGCAGATCCCTACCAATTCTTCCTTGACCATTAATACCAATTTTCACACTATTAATGTTGCCCACTCCTCTCATTAGTGTACCTAATTAACATTTTTTTATTTAATTATAACATACTTATTCTCTAGTGACCCTGCGGATTCCTGCTTAATAAAGCAATTTTACTGCAAAAAAAATGGGTATGACTTATTTTGCCATTCCCTTGAAGTTAACTTAACTAAAGCATTATTTATAAAATTGTTTTAATATCTTTTTCTCTTCTGTATAGACGGTATATTCAGCTCATCCCGGTATTTTGCCACAGTGCGTCGGGAAATTTTTATGCCCTTCAGCCGCAGTTGTTCTACAAGCTTCTGATCATTTAAAGGATATTTCTTATCTTCGGCGTTGATAATTTCTTGAAGTATTTTTTTGGTTGAACCGGCCGACGTCATTGCCCCTGCTGTGCTGCCCAACCCGGTCGAAAAGAAGCTTTTCATTTCAAAAACACCACGTGGTGTCTGGATGTACTTATTAGAAGTGGCCCTGCTGACCGTCGATTCGTGAACTCCTACTATCTCAGCAACCGTTTTCAAATTGAGGGGCTTCAAGTACTTGATCCCCCGCTCTAAAAACTCCCTCTGCAATTCCACCAAACAACTGGCAACCTTATATAGAGTCATGCGCCTTTGCTCGATACTCCGGATTAGCCAGACCGCAGCGTTCAGTTTGCTTTCCACAAAGCGCTTGGCGCTGGCGTCTATTTGTTTGTCCTTCATTAACGCCACCCGGTAGGTTGAATTTATGCTAATCCGCGGCACATCTACATCATTGACCAGAATAATATACTCGCCGTTTACCTTCTCCAAAACAACATCGGGCACAATGTAACAGGTGTCATTTGTACTGGTAAAGTTCCGGCCGGGCTTGGGATCAAGGGTTTTAAGCAAGTCGGCGGCCTCCTGTACTTCCCGAATCGTTACCCCAAGCTTGTGGGCTATGCAGGTCAACCTACCCTTGGCCAAGTCAACTAAGTGGTCTTTAACTAATTTTACAATTAGTTCGTTTTTCAGGTTTAATTGGCTTATTTGAATCAATAAACACTCTTGCAAATTCCGTGCGCCCACCCCTATCGGCTCAAAGCTCTGAATCGTATTCAACATCCGTTCCAGATCGGAAGAGGCAACATTTAACTGCTCGGCTGCCTCAGTCAGGGTAACCCGCAGATACCCTTTACTGTCGATGTTGCCGATCAGGTATTCCCCGATTAATCTATCTTTAGGGCTACACGGGGTCAGGTTAAGCTGCGACAATAGGTGGTCTGACAGAGTAGGTGCTTTAGACAGAAATCTATCATAACTATTTTCCTGCTTATCCAGCCATTGATCCTGGCGGTCAGTCCGGTTATACCTTCCTCCGGGCGGGTATTCCTCAAAATATTCTTCCCAATTCAACCCGTTATCCTGTTTTTCCTTTTCATTTTGTCTCAGCTTTTCCCTGGAGCCAAAATCCCTCTCGCCCTCCACCTCTTCTTCCCGTAATTCCAGCAGAGGGTTTTCCTCGAGCTGCCGTTCAATAAATGTGGACAGTTCCATTGAAGTAAGTTGCAGCACATTAATCGCCTGACACAACCCGGGAGTCATGACTAACTTTTGGGTCTGTTCCAGATTAAGATTGTAACCTACCTGCATGTCTTCAACACCTCAAGAAAACCTGTTTATATTATTATAAATTCATTATGGACCGGTCTTTTTCCTGCCGAAAGTGCTTTTGTATCTAAGAAATTCGTCAGGCAATAATTTCATCAATAACATCACATCATTTTTTTATCTCCTCTCACCTCTAATCTAATTTTTTCAGCAATTTCTTCAAGCTTCCGCAACCGGTGGCTCATCCCTGACTTGCCCAACCTGGGCTGCATATAATCCCCAAGTTCCTTCAAGCTCGCATCTGGATATTTAACCCTTAATTCTGCAGCTTCGCGCAGGGAAGCGGAGATATTGTCAAACCCGACAGTATCTCTCACCAGCTTAATATTTTCCAACTGGCGTACCGAAGCATTAATAGTTTTGTTTAAATTAGCCGTTTCACAATTTACCAAACGGTTGACCTGGTTGCGCACATCCTTGTATACTCTGACATTTTCAAAATTTAACAGCGCCGAGTGAGCTCCGATAATATTTAAAAATCGGACAATCTGTTCACTGCCCTTTAAATAAACGACTTGCCAGTTTTTTCTCTCACTAATCCGGGCCGGCAAGCGGAATCTCTGCATTAGCCTGCAAATACTGTTGGCATGCTGCTCATTATCTGTGATTACTTCAAGATGATATGTCCCCTCGGGGCTGTTTACCGAACCCCCACCGAGAAAAACACCCCTCAGGTAAGCACGGCGGCAACATATCTTTTTTAACAGCTCTTCCTGAACAGTGTCCTTCAGGCGGCCGTGCCGGTCAAGCATTCCTGCCTGGCATAATAGCTTGGACAGCTGTTGCTGAGGTGGAATACGTACTAAATAGACGTTATTTTTACGAAGGCGTGTTTTTCTTTGTACCAGCACTTCTGTTTGAAGATTAAAAAGACCTTTGACCATTAACAAGATCTTCCTAGCCACAGCAGCATTCTCAGTAGTTATGTTTAGAGACATAAGTTTCCCGCTGCTGATTTGAATGCTGCCGTCCATCCTGATCAGGGCAGCCAACTCAGCCAGGCGGCAACATGGATGCTTTGAAATAATCCGGGCCAACTCATTTTTTGTTGCCGTTGAGAATGACAAATGCCCATCCTTCTTCCTTTTTTATATTATATCATAACATTATAAGTAGAAGTCTGGCTTCTCATAACCTTTTGACTGCAAAAACAAATAAAAAAACCCTCCCGGCATAGCCTGAGGGCTGGTAGTTTTCTTATATCAGCCAGGATAATTCTGCGCCGACGGCGATTTCTCCCGATCAAATTTTTTATACTCCCGGGGAAAGCGAACACGTTCAGGCAATTCATTGTGAGATATTACCAGGCGCATAATCGCCCTGGATAACTCTTCAGGGTGGTGTCGCACAACAGCACTCTTATGAATAAGATCCGCACATACAAGGGTGATTCCCAACTTTTCAATTTCCACAAGATCTACCAGCACCGGGCTGGCACCCTCCTGTCGATAGCGGGCACGCAATCTTAGAGGCACCTGACTCGTATTCATCAGCGCATAATCGAGAAATTTACCAGCGTGGTCAATAATAGCCCGCAGGTGGTCCGATCCGGTATATCCTTCCGTCTCACCCGGCTGGGTCATTACATTGCAGACGTAGATTTTGATCGCGGATGCCCTAGCCAGCGCCTCGGGAATCCCTTTAACTAACAAATTAGGGATAATACTAGTATAAAGACTTCCAGGTCCTAAAACAATAGCGTCAGCCTCCCGAATTGCCTCCAACGCCTCAGGCAGCGGCAGGCACCGGCTGGGTTTAATAAAAACTCTTTTGATCTGTCCAGGGCTGCCGGTAACATTCGACTCCCCCTGCACCACTGTCCCGTCAGTTAGTTCAGCGCACAAGGTAACATTTGCTAGAGTAGCGGGAAGGACCTGACCGCGCACCGCAAGGACTTTGCTTAGTCCGCGTACCGCCTGATCAAAGCCACCGGTAATGCCCGTTAGCGCAGCCAGAAGAAGATTGCCCATACAGTGTCCAGCCAGTTCACCAGTTGGAAAACGGTACTGCAGTAATTCTTCCATCAGGGGCTCTTTATCTGCCAGCGCTACCAGACAATTGCGGATATCACCGGGTGGCAAAATGCCTAAATCACCCCGCAGGCGCCCTGAACTCCCGCCATCATCAGCAACAGTGACAATGGCGGTAAGATTGCTGGTATATTTCTTCAGCCCCCTTAACAGAACAGACAGCCCTGTGCCCCCGCCAATTACCACAATCTTCGGACCCCGTTTAAGACTGCGCCTGGCGTAAATTATATCGGCCACGCCACTCTCATTACCAGGCAGAAACACTGCTGCCACAGATTGAAACGCCTTCAGCAAGCTTGCGACGATAACCACCCCACCTGCGGCGATAACCATAATCCCGGCCATCCAATCGTAGCCATCTTGAATAACTTTTTCTTCCAGGCTATGAACAGAGCGGGCGATATCACCGAGCAGACGGCCGCCAATCAACAGGTCAATACCCAGGGCGGTAAGCGTTAACCCGGCCAGGGCGATAAATAGCCAGCGCTTCACCCGCATACCTGGGTAGAGCCATTTACTCATTTTTCTTTTAAACTCCCGTTAATATTCTGGAACGTCCAATGTCTCGATGACGTACTGTCACGCGAAAATCTTTCTCCAGAAGGATTTCTCCCAGACTGTTAGTCAGGGCTACCGAACGGTGCATCCCACCGGTACAGCCTATCGCAATCATTAAGGTGGTTTTGCCTTCTTTACAATACTGCGGAATAAGAAACTCAACCAGGCCAGCAAATTTATCCATAAATTCACCTGCTAGCGGTGATTTAAAAACGTAGTCCCGGACCTCCGGGTCGTTTCCAGTAAGAGGGCGCAATTCAGTCTGGTAAAATGGATTGGTTAGAAAGCGAACATCAATCACCAGGTCGGAGTCAAGCGGTATACCATACTTAAACCCAAAGGAAATCACCGTGATATGCAGGCCCGCTGTACCGGAGTTTTCGGCAAAGATACCGCTGATCACTTCTTTTAGCTGCTGCACAGACATATTGGAAGTATCGATAATTTTATTCGCCCTGCCTCTTAAATCCTGCAGGCGACCTCTTTCTTCCTCGATACCGTCAAGAACCGCCCCGTGCCTGCTTAAAGGATGGCGCCTCCTGGACTCTTTAAACCGCCGCACCAGGGTTTCATCCGAAGCTTCAAGAAATAGAATTTCGCACCGGATGCCCCGGTCATCAAGCTCGGTAAGCACCTCAAAAAACATATCAAAAAACTCTCCACCCCTGATGTCCACCACTAGTGCAATCTTATTAATTTTATTAGCTGCCTGTGTACAAAGCTCAGCAAATTTTGGAATAAGCGCCGGGGGCAGGTTATCGATACAGAAGAAGCCCAAATCTTCCAGGCAGTGTAAGGCTTGAGTTTTACCAGCTCCGGACAGGCCGGTGACAATAACTAGCTTTTGCGTAACCAGGACCCCCCACTCTTTATATTTTATGACGTTCATTATTAGTCCGTTAACCACTCTAATTATAACATTTTCAGCTGCAGTGCTACCGTGCCTGCAGTTCCTGCTTAAGGAAGTCGATTACCTTGACCGGGCCAGGGTCAACACCATACAGCGCCGCCAGGTATACACTTGCAAAATCACCAGTGTAGATCAATGAAAAGAGCCTGGATAAAACTCCTTCCCCGGATGCCCACACCTCAGTAAAACCGCCGACTGATTTTTGAATGACTTCTTTAGTGATCTCAATCCTCTTTTGGACCCTGGGATGATCACGATCGTCCCTAAGGATGATCACATGGAGCTGCTTTAATATTTCAGCTGGAAACTGGAGACCGACGATCTCGTTATGGTTTAGCTCAGGCAGCACATTCCAATAGGCCGGCGCTTTGGCATTTTCGTTAATCTGGCCTTTCCAGCGCTGGGCCACAACCTCGGTAGTTCCGGCTGAGCCCCATATAACCGGTATCTTATTAAATAGTGTAGCGGCAATTTGCTTGGCCTGGTTTTCTCGTGATTCGGCCTCAGGACCCAATACTCTGCTTAGCTTTCTGATATAATCAATCATCTCCGTTATTTCATCGGTCACCTCAGGCAACAGTCCCAGCCGGCTTAACACCCGGAGGGTTGGAATAAAAAGAAAGCCTGTAGCCGCCCGGGGCGAGACACCGAAGGGGACACCAACAACCGGAATACCGTCCTTTTTGGCTAACTCACCAAGCTTGCCGCCGGTGGTGATGGCAATAATCGAAGCCCCTCTTGCCCGGGCCTCCGCATAGGCACTCAGTGTTTCCTCTGTATTGCCGGAATAGCTGACCGCAAAAACCAGGGTGTCTGGTCCGACAAATTTTGGCAGAACATAATCCCGATTTACAATAATAGGAACCTCGATCTTATCGGCAGCGTATACTCGCAGCAAATCACCGCCTATCGCCGAGCCGCCCAGGCCCGTCACCACAATGTTGGAGATCGCTTCAATTTCCGGTAATTCAATATTTTTAACCAGGTCCCAGCAGGCCTCGGCACACTGGGCAGGCAGGCCGTCCAATGCTGTGAACATGCCGGTGGTGTCGATACAACGCAGATCATCAACACCATTTAAATCACAAAACTGATTCAAAATGATTCCTCCTTCAATAAACTTTAATTTTTCCTGCTGCCGACGGCTGAATTTCCAGCACGTCTTCGACATAAGCACGCAGTATTTCAGCAACACCCCAGGCTTGGGCAAAACAGCCCCGCGGCACAACCGGCTCGTTGCCGTCAAATATTTCAGATATGTATCCGATACCATGACTGCGCAGGTGATCATAAAAAGGCATAACAAACCGGTGGGCCTGCTCGCGGCTGGCTGCGCTGTATTCATGCGCCTTGCGGTAAGCAGTGATAAAAGGTCCCATTAGCCAACTCCAGGCAGTTCCCTGGTGATATGCGCCGTCCCGCTGAACCCGGTCGCCAATATAAACCCCTCTATATTCACCGGATTCCGGGGAAAGGCTGCGTATTCCATAAGTGGCGTAAAGTTCCTGCCATACCTTGCGTACAACTCCGCGCCGCTGTTTGCTGGTCAACATGCTGAAGGGCAAGCTGACTGCCAGAAGCTGATTTGGCCGCACCCGCCAGTCCTTCCCGTCAGTTGAAATTACGTCGGCTAGATATTGCCGGTCTTCACTCCAGAAGCCGATTAGAAAACTGCGCTTCACCCGGCTGTTTAGATCCGGGGCAAAAACCTCCCCGTCCCCGTAAACCCGGGCCAGGCTTTCCATAACACATAGAGCATTGTACCACAGGGCGTTTATCTCCACTGCTTTGCCATGCCGGGGGGTGACCACCCAATCATCGACTTTGGCATCCATCCAGGTCAGCTGAACACCAGGTGCCCCGGCACTAAGCAACCCGTCCTGATCCATGCTAATGTTATAATCTGTGCCGTCCATATACCATTTGATAATATCTTTGAGCACCGGGTAAACATGCTCGCGAATGAAGTCTAGATCGCCGGTATAGCTCAAATATTTATACGTCGCGTAAAAATACCACAGGGAGGCGTCTACAGTATTATAAATCGCTTTTTCCGCACCATCCTGAAAGCAGTTGGGCAACAAACCTTTTCTTGCCTCTTGGGCAAATGTGAACAAGATCTCCTGGGCATCTTTGAAACGCTTCGTCACAAGGGTTAGACCGGGCAGGGCAATCATAGTGTCCCTCCCCCAGTCGGTGAACCAGGGATACCCCGCAATAACCGTCTTAGCGGCCGTAGATTGGCGACGGACTATAAAAGCATCCGTGGCACGCACCAGCCGGCAGGCTAGCTCGTCCTGAAAGCCGGCCCGGTTCTCCAAAAATTCCCGCCGGCTCATTTCCTTTTCAAGCAACTTCTCGCCGATACCACCTGCTTCTGCTTCCGTAGAGGCAAAGACAGCAATAGTTTTACTTTCACCCGCACTTAGCGGCACTTGAAAATAACCGGGAATGTAGTGATCTTCGAAGCAATTTTCACCCCGCTCTTTTTCTGCCGCGTAGGCCATCCCTTTATACCACTTGCCATGCATCACATAGTGCGAGTCATTGCAGGTAAGTGAAAGCGGGGGCACATCCTCCCGGCTGCTGATATTAACACCACCGGACACTATAGCCTGTCTAAAGTCAACCTGTCCTTCACAGGTAATATAATGGTAACCACGGCAGTTTACCATCGGCGTCAGATAAAGTAAGCCAGGCTCTGATCCGTTATTGATCCGGTAAAGAATAACAGTGGTATTTAGCCCGTGAATCATAAAAATTATTTTTTCCAGGGTGATGTCGGCAAAACTATAGGTAAAGTGGGGTATGTAGCCGATTTTCACTTGCTGCAGGTGGATATAGCCTGAGTCGCTAACACCACAGCCACTGCAGTTGGCGGCAAGATTATAAGTGCGCCCGCCCACTGCCAGTCGCTCGTCCAGTTTAACCAGATGAACTACCCGCCGGCCCGGGGGGGTATGGGCAGCAATCAGCAGCCCGTGGTACTTACGGGTATTAGCCCCAATTAGGGTACTGGACGCATAACCGCCAATGCCGTTGGTAACCAGCCATTCCTTCTCAATACCGCGCTCAAAAGTATGCCAGTCATCTTTGCCAAAAGAATACATAACTGCCCCCTCCCACCAATAGCATGATCAGTGCCACAGCCTTTTATTCTCCTGGCGCGATCGATAATATCTTCA
This sequence comes from Pelotomaculum sp. PtaB.Bin104, assembly GCA_002067205.1. Lineage (GTDB taxonomy): Bacteria > Bacillota > Desulfotomaculia > Desulfotomaculales > Pelotomaculaceae > MVQL01. The sequence goes on from MVQL01000229.1 coordinate 38,032, forward strand.
ATATAGTGATTTTACTGCATAGCTAGCGCGATCGCCCCGATTACACCAGATCGCTGGCCAAGGGCAGCCGGTACTATTTGGGCCCGTTCACGGGACGGCTGAAAAGCCCGCGACTGTACTTCCTGCCTGATACCACGCCAAACCGGCTCACCAATTTCCATAACACCCCCACCCAGCACAACCATATCCGGATTAAGAAGATTAATGACATTGGCAACCCCTATGCCAAGATACCGCGACGCCTGGTCAATGATCAAGGCCGCTTCTGGATCCCCCTCTGCGGCGGCAGCAGCTACCACAACAGAATTAATCTCCCCTGGGTCACCACCGGCCCGATTTAAAATATTTTTCCCACCGCCACGATTTACAAGACATCTTGCTTCCCGGGCGATAGCGGTGCCGGAAGAGAGGGCCTCCAGGCAGCCCCGGGCCCCGCAGTTACATAGCGGCCCATCCGGCAATACAATTGTATGTCCTATTTCCCCGGCGCCGTCTGAAGAACCATGGTAGAGTTGTCCCCCCAGGATCAACCCCCCGCCAACGCCAGTACTGACGGTAATATAGACCATATTTTTTGTGCCCTTGCCAGCCCCGAACATATACTCGCCAAGAGCGGCTGCATTCGCGTCATTGTCAATAATCACCTTAATTGATAATTGCTCCTCCAGCAGCAGCTTAACGGGAACATCATGCCAGTGCAGATTAGGTGAGAACTGAATCACACCCCGGGAAATGTCAAGAGGTCCAGGAGAACCCAGTGCAATAACTTTAATTGAAGCGGGGGATACTCCTACCTGCTTCAGCAACTGCCTGACAGTGGCAGCAATCTGCCCGATCACGAATGCTGAACCCCTGGCTGTCTTGGTGGGTATTCTTGTTTCTGCCACAATATCGCCGTTTCCGGTGGCTAGTGCTGTATGGATTTTCGTGCCGCCAAGGTCAACCCCGATTAAATAATCAACCGGCATGACGCTCACCTCCCCAGTACAAACTTGTTCAAAGCCTCTACTACCCCATCACCGTTGGGTGCACTCGCAACATAGCCGGCTCTTTTCTTAATTTCCTCCCTGGCGTTAGCTACTACTACACCCAGGCCCGCATAATCCAGCATCTCCAAGTCATTATAGCTATCTCCAACTGCGATGACCTCGTCACTTTTTAAGCCATAGTGCTCAGCCAGCACGGCCAGAGCATGGCCTTTAGTAGCCTGTGGATGTGAAAACTCCAAAAAGTACGGCTTTGACTTAGCGATATGTAGTTTCTGGCCATAGCGTGGTATTAACTCAGTACTAAGTTGGTCCAACAGCGATTCATTAGCAATAACCACTACTTTGGTTGGATCACGATCCAGGATTTTTAATAAGTCACCCACAATTTCCGCCTTCACCCCGGCGATTTGCATGTAGCGGCGGCCCTCAGGTGTGTCTTGTTCCATCAACAGCCGGTCATCCAGGTAAGCGTTCAGATGGTAGCCCAACTCGTGAACACGGTTGATAATCTCCCTGGCGTAGATCAGCGGCAACGGGCGATAAAATAATACTTCCCCGGAAAGAGCGTTTTTTACCAGTGCCCCCTGGTAGGTAATTAAAGGGAGGTCGAGCCCCAGTTCCCTGGCATAAGGTACGGCTGAGCGAAACATCCGACCGGTGGAGATGGTAAATTGAACACCGGCAGCCCGGATAGCTTTAATCGCCTCCTTGACCCTCCCTGTTAGCCGGAAATCATCATCAAGCAAAGTATCATCTAAATCTGCGGCAACCAGTTTATATTTTGACATAGATCCCCCGATCCAGTGCTGTTATTAATAATATACTCAACATACCATGATTATACAATAGGGGTAAAAAAAACTATTAATCCCTACTTTTTATTTATGAAAAAATTCATAAACGGCCAGGGCCGCTTTTTTGTTCATTCCACCTGCCGCTGCCAGTTCTTCTATAGAAGCCTGCTCAATTGCCGCCAGGCTACCGAAGGCTTTTAAAAGGGAGCGCCGCCGCACCGCTCCGATTCCCTCCACTTCATCCAGCAGCGACTTGAGGCCGGCCTTGCCCCTCAGGCTCCGGTGGTAAGTAATGGCAAAGCGGTGCGCCTCGTCCCGCAGGCGCTGCAGCAGGTGCAAGGCCTTTGAGCTCTCCGGCAGGGCTATGGGCTCTGGACTGCCCTCAGCAATAACAAGCTCCTCTTCCTTAGCCAGGCCAAAAGCCGGGATATCAGCCACCCCCAGCTCGCGCATGACCTGCCGGACAGCAGAAAGCTGTCCCTTGCCGCCGTCTACAATCACCAAGTCCGGCAGGCGGTGAAAATTGGCTTCCTTGCTGGAAACTTGCCCCGTGCGCAGTAGCTCGCGCTCTTCCTGACCGCGCGTAAAGCGCCGCCTGATTACCTCCTGGAGCGAGGCAAAGTCGTCCGGCCCTTCCACGGTGCGGATTTTAAAACGCCGGTAATGGTCTTTAGCCGGTTTGCCCCCTTCAAAAACTACCATTGAAGCCACGCTTGCGGTACCCTGGGTGTTGGAAATATCGTAGCACTCCAGCCGGTAAGGAGGCCGCTCCATTCCCAGCGCGCCAGCCAATTCAGTCAGTGCCTCCATAGCCTGTTCCTGGCGGATAGCCTCACTGCTCTGAGCCTGCTCCAAGGTTAACAGGGCGTTTTTAGCCGCCATCTCCAATAATTTCTTTTTCTCGCCGCGACGTGGGACTTTTAAAAATACTTTTGACTTTTTTTCGCCGGTCAGCCATTCTTCTATAACTGCCTTTTCTTCCCCGATATCTTCAGACAGGAGAATTTCCCGGGGAATAAAATCCACACTGGTGTAGTACTGCTTGACAAAGGCGGCGAGTACTTCGGAGCGGCTTAGGTCCTGAGTTCCCTTGAGCATAAAGTGCTCCCGCCCGATCAACTTGCCGCCCCGCACAAAAAATACCATTATACAGGCCTCATCAAAAGCCCTGGCCATCGCCATTACATCCTGGTCCTCAAAGCCGCTGGAAATGATCTTCTGCTTTTCGATCACTTCCCGGACCGCGTGCAGCTGGTCACGCAGACCCGCTGCACGCTCAAATTCCAGTTTGTCAGCAGCTTCCGCCATCCTGACTGCCAGCTGCTTGGTCAGGTCTTCCTGCCTCCCCTCCAGGAACAGGCACACCTCATTAATCATGGACCTGTAAGCCTCGCTGTCAACCAGACCACAGCAGGGGCCGAGACAGCGCTTGATATGGTGGTTCAGGCATGGCCTCTCCCTGGACACCGGCTCCCGCTGCTTGCAGGAGCGAAAGGGGAAAATCTTCTTCAACAGGCGCAAGGTTTCGTTAACAGCCCCAACGTGGGTGTACGGACCAAAATACCTGGACCCGTCCTTAACACGCCGCCTGGTAATCATAACCCGCGGGTATTTTTCCGCCAGAGTAACTTTCAAATAAGGGTAGCTTTTGTCATCCTTAAGTAAAACGTTATACCGGGGGCGCTCTTCCTTGATTAAGTTCTGCTCCAGGATCAGAGCCTCTACCTCGGAGTCGGTGATGATATAGTCCAAATTGGCCACCTTTTCCACCATCAACTTCGTCCGGGGCAGGTGCCGGGCGCCGGGCTGGAAGTACGAGCGCACCCGGTGCTTAAGTGAAACCGCCTTGCCGACATAGATTATTTTCCCGTGCTCATCCCGGTACAGATAAACTCCGGGCCTGGCCGGGATATTTTTCAGTTTTTCTTCCAGTTGCACTCAACCACCGCTTTCCGCAGGTCCTTTGTCCGGGTTAATATATTTACCGCCTAGCTAGTAATAACTCTAGAAGCAGGTCGCGTCTCCGGTGTTTTCTGTTATTGCCATATCTGTTTCGCTCCAGATCCTGAGCTCCTGCCGCGGTCCCCGCGCCAGGGCTTTTTTCAAAAACTTTCCGGTATAGGACTCCGGTATGGCTGCTACCTCTTCCGGCGTGCCAGTGGCCACCACCCGGCCACCCTTGTCTCCCCCCTCAGGACCCAAATCAATAATATAATCGGAGGTTTTGATCACGTCTAGGTTATGTTCAATCACCGCTACTGTGTCACCGGCATCCACCAAACGGTGCAGGACTTTGAGCAGCCGGTCGATATCAGCAGTATGCAGGCCGGTGGTTGGTTCATCCAGAATATAAAAGGTCTTGCCGTTGGAGCGTCTGGACAGTTCCGTTGCCAATTTCACCCGCTGAGCCTCACCGCCCGACAGCGTGGTGGCCGGCTGCCCGAGGCGGATGTACCCTAGGCCGACATCCTGTAAGGTCTTCAACCTGCGGTGAATCCTAGGGATTTGTCCGAAAAATTCCACCGCCTCATCCACTGTCATGGCCAGCACATCAGCGATATTTTTTCCCTTGTAGCGGACTTCCAGGGTTTCCCGGTTATAGCGCTGGCCCTTGCAGATCTCGCACGGCACATAGACATCAGGCAGAAAGTGCATCTCAATTTTGATGATCCCATCGCCCTGGCAGGACTCGCAGCGCCCCCCCTTGACGTTAAAGCTGAACCGCCCGGCCTTGTAACCGCGCATCTTCGCCTCCGGCGTTCGGGTAAACAAGTCCCGGATGTCGGTGAATACCCCGGTGTACGTGGCAGGGTTGGACCGGGGAGTGCGGCCGATGGGCGACTGGTCGATCTCGATTACTTTATCAAGGTGCTCCAGCCCCCGGATACCCCGACAGTGGCCGGGCTGTATCCGGGCCCGGTGCAACTCCTGGGCTAGTTTTTTGTACAAAATATCGTTAACCAGGGTGCTTTTGCCCGAACCGGAAACACCGGTCACGCAAATAAACACACCCAGGGGAAAATCCACATCAATATTTTTAAGATTATTCTCAGTGGCGCCTGTTACTACCACCGCCTTATCACCGGGTAGGCGGCGCGCAAGAGGTACAGGGATCGCCTTCCTACCGCTCAGGTACAGCCCGGTTATCGATTCCGGATTATCAATAATATCTTGATAAGTCCCTGAAGCCACCAGCCGGCCGCCATGTGCCCCAGCCCCGGGGCCGATATCAATAATATGGTCGCAAGCCCGCATGGTGTCTTCGTCGTGCTCAACCACAATCAGCGTATTTCCGAGATCCCGTAGCCTCTCAAGAGTCCGCAGCAGGCGCTGGTTGTCCCGCTGATGCAGCCCGATGCTGGGCTCGTCGAGGATATAGAGCACCCCCATCAGGCCGGAGCCAATCTGGGTAGCTAGCCTGATCCGCTGGGCCTCACCCCCTGAGAGGGTGCCTGCAGTCCGGTCCAGGGTCAGGTAATCCAGCCCTACATTGACCAGAAAGGTTAGCCGCTCTTTGATTTCCTTCAAAACCTGCCGGGCAATTATCTTTTCCCGGCCGGTAAGCTCCAGGGCGGCAAAGAATTCCTGCGCCTCCTGCACGGAGAAGCGGGTAACTTCAGTAATAGAAAGGTCCCCCACCTTCACCGCCAGCGCCTCAGGCTTCAGCCGGGCTCCACCGCAGGCGGGGCAGGGACGGCTGCTCATGTAGTTCTCAATATCCTCCCGCATGTGCTCCGAGCTAGTTTCCTTGTAGCGTCGGGACAGGTTATTGATCACTCCCTCAAAGGGCGCGTACAGTTCGTGCCTGCGCCCGTACAGATCACTTTGCAGGACAAAGTTAAACTTGTTATCACCTGTGCCGAACAGGATCACGGCCAGATGTTCCGGAGCCAGGTCCCGCACCGGAGTATCCAGGCTAAAACCGTACTGCCTGGCGATTTCTTCAAGAAACTGATAATAATACCCTCCAATGGTCCAGCCCTCGATCGCCCCACCGGCAATGCTCTTCTGACGGTCGGGGATGACCAGATCAGGGTCAATCTCCTGCTTGAACCCCAGGCCGGTACACTCGGGGCAGGCACCAAAGGGGCTGTTGAATGAAAATAGCCTTGGCGATATTTCTGAAAGACTGACCCCGCAGTCAACACAGGCGAAGTTCTCACTGAAGGTGATCTCTTCTCCTCCAGCAACCACCGCCACTGCCAGTCCGCTGCCCTGCTTGAGTGCGGTTTCCATGGAGTCCGCCAATCGCCGCTCGAAGCCCGGCCGGACAATCAGCCGGTCCACTACCAGCTCGATGGTGTGCTTTTTATTCTTATCCAGCTGGATTTCCTCGAAGGCATCCAGCATCTCACCATCCACTCTGACCCGGGCAAACCCGTTGCGGCGAATATCCTCAAAGACCTTCGCATGGTTGCCTTTTTTACCTCGGATCACCGGCGACAGAATCTGGAGCCGCGTACCCTCCGGCAGCGAGGCCAGTTGGTCTACCATCTGCTCAACTGCCTGACGGGTAATCAGCTTGCCGCAGCGGGGGCAGTGAGGTCGCCCCACTCTGGCAAAAAGCAGCCTTAAATAGTCATAAATCTCCGTCACCGTTCCCACCGTTGAGCGCGGGTTGTGGCTGGTGGTTTTCTGATCAATAGATATGGCTGGGGAAAGACCCTCGATATAGTCTACATCAGGCTTATCCATCTGCCCCAGAAACTGCCGCGCGTAGGCTGAAAGCGACTCCACATAGCGGCGTTGTCCTTCGGCGTAAATGGTGTCAAAGGCCAGTGAAGACTTGCCTGAGCCGGAAAGGCCTGTGATCACCACAAATTTATCCCGGGGAATTTCAACATCAATATTTTTCAAGTTGTGTACGCGGGCGCCCTTAACTAGAATCCTATTACGCATGACTAAGCTCCTATTACTAAAAATATAAAACAATAACCTCTAGTCGCGTAAGAACTTCATACTTAACAGACTATTGATTATGAAAGCAGAATGAGATTGCGGCCGACGGTCTGCCAAAAGACCTAATGGCGCAAAAAGAACGCGTTATTAAGCCGGTCCGCTTTAGTGGGCTAAAGCCTGAAGTTTTATAGAGAATGAAATAACCTTCGGCTGAAGCCGAATAAGCAAACACTTGGGTGAAGCACCTGGATGCTAAAAACTGAAACTCAGTCATCAACCTAGAATGTTTTTTTTGGATCTGTTTGATGCTTAATTATTTGCTGCTTCTCTCTGCTGCAAAATTACAATTCTGAGCAAATATGTCTCGTCTATGACCGCTTTGTTCAGTTTAACCAACATCAAAAAAAAATCAACTAACAATCTCGTCTGCAATATCTGAAACCACTGGCCGGAGCCCCTTCTCTCCCCGCAGTTGGAGCCTTAGTTCAATTATAATATCCCTGAGCTGGGCAGCCCGCTCAAAAGCCAGCTGGCGTGACGACTCCTTCATTTCTTTTTCCAGGGAGGCGATTTGTTTCTTCAGCTGGGCCTTGGTCATTTTCCCGGATAATCGCGGGCCGGCGTCATACAACGCCTGCGGTTCCGCAGCCCGGGTAGCCTCGATCACGTCACGAACCGCTTTTTTAACGGTTTCCGGGGTAATCCCGTGCCTGCTATTATATTCCATTTGGAGCCTGCGGCGGCGCCCGGTTTCCCTGAGGGCTACCTCCATCGAACCGGTGACCTTATCAGCGTACATGATCACCTTTCCTTCGGCGTTGCGGGCGGCCCGGCCGATGGTCTGGATCAAAGAGCGCTCGGAGCGCAGGTAGCCTTCCTTATCGGCGTCCAGGATAGCTACCAGGCTTACCTCAGGCAGGTCCAGGCCCTCTCTTAACAGGTTAATCCCTACTAAAACATCAAAGGTTCCCAGCCGCAGGTCACGCAGTATTTCCATGCGCTCAATAGTTTTAATATCCGAGTGCAGGTAACGCACCTTCACCCCAACTTCGCGGAAATAGTCGGTAAGGTCTTCGGCCATCTTCTTGGTGAGAGTTGTTACCAGCACCCTTTCCTGGCGCTGCACCCGGGCTTGGATTTCGCCCAAGAGGTCGTCGATCTGGCCCCGGGTAGGGCGGACAGTTATTTCCGGATCCAACAGCCCTGTGGGGCGGATAATCTGCTCCACCACCTGCCCGCTATGCTTCATTTCGTAAGGCCCGGGTGTGGCGGAAGTGTACACCACCTGGTTAAGGCGCGCCTTAAATTCAGTGAAGGTCAGCGGGCGGTTGTCAAAAGCGGAGGGCAGCCGGAAACCGTGCTCCACCAGAGAACGCTTGCGGGAACGGTCCCCCTCGTACATGCCGCCCACCTGGGGGACCGCCACGTGTGACTCGTCTATAAACATAATGAAATCCTTGGGGAAATAGTCCAACAGCGTATAAGGGGCCTGGCCCGGCTCCCTGCCCGTCAGGTGCCGGGAGTAGTTCTCGATCCCGCTGCAGAAACCCATTTCCCGCATCATTTCTAAATCATAGTTGGTACGCTGCTCCAGACGCTGTGCTTCTAAAAGTTTATTTTGTGACTTTAACTCCTCCAGGCGCACGGCCAGTTCTTCTTTTATAGTAAATATTGCCCGCTCCATTTTTTCACTGGAGGTGGCATAGTGACTTGCCGGAAAAATTGACACGTGCTTGCGCTCGCCCAGGATTTCCCCGGTCAGCACATCGAACTCCAGCATTTTCTCCACTTCATCGCCGTAAAAATCCACCCGGATCGCTTTTTCTGAAGCTGCGACAGGAAAAATCTCGAGAACATCGCCCCGCACCCGGAACTTCCCCCGGACAAAGTTAATATCATTGCGATCATATTGGATGCTGACCAGTTTGCGCAGGACCGCGTCCCGGTCATAACATTCCCCCTGGCGCAGGGAAAGCACCAGGGTGCTGTATTGCTCAGGATCGCCAAGCCCGTAAATACAGGAAACGCTGGCAACGACAATTACGTCCCGCCGTTCGAACAAGGCGCAGGTGGCTGAGTGGCGCAGCTTGTCAATCTCTTCATTGATCGACGAGTCTTTTTCAATGTAGGTGTCGGTCTGGGGAATATACGCCTCCGGCTGGTAGTAATCATAATAGCTGACGAAATACTCCACTGCGTTGTCGGGAAAAAACTCCTTGAACTCACCGCAGAGTTGGGCTGCCAGTGTCTTGTTCGGCGCCAGTACCAGTGTCGGACGCTGGACTGCCTGGATTACCTGGGCCACCGTGAAAGTTTTACCGGTACCGGTGGCGCCCAGCAGGACCTGCCCCCGGTATCCCTTCCGTAGTCCCTCCACCAGGGCGGTAATAGCCTCAGGCTGGTCCCCGCTGGGTTTATATTCTGATTTAAGCTGAAAAGGCCTCATTGCTTTACCTTCTAATTGTTTATTTATATCATTAGTATACCATATTGGGGTAAAGCATAAAAAGCTTGTCTATCAGGGCTTCATAGTAATTGTCTGGATACTTGAGATGGCGATACAACAATAATGATTTGCTGGAAACGATCGAGTTCATTTGTGAGGTAAATCTGGTGGTTACCATCCGCCCAGAGAGAAAAGAAAAGCTATTTATGATAATTAACTAACAAACTTTTTTATTTTTTGATATAATTCTTGTTTGACGAGGCTCAGCGGCAGTAGACAAAAAATTTTTGAAATATTTTACAGGGAGGTAAAATATGCCAAAAAGAACCGACATCAACAAAATTTTAATTATTGGTTCCGGCCCGATTGTAATTGGGCAAGCCTGTGAATTTGACTATTCCGGCACCCAAGCCTGCAAAGCCCTGCGCAAACTTGGCTACCAAATCGTTTTGGTCAATTCCAACCCTGCTACCATTATGACCGATCCAGGAATTGCCGACGCCACCTACATTGAGCCGCTGAACTTAAAAAGTCTTACTGCTATTATCGCTAAAGAGCGGCCCGACGCCGTGCTGCCAAATTTAGGAGGCCAGTCTGCTTTGAACTTGTGTTCTGAACTAGACAAGGCCGGTGTTTTAGAAGAATATGCGGTTAAAGTAATTGGTGTTAAAATTGACGCCATTGAACGCGGCGAGGACCGCATCGCTTTTAAGGAAACGATGAACCGGCTTGGTATTGAAATGCCCCGCAGCCAGCCGGCCTATAGTGTTGAAGAAGCTGAAAAAATAGCTCAAGAACTCGGCTATCCCGTGGTTATCCGCCCTGCTTATACCATGGGAGGAACCGGAGGCGGCCTAGTTTATAACATTGAAGAGTTAAGGATTATCGCTAACAGGGGTATCACAGCCAGTATAATCGGGCAAATCCTGGTAGAGGAGTCTGTGCTCGGCTGGGAAGAGCTGGAACTTGAAGTCGTACGTGATGCTAAGAATCAGATGCTCACCGTTTGTTTCATTGAAAACATTGACGCCATTGGTGTGCATACCGGTGATTCCTTTTGTTCAGCCCCGATGCTGACGATCAGCCCCGAACTGCAGCAGCGGCTGCAAAAACACTCCTATGACGTTGTGGAGGCAATCGGAGTTATTGGAGGTACCAATGTTCAGTTTGCCCACGATCCTAAAACCGGACGGGTCGTGATTATTGAAATTAACCCCCGCACTTCCCGCTCGTCTGCCCTAGCCTCAAAAGCAACCGGCTTCCCTATCGCTTTGATTTCAGCGATGCTGGCAGCAGGTATGACCCTTGACGAACTGCCCTACTGGCGGGAAGGCACTTTGGAAAAATATACCCCTTCAGGAGATTATGTGGTGATCAAGTTCGCCCGCTGGGCCTTTGAAAAGTTCCCTGGATCCATGGACAGTCTGGGAACTCAAATGCGGGCCGTGGGCGAAGTCATGAGCATCGGTAAAAACTATAAAGAGGCTTTTCAAAAGGCAATCCGTTCCCTGGAAACCAACCGCTACGGGCTAGGTTTTGCCAAGGACTTTAACCGGCGCCCCCTGGAAGAACTGCTGTCGCTGGTGGCAGAACCCTCCAGCGAGCGCCAGTTTATCATGTACGAAGCATTGCGCAAAGGCGCCGATATCGATCAGCTTTACCGGCTGACCTATATTAAGCCCTGGTTTATTCGACAAATGAAAGAGTTGGTTTTGCTGGAAGAAGAGATCCTCAAGTATAAACATGGACGCCTGCCTGATGAATTACTGACTCAAGCAAAAAGGGACGGTTTTTCCGACCGTTATCTGGCGATGTTGCTGGATCTTGCAGAGGCAGAAATCCGTGAGCGGCGAATTGCCTTAGGGCTCGTTGAAGGATGGGAAGCAGTCCCGGTGAGCGGCGTTGAAAATGCGGCCTACTATTTCTCCAGCTACAACATCACTGACCAGAGTCCAGTCAGCGACAGGCAGAAAGTGATGATCCTCGGTGGCGGCCCCAACCGGATCGGCCAGGGAATTGAGTTTGACTACTGCTGCGTACACACGGCCTTTGCCCTGCGCGACCTGGGCTACGAAACCGTAATTGTCAACTGCAATCCGGAAACTGTTTCCACCGACTATGACACCTCGGACAAGCTGTACTTTGAGCCGCTGACCGTGGAAGATGTCCTGAGCATCTACGAAAAAGAAAAGCCGCTGGGGGTAATCGTTCAGTTCGGCGGTCAGACCCCCTTGAACATCGCCGGTGAGCTGGCCAAAGCCGGGGTGGAAATTCTCGGCACCACCCCTGACACAATCGACCTGGCTGAAGACCGCGACCGGTTCCGCCAGATTATGGAGAAACTAAATATCCCCATGCCGGAGGCAGGGATGGCGGTGAACATTGACGAAGCTCTAGCCATCGCCGATAGAATTGGCTATCCTTTGATGGTGCGGCCTTCATATGTTTTGGGCGGACGCGGGATGGAAGTGGTCTACGATGAGGGCATGCTGCGCCAATATGTCGCCGCAGCAGTCGGGGTTACCCCGGAAAGGCCGATTTTGATCGACAGATTTCTGAGAAACGCTATTGAAGCAGAAGCAGACGCCATCGCCGACGGCAATGACGCTTTTGTGCCCACAGTAATGGAGCATATTGAACTTGCAGGCATCCACTCCGGAGACTCAGCCTGTGTAATCCCGCCCACTACCATAGCAGCCAGGCATGTTGAGGCCATCGTGGAATACACCAAAAAAATTGCCAAAGAGATGAATGTGGTAGGTTTGATGAATATGCAGTACGCCATTGCCGACGACAGGGTTTATGTGCTCGAAGCCAATCCAAGGGCCTCACGTACTGTGCCCCTGGTGTCAAAAGTATGTAACGTCTCCATGGCCAGGATTGCCACAGAGATAATTTTGGCAAACTTTAGTGGGGGTAATTCTCCCATTAAGAACCTGATTAATAAAAAAATTCCCCATTTCGGGGTAAAAGAGGCGGTCTTTCCATTTAATATGTTCCAGGAAGTAGACCCGTTACTAGGACCGGAGATGCGCTCTACCGGTGAGGTACTTGGGATTGCTGATTCATTTGGGCTGGCCTATTACAAAGCACAGGAAGCCACCAAGTCTCCCCTGCCTATCTCCGGAACCGTCCTGATCAGCGTCAACGATCAGGATAAAACGGCTGTCTTGGAAACGGCCCGGGAATTTACCACGCTGGGCTTTCATATTAAAGCGACGGAAGGAACCCACAAATTCTTTCAAGAAAATGGGATCAAATCGGAAGAGATTAAGAAACTATATCAAGGACGCCCAAATATCATCGATGGTATTACCAATAAGGAGATTAACCTGGTGATCAACACACCATCTGGAAAACTCAGCAAATATGACGACTCCTATATCCGTAAATCAGCTATCAAATATAATGTCCCTTATATTACCACCCCGGCAGCAGCCCTGGCCAGCGCCAAGGGTATTGCGGCATATAAAGAAAACAAATTGCAAAAAGCTAATTTAAAATCATTGCAGGAGTATCATGCGGACATAGGTTAAAAGAACTGAAGAGTATACGGTATTTTAAATATTTAGGTACTAATAAGGGAGATAGCATAAACCAATTCGTATGTCAAAGTAAATTGTGTCATATCACATGTTTAACCAAAAGGGGCACGTGATGATTTATTATCACAGTGCCCCTGGTCTTTTCGACTTTCTATTCTGGCCGAAAGCGTATGCTTCACGGAGCCACTCGCGCACATCTTCATTAAGATCAGCCTCGCTTTCAATAATGACATGGTGTGTCCAACGTCCGGGACGTGGTTCGACCGCCTGGACAATCCGGTCATGCTCGATGTGTCTGCCAACGTCAAATGTCAGGGTAATGCTGTTCTCAGGCCGCTTTTTCGTCCAGAGCTGCGGCAGCCATACCCACGCGAATTTGGTCTTAGCGCCGAAAGAAACCTGGGTTTTCATGGCCTCTACCTTTACAGGTCCAATTGATTCGATATATCGCCGGACGGCATGAAACAGGGCAAGTGCTTCCGGCCGCCCTGAAAACAAACCTTCCACCGTCCATTCACCCGGTGATTTCATCGATGGGTGTCCCTCCCATAATACACCTTGTTATTTCCACTCATTAAACTCTCTTGTCAATTATCTTTCCAGCACAAAGGGTGAGGTCTGTCTTATAAAACAAGAGTTTTATAACTACATTCCCAGGAAGTCCAGTACCCGGTAGATTAAGAACGCAGGCCAAAAAAGGGCTTTTAGGAAACCCAGCACCCCGCCCCAAAAAGTGGTCGCATGCTGGATAAAATAGATCGCCGCACCGATGAACGCCAGGCCGTATATGCCGCTTGAAACACCATTATCCTTCACATCTTTTCCTCCCTTTAAAAAAATCAAAAAGACATAATGGAACCCGTAAAGTTAAACGGTAATTATCTTAACACCTAAATTTTATTCTCTTTTACAACACTCCTCAAGACAATTCTCAATTTTAAAAATATTTAAGGTAAGAACGTTTTTCCCTGGAAAAATTATTCCTCTGGATTTGGATAAACTAGGGAAGAGTTTTATAACAACATGAATGCTTTAAAATTGATATTTAAATATTTTTTATTTATCGAAGCCTAATGGCCTCAAAGGAGTGAAATAAATAATGAAACAAATGAGGACCATCAGTATCCTTGTTTTCTTTATCGCCGCAACAGCTGCGGCGGCCACTCTGATGGGAATACTTTCCAGATTTTTAACGTCTTTGCTATAGCTCTCCTTTGGCTGAGCATAGTAGTGCCGCCCTTAATCGAGTGCAGCCTTTATCCTATAGCGCTGGAACATTACACCACCCTGATCGTACAGGGCATGGACCTGGGCTTATTGCTGCCCCTGGCTGTTGTATCCGGTGTTCTTTTGATTCAGAAAAAGCCTTTCGGTTATTTGCTTGGACCGGTATATTTTATTTTCTTGTCCTTGCTGATGACTGCCCTCACAGCAAAGGTTATTGCAATGGGAATAAGGGGTTACAATATCATTCCGGTTATTTTATCATCCCGACATTTAACCTAGTGGCCATCATTTGCTCTACCATCCTATTAAAAAATATAAATAATGCCAATTAAGCCAATCCGTAGATGAAAGCAGGCGGCGAAGAAAAGCAATTGACACCGGACGGTTGCCTAATTTGGGTCTGGTTCAACATAAATAATACCCTAAGCGGATTAATAACAATAATTTCTCTCCAATTAAGCATGACAAATCTTTATTTTGGATCTATTATGAACGTTGAAACGTAAATCAAGGAGGGTTTTAATGGCAGCCGACATCATAGACTACCAGATTTTTGGCGACGACTTGCAGTGTGTGGAGATAGAGCTGGATCCAGGCGAAGGGGTGCGTGCCGAAGCCGGGGCCATGATGTACATGGAAGCCGGCATTGAAATGCAAACTTCTACAGGCGGAGGTATTTTTAAAGGCTTCAAACGCATGCTGACCGGGGAAAGCTTTTTCATCACCACGTTTTTAAATGAAGGCCGCAGCAAGTCCCGCGTTGCTTTCGGGGCACCTTACCCCGGAAAGATTATCCCACTGGAGCTGGCTCAACTGGGGGGAGAATTCCTGTGCCAAAAAGACTCCTTTCTCTGCGCTGCCAAAGGGATAGATATTGATATTGCCTTCACGAGAAGAATCGGGGCAGGGCTATTCGGGGGTGAAGGTTTTATTTTACAGCGCCTCTCGGGTGAGGGAAAGACCTTCGTGCACGCTGGAGGAACAATTATCAAAAAAGAGTTGGGACACAGCGAGCGCTTACGGGTAGATACGGGCTGCCTGGTCGCCTTTGCACCAACAGTAGATTACGATATCCAGTTCATCGGCGGCTTCAAGAACGCCCTCTTTGGGGGAGAAGGACTTTTCTTGGCCCAGTTAACCGGGCCGGGGTTAGTTTACTTGCAAAGCTTGCCACTGTCCCGCTTAGCCGACCGCATCGTGGCGGCAGCACGCTTTCAGCAAAAGGGTGAACAAAAAGGCATCGCTGGTATAGGCGGAGACATTTTGGGAGGTATCCTGGGTGGGGATAGAGACAGGTAATTTACTTGTCTCCTCTTTTGCTTAGGTCCCTCTGCTCCGGCTTTTTTCCGGGAGGAAAAATTTTTGTCAAAGCAAAATTCTTGTAAAACAGCTTTTGCAGAGCGCCCCTAAAAATAATGTAAAGGAACAGATATAGGCCTGTCAGCATCAGCCCGACGTAGAGCCCTGAGCCCTGTCCTGGAATTAAAGGCATTGTGGCAATGGAAATGACTAACCCGGCAATGGCCACCCAGGAGGTATAAGGAAAGCCCACCAGCTGGCAGTAGCCCCGGGGCGGGCAGCCATATCTCCTTCTGTGGCGGTAATGGGTAATTAAAATAATGACATAGGCAAACAGTAGGGAATAACCACCTGAGCTAACCAGAAAAAGATAGATTTGTTTGGGCAAAAAAAAACCTAAGCTAACCGCAGCCAGCATGGCAGCCCCGGAAAAAAGGATCCCGCGCAGGGGCACCTCATCTTTTTCAATTAAAAAGGACGGAGCATGCCCCGCAGCAGCCAGTGACCTTACCATCCTGCCCAGGCCAAAAGTAGCCGCCAGCATGGTCGAAAGGATGGCGGAAATTAAAATCACATTAATCGAACGGGCCGCCCACCCCAGGCCGCCGACGCTTAGTGCGGCCACCATCGGGCTGACCTCTCCAGTTAGATTGCCGGTAGGGACAAGGGGAAGCAATGTTGCGACCACAGTACAATATAGCCCGATGAGCACAATTACCGTATATGCAATAGCCCTGGGGATAGTTTGATGAGGATTACGGGCTTCAGAAGAAGCCAGTCCGATGATCTCGAAGCCGGCATAGCTAAACAACACAATCAGCATACTCCCGGCAACGCCGGCAAGGCCCCCCGGAAAAACAGGCTCAAAAGCCAGCGCCCCCAGCCCCACAGGCGCTTTACCGGGAAAAAGCCCGGCGATCAATGCTAGCGCCAGCCCGACAAAGCCGACTAATGCTCCAAGCTTTATAGCGGCCAGGCTGCTCTCCAATTGACTCAAAGACTTCGCTCCCAACAGGTTCAGTAGAGTAACCACAACGGTAATGCTTGTGGCCAAAACCGGGATGGACAGTCCCGGTATCCAGGCCTGCAAGAACACTGAAGCTGCCGTGGCCTCGCTGGACATGGCTAGAACCAGTCCTGTCCAGTAGACCCAGCCCACTACAAAACCCAGCCATTGGCCAAAGGCCTCTTCAGCATAGCTTTGAAAAGAACCGGGCCGCGGGTTGTTAACCGTCATCTCGGAAAGGGCTGCTAAAATAAAATAGACTAAAGCGCCTCCCAAAATAAACGATATAAAGATTGACGGACCGGCTGATTTAATCGCGATTGAAGAGCCTAGAAAAAAGGAGCCTCCGACTACTGTTCCCAGAGCTAACATAGTGAGGTGCCAGGCCGAAAGGCCTTCTCTTCTGTTCATATAAAAACAATCTCCCGTACACAATATAATTAACAATAATATGTACGGGAAGCAGTAGATTTATTAAAGCAAGTCCTTCATATATAATTTTTATAGCTACAGGCAGGCTTTCAGTATCTTGGTCTATGCTGCGAAAAAATCCTCCCAATCCTTTTCTTTAAAGCCAATTAGTACCTTTTCACCTATCCAGGCCGCTTTTCTGGTGCAGCTCAATAATTTCCTCCCGGCTGAGGCGCTCGTCCACAATATGACGGGTTTGATAGTTGATACCTTTGCGCTTAAGCCAATCCTTGGCTTTTTTTACAGTGCCTCACCTTGGATAATCAAACAGAAGCCACGACATATTTCAATCACCCTCTCGCTTGCTTCATTGCATGGTTATTTTTTTCATACCATAATCGGTCAATTTACCCTTATCTTTGAACGCTTGGATAGAAATGCTGAATAACTGTGAGATAAAAAGCAAGCGCCGCATCTTATCTAATAAAATTTGTAAAGACCTTGTTTTCTCTTGGCGGTGCCGGAATATTACCTTTACCGAATTCAACTAGCTTCATCAGCCAGGCCATATTTTTCCCAAGCACCCGCATAATTTGCTTCCCTTCTTCATCTTTTTCCGCTTCACCCGGTGCTGTGCCGTATACCACATTCCAGTAATTTGAAGTTGGCATAAGCATTTCCGAATAATTTATAAAATTATTCAACTGGTTAAAAGCGGGCAGTCCCCCGGACCGTCTGACGGCAACAACACAGGCGCCCACCTTGTGCCTAAATATATTACCATTTGCTGAAGCTACAAAAAAGGCGCGGTCCAAAAATGACTTCATCGTTCCGGCTACAGCTGAATAATGCACTGGAGAGCCCAGGATTATGCCGTCCGCATTTTTCATTTCCTGAATCCAGTCATTCACCGGGTCACTTGTAATAGCACACCTTTCATTTTGCTCCTTGGCACACTTTCTACAAGCGATACAGCCACGCACGGCCTTGTCGCCCACATGAATTATTTGCACTTCGATATTCTCTTTTTCCAGCTCCTGTGCAACCATTTTGAGTGCCGTATAGGTATTGCCGTTATTATTTGGGCTTCCGTTAAACGCAACTACCTTCATTTACATTACCTCCTAATAAAAATAATTCTTTTGGTATTTAATATATTGGTTCATGAATTCCTGCATACCTATGTACAAAGTTAAATAATACTTCCATAAGTGCAGACAATTACCTCTTGATTTTGTGAAATAATATCGATTTTCTTTAGCTAACAGTAATTTTAGTTGTGTTACTGCATTTATTTATAGTCTGTTGTCTTCATTAATTCCACGCTGCTTTTCCAACTCTAAAAGACGCTCCTTTATTTGCAGCCCGCCCCTGTAGCCAACCAATTTTCCATTCTTGCCGATGACCCGGTGGCAGGGAATGAAGACCGGGATTGGATTTCGATTATTTGCCATACCAACTGCCCTTGAGGCTTTTTTCTTGCCAATGCTGTTTGCTACATCCCCATAGGTTCGTGTTTCGCCATAAGGAATGGCACATAAGGCTTCCCAAACACCCAGCATGAAAATTGTGCCTTCGGGGGCAAGGGGGAGTGAAAAGTTTTTTCGTTTTCCCAAAAGATAATCCGTCAGTTGTTCGGATGCCTCCTTGAGCAACTCCGTTTCCTGTACAAAAGCCCCAGCAGGGATGGAATCTTCTTGAAAACAGAGATTTGTTATTGCAGTGCCATTTTCTGCGATCTTTATCTCCCCAAGGGCGGTTTGGTAGGAAAAGATACTCTTCATTTTTAACACCTGCAGCATTATTGAAATTATCTGCTACTGTCCACTCTCATAGTTAAGTTGCCAGCCAATGCCAAACTTGTCTGTAACAAAGCCATAGCATTTACTCCAAAAGGTTTCCTGCAGCTCCATGCCGACAGTGCCGCCTTCTTTCAGTTTACTAAATAGAGCGTTAATTTCATCCAGGTTTTCACTTAAAACATAAAGGCTTATGTTGTTTCCTGCAACAAACGACATGCCTGGCGGCAGATCTGAGAACATCACATTGCTTCCGTTAATGTTAAGCTGGGTGTGCATTACTAAATTTTTTGCTTCCTCTGGAAGCTCAAATCCGGGATCAGGCGGTAAATCCCCAAAGGTCATAATTTGTGGTTTTTCCGTGCCAAAAACCTGCGCGTAAAACTCCACTGCCTCACGGCAGTTTCCATTAAAATTAATGTAGACACCAACAGCCATGTGCTTCAACTCCTTAATGTAAAGTATTGAACTGCTTAAAGCATTTGACAATCTTGACAGTAGTATACACTGCCGCCCATGTAGCTTTCCCTTTTGATTAATCCACCACAGATAGGACACGGATTTTTAATATTGTTCTTGCTCATTATGGTTTTATAGCCACCTTTATTGCCAAACAGGTCTTTTTCCGTGTCCCTTCCGCCACTTTCCACCATTTTTACGAGTATTGTTTTAATAGAATTAAACAAAACCGCTTTACTTTCATCGGTTAGTGTGTTTATTTTGCGTTTCGGATGTATTCGCGCATTCCACAAAATATCCTGCAGCACACCATTTCCAAGCCCGGGTATGCGCTGTTCTGTGGCAAGAAATGCTTTTGCGCTTAATTTCTGGACCTCAGGTTTAGATATGAGTTCATTAAAATGAGCTGCGCTAAACCCAACGGAAAGCGGAGACGGTTTATTCCGGGCGACCGAATAATAGGGATTATCGAAATCACCGTGTTGAAAGCAATACAATCCACCATACATCTGAACAGCAGCGCTCATCGCCGAATGATCGTCAAACTCGATCAATAGTTGGTGTTTTTTCGGGCGGCTTTCGTTTGGCCGATGATAACGCAGCCCGACTCCATCCCCGAATACCAATGCAGCTGAACCCGCTTTTACTTCCACCAAGCCGCCATACCCGTATACCCCGCCAATGGTTTTTCCGGCTAGCAAATCCGGATACTTTTCCGGATCTCCATGAAACCAGGCAAATTTGTGGGGGCTAAAGGCGGCGATCGCATTGCTAATCTTCTTTCCAACTATTGTATTTTTGATTTGGCGCGCAAGCGTATAAGCTTCAGGCAATTCAATCATAGTTAATCACAATTCCCAAACTATATTCTCCTACCATCTTCTTCTGCTTTTCAGCAAGTTAAACAACAGCAAACCCACCGGCTTGGCCCATTTGCGCATTTTCAGCGAGCTCAGCAGTAAACCGACAACGAACAACATGCCGAGCAACAGTCCACCAACTATCACCAACAATGCTAACATTTTTATCACATCGAGCACCTCTTCTTATTTCATGACCACATTATAGCTTATTTTATCATCAATTTATATTAGCTGCCAGAACAGCTCTTTTAACCGGGTGACACCGCATACTTTTTCCAATATTTCGTATATATTATTAAACAACTAATTAGTGTTATGATTAGTTATAAATTACTTTAAAGGAGGTTTCGCAGATGAGAAGAAATAGACTGCTAGCTATGGTATTGTTTTTCTGTTTAGTCTTCGGTCTCTCCTGGGTTATTCCCGCAGCAGCGGCAGAAATCGCAGCGCCAAGCAACTTGAGTGCGGTCGCAGTATCGGCAAGCCAGATTAACTTGACCTGGACCG
Source organism: Pelotomaculum sp. PtaB.Bin104 (assembly GCA_002067205.1). Taxonomy (GTDB): domain Bacteria; phylum Bacillota; class Desulfotomaculia; order Desulfotomaculales; family Pelotomaculaceae; genus MVQL01. Next base: position 58,276 of record MVQL01000229.1, read on the forward strand.
ATAAATCCAGCAATGAATCCGGCTTTAAGATTGAGCGCAAATCCGGGAACAGTGGTTTTGAGGAAATTGCGGTTGTAGACAGCAACACCACATTTACTGATACCAGTCTAGCCCCAAACACAACTTATACTTACCGCGTGCGGGCCTTCAATTCATCAGGTCATTCCGCCTACTCCAATGAAGACAGCGCCACCACCTCCAGTGCTGTGCCGGCAGCGCCTTCCGGCCTGTCTGCCACTGCACAGTCTTCTTCACGGATTAATCTAACCTGGGAGGACAACTCCAGCAACGAAACCGGCTTCAAAATCGAACGCAAGGAGTCGGGTGAAAATTACACCCAGGTCACTACACTGGGGGCCAATGCCAATAGTTATGAAGATACAGACCTGGACAGCAACACCACGTACTATTACCGGGTGCGGGCCTACAATTCCTCCGGCCATTCCGCCTACTCCAATGAAGACAGCACTACAACCAGTGGGAGCGGGGCCGTGCCTGAGGCACCGTCTGAGCTTTCCGCTACAGCAGCATCTGCTTCACGTATTAATTTAACCTGGGAGGACAACTCCAACAACGAAACCGGTTTTAAAATTGAGCGTAAAAGATCCGGTGGAACTTACAACCAGATTGCCACTGTGGGTGCTAACGTTACTACTTATACCGACTCAAGCCTATCCGATGATATCAGGTACTATTACCGGGTGCGGGCCTACAATGCTTACGGGAATTCGGACTACTCCGATGAAGACAGCGCTATTACTACCGACGGGGATGAGCCGGAAGCACCGTCCGACCTGTCCGCTACGGCACTTAGTTCTTCCAGGATCAAAATAACCTGGGAGGATAACTCCAACAACGAAACCGGCTTTAAAATCGAGCGTAAAAGATCCGGCGGAACTTACAGCCAGATCACCACGGTGGGTGCCAACGTTACTACTTACACCGACTCAAGCCTATCCGATGATATCAGGTACTATTACCGCGTACGGGCCTACAATGCTTACGGGAATTCGGATTACTCCGACGAAGACAGCACTATTACTACCGACGGGGATGAGCCGGAAGCACCGTCCGACCTGTCCGCAACGGCACTTAGTTCTTCCAGGATCAAAATAACCTGGGAGGATAACTCCAACAACGAAAGCGGCTTCAAAATTGAGCGTAAAAGATCCGGCGGAACTTACAGCCAGATCGCCACGGTGGGTGCCAATATCACTACCTACACCAACTACAGCCTGGACGACAACACCAGGTACTATTACCGGGTGCGGGCCTACAATGCTTACGGGAATTCGGACTACTCCGATGAAGACAGCGCCATCACTGGCAGTACCTCGGAAGTAGTAATTAAATTTTACATTGGCAAGTCATATTACTATGTAAACGATCAGCGCAGGACTATGGATATAGCCCCGGAGCTCAGGGAAAGCCGGACAGTCCTGCCTATCAGGTACGTTGCTGAAGCACTTGGGGCATCAGTGGCCTGGAAAGGAAGTGAGGAAAAAGTTACCATCTCCCTTAAAAATCAGGTAATTGAACTTTGGATTGGTTGGAACACAGCCAGAGTCAACGGCCAGTATAAGCTCATTGATTCCACCAATCCCAAGGTCGCACCATTTGTTCTCCCGCCTGGCAGAACGATGCTGCCCCTGCGCTTTATCGCGGAAACCCTGGGCGCGGAGGTAGACTGGAACCAGTCTAATCAGGAGGTCACCGTAACTTACCCGGCACCGTAAACAGGGCAACAAATTCTCTTGACACTAGTAATTAAAAAGGAAACGGTGCATCTACCGTTTCCTTTTTATCCTCCGGATACGCATATTTTTCAATCTGATGAGCCGGGGGGTTTATCTATATCCAACCAGGTGGTTATTGACATCGATCAGGTTTGGTTTAAGATCATTACTTACCATCCTGCGAAGCGATAAGTTTGTATTCAGAAAAAATCTCAACATTGTTTTTCAGCATGGCCCACACAGGACAGTATGTTTTCTCTGATAACTCAATAGCTTTTTGCATGTCCGAGTCACTGACATCGTTAGAATTTAAAATAAATTCCAGAAAAATTTTTTCAAACGATGTTGGGTGTGTCTCCCGCCTGGCGCCACTGGCATTAACTTTAAAGCCGGATATGTTTTTCCTCATCTTTCTAAGCAATACCGCAATAGTCGAACCACTGCATGAAGCAAGGCTGATGAGCAATAATTCTAAAGGCATATAACCCTGGCCATCCCCAAGTGGCGGGACATAGTCAATAGTAAGTGCCGGGTTGGACCTTGCTGTCCCGGTAAATTGAATTTTTTCATTCGCCAGATCAACTGTAACCTCTAATAGTCCTTCCACCATTTAAAACCCCTCTCACTTATTTATAAAGCTCATTCCCCCGGTAAACGTTCTACCATATTCACAAGTAATTATAATTTATTTTAGTCCCTTCGCATAGCTAGCTGTTTAACCAGTAAAATTTTGCAGGCTCATTTTTCGATAGTCTAACCAAGGCTCACAAATTTATCATTTTTTTCATAGGATATAAAAAAACAGTAGGAGTGATATAAATGGCATTTGGTGTTGACAGCGTTAGTTCCAGTGGTGCATGTGCACCAGTTGGGTGCAACTCAGCATTCATCATCTTCCTGATTTTGATCCTTCTTGTTTGCGGTTGCAGTTTCTTCATTTAACAGTAAAACTACCCGATAAATAAGCCAGGGAGACAAAGCCCTGGCTTATTTTAGCTACGAGAACAGCTCCTCTTTATACCCCAGTCAACAGAGAGATAATCCAGCCAGCCTTTATTTTTTATCAATTCTAATTTCAGACACTGTTATCAAACCATAGTTGCCTTTCCCGCCCCCCGCGTTCCTGGTATTTAATATAGGCGTCCGACTCTGGTCCTCCCACTCTGCTGTAAACCCTGTTATTAATTTTTCCCATCACTTCCCCGGTGCCACAGACCAACACCAATTATTCCCGCTTAACATATAATATGTAAACAAATCACCCAAGCATTAAATCACTTCTATAGAAGGTGTTTCTCATTTTGATTAAGTCAGTTAATATTCCTAATCCCCTGGCCAAATCATTTAAAGGAAAATATTTCGTGGGCTATGCTGATAATTTAACCTTCGGCAAGGGCACCAGTGCCTGGGCAGGCTTATTTAATCCGGTTGACTCAGGGATTTACCTATTTGTTAATGTATGGACTATCACAGAATTACTGGGCACACCGATCAGGGCGCAGATATGGTTCAATTCAACACCGCCCGGGGCGCCAGTTCCCTCGCCGCTGGTTACACCTGCGAACACGGCAATTTCTCCCCCGCCCAGGCCAAAAGTGCATTTACTGGAAGCCAGCAATGTTACCGGCTCACCGTGCGGTGGGATCAAGGCCTTTGTCAGAAGGGCGACTCCGGAAACCACACTGGTCTTTGAAGAGGACGGGAAATATATTTTTGCGCCCGGCGGCAACCTTACTGTATTTTTATCCAATCCGGAAAGCCCGGAGGAGAATGCGGCTGGGCGAGTTGCTTTTGGCTGGTGGGAAGAAAAAAATTATACTCTGTAATGAATCCAAGTTTAATAGCATCAGCCAATGATTATGGTGATCAGGATTACCGGTATTGAGTCTCTGCATATATCGTAGCTAAATAACGCACAGGCACTGATTATTCGGTGGATGTAAAGTATACGGTGCTTGAAACAGACTATACCGGGCCACTATGTCTCGCATTTGAAACATGGCCTTTTTTGACGGTCTGAAGCCAGGGAGCTAAAGCCCTGGCTTTTTAAATTTACTTTAACAAATAAATCTCTGAATATAATGCCGGATATGGATGCAGTCGTTATGCAAAAAATACAGCTAGTTCCACTCGTGGCTGCTTGATAATTTAAAAGTTCAATTTTATTGAATAAATTTTTTTTGTAAGGGGACCAATATGTTTATAAAAAAAAACAGGGGGGAAATACGATGACAGTCGGATCCCAGGTAAAGCAGACATTGGCCAGCCTGAAAAGTGCTCAAGCCAGCCTCGAATCCTTTGCTCTCCAAACGCAAAACCAACAGGCAAAACAGCTTTATACAAACGCCGCTCAGCAAACTAAAGCTATTCTTGATACTCTGGAACCAAGGATTAATGAAATCGAGAACCAGGAACCCCAATATAAAGGGTTTTAGTCACAAGAATGGTACACCTATACCGGATCAATAATCCGGTATAGGTGTTTAACATATTAAATTAATTTAAAGGATCCCATAAACGGGAGAGGTAACCAATTATGACAATTAGTGCTCAGGTCAAGCAAACTCTTGCCAATCTTAAAAGCGTTCAAGGGACCTTAGAAACTTTTGCTTCGGTTGAAGAAAACCTGGAAGCTAAGGCAATACTAACCCGAAATTCACAAAGAATTGAACAAATTATAAAGGATATGGAAAAAAGAATTGGCATTTTAGAATTTGAAGAGCCGCAATATAAGGGTTTTTAAGTGATCACATAATAAGGAGTAATCCGTATGCCTGAAGGGTTAAACATTTTTCTCCGCTCAATTGGCTTGTTTGCGCTTACCTTACTTCTTGTTCGTCTTATCGGTAAAAGGCAAACCTCCCGGCTGACCTTTTTTGACCTGATTAATGGTATTGTAATAGGGGTAATGGCTGCCTCCATCTCCTTAAACCTGATTAATGACCTAGCCGGCGGACTTATTGCCCTGGCGGTTTGGACCATATTTCCAATGTTGATTTATGTTTTGTCAATGAAATACAAAGCGGTAAGGGATATTATTCAGGGAAAAGAAACAGTCCTTATTAATCATGGTAAAGTCCTGGAAGATAAATTATTGGAAGCCCGCCTTACCCCTGAAGATTTTTTAAGCCGGCTGAGGAAGAATAATGTGTTTAATTTTGCTGATGTGGAATTTGCCGTGCTTGAGCCTAACGGAGAGATAAGTACACTTCTTAAGAAAGATAAACAACCTATTAACGCCAAGATTCTGGGCATAAAAGTCGGGCAGGAGAGCGTGCCCCAAACGGTTATGCTTGACGGAATTATAATGGATGAGCCGCTTACGGCAATGGGACTAAACAGGCATTGGCTGCATACAGAATTGGAAAAAGTGGGGGTCGCACCCGAAAACGTCTTTATTGGCCAGGTGGATTCCGTTGGACAACTATATCTGGACCTGTTCGACGATGCTATTCAGGTACCTAAGCCTAAAACTAAAGAACTCGCTTACGCTACCATAAAAAAATGTCAGGCGGACTGTGAATTATATGCTTTAGGCACAAAAAAACCTGAAGCTAAAAAGATGTATGAAAAATCTTCCGAGATTTTGTCGAAAGTAATACAAGATTTAGAACCTTTGCTAAAAAGGTAAGGGGTGTGTAGAATTGTCCAATAAAAAAAAGAAGAAATTAACTCCGGTACAACAAGAATATCATTCCTTTGCTAAAAAAAGGGAACCTCAGCGTCCAGTACTGCTTAACTGCTTTAGAGCTTTTATAGTAGGAGGGGCAATCTGTCTTTTGGGTCAATTTATTTCGGATTTCTTTCTTTGGAATTTTAATTTTACTGAAAAAACAGCCGGAGATCCGACAGTAGCTGTTTTGATTTTGCTCTCAGTCATTCTAACGGCTTCAGGGGTTTATGATCATATTGCCCAATGGGCCGGCGCCGGGACAGCGGTGCCGGTAACGGGGTTTGCTAATTCCATTGCTTCGGCAGCTATAGAACACCGTAGTGAAGGATATGTGCTCGGTGTTGGCGCAAGCATGTTCCAGTTGGCCGGTTCGGTTATCGTTTTTGGTGTATTTGCTGCTTTTGTAGTAGTCCTCATCAAAACAATCTTAGCTTTATTAGGAGGATCCTAGCATGCTGCACGGACACCAAACTTGGGTTTTCCCCAATAGACCAACTATTTTGTCTACCGCAACCGTTGGTGGACCTTTCGAGGCCAAGGGGCCCTTGGCTGAGGATTTTGATATCCTTCATGGCGATTTATGGCTTGGACAGGATAGCTACGAAAAAGCAGAAAAAAAGATGCTGGAAGAGGCATGTGAAATAGCAATTCGAAAGGCTGGCCTGCAAAAAGAGGACGTTCAGTTCTTTCTCAACGGTGACCTGATGAATCAGATTATCTCCAGCAGCTTCGCTGCCAGAACTTTGGCAGTACCCTTTCTGGGGCTTTATGGAGCATGTTCCAGCTCCATGGAGAGCCTTGCTTTAGGGGCTCTGATTGTGGACAGCCAATCCGGCAATTATGTGTTGTGCGGTGCGGTCAGTCACAATGCAGCCGTTGAAAAACAATTCCGGTATCCCACTGAATATGGTTCCCAGAAACCTCCTACTGCCCAGTGGACAGTTACAGGCGCCGGTATTGCCCTGCTTAGCTCCAAGGGAGAAGGCCCCAAGGTTACTTCCGCAACTATCGGCAGAGTTATAGATATGGGTATAACAGACCCTTTTAATATGGGAAGTGCTATGGCGCCGGCGGCGGTAGATACAATCACGGCTCATTTGAGAGATCTTCGGATTTCTCCCAGCGCTTATGATCTTATTGCCACCGGAGACCTGGGACAGGTGGGGCACCAAATTGCCGGAGATTTGCTGAAAAAACATGGCTTTGAAATTCCAGAAGAGATTTTTACAGATTGTGGCATTCTTATCTACAGCGAAGAGCAACCTGTTGTTTTGGCCGGGGGAAGCGGTTGTGGTTGTTCGGCTACCGTTACCTACGGACATATATTTAACAGGTTGAAAAATGGAGAGTTAAAAAAAGTTTTGATTGTTGCCACCGGGGCTCTGATGTCTCCCTTATCCTACCAGCAGAAGGAAAGCATTCCCTGCGTCGCTCACGCTGTTTCCATCGAGTATAACAATTAGGGGTGATTATTTATGGAAGGTTATTTTTGGGCCTTTGTGGTTGGCGGACTCATTTGTGTCATCGGGCAGTTGTTACTTGATGTAGGGAAGTTTACCCCGGCTCATACTATGAGCATTCTTGTGGTGTCAGGCGCCATTCTGGATGGCCTGGGGCTATACGAACCTCTGATCGATTTTGCCGGCGCCGGCGCAACTGTCCCGATAACCAGTTTTGGCAATGCTTTAGTACATGGAGCAATGCTTGAAGCTGAACAATCTGGGATCATTGGAATTATTACCGGGATTTTTGAAGTGACCAGTGCAGGTATATCCTCTGCCATTATTTTTGGCTTTCTTGCTGCATTGCTTTTCAAACCTAAAGGGTAAAGAAAGGTGATACTGTGAAAATCATTATTAAAGTTATTATTTTGTCTTTGGTAATATTGACGGCAGGTTGTACAATGCAAAACTCCCTAAAAAAACCGCAGCCGGATCAGATGGTAAACCAGGATGAAAAACAGATTCAAATCAATCTTGAGCTTGCCGAAAATGCAAAAAAAACAGCTGAAGCGGTGAAGGGTGTTAAGGAGAGCACAGCCGTAGTTATAAACAACGACATATCCACTGCTATTAAAGTGAGCGGTTTTGACAGGTTGCGTTTAAAACCAATTAAAGAAGAGGTACATAACAATATAAAAGAATTGAATAAGGACTATAATGTACATGTAACATCAGACAAAAAACTTTATATGCAACTAAAACAAATAGAAAAGCAATCTAGTGAATTACAGGGGGAATCACTAACAGATATACTAAAAAAATTCAATCAAATCAATAAGAATATGTAGTTTACAAATAAACAGTTTAGCCCTTAATAAGTGTAACCGGCATCCTAAAAGGCTTTAAATCAAAAAGGAGTAACATTGCACTTTCTATGTTTATTTTAAGATACAATCCAATTTGAAATTTGTGCTTTCCATAGACTCACCAATTCATAATTTATTTCATATACTATAAAAAAACTATAGGAGTGATATAAACAATGGCTTTTGGCGTAGATAGCGTTAGCGGAGAAGACGTTAGTTCCAGTGGTGCTTGCTTTCCTGGTGGATCAGCGTTCATTATCTTTCTTATTTTGATCTTGATTGTTTGTGGTTGTTTTTTCTTTTTTATTTAAAATTTAAATTAATTAAGACGAAAGCCAGGGAGCCACTGCCCTGGCTTTCAATTTTTTAGGTAAACTTTTTCATTATGAATTTTAACACTACTGACAATAAGGCTTGTCTTTTTTAATAGTAAAGCCCATGGGAATACCTCAGCCGCCTGGAAATCCAACTTACTTGCAGAAATACAGTTGTTTAAAAATAATAAACACATACTAGGCCGGATAGAATATTGATTGTTTAACATCAAATATCAATGATTTGGAGGCCTATAATGCAACAAAACAAGAACGTAGCCACTGCTATCCTGGAGCAGTTAAGCGTTTGGGGCGTAAAAAACATATACGGGCTTTTAGGCGATGACATCTTTCACCTAATGGACGCCGCGGCTCGGCAGAACAGCATCACCTTTTACCATGTTAAGCACGAGGAAACCGCCGCCCTGATGGCCTCAGCCCAGGCCAGGCTGACCGGCGGAATAGCGGTATGCTTCGCCGATGGAGGTCCCGGCACTGTGCACCTCATGAACGGGCTGGCCGACGCCTTTATGGACAATGTGCCTGTTCTGGCCATAACCGGACAGGTCAGCCGCAAAGACATCGGTTCGAATGAAAAGCAGTACCTGGATCAACAATCCCTGCTTCGGCCTCTGGTGACCTATACCACCCTGCTGGGCGATCCCGGCGGCACGGCGCAAGTGCTGGAAAACGCCTACCGCTCAGCCGCCTCAGGCCGCTCGGTGGCGCACATCAGCGTTCCCATGGATTTATTCTCTCTGCCTTGCGATGTTAGTCCAGTACCCCCCGGGCCTTATATGGGCACCACACCCATATCCACCCCCCAGGTAATCCAAGGGGCCTTGGATCTGATGCGGCGGGCCCGGCGCCCGGTAATCCTGGCCGGCGCCGGGGGGCGGCAGGCCGGGGCAGCAGTGGGTGAACTGGCACTGCGCTGGGGAGCGGCTATAATCAACACCCTGGCCGGCACCGGCGCAGTGGACAAAAGTCACCCGTTTTATGTTGGCGGACTTGGTCACGCTGGCAGCCCTGCCTCGGCCAAAATTTTGAGACAAGCCGACCTATGCCTGATTGTGGGGGCCAATTGGTGGCCTAAAAAAAATGTGCCCCAGCAAATCCCTATCATCCAGTTAGACATTAACCCGGCCAATATAGGCGCCACTACTTCCGTGACCTATGGCCTGGTGGGGGACGCCGGCACAGTTTTGGATCAGCTTTCCAACGCCATCAATACCAGACCTAACGAAGAGTGGACCGGAATAATAAAAAGTGAGGTCGCCGCCTGGCTAAAACAAATGGAAAAGGAAACTTCTGTTCAGGGCACCCCGGTCCACCCCGCCGCGTTAGTGCGTGCTATACAAAACACCGTCCCGGATGATGCGATTATTTGCCTGGACACCGGGGACAACACGGCTTGGTTCGGTCGAGTGTTCCGGCCAACCCGGCAGCGGGTGCTTTTTTCAGGTAAATGGCGCACCATGGGTTTTGGCCTGCCGGCCGCTCTCGCGGCAAAAATAAACAGGCCTGACACAAGCGTGCTGGCCCTGGTGGGTGATGGAGGTCTAGCCATGACTATGGCTGACTTTCTGACGGCGGTCAAATATAATCTTTCATTGACCGTTGTGGTAATGAACAATGGCTCCCTGGCCATGGAGAAACATAAAATGGCCGCCGGCGGCCTGATACCCGAGGGAACATCCCTGGTCAACCCGGATTTCGCCAGGTATGCCACAGACTGCGGCGGCCTTGGATTAAAGGTGGATGATTCCACTGAACTGACCAGTACCCTGGAGGAGGCTTTGCAGAGTAGCCGCCCGACGCTGGTAGACGTTAAGACTGCCGACGTGCCTGTACCGGGAACAGCCATGCCCTCTTAGTAGGATGTAAATGATTAAGTGCCATAACTGTCTATACCGGGCCAAGTTTAAAGTGCATCCTGCCCTTCTCCCTGGCGATGCGGGTTAGTAAATCCGTAACATCCACCGGGGGTACATTTAATACCGGCCGGCGGAACATAGTTATCGCACCGCTGGGGCAGGTGGAGGCGCAAATACCACAGCCGATGCATTTTTGCTGAATCTCCGGCACTTCCACACCGCTGCCGGTGTCGCACATAACGATAGCCTGGATCTGGCAACTCCCGGCACAACTACCGCATCCGGTGCAACTATCCGGCTCGACAGAAGGAATAAAATTGCTGGGGCTGGCAAAAGAAAGCCCATATTTCCTGGTGGGGCCCAGAGCAGCACAGCAACAGCCACAGCAGTGGCAAATATACCACGGCTCATTCAAGACGTTGTCACCCAGGTGAACCAACCCCATCTTTTCCGTTTGCTCCAGCACTTGCAGCAGCTCGTCCACACTGGCCGGCTTGCCAAGGCCCCGGCGCACAATCCAGTCCGCGGTTTCGCCAAGTGAAGTGCAAACGTCCATTGGCGCATTCATCTTGCAGCTCTTACCCAGGTGCCCGGCCTTATGCCGGCACGCGCACATGGACAGCGCCCCCCCGCCGGATTGGCGAATAATTTCAGAAGCCTTCTCAAAATTTAAAACCTCGGTTTCCACAGCAGCCGGGATCAGCCTTTCGTACACCAGCGTTTTCATCAATTTTGTCTCGCTGCCAAAGAACTCCTTGGCCACCCTGGGGCTGCGGAAATATTTGTCAAAAAACTCCGCCAGTTCCTTCATGTTTAAACCATCACCCGTCCGCATGAAGGTAAACTCAAAGAACCCGACCACCATCGGGGCCAGGGTGTAATAAGTGCCGTCCCGGCGCGGCAGGTCCACCACTAATCCCTTGCTCGCCATGCTGTCCAAAATTTTTACCAACTCATTTTCCCGTATGCCGGTGATGCCGGAGATCATCTCCAGAGTCATAGGAAGCATTGGAAATTTGCTGCCTACCAGGGCCTCGCTCTCGGTATAAAGGCGGTGGAGTATTTCCATCAGGGTTGAGTTTATAGGTGCTCCCACAGGATTCTTATTTAAACGCTCGGCCAGGGCCCGGTAAACCTCGTCTTTGGCATTTGCCATATGTCCCATTAAATTTCCCCCTCAATAAATATTTTATTTTAATGAAATTTATCTTTATCTATATTTAGATCAGGATTATGAAAAAACCTATCTCTTCCACCCTATTTATTGTACAACTCACTGACGAGAAATCAAAATTTTGGTATAGAACAAATTAATACATATTTTATACCGGCCTCGCCGGCAAAGGGATCGGGAGGGATATTGCTGGATGTGATGCCAGGAATGCCGTGACATCGGTGATACTTACAGAGTGTAATGAATTGTGTTCGGTGCCGGAACGGCAGTACCGAACCGTAAGCTTATTCTCTGTGTGATTCCTAATTTTAGTTCTAACTAAGCAGAATAAAATTTCAAAATTATGAGCACTTCTAAATATGACCGAATAGAATTGAAAGGTTTAGGTGTAATATGCTTAGATCTTTAGGATAGTGATGAAATGTCGTATTATAACCCCAAAACCGGGAATCCCCGGCTTGTTTATTTTTCGCTAAAGGCAGGAATAAATGTTGAAAAAATATTCAGCAAGAATGTTGGTAATAACGCTGACAGCAATACTCTTTTATGCTGCTTTGTTTTATATATCTGCGGCCAGGGGGAATTTAACATCTTATCAATCAATAGCCGGGTTCTTCCAGAGGCAACCTGAAGAAGCTCCTGAATACCTGCCGGGCAGGTTCACCACCATCATTGACGAGCAGGAAAATCTGCTGTCAATGATGTCACGCGCTGTTTATGTTGGCGATAAAATTTACACTTCCGAAGGAAAGATTTATCAACTGGACAAGGTGGAGGGCGATCGGGCGACAGCAAAGTTTTTAGGAATAGACCCACAAATAGTAGCCTATACTGAGTTTTACTCAGCTCAGGAAGTACCGGTAACAAATAATACCGATGAGAAACAGTCGCCAGCAGCCAATTTAGCTATTTACCACACTCACGACGCTGAATCCTATATACCTTCCGAAGGCACTGCATCCATAAGATTTAAAGGTGGCATCTACAAGGTTGGCATGATAATGGCTGAGAGTTTAAAAAAGTTGGGGATGGAGGTATATTACGACGAAACAGCGCATGACCCGCACGACAATAACGCTTATGTTCGTTCGCGGCGGACTGCTGTTAAATTACTAAAGACCAATCCGGTGGCTATGTTTGACGTTCACCGTGACGGTGTACCTGATCCTAATTTTTATAGGGATACAATCAGTAATATGAATGTGGCTAAGATCCGCCTTGTAGTTGGCAGGGGAAACCCGCGCATGTCAGCTAATCTGGATTTTGCTAAACAGATGCTAACCTCCGTAAATAATGTACATCCGAAAATCGTAAAAGAAATCTTTGTCGGAATAGGTGACTATAACCAGGATCTCTTGCCAACAGCGCTGCTTATTGAGGCAGGTACTTACACCAACACCAGGGAAGAAGCCGAGCGTGGCATAGAACTATTTGCTGAGGCACTACCTACAGCCCTTGGAATAAATCCTGTTCCACAGGCTCCGGGAGGGTCTACAGTTCCTCAACAGTCTCCAGGAGTAGTTACCGGCTCGTGGAAGGCGCTGGGGTGGCTCTTGGGACTGATTATTTTAGCCGGTTTGGTATTTCTGTGGATTAATGCAGAAAAAATATCCAATATAAATAACCTAAAAAAACGGTTATTAGATATTAGCAGGGAACTTATACCGCTCGTCCCGCGCCTTACGACGCGTAAGCCAGGGGTTAATATCAGAAATAAACGAAATGATAACGAGAATTAAATTAATGCTGCTCCAGAAAGCACATCTCAATATCCAATCATTCGAAAGGACTTTTTTTAAAACCTTTTGATCGATTAATTACCATACTACAGCTAGAATATTATAATTAAAATTTACGCGTGCGGCGGTATTAAGAAATACTAAGCGCCCAGCAGGTTAACATCGTCCTGCCGGGCGCTTATACTGTCACGCCGCTTTCTTACAGCTAAAAGTAAAAGTTCTGTGAGATAAAAATAATCACCCTAAAATCTCAAGTTGTAGTAAAATGATGTTCAGAAATAACGAAGGGAAGCTAACATTGAATAAGCTCAAGAGAAGGGTTTTTGAAATTATAACACTAGCTGCGCCTGATGATAAATCAAGTAAATTCTTTGAAACGATTATCTTATCACTGATCGCATTAAGTATAACGGCGGTTATATTGGAAACTGTTAACAGCCTACATGAAAAATATGCCTTTTATTTTAATGTGCTGGAAATAATCACTGTATCCGTTTTCTCCGTTGAGTATGTACTGCGTTTATGGACCTGTACATTCCTGGATAAATATAAAAATCCTATTACCGGCAGGCTGAGGTTTGCCTTTACACCAATGCTTATAATAGATCTAATGTCTATACTGCCTTTCTTTATTCCGATGATAATTTCTGTTGATACCAGGTTTTTAAGAGCTTTGCGCTTACTAAGGCTATTCCGGATTCTAAAAACCGGCAGGTACTTTGAGTCGTTACAAATTATGAATAGAGTAATCAACAACAAAAAGGAAGAGCTATTGGTCTCGCTATCCATAATCTTAATATTGTTAATCATGATTTCGAGTTGTATGTACTGGGTTGAAAACAGCGCCCAACCAGAAGTATTTTCCAGTATTCCTGCTACCATGTGGTGGGGAATCGCCACCTTGACTACAGTGGGCTACGGTGACATGTATCCAATTACACCTCTGGGGAAACTGATGGGAGGGGTTGTAACAATTTTAGGTCTGATGCTGTTTGCTTTACCCACAGGTATTTTTGCCTCGGGCTTTACTGAAGAAATTCAATACAAAAAGTCAAAAAGAAAAAAAGAGAACCCCTGCTCTCACCATGACAAAATGCATGACCAAGAGTTCTAAAGGTTTATTAAAACTGGGTGCTGTCATCTCGCCTGGTTGTTTTCAACAAAATAATCAATCAGCTGTCTGGCGATACTAATCGATCCAGGTAAGTTCGGCATGTTTCCGGCAGAAAACCACCTGGCGTCCTCGATCTCTTCCTCATCAACAAGTATTTCTCCCCGGTCGTATTCAGCGGTAAAACCAATCATCAGTGAATGCGGGAATGGCCAGGGCTGGCTGCCGAAGTAGGTGATATTTTTTACATCCAGGCCTACTTCTTCTTTAACCTCCCGCCTCACGCATTCCTCCAGCGTTTCCCCGGATTCCACAAACCCTGAAATTACGGTATAAAACGGCAGCTTAAAATGTTTGCTGAGCACCAGCAAAATCTCACCTTCTTTGATTACACTTACTATAACAACCGGAGAAATGCGCGGGTAAAAAGTCATCCCACAGTTTTGACATTCTTTAACATGCTCCTCTGACTTTTCATTAGTAAGATTCCCGCACCGGCCACAGTACTGATGGGTGTGGTCCCAGTTGATAATTTGAGAGGCCCGGCCGGCCATCCAGAAAAATCTTTCTTCCATACGCCCGAACAAATGCCATAAGCCGATCAATTTAAAATTTTCGGGTAGGACCAGCCCCGCGGTTATTTCTGCTGCATAACAATTACAATCATCCAGCTTCCCCAGGTGATACTTTTTCAATGATTCTAAACTAATTGCAGCAAGGTCAGTGGTTCGAGGAATTGCTGCAGTATCATGAGATACTAAGGTCAATAACTTATCTTTATTAAAGATCAGCCAATAATCCTGCTCAACGGCAGTTATTTCCGGTGCGCTCACAGCAATCTTCCCTTCACATAAATTTCGTTCAATATGGTTTTGGTTATGAAAAATTTAGGCGAAAAAGCATAGACTCTTGAATACCTTCACGCTTAAACGCCGAAAACATCATCATTATACAGCGGACTCACATAAACAGCTCCGCTCAAGATACATCTGCCAGGCGCACAACATGCTCCAAAAAAAGCACCGCCAGCACCCCCACCACAAAGCCGTTGCCTAATAGCGGTCTGATAAAAATAGGAAATGACCCGGTTACCTCTGCAGGCAAAAAGGAAACAAGTATTCCCAGCATGAAGGGCAGACCAATGACCAACCCGTCATTAAAGCCAATTTTAATGGAACTGAATGCCACCATCAAGCCGGCAGCGATCTGGCTCGACATAATGTAGAGCAACACACTGCCGATCACCACCCGGGGAATCAAATCAAACAGGGCCACTACCGGCGGGCAAAAGGATATAACCAGCAGGCCCAGGCCCGCAGGCACCAGGGTATAACGGGAGGCACAGCTTGTCGGCACGATCACCCCGGGGCTTAAAGAGTAATTGACCAACCCTACCACACCCAGCATACCCGCCAGCCCATTGGACAGACCGGTCGCAGACAAGCCCCTGGTAATCCTTTGCTCCATCCGCTCCGGCTCGATCAGCCCGCAGACGGACTGGATCGAACCCAGATCATTGATCGCCAGGGCCAAAAAACAGACTAACAAAGACAAAAGCACCGGCAGGTCCAGCGCAAAATTGTAACCAGAGAGGCTAAAAAAGGACGCCGATATATAATCCAGGCCACCGGTTTCCCACCTGAATTGCTCCGGGAAAAATATATAATAGGCCAGGCACCCGGCCAGTGTGGCCCAGACCACCAGGGCGGATTTCCAAACCCCCGACAACAGCCTGGTGGATACAAAGATGCAAAGGAGCAAGGCCAGGGCAAAAAACAAGTTGAACAGCGCTGAGGCCTGCAGGACCGGGGTGATAATCAGATTCATGATGATGGGCGACATAGTTAAAGCAATCAGGACCAGGATTACGGCGATCACCCGGGGGGTAAATAATCTAATCAGGTAGCCAAAAAACCCGGTGGCGGCCAGTAGGAAATACAAAATGCCACAAATCATTATGGAAGTATAGACGGCTTTTGGCTCGCCCTGACTGCCTGACGCCATACCCACCAGCAAAACTGAAGCCGGCCCGATAATCAGCGGCAGCCGGTGCCCCCAGAGCACCTGGCCTAGAAGGGCAAGTGCAGTCACAAAAAATGCTTTCTGCATGTAACTTAACTGTTCCGCAGCACCCTGGTGATGAAAACCGGCCAGCACTTTCCCAATGATCACAATCGAGGGAATCAAAATAGCCAGCCACTGCAGGCCGAAAAGAAAAAGCTCCAGCGGGGGCGGCACCTCGTCAAGCTTATACTTGCAAACAAACCGGGCCAAGAGATCACCTTCTACAATCAATTAATTCAACTATGTAAATTAAGCGTATTCAGTATCAAGTCAGGTCTTTTTCTTATTCCAGGTTAATTGTTTAACAATAGTTAATCCCTGGTTAATAAAATCGAGGATACTAGTATGACCGGCTATTAATGTACTGGTTTTAATTATGACTATTGGAAACGGGCACAGGTAATTTCCTTGCTTTTAAGCTCAGGCCGAACAGCCGGGCACAAAGGGGCAGCCAAATTAGCAGGCGGATGGTCTGCTCAATGCCTGCATACTCCGCCAATAGCCCCACCAGGCCCACTCCCAGGCCGTCGATCCCGATGCCGAAGCCCAGCATCAGCCCGGCCGCCATCGCAGCGTTTTACGGTCAACACCAGCAATGGGTAGTTTTGCAGCACACCTACCAGGCTAATCAAAACAGCCATCCAGAGAGTGCCCGCATAGACCATCCAGCGCTGATTTTTATTGTCCACCAGATAGCCCATAAAGGGCTGGACCAGTGAAGAGGTAACAGTGAAGGCGGAAATCAGAAAAGCACCTTTGCTGATCCCTAGACCGGCAGCAACCATGTAAGGCAACAGCGTCTGGATGTAGTTCATGTACCAGTCATTTAATAAGTGAGCCGCAGCTAGAGCAAATATCTTGCCCCTGCCGGGCGCGGGCGCGCTCAAACAACCATTCCTCTCAACAACTATTTGCTACCTTATTATAGATACATCTCTTCCAGCGGGTCAAGAGATGCCGGTGTTCAAACCTTTATGTGGCATTCAATTAATGAAATTGTTGAGTATAATAATCCGTTGCCGTCTTACGTTAAAAAAGTAATGAAGCAAATATTTCAGCATTACACCGGCGCACTAAAAAAGTTACCTGGGCAATTTATTTTTATTCTTCGCAATAACGTTTATTTATGGTTAACGCGGCTCTTCTTAGATTAACTGGAAGCTGTTCGTGCAGGTTAATTGAAATCAATGGCGAATTTTTAAGTTATAAGCTATATTTCAGCAACTAAATAATTTAACTTTTACAGAAAATCTAATAGGGTGTAAAAATAATTAAGGTGTCACTGGATTTAAGACGGTTTTTTTGTTGAGTCTAAAAAGGCCTAAATCCGGGAAGGACAAGTTTTACTACGTTTATAACTGTTATGTCGATTTTAATAATATTTTACGGAGGCATTTAAGATGTCAAAAAAACGCTCGAAAAACACTCCTAAAAAGCAGTCATCTATCTCTGCCGGCAAAGTAATAAAGCTAATCATCGGCATAGGCATTGCATGTCTAATTGTTTATGCAGTGACAATGACTAATGGGACAAAAAAGTCAGGTGTGGATGCGTCAAAAATGTTCACCATTCAAACCGCCCAGGGTCCGGTCGTCCTGGAGGTCTATCCACAGCAAATGCCGGTGACAGTGGAAAACTTTGAGAAACTGGTCTCATCTAATTTCTATAACGGGCTTACCTTTCACCGCGTAGAAGACTGGGTAGTCCAGGGCGGCGACCCAAAGGGGAACGGCACCGGCGGGCCGGGCTGGACAATACCTCTGGAGACCAGCCCCGAGCTGAAAAACGTGCGCGGAGCGGTGGCAATGGCCCGTAGCAAAGACCCTAACTCGGCCGGCTCGCAATTTTATATTTTAAAGAAGGATGCGGCGTGGCTGGACGGCGATTATGCAGTCTTTGGCAAGGTAATACAAGGTATGGAAATAGTTGACCAAATAAAACCCGGGGATAAAATGGAATCAGTAACAGTTAATAAATAATTTAAATATGCATTATGAAGCCACCTTCAAACGGGGTGGCTTTAGTGTTTTATAGTACTATGATGGACTTTGCTGCGACCCTGCTCCATAATCTTTACAAACCCCTGGCTGCCGTCCACTCTTATCTTCTGTCCATCCTGAATCTTAAAGGTCGCGTTATCGACCCCCACCACTGCCGGAATACCGTATTCCCGCGCCACCACACGTATAGAAAAGCTAAAAAAATATTGACAGTCACAACGTCATAGTGTACTATTTAACTAAAACAAAAACACAGTGTTTAAGGAGTGGAAAAAAATGAGCGAATGGTTGAATCTATTTCAGAAGGAATACCGCATGACCCGTAATTCTGCTCTTATAACCCTGGCTATTTTCTTAATCGGAGGGCTATGGCTGGTCTACCTGTCATACTTTAACAGCATCGCGGTTATTATCATTCCTGCGGCTTTTCTCCTGGTGTTCCTGTTGTTTTACCCGGCATTGTACGTCCTGAGAAGCCTTGCATGGGAATGGAAGGTTTCACCCCACCTGTGGCTGCACTGCCCCCAACCGGCCTGGATGCTGCTGTCGGCCAAACTGGCAAACGCCCTAATGCATATGGTGGTAGTCATGGTTATTACAGCAGCGCTGTTGTTGCTGGGGATCTCCGTTAACCCCCACCCGGAGCAACTGAGCGGCATTAATCCTTCGGCCCTGCTTCCTTTTATTATCGAGGTTGGTTTTTACGCCGCTGTCTTTACCACCGCCGCCAGTATTTACATCGGCACCTGGGCTACCCTGATTTCTGTAGCAATTGCCATGACCAGTAAAATTTTTGGCCGGTTCCGCTGGCTGGCCGGCATAGTTGTTTTCTTTATTGCGTTGTTTGGCTTCGGTCAGTTGCAGCAAACCTGGGTTTATGATCAAGTCACCCGCTGGGGACCGATAAATATTGGAATGCAGAACTTACTTCTGGCACCCCGGATAGATATCTCCATGGGTCGGTTCTATACCGGTGAAATGCTTTTCTACTTACTTCTGACGGTAGCTATATTCGCCCTGTCGGCCTGGCTAATCGACCATAAAGTAGAGGTGTAGCGCGATGAGCCAAACATTTAACAATACCCAGCCGATCTACCTGCAAATCTTGCAGCGCCTCTGTCGGCAGGTGGTCCGGGGTGAAATCAAAGCGGGGGACAAACTGCCATCTGTGCGAGAAATGGCCATCCTAAGCGGGGTGAATCCAAATACCGTACAAAGAGTTTATGCAGAGCTGGAGCGTCTGGAAATTGCGGAAGCCAGGCGTGGCTTGGGTTCATTTATCACGGAAGACGAGAACAGGCTGAGGCGGCTGCGGAAACAACTAAAAAACGAGCAAGTTGAAAGCTTTATTGCGGACATGGCGGAGACGGGCTTCAGCCCGGAGGAAATCTTGGAAGGTGTGCGCGAAAAGCTGCTCGACAACAAAAGCGGAAGAGGAGTTTAATTATGTCCGAACATATTTTAAAATTTAACAATGTAACTAAAAAGTATCTTGGGCAGGTCGCCTTGAACAACATAAGCTTCGAACTGCCACGGGGGAAAATTGTCGCCCTGGTGGGACCAAACGGCAGTGGAAAGTCAACAATTCTCAAACTTGCCGCGGGTCTGACCCGCCCCACTCAGGGCTCGGTAACTATTCGAAACAAAGTCGCAAACCGCCGCATTGCAAGGGAAGTAGCCTACCTTTCGGAATCTGATTTCCTCTACCCTTTCTTTACCGTGGCGGAAACCTTAAAGTTTAACGCCGGTCTCTTTGCGGATTTTGACATGCGGAAAGCAGGGGAAATCCTTGGCTTTATGCAGCTGGAGCCGGACAAAAAGGTCAAGCACCTTTCCAAGGGCAACCGCGGCAGACTAAAAATCCTGCTGGCCTTGTCGCGCCGGGCACCGCTGATCTTAATGGATGAACCTCTTTCAGGACTCGACCCCCTGGTACGTGATTCCATTATCAAATCAATGATCTCACACCTGGATATTCAGGAGCAAACGGTATTCCTGTCTACCCATGAAGTCTCGGAAGTGGAGCCGATATTGGACTTTGTCATATCTTTAAGTGAAGGGCAAATCATTGGTATCGAAGAAGTGGAAAATATCAGGGAACGGCACGGTCTGAGCCTGGTTGATTGGATGAAGGAAACAATGGCAAAGTAGCCGTATGACTAATGATTCTAATTTCTATCGAAACTCTTCTCAACAGCATATCCATGTATTCATAGATGCTAGGACCCATAGCTTTTAATTCATGGTTGGATCTTATTGTGATAATCTGGTAAAATGAGGGCAAATAACAGGAGCAGCTGACAGTTTTTAATTATAAATTTTCTTAGCATACTCATTTAAATCATTAAATCCATATTAAACGGACAAGAACCAAGGCGTGTTTGATATTTGGTATATTTATATAAAATATTTTCACCAAATAGAAGGGAGCTTTGATTGTGTTCAATTTTGATTTTTACAACCCTACTCGCATTATATTCGGTAAAGACAGGCTTGGGGAGCTGGACCAGCTTGTGCCGGCCGGGGCCAGGGTGCTGGTGACTTACGGCGGCGGCAGTGTAAAAAAGTATGGGACACTGGACAAGGTCAAAGCTGCTCTGGGAGGCCGGGAGGTCTATGAGTTCGGGGGAATAGAGCCAAATCCGAAATATAATACCCTGAGCAAAGCAGTGGAGGTCGTGCGGGAAAACAATATCGACTTTCTGCTTGCAGTTGGGGGCGGCTCTGTTATGGATGGAACAAAATTCATCGCGGCCGCAGCTCCCTATAAAGGAGAACCGGTAAATCTTCTTAAGATCGGTTTGTCGAAGGTTAAAGCAGCAATACCGCTGGGCACAGTGGTAACCTTGCCGGCCACCGGTTCGGAGATGAACAACGGGTGTGTGATTACTCACGAAGATAAGAAATTCCCTTACTTCAGCAAGTTACTATTTCCCCAATTCTCAATACTAGACCCTACTCTAACCTTTACACTCCCCCCGGAGCAAGTCGCAAATGGCATCGTTGATACATGGGTTCATACCTGCGAACAGTATGTCACCTACCCTGCAGAAGGCAGGCTGCAGGATCGGATGGCCGAAGGGATTTTACAAACTCTGATCGAGGTAGGCAAAAAAACCATTGACAACCCAACCGATTATGATGCCAGGGCCAACCTTGTTTGGTGCGCCACTATGGGCTTGAATGGATTGATTGCGGTAGGCGTTCCACAAGACTGGACTGCCCACATGATCGGACATGAGTTAACAGCTATGTTTGGAATTGATCACGGTAAAACACTGGCTATTTTGCAGCCATCCATCTGGAAGGTACTAAAAGAACATAAACATGCTAAATTATTGCAATATGCAGAACGGGTATGGCAGATCACCGGTGGTGATGAAGCGTCTCGCATTGATTTAGCTATCAGTAAAACCCGTGATTTTTTTGAAAGCCTGGGAATCAAAACACATTTGGCGGATTATAATGTCAATGCCGACAAAATTAACGATATCGTTAAAGCCCTAGAAAAACATGGGCTGACAGCATTATCTGAAACCAGAAAGGTTACATTAGCAGTCAGCCGTCAAATTTTAGAGGGTGCGATGTAAGTAACTGGAGAGAAATTGCAGTATTACCTATTCATCTTTAATCAATAACGTAATCCTTTTACAATATCGTGATCAAGAATTCTTTTACGCTCTTTCCAATCCGGCATATGCACAGTTAAAAATTCGTAAAAATCTTTATTGTGTCTTGGATAAAGAAAGTGCGTCAGCTCATGCAAAATAACGTAATCAATACAGGGCGGCGGTGCTTCATATAAATAGTAGTTCAAATTGATTTTGCTTTGCTTTTTAGAGCAGCTACCCCAAAGGGTTTTCATTTTTCTAACTTGCAGTTTGGGTTTATCAATACCATGCTTGTAAATAATTGGATATAAACGATCAATAGCCATTAAAAAATACGACTTGCACTGTTTTTGCCACCACCGCTCAAGCTGCCTTTGCAAAGCTTGTTTATCCCCCGTGACGGGAGACTGTATATAGACATAGTCTTCCTTTTTCTCTATTTTGTAAATTTTCGCATCATTGACAATGATTCTAATTTGCCTGCCTAAAATGCGGGTGGATACTCCGCTGTGTATTGTTGTTTCGGATTCATTGGCCTTAGTATCTTTGAAGTAATTTAAAGATTTTTCAATCCACTTAGTCTTGCAATTGAGGTAATCATTGATCCATTCATCCGGTACGCCAAGCGGTGCAGTTAGCTTAACAACGCCGTCCGGAAACACTTTTAAACGTATTTTTTTTACAGTTTTATGCTCAATGATTACTTCAATTCCTCTAAATAATCCTGTGATGCATAATTTTATAGCTTTCACAACCTAATACCTGCTAATTGCTGTTTTTCGGAGTCCTTCCAGCATAAGGTCAATTTTCTCAATGGGCAATTTTATTTCATATTCTTCAGTAAAATCCCAAATCAAGTCGTCAAGGGCTTGCTCCATATCTTTCTGCACAGCCACATTATGACGCCAATCCACCTTTGCGCGGCTGGTAATGGCCTTTTTGACCTCAACAGCCAATTCTCCCATCGCTTCATCAATTTCAGGCGGCACATCATTTATCGCTTCAGCAATGATACTCTGAATCGTTCCGTAAAAAGCTTTCGCATCACTGTCATTTTCTATACGGGCTGGATAGTGGTGGCCAGTATAGCCTCTTTTAAAATCCTCCGCCATTTTTTCCATTTCAGAGAGATAAGCATCATCATTTCTCGATACCCTGTATTTATCTAGGGTTTCTTTGACCTGCTCAGAAAACTTTTTGTATAGTAAAGGGTCATCATAATGGACGGTTTCCAGTTCTCTATCCATACGGGTACGAATTGCATCCCCTCTTGCGGCTTTGCTATCCAGTTTTTCAAGCTGTTGTTTCATCCCTTCAGTATCGTGTATAGAAACGGGTTCAATAATAATCCGGCTTGGTTCAGAAAGCACAAAGTTATTCAGCAGGCTGCGAATGCCGTCTTCATATATACTAAAATCCACTTTTTCATTGTACCGGAGCAAAACAGCCCCCCGAAGTTTTTGGAAATGAAGCAAATCTTGTTTGTATTTCTGAATCTGGTCATATCCAATGGCACTATATAAGGCATAACTTCCCATAGCCAAATCCAATAAGCGGGAAAACAATGAAAGCCTTTCATAAAATATTTTTCTCAAACCATTGTCTGACAATAACCTTTGCCAGCCCTCGGAACTGTTCCGGTCAAAATCTTTTCCCTCAAATATAAACCACAATTCCTGATGTGCCTTCTCGAGTTTAGGCTTTTGATCACCTGCGCCAAGAACAGCATTTTCTATATCGGCCTGATCATAACCATTCATGCCTGATTTTTCATCCGAATACATATCCATGGCAGTATTAAGCTTGCTAAAAATCCCCCAATAATCCACGATGAGTCCAAAATCTTTACCGGGATACACTCGATTGACGCGGGCGATAGCCTGCAACAGTGAATGTTCCCTCATTGGTTTATCTACATACAGTACAGCTGCAACCGGTGCATCAAAGCCGGTTAGGAGCATATCCTTTACAATAAGCATATCCACATCTTCGCCGCCAATGAAGCTGTTTTTGGCCCAGTCACTATATTCCTCGTAGTTATTGCCAAAGAGAGGCTCCACTTCTTCTTTATAAAAATCCTTTATTTTCTCTTTGTTCTCGTTGGTAAGATCATCACCCTCTTTAACATTTTCGGGTGATATCACCACCGCCGTTTTTACACCACCAAGTTTTCTTATGGATTTATGCAGGTCAATAGCTGTGGGGCGGGAGGAGGCAGCGATCATTGCCTTAAAACCCTTCGGCTTGCCATAGCGCATATAGTGTTCATGAATATCAAAGGCTACCATGTCTATACGTTGACGAGTCTGGGCCAGAGGTAAAAACCGGCTCCATTTGCGCTTTATATCTTCTTGCCGCTCACGGTTCAGCGATGCGAGGATATATTTGAGATAATCATCAATTTTATCGCTCGTCACATCCTGTGGAATTAT
Source organism: Pelotomaculum sp. PtaB.Bin104 (assembly GCA_002067205.1). Lineage (GTDB taxonomy): Bacteria > Bacillota > Desulfotomaculia > Desulfotomaculales > Pelotomaculaceae > MVQL01. The sequence goes on from MVQL01000229.1 coordinate 82,315, forward strand.
TCTACCCTCATAGACAAGGGGAACGATTACACCATCTTCCACCGCCCTGATAATAGGGTAACTGTCAATAAGCGGTCCGAACTGTGCATAGGTATTGAACTTGTGTTTTTTAAGCAATGGCGTGCCGGTAAAACCTATTTTTATCGCATTTGGCAGCACATCAATCATAAAGTCATGGAGTTCGCCTGAGTGGGTGCGATGGCTTTCGTCCACCAGTAAAAAAATATTGTCGTCTTTAATCTTGACCTTTTTTTTGGCTGCTGCATCAAATTTATGTACAAGGGTGGTAATGATAGTTTCACCTTTATCATTTAACAGATCAATCAAGCCCTTACCTGTCCTGGCCCGGGCCGGACTAAGCTGTGTTTTGGCAAAGTTATCCCGTAACTGTTTATCCAGATTGATCCGGTCGTTGACAAGCACAAAGCGAGGAGCTCTGATATCCGGATCAGCTATTATCTTTTTTACCAGCATTACCATGGTGAGAGATTTTCCGCTGCCTTGTGTATGCCAAATCACACCATTTCGGGTACCCTTGCCATCTTCTCCTTTTATGCGTTTCATGGCAGCCTGTACACCAAAAAACTGCTGGTAGCGGGCAATTTTCTTGATATTGTTATCGAACAGTATGAAATAACGGATTAATTCCAACAACCTCTCCCTGGAGAGTATGGAAATGATATTCCTGTCCTGCTCAGTAACTTTTCCGTCCGGACTGACATTATTGCATTTTTCCTGCTGCCATTGATAGTTCTTTTCCCGCCATATACTAAAGTGTTCAGCAGGCGTACCGCAAGTACCGTATTTTACTGTGTTTAAATTCATGGCTATAATGATCTGGGTAAATTTAAAAAGATGGGGGATATAGCCAGGCTGCCAGTTGCGTATATTCTGGTCAACTCCCTTTTCCACATCTATACCGGATTTTTTGCACTCAATCACCACAAGGGGTATACCGTTGACGAGCAGCACTATATCCGGCCGCGCATACTTGCCGTTCGCCCTTTCAACCGAAAACTCATCTGTCACCTGCCAAATATTGTTCTCCGGATGCTCCCAGTCAATGAACTTTAAATCAAAGGATTGACGAGCGCCGTCAAAAAGCTCCTCTTCATAGCTGTTGCCGGAAATAAGCATGTCGTAGATGGTTTTGCTCGCCGACATCAGCCCGGTAACAAGCGGCACATCAATATCGTTAATGGCCCTACCGATAGACCGGTCGGAAAAGGGCGTCTGCTTACCCCTATATACAAAAGACTGGCGTTGCAGAAACTCCCGCAAAACCTCTGGGAAAAGGACATTGGAAAGCCGTCCACGAAAGGTTTCTGCCTGTGAGCGGGGTATGTATTGATAACCTAATTTTTCTAATACTTTTATTACCCTGTTCTGGCTCTCAGGGCGTTCGTTGAATATGGTATGATTGGGCATTAGATCACCTTCTCCGCGTTGACTCTCACAATTCCTGTCAGTAGCAGCTGCATCAGAGCTTTTTTCTGTTTTTTTAGCTCCTCAAGCTGTTTTTCGTGTAGATCAATTTCATGGTCAGCAGTAGATAAAATATTAGCGATGGCGGTTTGTTCAGGGAGGGGGGGGCACGGAATTAAAATCTTAGCAATGCTATTTTTACTTATACCATATACAGAAATCCCATTTGCATGAATTGCAAATTGTTTTTTAACATTGGAAGTACCAAAACAATGTAGCTTAAAATCATCAGAAATCGAATCATTTTTTGGGCGGGCAATTATTGTATGAAGACCAGCTATGAACGGAATGTTTTCTTTGTTCTTTACCACAACATATTTACATATTCCTTCATAATCCTCGGATGCATCCGCAAACACAACGTCACCATCACATAACAGACATTTACTGTTCAATTTATTTACACTAATTATTAATTTTGGAAGACAGGAATACTCAGCCCTGACATCAATGTATAACTTATTTGATTTATGGATGTCACCATAATGCAGATAGCAAATACCTTCATCACTGTTTAATTCATTTCTTGATGCTGAAAATCCACCTTCAAATTCGAACACATCTCCCATTTGTACCTCATGCCACTTGCCTATCAGCAGATTGTGCATTAGCCACTTTTTCTGCTGTTTTTTTGCGAAGATAAGTCCATCTTTTAATTCGATGGCCTTGTTCCAAGTAGAAAGTATCTCAGCAATCTTTTCACATTCATTAGTGGAAGGAAGTCGCAATTCAAAGTCTAGAAACTGTGAAAAATGCACTCTTTGTTTTTCAACAAGACTGCCTGTTGCCATTCTATTATAAAAATTAATTAACTTATCGCTCTTAAGAAAATAATCCATAAAAATAATATGTTTTCTATCTTTACAGGAAAATACATCATAATACCCAGAAACTGAAATTGGATGTGTTCCTTTATATCTGGCAATAGCACCGAATCGAAGATTCATGGGGTTATATACAAATTGATTTTCTCTGACAATCTTATATGTGTTTTCAGTTTTCTGAACCAAAAATCCCCTTTCATATCTTTCACTTTTTGGAATAACACCATTCTCTATTGTAAGACTATGCAAAGGATAAGTTTCAGTATCAACTGTAAACTCAGATACTGCACTAAATAAGTTAACAAATTTATATTTATCCCATTCACCTGACACAATGCCAATTTTTGTCTTTTTGTATCCCTCGGGTATATAGCCCTTTTGGATCTGCTCAATACGCTTTTGTATTTCTGGATTCAATACTTTCACCTACATTTACTTCAAAAGTTTCTGCTCTTTAATTCAGTTATCAAAGATTCTTGACAATTGAATTTTTGTTTATATAATCATCACTTTTCACTTTGTCTCATTTTTCCCGCTATTCTTTTTGGCTCTTTCTTTGAAAGCTGCTTTATGCTTTCATCGGGAGTGGGCAGGTCTTCGGGCATTGTTCCGTCCAGTTTTTTTATTGTATCCCTAACGGTTTTACCCACAATAAAATGAGTTTGGTTGGCATTTTCCTTCCCTTTTACCTTCTCTCTTCTGATTTTTTCATCAGTTTGGGTCGCACGGAACAAATTGGCCGCAAGCTCTGTGCTGCCCATATGATCAAGTATCTTTTGACTTTTCTTCAAGCCTTTTCTTTTATGTAATTCATTAACACCCAGACCGCCGTAAAGTCCCTGATAGCCTTTGTTTTGAAAAACCGCGTATTCTTGCGAAGTTTCAATCCCCGCCATCTGCGCGGCTTCGGCCAGGGATTTATTATGTTCACGGATTTCATCTCGAATAGCCAGGCGTTTTGCGTTTTCATCCAGTTTATTAAAATCATCCTGCAGCTCCTGCCGCCTGGTTTGCACAGCAAAATAGGTTTGTCCAAGCGCTACGACCCGCTTTCTCGGATCCGCATTTTGTACGATCAAATAACAGGCATAACGGGAAAGCTCGGTATCTTCAATTGCCCGTTTGGCGCCCTTAGCCAGTTCTATCATTTTCGTGACGTCACGAAAATGATCATCCACATTGATGTTACTGTTTTCACAGGCTTCCTTTGCTTTTTCCAGGACTTTATAGAAATTTTCCCACCGGGCATATTCAAGAACAGGAGCTAATTCCCTTGCCAGCCAGTATTCAGCCCCATATTCATTAATGTACTTAATTTCCTCAAAAGTTTTATCGCTATATTTTTGAATATCGCTCATAGTCCCAACTCCCTGAGATACTTGGCCATCTGTGCTTCCACTTCGGCAAGCTCCTTTTGGATATTGGCAATACTGGTTTTTACCTCTTCGATATCCACCAATGCCTCTTCCTCAAAAGTATCAACATACCGGGGGATATTCAGGTTATATTCGTTGGTTTTTATCTCATCAATGGTTGCCACGTGGGCGAATTTCTCAATATCTGCACGGTTCTCATAAGCTTTTATAATATTATCGATGTGTTTTGTCTCAAGCCTGTTCTGATTCTTATCTTTCCTGTAGCGAAGGTTGCCATTTTCATCCTTGCCGGAGGCGTCAATGAAAAGCACATCGTCACGGTTGCGGTTTTTCTTAAAAACCAAAATGCAGGCCGGGATGCTGGTGCCGTAAAACAGGTTTGCAGGAAGACCAATAACTGCATCCAATAGATTTTTTTCAATTACGGCCTGCCTGATCCTTCCTTCAGACGCACCCCTGAATAAAACGCCATGGGGAGCAACGGCGGCAATTCTACCACCGCTTTTAAGGCTGGCTATCATATGCAGCAAAAATGCCCAGTCGCCTTTACTGGCAGGGGGAACTCCCCAGTCAAAGCGATGAAATTTATCAAGGGTTGCTTCCATCTTGAATTCTTTGCCTTTGCCTGTCATTTCGCCACCGGCATTAAAACCTGCCGCCCATTTGTCCTGCGAAAAGGGCATATTGGCCACGATGACATCAAACTGCATCAGATTTCCATCGGGATCTAAGTGCATGGGGTTGGCCAGGGAATCGCCCCAGTCAATCCTGGCGTCCATTATCTCATGGAGAAACATGTTCATTTTAGCCATAGACCAGGAAGACCCGTTCGTTTCCTGCCCATACAGCGCAAGAGTCTTTATATTACCATTTTCTTTTTCAATAGCTTTTTTTCCGGTTCTGATGAGCAGAGAGCCGGAGCCGCACGTTGGGTCATAAATGGTGTCACTTATTTTGGGATTGACAATACGCGCCATCAGTTCCGATACTTCAGACGGAGTAAAAAAAGATCCGGCTTTTTTACCTGCTTGTCTGGCAAACTCGCCGATCATATATTCATATGCATCGCCTATGGTGTCAGCCGCCACCTTGCCTTCCTCAGGCTGGATGGAAGAAGGGCGCAAATCAAGGGGTTCAAAATCTTCAAGCATTTCCCTTAACCGGGTATTTTTTTGCCTATGATTGCCCAGCATGGCTTCACTGTTAAAGTCAATATTTCTAAATACACCTGTAAATAGTGAAGGATTATCATCTTCTATCCCCCGTAAAGCAATATTGATGAGTTCCCCCAAGTTGTCATTATATCTATTTTGATAAAGCCAGGAAAACCTATGTTTTTCCTTAATCACAAAAGGAAGTCTGTTTACCGCTCTTTGCACCCTTACCGGGTCACTATATTTTCCTCTTAACTCTTCAACCTTTTCCAAATAGGTATCGCTCAGATATTTTACAAAAAGGATAGGCAGGATATAATCTTTGTAATTTGCCGCATCTATCGCTCCTCTAAAAGTATTCGCACCTCTCCAAAGGGCTGCCTCGATGTCTTTTCTCGTAGTGGCCATCATACTTCCTCCTCAGTGCTTGCCGCGATATTATTTATTACTGCAGCCATAAGCTTTCGATCTTCCTCAATCATATTCACAAGCAGCTTTCTTCGCTTTTTATACAGCAGCCACATCTGACCAATGGCTTTTTGTTTATAGTAATCTATAGCGGGTATATCCAACATCGCTAACGATTTGGCGGATATAGATTTTATCGCTGCAGCCGAACCAATAATATTGCTATTTAGCCAGTTCATGCCCTTGTTTTCCAAAAGGCTGGCTATGTAGGCCGGATGATAATCTTTAACCAACCGAATAACAAAAAGATTACTTGAAAACAGAGTGTTTGGCATATCTTCAATAATTAGAGTTGCAATGTCGGGATTCAGTCTCTTCAGTAAAATATCGTTCTGACGAATGAAATAGCTATCATCAACGGCGGTATGTCCTTTTATTTCTGAAGTACCTAGTATATCATTGAAAATCCCTAAATTATTAGGCTGAATAAAGTTATATCTAATCACACCTGTGGTGTTTGCTTTCCCCAGTAGCCTACCGCTGGGTAAACCATTTAATATATTAGCTATTTTGTCGAGTTTTACCTTCCTTTGCATCGTCACATTTTCACACCCTTCAGCGGACGTTACGGGAGAACGCATTAAGCCACTCTAAGTCAATAGAAGCCAAAGCCACTACTATTGTAAAGAGTGGCTTTGGCATTTAGACAAATTAACCTTTTAAACTTTTACAGAAACGGGTCGTTATCGGGATTTTTCATTGTCTTATTCTTCCGTTTTTCAGCAGTTATAGCAACATGAAACCTAATGACGAATATGAACAAATCCAATTCGGCCAATTATCACTTTTACCCCGGTTGTTGCGCCAATGCAGCGGTTGGAGGTTATCCAGGTCATTTGTTCCACCCTTGGCTAGGGGTTTCTCATGGTCAATTTCCCAACCATAATCGGAATTGTCATTGCCGTAATCGGCGAACTTAATCCACGCACCACACCGGTCTTTCCTGATCTCGCTTGGGTTATGTCCGGGGACGATGGTGGCCTTGTTCCATACTGCTAAAATCGTCCGCGGCCCAAATGATTCATTCAGTAACGAGCGACTTGGTTGATGAGCCATAGTCTCTCCTTTCCGAGACAAAGCGCATCCATCAGCAAAAACACAAATGCTGTTGCTTTTGAGTATGTTTTACGATATTATTGATTTTACAGAAAATATGAGCTGATCCTCAGCGCCAAGTCCAAGAGTGGCCTTTTCTTGGGCTTGTTTTTGTCTCTATTTCTTTCACTTCAGCCCTCCCTAGAAAAAGGCTGAACCAATAATTACATTATAACTAAGTAAATTTCTCTGTCAACATGTTTTTCCTTATGTTAATGCTTAACATGGCTCTATTGTCCATATTTTTGCATGTATTTAAAAGAGTATGAAATTCACCACCTCGTCGAATCCGGCGCGCTAAGATATTCTCCGGCCATTTTCAATAGGACAGCGGGGTTATTTTTTTCGGGGTTTTCCAGCACTTCAGCCAACAGCCGCTCCAACAAGCGGCCAATTTCCGGGCCCGGCGAAAACCCGAGCGCAAGCAGGTCGTGGCCGTTGATAGCCAGGTCTTGTACACGCAGCGGCTGCTTTTCGCTGAGGATGCGGGCGATTTCCACCCGCATGGCCTCCAGCAGGGAGAAGTCATAGGGTGGGGCCGAGCCCAGGATATCGGCCCGCTGCAGGTCGAACAGGTCGGCCAGGTTATCCTCCCCTACCCGGCTGATCAGCCTCTTTAAGGTTTTGTCTCTGACTTTGGGGAAGCGGCTCATGTGCTCGGCCACCAGCATGGACACCTTTTCAATGGTTTTGTTGTCGTATTTGAGCCGTTTTAGGATCTCTATGGCCATGGAGCCACCGGCCTGGTGGTGACTATAGAAATGACCTGCGCCTTTTTTATCAATGCTGAAGGTGCGGGGCTTGCCGATGTCATGCAGTAAGGCCGCCAAACGCACCGCCAGGCGGGGTGGAGATGCCTCCAGCACAGCCATCGCATGCTCAAAGACATCCTTATCATGGTGTTTGCTGTACTGCTCAAAGCCGGCCATCAGCACGGCCTCAGGCATCACCTGACCCAGCAAGCCGGTTTCCAGTAAAAGCCTGATCCCCTTAGCTGGGCGTTCGGAAAGCAAAATGCGGTTGAGCTCTTCCCGCACCCGCTCCGGCGCCACCCTTTGCAGCAGGTCATAGCGCTTGACGATAGCCTCATATACACTCCGGCTCATGGAAAACCCGAGCGTGCAGCAAAAGCGGACCGCACGCAGCATTCTCAAAGGATCTTCTATGATCCGCTGCTCCGCCTCATCGCTTGGGGAACGGAGTACCTGCTGCCGCAGGTCATCTGCGCCGCCAAACGGATCAATGAGAGTACCGGACGCATCAATGGCCATGGCGTTGATGGTAAAGTCCCGCAGGGCCAGGTCCTGCTCCAAACCGGACAAACTGCTCCGCCCTGTCCCAGGCGCGTCACCCTTGCCGGCCGTACTGCCGCCCCTTTCCGCAGATGCCGCGGGCGCAACCCACTTGAAAGTCGACACTTCCACGCTGAAGCCATCGATCAGTACCGCTATAGTACCGTGTTTTTCGCCAATAGGAACAGTTTTGGGGAAGTAAGACGCAATTTCCGAGGCTGTTGCCGAGGTAGCCAGGTCATAGTCCGCCGGCTCACTGCCCAGCAGCAGGTCCCGCACACAGCCGCCAACAACGAAGACCTGATGGCCTTGCTGTTTCAGTGTTCTTATTATTTTTGCTACCCCATCAGGAATTCGCACCGGCGCCCCCCTCATTTCTTCACCGCACTTTCTTTCCAAAACTCCATGCCCCTGCGAACCTCAATCTATGATGAAAATGACTCTACAACATATACTCATCAAAAACTATATTTGACGATCATCATCAATTCATCAAGATCAGCTGCCTGTGCCGACAATTCGAAGGGTGTATCTAAAACAACAGCATTACTGCTGCCCCGGCAAAGCCTCCATTCATCTATCCTTGATAAGCCCACTTCATTGTTGTTAACTTCAATTGTAAAGCCGGCTGGGTTGTTGTTGACCTTAGCCAGGAATACTACATTTTCTATGGCTGCATCAAGCGTTTGCGCCATGTAGGGCAATCTGGACTTATCTATCTTCAAGTCGACAGCGCCGTTCTTTTTGAACAAATGCCACTCATTAGGACAATCATGTTTCATGTTGATAGCGACGTGCAGGCCTGATTGGTCAAGCTGCTGTTTGATTGCGGCCAGGCATTCCTTCAAGGTGGTCTCAGCCAACCCGCGCAAGGTTGAACCTCCCTCCCTGGCCGTATATTTAAGGTGCAAGATTACATCCGCAATAGTATTATAATCAAACTGCCGGACTTCTCTGGGAAGCTCCAACCGCCAGCTGCTTATAGCCCCGGCGCCTTCAAACGGCAAATAGCGTTCATCACGGAAATTCAGCTCAAATACGCCGCTGTCGTTTTGCGCGCTGCTGGCAGCAATGGATTGAATGGCTCCCACATTATAAACAAACCTTTCATCATTACCCAAGTCTTCGATATATCCTAAGCTTGAGCCATTATCGGGGTTTGTATTCTTTCTGTAACGGTTGCTGACTAAAGACAGCTTGGCGCTAATCGAGGTGTACGGGCCGGCGATGCAAGGCAAACTGATGCTGACGGATTTTATTCGTCTGAAATAATGCCCCGCATGATCCATGTCAAAAAGTGCTTCGGGGATTTCAAAATCACAAGCCCCAGTTGACTTAAGTTTAGCCAAAGCCAGGGGATCCAGCATGGCCAGCGAAACATGTTTGGTTAGTTCATACTCCCGCTTGTTCTTATCCAGGTAGCTGGTTTCCATGCGCTTGATGTCATGGATCAGGTGGTCCGCGCTTTGCAGCCCTTTTTTCACGCTGTCCCAGTAACCGTATTGAATAAATGAATCATCACTGCCCAATTCAAAGCGATAACTTCTTTCCGCTTTTTTGGCCAAGTCAAAGGCTAATTGATAGGCCTTGAAATAGACCGCACTGATCTGACCAGCCGTCCAATCGTACAATTCCTTATTGGTGAACTTGCTCCGCATGAATTCATCAGTTTTCCGGGCATTCTCGATTTGCAGCTCGTGATTTCTCAAATCGGTTTCGGCTATTTCCTTGCGGACTTCTGCGGCTGCAATTTGTTTATCGATCTGGGCCAGTTCCTTATTAGCCAGGCGTTCCTGGAGTTTCCAATCGTCAAAACGTCTTTCATAACCTCCCAAAATTGAAGCCTGGTTGGCTTCATAGGACGCAACACTGCTTAAAATATTTAAAATATCTGCACCGATCGAGGTAGCTCTGGAAATCGCCGACCCACCAATTTGAAATACAACTTCCGGTGAACCACCAAAACCATTTACGCCCAGATGCATTTCTGGGATTAACGCCAGAGCGCCGGCAACAGTACGTACGATTTGGGATGCAAGCTGATAATCCTGCGCTTCACTTAACTTATCTAGATTTAATTGTTCCTTGGCAATGATTTTGGGGATGTCCGAATAGTACTTGTTTCTTTCCTCTGTGACCTCTTTCGTCCTCTTCAGGATCTCAATCTGCTCTTTAGCTTCCTCAATCTGCAGCAACTTCATGTCTTTTACGGCGTTGAGCACCTTAAGCTCCAACTCACTGCGCAGCAACGACATTGCTTCAGCATCTTTCTTTTCTAGAGTTTGCAGCAAAGAAGAGCCCAATCCCCTGACCTCTTGCGCCAATTCGGTCGCTTTTTGAGACAATATATTAAACCGGTAATAGGGCGCGGGAGCGTTCATGCCGGCGAGGACAGCGGAGATATCCAGACCGGAGGCCGCCGCCCGCACCAGCATCCCCGGATCGATGGGCGGCGCGAATAAAGCCAGGCTGCGTTCTACCCCGTCAATATTCTGGCAGTGCCTAATCTTGAACAAGCGGTCCGCAATGCGGTCCCAGTAGGCCAGCATCTGTTCGTTTTGCGGTATGCAGAAATATAGCGTGGACAAGGTAACCGGGGCAGGCGGCAGCTCGGCGCCGCCCTCCGGCAATGCCGATAAATCAGGCAATATATTTTCCAGCTCGATTAACGCGTTGCCAAAGGCGTCAAGCTTGCCCTTGATTTGATTATAGGTTTCATTGGGCGCCTTAATTGCAGGCGGTACAAGCCGTGGCTTTGGACCCAGCAATTTATCGGCCAGGATATACATTTGAGTCGCCTGGGCTATTGATTCCATCGTGTCCTGTCTGAATAAATAGTCGCCCCATTCGGTGAGGTTATCGATGTATTTCATCAACAGGGCCTTTTGGTAAGCCACCGGCCTGAAACGGGCTACCACATGCGGCTTAAAAGGTTTATTCCGCCACTGCTCGATGGCGTTTTCCAGCTCGGCGATTTCAGATGTAGTTTGATCGGCAATTTTGTACAACAAGGTATCAATCCGTTGATTTACATAGTCTTCGTCGTGGGTTAGGTAAAACGGCTTGGTCACCCAGTATTTTTGCGGAGCCGTTCCATCCAGTGCCCCGGTCGGGTTAAACATATAGTGAAACCAGGACAACGCCTCTTCAAAGCGCTGGTTTTTAGTCAGGCGGGTAGCAATTAAGAAAGGTACATGGAAAAATAACTCCCAGTTATAACAACTATAGCTGCCCTCAGTAGTAAAATCGATATCCTCAACGGGATAGGATAAGGTTTCCACCTTGTCTTTCACCTGAAGATAAGTCTTTGGCACAACATTCGCGGGTGAGTAATAGGCTTCGAAATCGAATTTCTCATTTTGCTGCAATTGGGTCTCACGCTTCATTAATTCAGACACTCCACCTCGATATAAGGTTGTCCTGAGGGGGCAAACTAAAGGGTGATACATATTCTTGAAGGCTTCGCCATATCTTAATCCGCCGTATACCTTTAATTCAGCGACAATTTTCTGAAAGTCATCAATTAATTCCGTAAGCTGTTCAGGATCAGGAGCGGCCTGGTATTTAACGAAGCCCTTAATCAACGCTATAATATCCTCAATTAGCTGCATCACGTCGGAGCCGGAGCGCTTTACCGGGTCAACTTCGTTTGTTGATAGCCCGGTAAAAATTACATTTTCCTTCACTTCCCTGTCCGGCCTAATAAATTTGCGTTTTTTCTCATAGAAACCGGGTATTATCACATAGGCATGGCTGCTGTCTTCCATAAAGTAGGGCAGCAGGGTACCTAAGGGAATTTTTATGGAACGCACCATGGCATGAGTAAGATTTATTTTATTTGAATGAATATATTTCATTAAATATTGAACTAGCAAAACCAATAAGTCAATTTTTGTGAGCTGATGTGGATATGTCAACCGGAAAGTGCCGGGTGTTTTGTTTAATATCTCATAGAAATTTAATAAGGAAATGCCGTTTCTAACAGCAAGATCATTTGGCGGTACTACGTCCACTTCTTTGTAGCGCTGCGAATTTAACCAGGTATCCCTAAAATCGGGCAGGAAATCCGGTAATAATTTATTGCCCTGGAAAATTAATTCCGGGTAGCCCTTGCAGCCGGCAATATTGAAAACGCCGTTTAAGTACGGGTATTCATACTCGCCGAATAAAACATCGCTGTGAAAAAGGAACACCTGATGACCAATCTCAAAATACATTAGATTATACTTGTCTCTTCTGAGAACGTTTTCATCATCCGTAAAGTAATCAGAGGGAGTAAGAATTCCATCCTTTGAGATCTTCTTCGGCTGCCATTTTTTATTGGCAAACTCACTAATGGCCAACTGGATTTTTAGCTTCCGCTTGGGCTTGTCGACAGCCTGCTCTGTTGTTATCGACTGATCGGGCAGTTTGGCTTTAGGCTCCGGATCCGCTTCCTCGCTAAATACAGGCCAGGCCAGGCACAAGCGATTATTGCGCACAAATGCCAACAGGTGATCCCCGGTAATATCCAACTCTACTTTCTCCCAGGGTGTCCAATAACGCTCCTGTTCAAATTTCCGGTAATAGTATAGCGCCGGGTCTCCCCCTTTGGTCCTGGCAAATACATGCATGGTCTTGATATCCGACTGGTACCAGGTGGCCATCACTTCCAAAAAGGCGATATTGTCAAGCTTCTCCAGATACCTGACCAGTGCTTCTTCCGCGGCGTAATCCGTAAGCTCATTTTGCTGCAGTTCATTTTCCAGCTCGGTAAATAAAAAAGACTTGTCATCTCTCAGCTCGGCTTCAATCCAGTTTTCGGGATAGAGGAATACTTTACGGTTGGCTTCCCATACCCGGTAATTTTTCATCCACTTCCACTGCTCCCAGCCATGATCGTTGACGATGTCAGCTGCCGCTTTTGGTTCCAGTCCCATTAAGCAGCGCTGCACAAATAGCTGGATGGTTCCATGGGCCTGAACGATTCTGGAGGAAGGCATGCCGGCCTCCATTTCTACATCTATCAAAAAGTAATCGTACAAGTCATTTTCGTCCTTCATTTCCGGGTTAACAGCCAACAGGTAGGCCACCAGGGCATTTCTTTTTTGCGGGCGGATGGCGTCCATGATCTCCTTGAGCGTACCCAGCCAGGTATCTTCATCGTAACGGGCTTTTAAGGCCATGCGTAATTGTTTTGTATCCTCTCCGGTTAGGGAAGGCTTGATCAATTCTATGGCCTGCTCCACCGTGATCCCCAGTTTCCGCAGGTGTTCAAGGCACTTAATTAAAACTTCCCAGGTATCAACCGCCCGGTAATGCTCCAGGCTGAAAGCTGGAAACAAGTGTTGATCTACAGCCTCTATAGCTTCTTTGGCATAACCGGTGAGCAGGGAAATCTTTTCGATCAGCTCATCTCTTGCAGCAGTGCTGCCGGGCAGAAGCATTTCGGCAACTTTTAAAAATGTGACCGGGTTCTCCGGGTCTGCCGGATCGGGCACTGGCGACAGTTGTTTGGCCATGGCCAGCATTTCAGCAAAAGCAGCATATTTTTGATAGTCTACCGGTGTTTGCCCGGGCTGTTGATAGGGGATCGCGTCCAATTCAAACCAGGTAAGCTCATGATTATTTTTAAAGAACCATTCCAATTCCGTAGTTTCGAGTTTAAATGATTCAATCAGGGGAAGCAGCTTGTGCAACAGGCGCAGGGTCTCGTACTGCACTGAAAATGCGACATTGTCTATAACAGGCAAAACGGGGGCCGGGTGGGAAATGTCCGTATCAATCAACATGTCGGAGGAAAGTACGTCACTGATTAATCCGGCGCCGGGCGTTTGCTTGAGCTTCGCGTATTTCAGAACGACATTAAGCTGCTCATTGTCGGCTTTAAAGGCTGTAACCAGGTGCTGGGCAAGAATAGTTTTCTTATCAACATTAAATTGATAAGCCGTTATTGTGTCGACAAATGCTTTAACTAACGCGTTACGCTCAGCGCTGATATCAGGTCCGGCAGCTGCCGCCAGCAAGTCAATTTGAGTCTTGATCGCAGAGGTATCAAAGCCATCTCTCCTTAGGTCCTGCACCTTATTAACATACCCCAGTTGATCATCAACAAAGGCTTTGGCGTCAGCAGCAGAATTCCAGTCGCGATCAATATAATTGATTAATTTTTTAACATCGTCTTCCTCTAATCCAGTAAGCTTGGACAACAGGTTTTGCAGGCATTCCTTTTGCTCATCCGCGGATAAGCCAGGATCGAAGGGGCTTAGGTTGGCGGCAAAAGCTTTTTGCAAATCGGCCTGCACTTTCTCCAGCACCTGTTTGATTTTGTCGTCTTTCAATTCAGCCAGGTTGTTCCCCTCATGCCTGAGCAGGAATAAAATTTCGGCAGGCCTAAGCGGCAGCTTTTGACTTGCCTTGACTGCTTTCACGAAGGCCAGGGTCGCCTGCGGTGAATCCTGGATATTGCTTCCGGTCAGTTGCGCCAGGATGACCAAATCCTCAGCTTTTAATTTAAGTTTGCGCATCAACCGCGCAGCTGCAAACAAATAGCTCAGATTGGCAAAGTTCAGGCTCCCATCCGGCAGCGCGCGTGACAATTGCTCAAAGTCCTGTTCAGATATTTGCAGGCAGACCGAGATGCTGGTTTTGAAGTTGTCTAACGGCAGAGAGCCGTTAATCTTTTCAGGCAGCAGGCCCTCATCAATATAACCGGCTTTTGCCTTATTCAGGAATACTTGCTGGTAGAGCGGCCAGGACTCATTGTCATTTAACACCTGATATGGTATTTCCCCGTAAAAACCAATGAGCTCCTCAAGTTTAATTCCCGTTTCTTCGGAAAGTTTGGCTAAATCCGCAGCTTTTATTAAACAGTCATCATCCAGCTTTTTTTTACCGAGTTTTTCTTGAGAAATAATTTCATCTAAAACTTCAAATTTCCATCCGGTTTTTTTCTGCAAACGCAGGAAGCGATGAATCCGGTCCAGGGCCTCGATATCCAGGTGGGCTATCTCTTTTTTTGAGGTATCAGCTGAGATAGTTGGATTTGCAGCCGAGGGATTATCATAATTGTGCTTGATAAAGAGTTTTTTGCCGGGATCAATAAACATAAGTGACAGCAATAAATCAAGTTCCTGGTACGAGATACCCGTTTTGTCAAGAAAATGATCCACTCTTTTCATGTATTCCAGAACATTGCCATGCACCACAGGATCAGTGTCCCAGTGCGGCGGCGCATTCCAGAACAGTTGCTGATCACTTATATCAGGCCGGGGGGTGACAATTAATTCACGTTCCTTTTTAGTTAATCCCAATTTTTCAGCGGCAATAGTTTTACCGGCCGGGTTTCCCGCCACCTGAAAATCGGCCATCAAGGTATGGCGCTCTACTCCAAACCGGGTAAAATATGCTTTGGCTTCGGTGTGCGCTATATCAAAAGGAAGCTTGAAAGCATACCTGGCGCTTTTTAGAGCTTTGTAGGCTTCCGTGTTGACATATTCAGGCGCGGCGGCCAGTTCTTCTGCCGTGCCGAGGGTTTGACGCAGTCTGAATAAATGGTAATCGTCACCTCCCTTGGAGATGATTTTGCAGACTGCTTTATTGTCCCGCAAATAATGAGGCAAGTTGGCTGATGTTCCGTCATCGGTCTCGGTTTCAAACACCTGGGCCTGGTCGGTTACCGGCCAGCCGGCGCTCTGAAGCGCTGCCAGCAAATCGCCTGCAATCTTTCCTTTTAAAGGATCCGTTCCGTCAGAGAGTTTGCCCGTGTATGAAATTCCGGGATCGGGCGATACGGCTTCTTCCAGCAGTTCGCACACCAGGTCAATATAAGGTAACGGAGTTTGGGCGTTTTCCGATCCCAAATCAATATCGCCCAAATCCGGCCTGCGCTCAAACAATATATCTTTAGCCCAAGGACCCGTGTCCGGTGGTGTTAGGGTCAAGTCAGTTACACTTCTGTTGTCCAAAAACTCCAATATCTCCACTAAATAAGCGGCCGGGCTCAGCACAGACCGGCCCGGGTCACAGGCGCTGAGATCGGTGAGCTGGAAAAGTGTTTTGAGATTGGGAAAATCCTTGCTGACAGCCTCAAGTTTTTTGGCTAACGACTTCTTCCGGATCGCCGGTATATCCATGTCACGGATGGTATCCTGTAATTTTCCTATAACCAGCATGGCCGCCGTGGTGGTGCGTTCCGCCCTTCTGAATATCGCTCTGGCTTCTTTGGCACTAATTCCCGCTTTAGGCGCAATCTGTTTTAAGAAGCGGGTTTCGCCCGCGGCAGCAATGCTTTGCGCAGAGCTGATATTTTGCTTTAACAGGGCATTAGTCTTGCTGTAATGGGGGATTAATTTAAAAATACGCTGTACGGATTTGAGCTCTTTCAGCATGGCCGCGTCAGCACCGGCGGTCATTTTCTTCTCTTTCAAGAAGAGATCGATGTTGTGGCGCTGCAGGTCAAAATCCTCGTGCTTTGTAAAAAATTCCTTGAGCGCAGCCTGATTCTTAAATATAGATTTTTCCTCTCTGGCCAATTGCGCCGAAAAAGCAACTGTAGGGTATTCTTTTTCCATTTTCCTGGCCAGGGCCGAGGCATGGTGCTCAATCAATTTTTTGTCCAGAGTTTTTCCGGCCAGCTTCATTTTGTCCGCCGACTTCGCCAGCACTTCCTGCCAGCCGGCTTTGTTCAGCGCGACCAGTTTTCTTATATCTTCCGGCTTTTTGATCTTCTGTGATTCCTTTACATGGGTGATGATGGTTTCATCAAAGCCTAACAGCTCGCCCAAGGCACCGGCCACTTCCGTTTCTTTTGCCGCTTCAATGTTTTTAAAAAAGGAGCCATTAGTGATTTTTTTGAGGAAACCGCTTATATCGTGCTTATTCTCCTGGAAGAGCTTTTCGATTTCGTCGACCTTGTCTGCCCCAATAAAGCGGCTGACGAGGTTCAGCACTTTACGCGGGTGTTCGTTCTGGTAATAATCGGCCGCCTCTTGTTTGTATTGCTGCAGTTGCTCATAGTTTTCTTTGCATTCTTCCTTTACTATAGCGGGAACAATCATTTCTTTTACAGCGGCGTTTAGATCACGTTGAATGGTTTTCAGATCAGTCAGAACAGCCTCATACAATAAAGGCTGGATCTCTGTATTAATGTCAACGGCCAATCTCACGTGCAGTGCTTCGGCAAAGCCTTTTTTGAGGAGAGTGTTTTTACGCAACAGGGCATAGAAGAATGCGGCGTCGATTCTTGACGCGGCCTGCAGGCGGTGTGCGACCACCAGATGTTCCAGCTGTTCCTGCGGTATCCCGGCTTCCCTGGAGATAAAGGTAATGTCCCGGTGCTGTTCATTTTCCTGCAAATCGGAAATAGCGACTCTATTGGCTATTAAGCCGGCCTCTTGCAGAATGTGGTCATACTCCACCACTTCCGGCTTAACCGCCGCTTCGATGGTGATATTAATTTCTTCCCTTTCTGAAGCGCCAAACCTTACCGAGTCCATGTTTGATGCAAAAAGCAGGGTTTTCTTTTCCCGGGTGAACACCTTAACGGCGATATCGGCTTCTTTCTTTCTTCCCTCACTCAGTTTATCAGGCAGCCAGTTGATTGCGTATTGGCCATTTTTTCCGGTAATGCATTCGCCTAAGAGCTCTTCGGACCGCAGGTCACGGTCATAGGCGCGGACCAGTAAGTTTGACAGGGGTTGGGTACGTTTGTTTGTTACCCTCCCGAAAATCAGGTATGTCTTTTTATTTTCTATTTGTTTTAACATCATAGCCTCCTTATCTAATCGGTTGATTACCAAGAAAGTCCCAATGACCAGGTCGTTGGCATGCCAAAGCGCTGCAGCCACCATGCGGCCTCTCCGATTGAATCCCTTGGCGGAGCATCAGCGCCGCTTTCAACTGCTCTTTCAGCCATATGACGGGCCACCGGATCTACTACCGGCTCCGCGTAAGGTGCCAACTCCATCAGCAATGGCGCGGCCATACCTGCCGGACCCGACAGACTTATAATAAATGACCTTTGAGCGTCCTGCCTTTCCTGCCTTGTTCTTGCCGTCCTGGCCTGCCATAATAAATAAGCAGACACACCTACTTGAATTGCCAGCCCGGCTCCCGGAGATTCTGGAGTTTCGGCAGGCCTGACTACCGGTGCTGGCCTCGGCGGCACTGCCGGTCTGGGCGGCGGTGCAGGTTTGGGCGGCGGCGCCGGCCTGGGTGGTGGTGGTGCCGGTCTCGGGGGCGGTGCCGGCCTGGGTGCCGGCGGCGTCCTGAGTGCCGGTGTAAGCCTGGGGGGCAGAGTTGTATTAGGAGCCGACGGAGAAGAAACAACCGTGTCAGGGGCATACAGCCACCGGCTGGCCTGACCTCGCAGGCTCAAATCGTTGGGGTTCCAATTTGGATTTTCAGAGATTGTCGAACGGATCACCCTTGTCCCACGTGTTCTAACGAATTCAAAAGACCTGCTGTTTGGGTCGTAACGCAGCCTTCCCCAATTATTATCCTCGCTGTAAATCCAGTGTTCGCGCACCCGTCTGGCCGCAAGAGTATTAAGATCAGCTGTTGACGGCCCGACACTGGTATCTTGGCCTGTATGAGTATGTCCCAATGGCTCAATGTTGCCAAAATCCACTGATTGACTCCCGCCTCTTAACACCATGAGCTGCCCGGTATTTGGGCAACGCCCTAATCCATACTCTATTCCATCCTGCAATCCCAACCTCGCCATTTCATCCAAACCCTGCTCGACCGTGCCAACATTGCTAACAAAGTTCCAGGGTTGGGTGCAACAGCCGCTGGGATCGCAATAACGCGCTGGATTTGATTTAAACGCCTCATAGATATTTATGCCGCCTTCAATACCGATCGGGTCCGCGCTCGACCATCTGCCCAGCCAGGGCATATAATATCTGGCGTTGTGATATTCCAGGCCGCTTTCCTCATCGCGCTCCATACCGGTATAGCGGTAGCGCTTGGCGGCAGATCTGACGGCCGCATTTTTGGCCTGGTAGGCTGTAGTGCCAAAGGGGTGGTATTCTTCGTAAGAAATCACCTGTGCCTCGCTTGTCCCATCCAGTTCCAGACTAGCAGAACCCAAATGGTTATGCAATTGGTAGCGCACCAGGTGTTTTTCCGTGCCGTCATCCACATCATTGCGGGTTTCTATGATCACAAAGCGGCGCTGCTGGTCCATCAGGATCAAACTGATCCGTTCCAGGCCTGCATCCGTGCCGCTGTGTTTTTTATAAAGTTCATAACCGGCCAGGTAAATCCGTTCTTCTTTTTTTGTCGGGGCAACACCGGGGCCGGCCTGGTTTTCCGTTATTTTGCGGATGCGCTGCCCCTGCCCGTCATACTGGTAGTAGGTGGTTTCGGGCGTTCCGCCATCGAAGCGCCGCTGGCGGACAGTCCGGACCAGTTCCTCCTTGAAGTCCCAGTCCATCTCCACCAAATGGGGCATGCCGGTCATAAAACCATGCCGGGGGTGGTGCTGGCAGGCATAATTATTTGCGTCAACCTGTGTGCTGACCAGGCGGTTATTTCCCGCCTGGTAGCTGTAAGCTCTGGTCCAGTCGTTGCCGGCTGCCTGATGCCGCATCTGCAGGATATTTCCAACGGCATCATATAGGTAGCTTTGAACATAATTCCGCTGTGCCATAGGATCGCCCGGGTTTAATCGGTGCATGAAGGGGACATCGTTCCAGTTATCTTTTTCATCAAATGAAAGTGGGGCGCTGTTTTCCCTGCCTGAAGCTTCGACCAGGCGATAGAGGGCGTCATAGGTATAAGCTGAAACACCAGTGACCTTCTGGTTATCGAAGAATACGGCCGTAATATTTTTGTCTTCGATATGAGTAATGTTGCCTGCCGGATCAAAGGTATAATACCAGTCCTGCAAGGGATCATCGTTGACCCTTTTAGACTCCAGCCGCCTCAGCCGGAAAGTTTCCCGGTCGTAGTAAAACCTGGTGACTACATCATTGCCGTAGATGATTTTGCTGCGCTGTCCTTTCTCGTTGTATTCAATGCCTTTGATATAGGCAGTAGTAATGGCCGGGCAGGCATGGGCCACGGTTTCTCCATTGAGCAGCCCGGCTTCGTTATACGATCGGGTAACGACGCTGCCGTCGGGCATAGTTTGCCTGTTAACTCTGCCAAGGGCATCTGTTTCGCTGACAAAGGTAAAACTGTCGGGCTCAAGGCCGGTGGCCAGGTTGGCGTCGGTCCAATTGACCACGGTCTGATAATCTTTAAATAATTTGCGGGTGGTTGATTTGGTATGACCCTTGAAGTCATATTCAGGAGTCTCGACCATTCCGCCGGTATCGTAATGACGAACAGCTTTCCCTCTGAGATTTTTAAGTTCCGGGCTTTCTTCCGCCTCCCCGTAGAATATCCTTTCAAAGACATGGTCAAGAGGGGTATTACCATCGCCGCCCAACACCTTGCTTTGCGCTAGCCTGTGCAGGATATCATAAGCGTACTGGAACTCATAGCCGCGCTCATCCCAGGTGCGCAGCGGGTTTCCCATGATATTGCTCAACAGCCACCGCTGTCCCGCATCCATGCTGTTCTGATAGACCTTATTGCCCAGCATATCGTATTTATACTGCACCACCAGGTTGTTGCGGGCGTCGGTTACGCTGCGCAGGTTTCCTTCCGGGTCCAGGTTTACTTTGGTCAGATAAAACTCATCTGACCCTGTGACCAAATGCTTATTATGGACAACGGACAAAACCGGCCTGCCCATGGAGTCAAAATGCAAGGTGGTGGGCGTACCGGCATGTGCGGCGGCCTGGTCAGCGGCTGACTTTTCCCGGCCGGGGTCTTTGCCGGCGTCTAATAGTTCAGAGTCAATCAGCCGGTTGGTCCGGTTATGATACCAGGCAGACTCCAGGATCGTGTCGTTTTGGTCATAGACGCTTTGCTTCCACGAGTTGAACTTGGTTTTGCTGAAGGTTTTATCGGGCATTTCAGTTTTGATCAAGCGCCCGGCGGCATCATAATAGAGGACAGGCGTGACCCCGGTTTCCACCAGTTCCTTTAAGTCTTCATACTGGTGCGTAACCGAAAAATAGGGCTCGTACTGTTTTACGGCATTGCCCTTATTGTTCAAGACCGTCCTGCCGCTGCCGATCCAGCGGAGTTGCGCCGGCGAAAGCGCAGATGTGTCCACCTCAGACAGAGTATAGGTGTAATCTGGACTGATGGTCGCTTTTTTAGCCAGGCCGGGCTCGGCCTGAACTTTTTTCATCACTACCTGCCCCAGCCCGCTGGAGTACTCGAAACTGAGCTGTACCGGCGCAGCGCTGCTTTTTTGAAAGTGCTCTTCCCGCACAATAGAGGCGGCTACAGCGGGCTTCCCCAAGTTTACATACCCGTTAAAATTATAGACAAAGCGTGCTGTGGCGTGCTGCAGCAGGCTTTTACCGGTATTCACCAACTGGCCCGATGCCGGGGCCTGAAAAAAGTCGTCCAGCAATGCCTGCTCCGCAGCGGTTGTATATTCAGTCAGCCCGGTCAGGTCATCCGCCTCATTACCTTTGCCAAACACGGCTATGGCCTTTACCAGCCCAAGTTCATCGGCAAGGGCCTCAGAAATATTGTTGTTGGCATCCTTCAGCCGCTGCGGTGAGAGCGTCCGGAAATTAAAAAGGTCAACGCTGGATTTATTACCCAGGGCATCTTCCGTTTCTTCAATAAACAAATAATAGTTGTCACCGTACTTGATGCTGTCATTGTATTTAACCCGGGTTTTCGCGCCGTAGGGATCGGTATAAGAAATGGGTAAAAAGAAACGGTCTTGAGCATTTGCCGCTGTTTCGCCTTTTTCAATGTCCAGGTACTGGATGGTTCCGGAGCGCACCCACCAATTGCCGTCGCCCTCGCTGTTGGTAAATTTACCTTCCAGCATCAGGGCCGGGGCTGCCTTCGCGCCGAAAATGTCCGCCAAAAGCTCAGGTGTGTATGCCAATTGATAGCTTTCATAAGTAAGCCCTTTAGCGTCTAACTGATGTAAAGGCAAAGCGCCGGTAAGGTCATGATTATAAAACGTGGTGCGGATGTGCTCAATTAATCTTTTTTGAGCAGACCCGGGAGCAGGATTGGTGTCCGTCTGGTGATAAGCAACCTCTACGGCGCCGGCCAGGATATCGTCAAAATCAGACTGGGCGTAGTATTGGCCGGCTTTGGCCACGCCCTTGAGCTCAAAGGTCTTTACCTCGGAAGGAAGGCACAGCCGGTAATGATCGTGATCAATCACATCATTTGTATAATGATTTTGAGTGTAGATAATGGTGGTTGTTTCCTGTGCCTGCTGGGTCTCTACGGGCAGCGAGGGGTCCGCCGCGAGGCGGGGATATACTACCGCGGCTGTTTCCAGGAGGTTGCCGTACTCATCCATTTTGATGTTCAGGTTATGGGCAATGCGCGGGTCTGTGGTATCGCGCTCATAGCTGTAAGTGATGGCCTCGCTTTCTTTGACGACAAAGACCGCGTGCTCATTCTGTCCCCTGGGCTGCAGCAGCTCTATCACACAATTATGGCCGGCAACGGAATTAGGCGTTAATTCTTTTTGGAGCTGCCCGGGGGTGGCGCCGGACAAAGGGGCGTCTTTAGCAAATACTTCCGAGCGCAGTTTCATACCCTTGCAGGCCCGTAAAGCTTCCCGCCATTCGTCCGCGCTCAGGTGCTCAATGAAGCCGGCAGCCAGCCCGGGGGCGGTGATCAGTCTGGAGTCCGGCAACGGTATTTCGTGGTTAACTGCGGCAAAGCCCTGCCTGGCCAACTCCTCGTACCAGTATTCATGGGCATACTGGCTGAGGATTCGCTTCCGGCCGAAAAAGGCCCCAGTGTGAAACCAGCTTTTGGTGAGCACCGGCGCCTGGTGCAACTCCCGGTCAACGATATTGCCGGCGCTTGCCTTTACCCAGTGGTCGAAATGCTCAGCGTCGATCTGCTCCACCAGGCCAAAACCCCTGAATTCTCTTTCGGCATGGTCATAATAGCCGTGGTGGTACCGGTAAGAGCTGACGAAGCGATAACCTGTGATCATATCTCTCGTTTCGGTTTTCGAAATGCAATGGACCGGAAAATGCAGCTTAGTGGCCCAGGGCTTTCCGGCCAGCTTGTCTTCAATGTAAAGTCTGGTGGAGGGGGTATACTCCAGCGAAACCTCTTTGCCCAGGTTGTTTTTATAGGAAACCATGAGGTGCGGCTTCTTGCCGTTCATCAGGTCAACGTACTGCAAAGGCGCATGGACGTCTTTGGCCAGCGGGCTCGACCAGACAATGCAAGCCATGCCGTTGCCCAACAGGTCGGCCACAGTAATATCGGCCTGGTTGTGAACTTCCGGAAAGGGGTCTATTTCAAAAGGTGTAGGGCTAAAGGCGTTGCCGCTCAGATTCATCCAACAGCTAAACTTGTTTTTACCAAGATAAATAATGTCGGTGGTGCCGGAGCCGTCTATGTCCGCTAAGCGCAGAAAGGAGGGATTGAAGGCATCGGGGTGATCGAAAACAGGGGCGCTGTCCATGCCCACTTTGGCCCCAAACCGGCCATAGCCCAGGTTGGGCCAGTAACAGACTTCCCCGTTGCGGATCCTGACGATGTCAGTCAGGCCGTCGCCGGACATATCCGCCAAAAAAACGGTCTGCCCGGGATCGACAAATACGATATGCGGACCGGCATCCTCATCGAAAGGCTTTACAGTTTTTCGCGCACCTTGAAAACCTTTTCTGCCGGCAGACTCGTACCAGGTAAATACTTTATCTTCCGTAATCAACACATCCGACTTGCCGTCGCCATTTACGTCCAATAAGCGAACATAGGCATCCCGCATATTGATATTAGGCAGGCTATCGAAAGCCCGGAAAGCTTGCCACACCTCATCTTCATTCAATTCAAAGTATCCTTTGGGCTGGGTATCATAGCTGACCAGCTGTTTTCCCCCGTCAGCATTCAGATCCATCAAATGCATCTGCCCGCCCAACCCGGAGAAAGAAGGTTTGGGTGAGACCAGCTTGGCCTCTTCAAAATTCCCGTCACCCAGACTGCGCTTATAATACCAGCCTTGCGCCTGCTCGGTAAGTATGCCCGGCAAACCTTCACCAAATAGATCGGTGAGCTGGTATTGCGGCTCATCCAGGCCTTCTGGCGAGTGCAACAGATTTTCCATCGAAAGGGTTTTAATCTCGCTGTTCCAATCGTGCTGTTGATAGGCAAATTCCAGAGGGGGAAGATTTTTGCAGGTGTAGGTTCCATCCGCATTTTTGATATATCCAAAGACAGTAACGGATTTCAGGTAGGTAAAATCCGCCTGAGTATTGGTGTCATATTGAAAATCCAGTGATTTAACCAGGGCCGAACCGCCCGGTAGTTCACTGAAATAGTGGAATAGCAAGACCCGCCGGCATAACCGGGTGGTACGAATTTCAAAGCCGGCCTTGTAATCGGAAAAAGCATCCTTTCTGTATTCCCAATCGTTAGATTTGATATAAGGAGCATTGGTTTCATACTCTCCATAGTCAAACACCGTTTGGAACATATAAGCTGATTCACCGGGAAAAGGGTCGTTGAATTGCCTGTAGGGCGTTTTGTTGCCATATAAAACCTTTTCCAAATAAAGATTGGTGTAAGAAATTGTCCCCCCTGCAAGCCTGTTCCGGTTATGCAAGAGAGTCTCATTAAAGCCCTGACCGTTTTCTTTTTTATAAATATACCGAGAGCAATTCCCCCGGTCATCAAAGATAAATTCGGGCAGCCAGGCAAATATTTTACCGCCATCTTTAGGGTCGGAAATTCTTGATGCCGCGCTCCAGCCAAAAAGCGTCGTCAAGTTCTCCTTCGTAATAGCCCGCCATTTAATTTCCCGTGATGTTTTGCTTGACCACCGCTCGATCCGGGCGAATAATCCCTCAATTCTCGGCTTGTAAAATCGAATGGTAAAATTGCCGTCCGCCGAATTATTTTCTTTTATTACGTAGTTACCTTCTGCATCTATGCTGAAGCTGCCATCCGTCTCTTTTGCAAATTCCGGAACGAGGTCTTCAGCCTCAGAAAAAAGGAAGGTATCCGAATCCACATCATCCAAATACTGAGGCAGTCCTTTGTCTGTTTTGCGCTTGATTGACGGCAAATTCAACGCCCAGCCCAACCCAAAAACACCATTTCCGGCGCCGGAATTATAGGATAAGCTCAAGGCTGGCGAAGCGCCCCGGGCGGGAGAGAAAGGAAGCGGTATGGAAAAAGAGGCTGTGCCGTTGACTGCGTTCACAGTGAACTTTTCATCGATTCCTTTTATCGCCCCCCCACCTTTGGGCAACGAGATAGACGGCGCTTCAATGGCATTGGATTTAGTTTTCCCACGATCGGTTTTAAAGAATTGGGAATATGAATCCTGTTTATCGGTATCCCTCTTCATTGCATCCCTCTTTTCATTTAGCGGCTGCATACCTCCAATTGATCATCTTTAAGGTCAATGTTTCCTATATGGGATATTGTTCCTATAAAGGTTATACGATCACAGACTTACTTTTTCCTCCGTCTTGTCTCTTTTTTTGCAAAAAATTGTATAAAATCATTAAGAAATATTTTTTTCTGCCACGGCAGACGACGATATAAAAACCCCTCAGCAAAATAATCCACTGAGGGGTTACAGGGCTGTATTGGCAGCATCAGATAAGAATCCTATCAGGGATAGGTTACATATGATTTCACTCCAAGCAACATAGTTTCCTGGCCAACTTCACCGCGTTGTAGGCGTCTTTCGAATAGCCGTCGGCCCCGATTTCCACCGCGTAGCTTTCGTTGACGACCGCGCCGCCGATCATAATTTTAGCCTCCAGGCCCTCCCTCCGGGCAAGCTCCACCACCGTCTTCATCTCCACCATGGTGGTGGTCAAGAGGGCGGATAGCCCGATAATTTGCGCCCGCGACTCTTTGGCTGCGCTGATAATCCTTTCCGCGCTTACATTCTTGCCTAAATCGTGCACGGTAAAGCCGTTATTTCTTAACATCAAGACCACGATATTTTTCCCGATATCATGAATATCACCTTTAACCGTGGCGATAACGACCACCGGGCTTTGCTTGCCGCTTTTCTCCCGGTCCCCGGCCAAAAAGGGTGCCAGGTAATCAAAGGCTGTTTTCATGGTCTCAGCGCTTTGGATGAGCTGGGGCAGGAAATATTTTTTCTCTTCGTAAAGATTGCCCACTTCGGTAATTGCCGGGATCAGATAGCCGTCAATAATGCCGCTGGGCTGAACCTCTTCGGTGAGCGCCGCCTGAAGGAGGCCCACCACGTTCTCCCGGTCTCCCTCCAAGATGGACTGATAGATCCGGTTCACTGTTTTTAAATTTTGCTTCTCTACTTTCTTCGGCTTTGCTACAGTACCCTCGGCATACTTGGTGATATAGGCCAGGCTGTTTTTGTCCCGGGCGGTCAATACATCACCGGCCGCCTTAATGGCCATGAGCAGCTCATTGGAGGGATTGGCAATGGCCATGCTCAACCCCCGGCCGATCCCCATCGCCAGGAAGGCCGCGTTGATGTAGCCCCGGTTGGGCAGGCCAAAAGATACGTTGGACAGTCCGACGATAGTGGCGCAGCCAACCTCTTCGTTACACCAGCCGACTACTTTTAAGGTCTCTTCCGCCGCAGTCTGGTTGGAGGAAACCGACATCACCAGCCCGTCGACCACGATATCACCGGTCCCAAGGCCATGCTCTGCGGCCGCGCTGATGATGTTTTGAATTATTTCATACCTGCCCGGCGCGATTTCCGGAATGCCCTCGTCGCTTAAGGGCAGCAGGATAAACATGGCCCCATACTTGCGGGCAATGGGGAGCAGGCGCCCGAGCTTGGCTTTCTCTGCCGAAATGGAATTGATCAAAGCCCGGCCGGGATAAATCCGCAAAGCCGCCTCCAGCACCCCGGGCGAGGAAGAGTCCAGGCATAAAGGGGCCTCTACCACATTGCTTAGAAGCTTGACCACTTCCAGCATGGTTTTTTTCTCGTCAATGCCGGGCATGCCCACATTGACGTCCAGGATGGCCGCACCGTTTTCCACCTGCTCCACAGCCAGGCGCCTCACCTCGGTCAGCTTGCCGCTTTTCAGCTCCTCACTGAGCTGCTTTTTGCCGGTGGGGTTAATCCTTTCCCCCACCACCGTGACCGGAAAAGTGTCCCCGAAAAAGACCGTTTTCCGGGCAGAAGAAAGCGCCCGAAACGGCTGGGGCTCCTGTCTGACGGGCTTTAAGCCGGCCAGGTTGTCCCTGAGGCTTTTTATATGCAGCGGGGTAGTGCCGCAGCAGCCTCCGATCAGCCCCACTCCCTTAGCCACAAAGTCCACCGCGTACCGGCCGAATTCCTCCGGACCCATATCAAAGACCGTATGTCCCTCCACCAGCCGCGGCAACCCGGCATTGGGCTTGACCATAACCGGTACCCGGGCATAGGGCACCATCTGCTCAACCACCCGCAGCATATCCTGAGGGCCGGTGGAGCAATTGGCTCCAACGGCATCGGCGCCCAGGCTTTGCAGAGTGATCAGGACTGTCACCGGATCGCTGGCTGTCAGGGTCCTGGCCGAGGTATCGAAGGTCATGCTGGCGATAACCGGCAGGTCGCAGGCTTCCTTGACCGCCAGTACCGCCGCCCGGGTCTCCTGCAAGTCGATCATGGTCTCAACCACGAACAGGTCCACGCCGCCGGCCAACAGACCCCGGACCTGCTCTTTATAGACATCCACCAGTTCATCAAATTTCATATCCCCGAAGGGCTCCACAAACTTTCCCGTCGGCGCCAGGTCACCCGCTACCAGGCAGCCGGCACCGGCAGCCTCTTTAGAGAGCATGGCCAAGTCCCGGTTAAATTCAGCCACCTGGTCCTGCAGGCCAAACTCAGCTAATTTAATCCGGTTGGCTCCGAAGGTGCAGGCCAGGAGGATCTCAGAGCCCGCCTCGATATACGCGCGCTGGATTTCCGTCAGGACCTGGGGATGTGCCAGTACCCACTCTTCGGGGCAGGCGTCCTGAGGCAGGCCTCTCTTTTGCAGCTCGGTGCCGGTGGCGCCGTCCAGCAATATTATTTTTTCCGCCGCCATTTGCCTAAACAATTCTTTATTCATGTGCCACCTCGATTCCCGCAATCGCTATCACCGATTTTTCCGGCTCCAGCATGAATTTATCGGTAATGGATATATCCATTCTCTTCAGATCCAGGATATCATAAATAACCTTCTGGTGGAAAAGTTCAAGGTCGCCATAGCCGGGGCTGAACCGGCGCCTGGTCAGGGCCTTGCCTTTGGTCCCGACGGTTTTGTTGATTAGGCTCATCAGCCAGTCCAGGACCGCATCAGCCGTCACGGACGCCGCCGCGTCGTAAATCAGCCCGGCTGCCGCGTTGCCGTTTTTGATCGCACCGGCAATTGCATCACTGATTACCCGCCCGAGGGTGGAGGCCATCAGCACAACTTCGCTGCTGTGCTCTAAAAACGACGCCAGCTTAGCGCTGGTCAGCTCCGTGCCATTTTCCAGCACAACCCGATCAGGCAGACGATCACTAATCCGGCAATAGCAAAAAGCCCCCCTGGCATCACACAAAAGCAGCGCCCGGTTAATTTGTGCATCGACAAACAGTATGTCCTTCTCGCTTAGGGTGGTGATCCCCTTCCGGTAGCCTAGCCTGGTCAGGATCAAGTTCCGGTCGGGCACAACCGGGATATGCTCAAAATATTTAACGTCCGGTGCTTTCAATAGTCGACTTTCACCACCATTCGATGCTATTACCGTCTTATCATATTACAGATCGACAAGAAAAATAAACCCCAAAAGAAACAAATGGATTCTATAGCTACCTGAGTGGTAAAAAAAACCCCGGGGGTCATAACCCCGGGTATCTTAGCCGCTTACATTAAAGCGGTTTACAACTACACAACTCATTCGCTGCATTTATATATCAATTTTAAAAAATTAAATTTATTAATAAGTGCGAACTTTTATAACATTTTATACTTATAGAAATATTGTGTCAATAAAAAATTTACTGATACTTCCCTACATACTCACTTATGGATTTCTACTTGACGCAGACACAAAATTCGCAGCATCAGGCAGGGCCTCAATGTCTTGCAACAATTGAGGCCCCGTGGTGCTGCGTGTGTGCTTGACTTTGATTTACACCGCCCCAATCTGCTTTCCCTCGAAGGCAATCCGGCGCTTCAGATCTTCCATCAGGTCGCTGAACTGGCTCAAATTCAGGGACTGGGCCCCGTCACACAGGGCCTGGGCGGGGTCGTTATGGGTTTCAATCATGAGGCCGTCGGCCCCTACCGCTACCGCCGCCCGGGCCAGCGGCGCCACCAGGGCCCGGATGCCCGCGGCATGACTGGGATCGACGATAACAGGCAGGTGGGATTTCTGCTTGAGGAGTGGAATGGCCGACAGGTCCAGGGTGTTGCGGGTGGAGGTCTCAAAGGTGCGGATCCCCCGCTCGCAAAGGATAACCTGGCTGTTGCCCTCGGACATGATATACTCGGCGCTCATCAGGAGCTCCTCCAGTGTATTGGCCAGACCCCTCTTCAGGAGGACGGGCTTATTGTACCGCCCCACCTCCCGCAGCAAGTCGAAGTTCTGCATATTCCTGGCTCCGACCTGGATCACATCAATGTCCTCGAATAGGGGAAGCTGAGTCTGGTTCATCACCTCGGTCACCACCGGCAGGCCGGTCTCTCTCTTGGCCATCAGCAAAAGCCGGATGCCCTCCTCGCGCATGCCCATAAAGGCGTAGGGTGAAGTGCGCGGCTTAAACGCGCCGCCCCGCAGCAGGGTGGCCCCGCTGGCTTTCACCGACCGGGCCACCTCGATAATCTGCTCTTCGCTCTCCACCGAGCAGGGCCCTGCTATAACCTGAAACATGCCGCTGCCCACTGGCACGCTGCCTGCGTTTACCACCGTGTCCTCCGGGTGGACCGTCCTATTGACCGCTTTGTAGGGTTCGGTAACCCGCTTGCCGTACTGCACAATATCGTTGGCCTGGACAACGGCGTCCAAATCGATCGAGGCTGTGTTGCCGATCAGGCAGACCACTGTGTGCTCGGTGCCGATACTTAAAAAAGTTTTAAAGCCCCTGGACTCAATTCGCTCTACAAACAGGTCGATCTCCTCCAGGGATCTACCCGGCTTTAATACAAATACCATTTGCCGATAACCTCCATCACGAAATCGCCGCTATCTTCTGTTTATTGAAGCGCCGCATTGGTCAGCTTGCTGAACTCTTCCAGTTTGGCGGCTGCTTTTCCGCTGTCGATCATCTCCTGCGCCATCTTTACACAGTCGTCCACGGTGCAGTTGTCTATGCCGAGATAGAGCGCTAAGGCCGCATTGAGCACCACCACATCCCGCTTGGGTCCCTTTTCTTTGCCGGTCAGGATATCCCGGGTAATCACGGCGTTTTCTGCGGGCGTGCCGCCGACCAGGTCCTGGGGCTCACAGCGGCTGAACCCAAACTGCTCCGGGGTAATGTCGTAGCTAGTCAGCTCGCCATAGCGAATTTCACAGACGTAGGTGAGCCCGGTCAGCGTTACCTCGTCCAAGCCGTCGTGCCCGCAGACAGCCACACCGCGGACCACGCCCAGGTTGGAAAGCACCTGGGCCAGCGGCTCCACCAGCTTGCGGTCGTACACGCCCATCAGCTGCATGGTGGCCCCAGCCGGGTTGGCCAGAGGGCCTAATACGTTGAAGATGGTGCGAACGCCCATCTCCTTGCGCACCGGCGCCGCATATTTCATGGAGGAATGATAGACCGGGGCGAACATAAAGCAGATGCTGCTCTGCTCCAGAATTTTTTCACTTTGCTCCGGGGTCAGGTTAAGGTTGATCCCCAGGCACTCCAGCACATCAGCCGCGCCACTTTTGCTGGACACGCCGCGGTTGCCGTGTTTTGCCACCGGAACACCACCGGCCGCCACCACAAAGGCAGAGGTGGTGGAAATGTTAAAGGTGCCCGCTTCGTCGCCACCGGTGCCAACAATGTCAATGACCTTGCGCACCGGGTTGATTTTCAGCCCCTTCTCGCGCATGACGGCAGCGCAGGCAGTGATCTCCTCCACCGTTTCCCCCTTCATCCGCAGCGCGGCCAATAGCGCGCCCATCTGCGCCTGGGTGGCTGTGCCGTCCATCATTTTCTCCATAACCTCTTTGGTGGTGGCAAAATCCAGGTCTTTTCCGCTGAGCACATCCTGTATTGCCTTTTTCATCATTTTGGTTTTCCTCCCTAAAAATAAAAATTAAGTGTATTTTTGGCATAAAAAAACCAGAGCTTAAGCAAGCCCTGGTCTATTCATATCTAACCATGCTCCGCTAACAGCTAATCTCCACTCATCTCATCTAACTCAGCTAATATTCAATTATTAATTAAATATACGCCCTGCCCAAATTTCTGTCAATAGTTTTTATACTCAAAAACATAGCTTCCAGTAATTAGAATCAACTGAGCGGATTCTGTTAGTTCAGTCACTTGTTAGTGGCAACAGACTTATGCTTATAACTCTGCTTGTACTTATTTGTTAGGAAGGGCTAGAGCGGACCTTAAGTTAATGGTAAAATGGATATCATTTAATACTGCTCCGAGCAATACGGGGAGGGTTAAGCGTGTTTTCAATCCTAAATTTGGTGCAACCGGAGTCAATTGAAGAAGCATACCGAATTTTGGCGGACAATCAAAAAAGTGCGGTCCTTGGCGGCTGTACATTCTTAAGACTGGGCTCACAAAAAATTGAAACGGCCATAGACTTGTCAAAACTGAATTTGTCTTATATCAAAGAACATGATGATGCTATAGAAATAGGCGCCATGACAACATTTAGAGCGGTCGAAACCCATCCTGTTTTTATTCAGTACTTTAATGGTGTGCTGGCCGCCGCCGTCGGCCAGATTATGGGAGTGCAATTTAGAAATCTTGCCACTGTTGGGGCCACCGTCTATGCCAAGTATGGCTTTTCTGATTTAATCACCCCTTTATTGGCCCTGGATACGGAAGTCGAACTGTTTAAAGGAGGCAGGATGCCGCTGGAGAAATTCCTTGAGGGACCGGGCGGCAAGGACATCCTCACCAGGATATTCATCAGAAAAAACCAGAGAAAAGCTGTTTATCAAAACTTAAGGAACTCGTCAACTGATTTTTCTATATTAAACGTCACGGCGTCTAATTTAGAAGGTGAATGGCGCATTGTGGTGGGAGCGAGGCCATTAAAGGCCAAAATTGCCCGAAAGGCATCAGATGCACTCTCCCAGGGGGAGCTGAGTCCAGAAAAGATTGAAGGCGCTGCCATTATGGCCGTAGAGGAGTTGTCCTTTGGTACCAATATGCGAGGCACGGCAGAATATCGCAAGGCAATATGCAGGGTGCTGGTCAAAAGGGCGGTATCGGAGGTGTGGCAATGCAGATAGAAGTCATAATCAATGGTAAAAAAGTAGTTTTGGAAGTTGAGCCGGACGATTTGCTGGCCGATACGCTGAGAGCATACGGCATGTTAAGCATCAGACAGGGCTGCGACACGTCCAACTGCGGTCTTTGCACGGTATGGCTGGACGGCAAGCCCGTCCTGTCCTGCTCAACGCTCTCTTTCCGGACCGGCGGTAAAAGTATAACCACCATCGAGGGGGTTCAGAAGGAGGCCTGGGAGTTTGCCCGCTTCCTGACAGCCGAGGGCGCCGACCAGTGCGGCTTCTGCAGCCCCGGTTTCATTATGACCGTGCTGGCCATGAAAAAAGAGCTGGAACACCCAACGGAGGAAGAGATAAAACATTACCTGGCAGGCAACTTGTGCCGGTGCACCGGCTACATGGGACAGCTTAGGGCGATTAAGAAGTACCTGGGGGTGTCATAGATATGAAATACGTCGGCAAAGGGATCCCAAAAATTGACGGCATGGCCATAACCACGGGCAAGCCTGTTTATACAGAGGACTTAGCCCCGGCAGGCGCCCTGGTGGTAAAAATCCTGCGCAGCCCCCACGCCTTTGCCAGGATAAAATCAATAGATACGGCAAAGGCGGCAGTTCTGGAGGGAGTGGAGTGCATCCTTACCTATAAGGATGTGTTCAGTAGCAGGTTTACCCGGGCCGGGCAGTCCTACCCGGAAACGTCACCCTACGACCGGCTTATATTGGAGGACATCGTCAGATACGTAGGAGATGAGGTGGCCATTATTGCCGCCGTCGATAAAAAAACGGCGCTTAAGGCCATGAGCCTGATCAAGGTTGAATACGAGGTGTATGAGCCGGTTTTGGACTTTGAAAAAGCACAGGGGCATGCCTCCATTGTACACCCCGAGGAAGACCTGCAGGGCAATAGTGAGACCGGCATAAACAAGGAGGAGAACATCGCCGCCACCCGTTACAGAGAAATTGGGGATGTTGAGGCAGAGCTCAAAAATTGTGCCGCCGTAGTGGAAGAAACCTATTATACCCAGGCCCAGGCCCACGCCATGATGGAAACGTACCGGGCCTTCGGCTATCTTGATCACACGGGCAGGCTGGTGGTGGTAAGTTCAACCCAGATACCCTTCCATGTCCGAAGGATTTTGTCCAGGGCCCTGCAGCTGCCGGCCAGCCAGATCCGGGTGATCAAGCCGAGAATCGGCGGAGGTTTCGGAGGAAAGCAAACATCCATAGCGGAAATATACCCCGCTATCGTAACGATAAAAACCGGGAAGCCGGCAAAAATTGTGTATGACAGAAAGGAAGCCTTCAGTTGCTCCACCAGCCGCCATGCCATGCGGCTAAAGGTCAGAATGGGGGCCGATCAAGAGGGCTATATCAGGGCCATCGATATCCAGGGCCTATCCGATACAGGAGCCTATGGGGAACATGCCTCCACTGTATTTAACGCGGTGGGAAGCAAGACCCTCCCCCTCTATAATAAAACAAAAGCCGTCCGGTTTATGGGCAAGGTGGTTTACACAAACAAAATGCCGGCCGGGGCTTTAAGGGGCTATGGCGCCCCGCAGGGTACCTTTGCGGTTGAGTCGACGGTCAACAAACTGGCGGAAAAATTAGAAATGGACCCGGCAGAGCTCAGGTTAAAGAACCTGATCAAAGTAGGTGAAACCGCCTTGGTGTATAATGGTCATCTTTTGGGCAGCTCCTCCCTGCACAGGTGCATAGAAAAGGGGAAAGAAATGATCGGCTGGCAGGAGAAGTACCCGGCCAGAGATATTGGCAACAATAAAGTAAGGGCAGTGGGCATGGCTGTCACCATGCAGGGCTCGGGTATAGCCGGCCTGGATACGGCAGCCGCTGAAATAAGATTTAACGACGACGGTAATTTTACGCTGCTGGTTGGCGCTACGGACCTGGGCACCGGGTGCGACACGATCCTGGCCCAAATGGCCGCCGAGGTCTTGGATACCAATTTAGAAAATATCATCGTCAACGCGGCGGATACCGATGTTTCCCCTTATGACCATGGCGCCTACGCCTCCAGCACCACCTATGTCACGGGGATGGCCGTGGTCCGGGCGGCAGAGGATTTAAAAAAGCAGATCCTGCTGCAGGGAGCCCGGTTTTTAGAAGCAGAGCCTGAAGAAGTGGAATTGGTAGGAAAAGTGGTCAGGACTCTGGCTGGAGCTAAAAGCATCAGCCTGGAAAAACTCGCTGAACTGCTGATTTTAGGGACAGGAAATCTGCAGTTGGTGGGCAACGGCAGCTACGGCAGCCCGTCATCACCGCCGCCCTTTGTGGCGGGGTTTGCCGAGGTGGAAGTAGACCGGGAAACGGGAAAAGTAGACCTAATTGATTATGTGGCTGTGGTGGACTGCGGGACGGTAATCAACCCAAACTTAGCCAGGGTCCAAGCAGAAGGAGGGCTTGTCCAGGGCATCGGCTTGGCCATGTTTGAATCGGTCGAATATGATACCCGGGGCAACCTGCAGACAGCTTCGTTTATGCAGTACAAGATCCCATGCCGGGAAGACATCCCGAAGATCAGGGTGGCTTTTGAAGAAAGCTACGAGCCAACCGGTCCCTTTGGGGCAAAATCAATCGGTGAGGTTGTGGTCAACACACCGGCGCCGGCAATCGCCCATGCGGTATATAACGCGGTGGGGGTTCGGGTAACCAGTCTTCCGATTACCCCGGAAAAGGTGTTTATGGCTATGCGACTAATCAAATAGAGACTTACTATTTTGCATATGGCAAGCCCCGCCAACGTGTGTTTTAAACCATAAAGGCCAATTAGACCTTATGAAATAAGGTCATCTGTTTAATTTATGCGCATTTTATTGCCATTTAGCAGGAAGGTTCACTCCATTACTTATTAGTCATAAGACCTCATATTGGACTATTTTTTTCAGGATCATTGATTGCCCGATATCAATGATCCTTTGATTATGGGAGCCCCTGAATTTTAATCGCATACTCTTTTTAGCCAGCTCAAATTTTCCATCTACCAGATGGTCCGTCAGGCTGAGCAATTTAGCCCAGCCTTTTCTGGTGTCTTTATTTTTTAACAGGTGCTCGTAGGTATAGCCCGTATAACTCATCACATGATATCCCAGATTTTTTACTTGCTCAGCCAGTTCCCCAAAGGCCAAAGCCTGCTCAAAAGGCTCACCACCGCTGAAGGTCACCCCGTCCAGCAGCGGGTTGCCTTTTATCTGTTGAATTATCGTGCTGATATCAATGAGGTAGCCACCTTGAAAGGAATGGGTTTCCGGGTTGTGGCAGCCCGGACAGTTGTGCCTGCAGCCCTGGGCGAACACAACGTACCGGATGCCCGGCCCGTCAACAATGGACTCTTTGACAATCCCGGCTACTCTAACTTGCATATCTTATTAACCTCCACTTGCTCCTCTGCATTTAGCTGAAAAATGCTTGATTCTGTCTCTTTCCTCCGCCTTCTTGGCATCATTGAAGCGTTCCAGGGTCCCCACCAGGTAGCCTGTAATCCTTCTGATCCGCTCAAACTTTACCTGGCCCTCCTGCCTGCCGCAGGACGGGCATTCATCTCCAATTATTCCAGTGAACCCGCAAACCGGGTCCCGGTCCACGGGATGGTTGATGGAGCCATAGCCTATCCCCGCTTCTTTCATCGCCCGCACAATCTTTTCGAAGGCCGCGAGATTTTGCAGCGGGTCGCCGTCCAGCTCAACATAAGTGATGTGCCCGGCGTTGGTCAGCTCGTGGTAGGGGACTTCCAGTCTGATCTTGTCAAAGGCGCTGATTTCATAATAAACCGGAATATGAAAGCTGTTGGTGTAATACTCCCTGTCGGTCACCCCTTCCAGGCTGCCGTAAAGACGCCTGTCCATTTTAACGAATCTTCCGGCGATTCCCTCGGCGGGGGTGGCCAACAGGGTGAAGTTCATTTGGTGCTGACGGCTGGCTTCATCCACCCGCTGACGCATGTGGCCGATAATCTTTAAGCCAAGCTGCTGCGCTTGTCCCGACTCCCCGTGATGCTGCCCGGTCAAAGCCTTCAAGCACTCAGCCAGACCGATAAACCCCATGGAGAGCGTCCCGTGCTTTAATACCCCGCCGACCTCGTCCTCCCAGCCAAGCCTCTCAGAATCCATCCAAATCCCCTGCCCCATCAGGAAAGGGTAGTTTTTTACCTTTTTGCGGGCCTGGATGGCAAACCGCTCAAGGAGCTGGTCGATGATCAGGTAAATGATGCGATCAAGCTCCTCAAAAAAGCTAATGATATCTTTGTTGCTCTTTAAGGCGATCCGGGGCAGGTTGATGGTGGTAAAGCTTAAATTCCCTCTGCCGAAAATTATCTCCCTGGACGGGTCATGAACATTGCCGACGACCCGGGTGCGGCACCCCATATAGGCGACCTCGGTTTCAGGCCGGCCCGGCTGATAATATTTCAGATTGAAGGGAGCATCTAAAAAGGAGAAGTTGGGAAATAGCCTTTTAGCGCTTACCCTGCAGGCTAATTTAAACAAATCGTAGTTGGGCTCACCCGGGTTATAGTTGACCTCATCTTTCACCCTGAAAATGTGGATTGGGAATATGGGGGTCTCACCGCTGCCCAGGCCCGCTTCGGTTGCCAAGAGCAGGTTTTTGATGGCCAGCCGGCCTTCTGGTGAAGTATCCAGGCCATAGTTGATTGAGCTGAAGGGAATTTGCGCCCCCGCCCTGCTGTGCATGGTATTGAGGTTATGTACAAAGGCCTCCATCGCCTGGTAGGTATTCCTGTCCGTCTCGGCTGCCGCGCTTTCGGCGGCAAACGCCTGGGACCTTCGGACAATGCTTTCGTCCTTAACCAAATCGATCATCAAGCCGGCCTCATACTTTTGGTAGTCGTCCAGGTCGCCCAGGGCAGGGAGTAATCCATGCCTTTCCTTAATAACATCGCCAACAGCACTTACCTTTTCCGCAGCATTTTCCACATCTCCAAGCAGGTGCAAGGCTTTAATCAGGTTCTGCCGGTACAGCTTGACATAGGTCTTGGCCACACCCGCCGCCATTCCGTAATCAAAGTTGGGAATGCTCTGGCCGCCATGCTGGTCATTCTGGTTTGACTGGATGGCAATGCAGGCCAGGGCCGCATAGCTGTGGATATCGTTAGGCTCTCTTAAAAAGCCATGTCCGGTGCTGAAGCCGTTTTTAAACAACTTGACCAGATCAATCTGACAGCAGGTGGTGGTTAGGGTCAGGAAATCCATGTCGTGGATATGTATATCCCCTTCCTTATGGGCAAGGGCATGCTCCGGCTTCAATACAAACATTTCATAGAAACGCTTGGCGCCCTCCGAGCCATACTTCAGCATTGTGCCCATGGCGGTATCCCCGTCGATGTTTGCATTTTCACGCTTCAGGTCATTGTCTTTTGCTTCCTGGAAGGTTAAGTCCTCATATATTTTCATCAGGCGGGTATTCATTTCCCGGATGCGCGTCCGCTCCGCCCGGTAGAGGATAAACGCCTTGGCCGTCCGGGCATGTCCGTTCTCAATCAAGACTTTTTCCACCACATCCTGGATTTCCTCAACGGCAGGGACCTTTTTTGCCAATATGGTTTCAATATACTCAACAACTTTCTCCGCCAGTGAAAATGCAGGTGCATAGTCCCTTCCCCCGGCGGCACAGGCGGCTTTAAATATGGCATTAGCAATTTTCTCAATGTTGAACGGCACTTCCCTGCCATCGCGTTTTTTTATTTTGGTAATCATATCGGTATAATGCCTCCCTCTAGGCAAAGCCCTTACTTTTCTCCAACATGCTTAAAGCCTCCCGACAAAGTGTCAAGAGGCTGATTATACAAAAAGATGCTTTTTGATAAGCTTCCAACACCCCCTATCGTCCGTAGGGTTGCAGTGTAAAACGCAGGCAGGTCTTCTGACTCTGGTTCCTAGAGTTTCCACCCCTTCCCGGGTATCCCCAGTGGACTTTGTGGAAATTCTCCCCATTACAGCGGCGGGACCGTGCAGGACTCTCACCTGCTTCCCTATTAAGCCGTACTTTACGTACAGGCGCCAGCATTATCTGCGATCTTCTCGAGCATCAAAGGTCTCAATGCTTCCTTCCGGTGTATTAACCGGAGAACGGTGATCGTCCAATGGCCCCGCAAGTATTTATAAAGTTTGTCCATATATGAAGTATAGATGGACGTATTATCAAAGCGTTCCCAGCCCTGTATAAAACTACACCTTTGGATAAATATATCACAGCTTAATCCTGGCGGCAAGAAACCCTGGCGGCACATTTTTTAAACTTGCACGACGTTTAAGGTAACCGATCTCAAATGCCGTTTGTCAACGGCAATGTCTGCTGAGTAAGTTCCAGGCTTGGTGAACGTTGTTTGTTGTAAACTAAGGATAAAATTAGCCGTTGTTCTATTGGGTGCAATTTCAAAAGTACCCTCTATTGGCTTAACGATATTGTGCCCATCGCTGTCGACAATGTCTATTTTAATCTGATGTAGTCCGGCCTCAATGCGATGACCCTCAATAATGGCAACCAGGGTCATGTTCGGATGCTTGGCCGGGAATTGCTTGGCATTTATATTTGTAAATATCCCGAGCACACTTACTTTGCCTGAGGAGTCTGCTATCGCAGCATCGCAAAAGAAAGCGTTTTTTACTTCCAACATATTCACCTCCCCCCTAACCCAATCAAGGCCGCAGTTTTTGCGGAGACACTTGTCGGGCCAATCAGCAGGGGTATCATGCTTCATACATCCAATAGCTCAGGTCTGATCTTGTGCTGCTTTTTACAGCCGCCCTAGCCTTTGCGCCCGCCGGCCTTCTGCATTTTCATGTGCCGGGCAATAAAATACATAACAATGATTAGCGCCAACAGGAGAATTCCAAGGCGGCCGGTGTTATTGATTACCTCGGAGACCTGTTCCCAGTAATCACCAAACCAGTAGCCCAGGGCCAGGTAAAAGCTTGCCCACAGCAACTGCCCCAGGGCGACAGAGGCCAAAAAAGCGGGAAAATTATATTTTGACATCGCCGCAAAGATATTGACAAAGGTACCTATGGCGGAAAAAGGAAACCGGGACAGGAAGACAGTCATTTGTCCATAGCGGTTTTGATAGCGCTCAGTCGTTTCTAAAGCAGGATCTACCCTGGCTTTTAAACGGGGGAAACGCTCGATTAAGGCTGGACCTGCCTTTCTCCAGAGCCAGAAACTGGTGCTGTCGCCGAGCACGGCAGATAGCCACACAGACACCCATAAAATAGGGAGGCTGAATTCGCCGTAATAGGCCAGTACACCGGTTGTCATCACCATTATACTCGAGTTAAAAGGCACCCCGTTATTTTGCAGAACGATTAAAATACCCAGAAGCCAGAGGCTATGCTGCCGCAGGTACTCAACCAGGAGAATGATCAAGTCGATCATGGCGTTTTACCAGCCTTAAACTCCAGCTGTTTAAGGCCTTCCCGCATATCTGCAGCATTTTTATTATATTTTTTACTGAGCGCCCGCAGGCTCATCTGCTCATCTCCAGGGGCCGGGGTAATTTTTAAGGCCCGGAAAATATCCTCCTCGGGCACGCTACAATGGCGGGCCAAGTCTGTTACGGTCATCCACATCTGGGGATGCAACATATCACTGTGGCCGCCCTTTAACTGTGGTGGCCCGACCTGGTGAATACTTCTGCAGAGGTGCACAGTTTCCACAATAACTCCTGCCGACAATAGCACCGTCAGCACGACCAGCAGGAGCAGTTTCACGCGTCTGTTCATATTTCTCATGCCGCACCCGTAATAACAGTTCTTTTTTGTAAATTCTACACAATAACAGGAGTATCCTTTTTTATTTAACCGGAATGTAAGATTCGCTTGTCCCATTTACTAGATTACGCCCTCCGTCAGGTTATAAGCATTGATAAAAAGTTATTATTTAATTTTCAAAACCGGTATCCATATTTGAATGACCTTCCCTTTACCATAGATTAGCAGAAATTTAATGTATCTATCCGATATTTCGTGCACATTTATGTAGGTTAAAGCATTTTCACAACAAGGGAATATTTCTTCCCGGTTATTTTATTATTTACACTATCAAAAATTTCAAAGGGACTTTTTGCCTGCCATTATTACCTTGTTTTCTATGGAAAACAAAAAGTCCCGTGTCACTTGCCACAGATTTTTAACTAATATTGAGTGTTAAAAATAAAACCACAAGAACCGTCCCCCTGGTTTGCCTGGTTTCCCACTGGTTTCTGGAATAATATTTATTGCATGGAACGTTTAACCAAAACTTATTATACAGCATATCATATTTTATGACCGTGGTTGGTCATGAAATTTTTGTAAGAAAGAAGGACTCAAAATGGAATGGGTAGGAAATGATAAGGAAGAGGAACGCGCTTGCAAGATAAGAATTGAAGACAGTATTGTGGTGATACTTTGCGGTGATGTCGATATTAATAAGCTAAGGGAATGCCTTGAATCGGTTTCAGCAATGAAAAGTCACCGTGGTCATTAAAATACCAGGTGAAGGTGAGGTTTAAATCTCTTTAAAAAATTTGGACCATCTCAAAATACAATTAACTAACATCCCTAAACAAAAATGGCAGCTACAACAGCTGTCATTTTTGTTAAACGGTTGTATGGGGTCGAGCAGTACTATGGCTTCTTCATCATTTATGAGTTATAAAAGTTCTGTACATAATCCCAAAGTAGGAGACAATGAAAATGGTCCATAGCAAGGACAAATGGACTAAGAAAAATTTGGCAAAATAAGCTCCGATCAGGATGCCAAAAGAAAGGAGTGTAATTTTCAAAAAAACATAGTCCCAAAGGGAATATTTTCGAGCGGAACGTAACCCTAAGGCTATTAATCCTCTCATCCCGGTTCCCTCCTTCATAATGAAATTAGGTACAGTATGTACAATTATTATATCACCACAGATATGCGGCTTTAAGCCTCAAGAAAAGGTAACAGCGGAGAAATCCCCCAAAGTTGTGGTTTTCCTGTCCTGCCCGGATTAATTGTCGGCCCTCTGGCTTTTAAAAAATCCCTTTTAAATAGGTATTGACATTTCTGAAGATGTAAAGAAGAATAATATTATAGTTACACAATGTGTAGTATTATATGTTGTATATTAACATGATTTATTCTTGCCTCAAGGAACCTAATAGGAGGAGTACGGAAATTGGCTACCCGCTGCCGGAAGGCCTGCTGTTCTCCCGGTTTTTCAACGGCAGGCTGTATGCCAACCTATCCTTCTTGCAGTGGTTCTGGTTTGATGCGATGGGCGCCCCGCCCGCTGAATCCAAAGCTTTCTGGGGAGGCCACCAGCCGGAAATTGAGATTAATCACATAAAGCGGTCCAAGTGCTGGTCAGTTTTTGAAAAGCTGTATTATATGTTCCGGACCGGCGCCGTCATGAAATCCGGAACAAGGAGGCCGGTTACAGCCGGGAGATATACTGGTAGCGCCGTCCACCGATCCGGGCTGGACACCGTTATTTTAAAAGCAGGCGCTGTGGTCATGGAAACTGGAGGCTACCTATCCCACGGGGCTATTGTGGCCAAGGAATACGGCGTGCCCGCAGTAGTAAATATACCGGGAGTGATGAGGGTGATCAAAGAGGGCAGCCTGGTGGTGGTCGACGGGTATGAAGGCAAAGTATATCTTAAGTAAAAATACAAGCTGGAAAGCTTATAGGAGCCTGGTGAAAAGACATGCATAACACTTTGGCCAAACTAGCGGAAGCAAAAATCCGTGAGGCTATTAATAACGGGGAATTAAAAAACCTGCCGGGGGCTGGCAAACCGGTTGAGATCGATAATATGCTCTTCGTTCCTTATGAAGACCGGTTGGCCTACATGGTAATGAAAAATGCGGGACTGGTGCCCAATGAGGTCGCTTTAAAAAAAGAAATAGCCTGTTTGCAAAAATCATTAGCTGATTGCCAGGACCCGTCAAACAAAGATGTACTTAAAAAGAGATTAAGAGACTACAACATCCAGTACCATATCATTATGGAAAAAAAGGCGAGAAGGTAAGTCGGGTAATTACCAGCAATACAACGGTATTTTTTATTTAACTGCGGAATCTCCGCAGTC
This sequence comes from Pelotomaculum sp. PtaB.Bin104, assembly GCA_002067205.1. Lineage (GTDB taxonomy): Bacteria > Bacillota > Desulfotomaculia > Desulfotomaculales > Pelotomaculaceae > MVQL01. The sequence goes on from MVQL01000229.1 coordinate 124,516, forward strand.
CATCAGCATAGGGTTTACCAGCACCATGACATAAACAACGGAGGCGGAACAGATCGCCTCCCGAGACTTGATTAAAGCCGCGGCCCGTGTCTTCAATTTTTATCTAATCTCAGGTGAAGCGTTTAAATCATAAGGATTTGTTCTTATTGCAAGTGAGAATAAATAGGGGTAATCTTTACTCAAATATCTCATATATTGTAACCACTCTAAAATCAAAGAATTGTAGGCTCTTTTGATATCGTTGGAGAGATGTTCTGAATCCGCTTTTGATATCTGTCTTAAATCTTTTCTGACAATTAATTCTTCAGACAAATGAAAAACTGCCCATAATAGTTCTGTGAAGGATTCATGTTCAAGTAAATTAGGGTTTTCTAATAGCCGTAATAAAAAGTCCCTTCTTTCCAATAAAAAAATATATAAGTGCTCAATATCATCATTGCTTTTTATAGTTATATTAAAACTACGATCTTTGATATATGCTTCCGCTTTAATAAAATCTTTCCTAAGCCAATTGTTCTTTATAATAAGGTTTTTTTCAAGCTCCTGCGAATTTGAATCAAAGCTTGAAAAATATTTTAAAAGCCGGTTCCCCACTTCACTAAAAAAAGCACCTATGACCATGTTAAGTTTCTTGAGCATAACATGTTTTTCTCTTTCATCTAGTAATCTTTGCAATATTATTGAAACTAATAAAACCTCAATGGGCAGAAAGGCAAGTTCTCCAACTAAATATTTAAATATATGATAAGTATCTCTAAAAATCAAATAATGAATAAAGTAAAGGGAAACGGATAAAAAAATTAGTAATAGGCTTAAATTAATTGTCCAGTAGCGTTTCAAGTGTAACTGCAACCTTCCCCTGTATTTAATAGCGAACTTATATTATATTATGTGTTAATGGTTAATTATGTTATATTATGCTAATAATTTTTCCATTGGAAAGGGCTGCCGTTAGCTAGTAACTTTAATAGAATCCGGCCTGCCTGATCGGAGACGAGACCGTGTACGCATAAGTGACCATCATCAAAGGTCGTTCCCCGGCTATTTCGTGGTAGTGGGACGAGCCGTAGGGTAATAGTATCCTGGTTACCCCGGGGATGCAGTTGCCTGTGGCCGTCATTCTGGTGGTCAAACCGGTGTGATCATAAACGTGATAGTTCTGACAATCATAATTTTGGGGAGCCATTATAAGTTTGGCCGGGAATGCCGCTCTCCTCACAAACTATTCGTCCAACTGTTGGACAATAAAAAAATTTGAAAACCCAAAACCCGGGAATTCCTCCCTAGTTCGTTTTCTAACTATCCTTTAACAAATATGAACTATATGAATATAATGGAAATTATATTGTAAAGGGTGCATTGATATGTATAACTCTCAAACTTCCGATAAAAGGCAGGGTGTGCACGCTGAATCAGCTAACTCAGAAATAACCAGTACCAAGGCATGCCCCGTCCGGTGTGGTAACTTACTGCAAAACCCCAGCTTTGAAGCAGGTTTGTTTGGATGGGAGACTGCAAATGTGTCTTCCATGTCCAGAGAAAACGTCTTTGAGGGAACGCAGGTGGCTCGAATGGGGTATTTTGAAGCCAGTATGTTTCAGGATGTCTCAATTGCAAATACGGGTCACGAACCTTTATTTTTAAGTTTCAATGTAATTCAAACTGCTGACCCCACGCGCAGTGTCGGCAAATTAGTAGCAGAGGTATTGTGGCTGGACGCAGACCGCAACACCATTGCCTACGGTCTTAGGCTTCATCTTCCAAACGGAAGAATTAACACTGTTTCCTGGCTCACCCTCTTTGACATTACCGACCAGCCACCCGCTGGTGCGGTCTGGGCCAGATTACTGTTTAGCCGCAGAACGGCGGGAGAAACCGACATAGACATAGATCAGGTCATCCTGGCTCCGGTGGATACTGCTAATCTGGTGCAAAACCCGAGCTTTGAACTGGGATTGACCGATTGGACGGCAGCTAAATTTAAGCCAACCTTTGAAAGAGCCCTCGAAGGTGTTGCCGCTGTGGTTGCTTCAGAAAGTGATACCTTATACCAGGATGTGCCGTTAACCAACCTTCCGGTGAATTCTTCTTTTCTGTTTAGTTTTGCAGGGCTTGGCTTTGACGGGCCTTCACTGTCAGTGAAAGTGCTTTGGGTGAATGAAACAGACGCTGTGATAGGAACAGGGCTGGATCTTTCCATCCCGTCCTTAACTAATGCTCAGGGTAACTATCTATCCTTCCTTGACATCACCAGTCCCGCCCCTGCCGCGGCTAAGGCAAGAATTTTATTCACTGCCACCGTTCCGATAGCGAGTAACTTACGCTTAGATCAAGTTATTCTGGCCAGAGTCCCTACAACCAACCTGGTGCAAAACCCCAGTTATGAAAATGGTTTAAACAACTGGTTCCCTGTGAATGTAACCTCGCTGACGACAAACCTGGCCTATGAAGGAACTAAGGTAGCCAGGGTTGACGAAGATGGAGGTGTGCTCTTCCAGCAGGTCCCCATCGCCCCTGCGGCCGACCATTGCTTCCTGTTGAACTTCGGCCTTGGTTACAGGAAACTGGAAAACGTTGCTGCTTATTCCGGCGACATACTGGCAAAGGTATACTGGCTGGATCAACACGGTAGGGAGATCGGCCTGGGGCTTAGCTTGGTGCTTCCCGGCTTTATTCCAAGCATGAATCAGTGGCGGGTTTATACCGGCATCACCGAACCGGCACCACGGTGCGCAGTAACAGCCAGGGTACAATTCACCAAAGAGGATGGCAGTACGCTTGGTGTTGTTGATATCGACCACGTGGTGTTGAGCCGCTTGGTTTAAAGGGGTTCACACGCACAAAACTAATGTTTGACAAACACATGTACTTCAATTATAATATAACTGACCGGTAAATCCTGCCGGTCTTTTTATTTTTATAGGCAGGCCCCCGCTTACCGGTTGGGGCCTGCCGCATTAAGAAAGGGGGAAAAAGAATATGGCAGTAACCAAAGTCCCGGTAGGCGCAGCCCTAAAGCTGAAGCTGAATACCGGCACGGACGGCAGCGGCAACCCGATCTTCAGGTCCAAGAGCCTGAGCAACGTCAAGCCGACCGCCGCCGAAGCGGACATCTACGATGTGGCCGTATCCCTGTCCGGATTGCAGAGCTACACGCTCAGCAGCATCAGCAGGGTGGACAGCGCCGAGCTGATCAACGCCTAGTTCAGCAACTAACGAAAGAACAGGGCAAACCGGGGGAACTGTTCTCCTTGGTTTAATGCAAGACCAAATTCAGAAAGGGGGCGAGGCAATTGGCAAAGGTGCTCCGCATGAGCTTTAAAAACGAGGGCGGCAACACAGTCAGCATCAGCCTGGACGCGCCGCGGGACAACCTGACCGAGGCCGAGGTGCAGGCGGCGATGGACCTGGTGATCTCCAAGAACATCTTCACCTCTACCGGCGGCAACCTGGTGTCCAAGTTCGACGCGAAGATTATCGACACCACCGTCACCGACCTGTACACACCGGCGGTTTAACGAGATAAAGCTTACACAATAGCCTTGATCCGAGGGGGGAATACCTCCCTCTTTTTATACCTGGGATAAGTAAACCAGGGGGACAGTTCTCATGGTTTGGAAAAGCAACAAACCATAGAAAACCGTCCCCCGGTTTCCCTTGGTTTGCATATTAATATTGAAGGAGGCGATTCGAAGGTGGAAGAAATCATCAAGCTGGCGGGCAATTATGGCTTTCCGATGGTGGTGGCGGGCTATTTGCTGATCCGTCTGGAGCCGGTGATCAAAGATTTGCAGATAAGCATCAACTCGCTAACCATCGTGGTCGCCAGGCAAAGCGGCCTGGAGATGGATGAGATCAGCAAGATCGTTAACGGATAAAATGAGAGATGAAAAACCGCTTCCAGGTAAAGTTGAGATCCTGAAAGCGGCTATTTTTTCTTTCCCGACCTTTTTACTATTCAACATAGCTTCAATTCTACACTCTTACCCCGCTCAGCACACAGCCTAGCATTCCAAACCGTCTTACCATGATATTTACATAACCCTGTTCCTTAAACAATCTGACTATTTTTCTGTTTTTCGATCCAGGTCGGCTTTATACATCTCACTCTAAAAGTCCTGTCTAAAACCGCGACTAATCCCACCTGCGTGAATTTCCATTCCAAATCTGTTAAATCCTCTATTTTGCGTTCACATCTGGTTGATGAATTCCAAATATATTTCCTTCGGTATCAAAATAGTATCCCTGCCACGCCATTCCAGGGAGGGCGTTTTTGGGCATTGCAACCTTGCCGCCATTTTTAAGTATTTTAGATTCTATTGAGTCGTAATCTTCAACGCCCATTGTACAAACATATGCATTTAAACCTTGACTTGCTTCTGGTGGAGCACTTTGGCGCTGCATCAATGCACCATTGATTCCAGGTTCATTATCATTGCCTGTCACTGCTCCATAGTAAGGCATTCCTGCATAATCGCTCCAATCTTGAAATGACCAGCCGAATACCTCTCCATAAAACTCTTTGGCACGTTCCATGTTGTCCACATGAATTTCGAAATGAATAACTCTTCCCATGATTACCTCCTAACAAACCTCCTCGATGGGAGGCCTATTTTTCCTAAAATTGTCTACAGGTGTGGTTAATGATATTATATCCATGACCACTAAATTGCCCTCCCCCCATTTTTCGTAAGATACTCAGGCTACTTTCCACAACACCAGTAGCAACAAGAAAAAACGAAATCAGTATTCAGTCTATTGCTGCCAATCCCGTCACAGAGCAACTACAATCTTCATTACCTGATTCTCCTTATTCTTTTCCTTATTTCTGCGAACGTAGCTTTTGGCTATTATTTTTCATGCAGTATATTTCACCTCTTATTTTTAAAACCGTTCACAAGTCATACAAAGCATCCACTTAAGTATTGCAATATTTCACCTCATAATGATAATCCTCCTGCATGAAGTCACGCGATCACATTCATAGAATATCATGTCCCGGAATTTCCGCAGGGAAACATAACTTTGGTAAGGACAAGAACATTATTGAATTTGGAAACGCGTCATTTCCTTGGAATACGCAACAGAGATAACCGTGTTTTCCAGGCCCAGGCTGGCCAGGCTGCCCCTTAGCAGCGCAATCGCCTCGCGCTATAAAATTTTTTCGTAATTTTACCGTACCTCCTCGTTAACTTTTGGTTTATAAATTTCCTCCCACTCCGCCAGCCCCTCGGCGATGGCCCACAGCGTAGCGCCGGGGTTATGTTCCCGGATATACCGCCAGCGGTACAGGTCCTCCAACTTCAGCAGCCTGGCGGTGTTTTGCTCGCAGAAATCCAGGATCACCCACTGATCGTTCATAATTTACACCACCACCTTCCTGGTCACTTTTTCTTTCGGCCCGACCCGGCGGATCAGCTCCAGCCAAGGGATATCCATCTCTGTTAGCTCCCCGCTGTCCCTGGCCTTGGCGATCTCCACTTTAACCAGGGATGCCTCCGGTTTTTCCTTCTTGTCCCGGGACAGCAGGATCACGGTGTCGGCCACCTCCTCGGCCTGCCCGGTGTCCCGCAGGTCGGCCAGCGTTGGCTTTTGGCCCTCCGCGCCGCGGTTCAGCTGCCACAGGGCCAGAATCGGTATGTTCAGGTTGATTGCCAGGTCCTTCAGCCGATTGGCAATTTCGCTCATCCGGGAGTAGTCGCTGCGGTAAGCACTGTCCGTGGTCAGGCGCCCGGCATGGTCAATGATCAGGTACTCGCCCCGGCCGGCTAGCTGCTCCAGCCGCGCCAGCTGCTGCAGTTTCCCCGGCGTGTTGGCCTCCGTGTCGATGCGCAGGTATTTAAGGTAATCCTTGATCTCCGCGTGCGCCGCCCGGATGTCGCGCTTGTCGTAGTCGTTAAAAGTGCAGTCACGGAATTTTTTCAGTGCCACCCCGCTTTGATAAGCTAAAATGCGCTTGACGATCTGCTCCCTGGGCATTTCACCGGACCAGTACAGCACGTTCCAGCAGACCCCGATGCAGGCCAGCGCGGAGATGATCGCCAGCATGGACTTGCCGACGCTGGTCCGGGCGGCCAGGATGCACACCTCGCCGGCCCGGATCCCGCCGGTGGCCATGTCGAGGTCGTTTATGCCCAGGCCCACATAGGGCTGCAAATATTTGCGGCCGAGCAGTTTTTCCACATCGAGCACGTCCGCGGCGCTGGTGGTGCCCGTGCCGGCAGAGCGCCGGGCTAAGCTGGTGATCACCTCCTGCTCGATTTCCTCATAGTCCAGGCCGTCGGCAAAAGCCGCCTGGGCCCGGGTTATGGCGTGGTGCAGGCGGCGGCCGTGCTCCTTCTTGCGTAAAATCCCGGCGTAGTGTTCGATGCTGGCTGAAAAGCAGGCCCGCTCTTTCAGCTTTAAAATATCGGACAGCGTCAGCTTGCCGCGGGCTTCCTCCTTGAGCAACAGCGGCTCCGGACTCTTGCCGGCCTTCAAGAGATCGAGGATGGTCTGCCAGATCGTCCGGTGCACCTCGTCGGTGAAGTCGTCCACGGTCAGGGTGGCCACCTTCGGCAGCACGTCCGGGCTCGAGATCACCGCCCCCAGGATGGCTGCCTCGGCGTCCGGGCTGCGCGGCTCCTCAAGCATGGGGACGCCTCATCGGCATCTGGCGGTACTTCTCAATGACCTCCGGTGAGAACAGGTCTTTGGCCCTTTTAGGTGGCAATTTCGGCTCCGGTTTTGGCTCCGGCTCAAACTTGGGTTGCCGGTGCTTTTTGTAATTATTTAAAGGGTCGCTCACATCTACAAATTTAGGCAGCCCGTTGCCCCTGGTCAGGAACTCCTCCAGCGACCACTTGTAGCTGAAGAAATACTCTTCGCCGGCCAGCACGGTGGCATAGTTGTCGATAGCCGCGCAGATCTCCGGGACCGAATAGGTTTTGAGCCTGGCGTTGAGGTGGCCCTTCAGCTTGTCCGTCAGCTCCCGGTGTTCGATGATTTTTTTGTCGTTCCAGTGTCTAAAAACCGTATATACAGGTTCAATTAAATTAGGTTCACTTGAATTAGGTTCAGTTAAGTTAAGTTGACCGGGATTTTCCGGGGCATTCCCGGAAGTTCCGGCGCTTTCCCGGGGGTTTTCGAAGGATCCGGGATAGGGCGGGTTTCTTGGGTGCGTCGCCCGCTTGTGAATATCCTGGTGCTTCTCCCACTTGCAAAACTGGATATACCGCTCGCCGTCCGCTTCATACCACCAGATCAGGTTGGCGGACTCGATCTCTTTGAGCGCCTCTTCCACCTCAGCCGCCGACTGCCGGCGCATGGGAAGCACCAGGGCCTTCAACTTCTTCGGTGACCCGGGCAGGATGCCCCAGTCGTCGGCGTGCGGGATCATCCAGGTGAACAGCAGGGCGGCAAAGTCGCTTAAATCGTTCACTTTTTCTGATACAGAGATACTTTTTCCTAACATGCGCCGATTAGCCATCACTTTTGTCCTCCAGATTTATTTTCATTATTGTCAAACCGGGATCAATGCCTTTGTTCAAAGCATTCTCTACGCTTTCGCCCTGCTAAAATTGGGCGCTTAAGCTGTTCATCGCTCATTTCCTCCTGCCCGGCCATAAAAACAAAACCGGACAACCAGATTGCTCCAGCTGTCCGGTACTCACCCCGGCCGGTGACGGAGGTCACGGCCTCCTGTTCAATAATTTTTTTGTCCTTCGGCCGCTTGGGAAATTGCGGCTTTGGTGGCATATCAATCACTCTCCTCCCACTTCGTTTCCCCAGGCCTGCCAGCCCGGCCGCTTCCGCCGGGCAAACAACTCTAAATAAGGCCCCGGGCTGCATTTCTCAACCAGTTGATAGAAGACTTCCGGCTTTTGGCTGTGCTCTGCCCGGGGCGACTCAAACCAGTTACGCGTCGCGTTATCCTTGGTGGAGAGATTCCCCCGCACGCAGAACAAAACATGTTCGGTGCTGCCCCGGAAATAATGCCCAAGTCCCATCTGTGGCTTGACCCAGGTGAGCATCGTCTTGTACGTAAACCCCCAGGCCCGGGCAACCTGCAGGGCTTCCGGCAGGTGGGAATTGGTGGTCCACAGGTAAAGGTGAGCATTCTCGTTCACCTTTTCCTTCACGGGCAGGCCGCAGATCTCCTCCGTGCTCATGGTGCCGTAGTGTTTTTCCGCCGCCGCCCGGGTATTGCTGTCCTGATACCGCCAGGGCGGGTCGGCGACCAGGGTGCGGTAGCACCCGGCCGGAATGGCCGGCGCCGGTCTGGGGTTTTGGCGCTCTTGGATTTTAATGAACTCGCTTTTGGCGGTTCGAGGAGTGGCGTCTAGCCGGGCTAAGGATTCAATTGCCTTCCGGGCGGGCCCGCTGCCTGACCCGGCCGCCCGGATCAGCTCCCTGGTCTCTTCCTCATGTCTGGAAGTCGGCAGGAAAATCGATACCGGCTGCCTGCGCTCCACCTGGCGGGGACGCTCCTTGCCGTCGGCGCCTATTGTTTTTTTCAACTGCGGAATTTCCGCAGTTCTTTCCATTTCTTTTCGCTGTGCACCTACCGTTTTATCACTTACCCCCAGCCCTTCGGCGATCTGCCGGTCGCTCATCGCCGGTGTCGCCTTCAGCTGAGCCCGGATCAGGTCTTGCTTTTTCTCCCGGTTCAAGTGCCGCCGGGCCAGGTTGAGCTTGCGGGCGTGGGTCCACTTCTCCTCCTCGCTTAAGCCCGCACGGATTACCCGGGGCCAGTCCGTGATCCTCAGTTCCCGGCAGGCTCTGACCCGGTGGTAGCCGTCTAAGATATTGCCGTCTTCATCGTATTCCACCGGCACCTGCACCCCGCGCTGCACAATGTCGGCCTTTAATTGGGCAAATTCTTCAGCGGTCAGCTCCGGCATCACCTGGTATTTTTCACTGGTAAGGTTCAATAGCAATCACCACCTAAATTAACTTTTTCTTGTTTGTTTAAATGTTGGACCATCAAAAGTTCGTACGGATTTCATTCCCCGAAAATCTCTTCATCGCCAACCTCAAAAGCCCGCGCAATAGCCTTCTTGCTATTTTCCCGGGGAAAGGTCTGACCGTTCTCCCAGAGCCAGTACATTTTTTGATTTGTACCGCACTCATTGGCAGCCTCTTTTTGGGTCCATCCCTTGGCCGCCCGCAGAACTTTCATTCTTTCGTGCCAGTTCAACCCTGAGATTAAGTCCCGTATATCCGTTCTAATCACCTCCAATAATAAACCATTATTAACGTTATTGCAATATTATCAAATTGATTAATATCTTGACAAACCTGATTTTGCTTAATAAATAACCATATAACCGAACATAGTTTCACTAGCAAACATATGCACGATAATATTGACATTTCCACGTTTAATACGTTATGATAAGTGAAGCAAGGAATGGGGGTAAAGGTGAATTATGCCAAGCATCGGGAGCTTAATAAAAAAAGCCCGGGAGGAAAAAGCCAGGGCAACCGGCAGCAGGTACACTCAAAAAATGCTGGCAAGGGATATCGGCATGTCTCAAAGCCTGGTTGGCGACATTGAGTCGGGAAGGACCAACCCTTCTTATAACACCTTGAATAAAATTGTTATCGCCTGTGGTGTACCCTGGGACTTTTTCAAGACTGGGGATCCACCGCCAGGTGAAGATGCGACAGATTCCATTGACAACCAGTACGCGGTTGAGGACTTATGGCTTAGCTTCTACCGTAAAAGCTATAAGCTGGTCCCACTGGTCTTCACGGTTAAAGCAGGGGAACCGCTCTTGCCGAAGGAAAACATTGAGGACTATATCCCCACGGGTGCGGAATTTTTAAAATTCAAGGGAGGTGTGTATTTTTACCTGCGCATGCGTGGGGACAGCATGAATCAGGAGTTTAAAGAGGGTAATTTACTGCTGGTTAGAAAGCAAAGCTATATTGATAACGGTCAGATCGCGGTTATTCAAATTAATAACTGCGAAGCTGAAGTTAGAAAAATTTACATAAAAGAAAATCTCATCACTTTAATCCCGTGTTCGAAAAACCCAAAACATCAACCGGTAAGCTACGACATGGAAAAAGTAGAGGTAAGTGTGATCGGCAGGGTAACCTATGCAATAAAAAAATATTAAGTAGCAGCAGTAAAATGAAGTGATATGTTGGATCGTCAAGAAAGCTGATGCGCTGGAGGCGCCACTTTAAAACACGTAACCCGGTGGAGATTGCCCACAACTTGAACATCACGGTCAAGTTCGGGGAATTTATCGTACTTAATGGGCTTTATAGCTATATGTACCGCAACAGGTTGTCGTTAACTCCCGGTTAGATGAGATTGAGCAAAACATCACCTGCGCCCATGAACTAGGCCACGACCAGTTGCACCGCCCTCTGGCCAAGCTGGGGCTGATGAAGGATTATCAAATTTATGACGCACCCGGCAAACATGAATATGAGGCTAATTTTATTCGGCGCTCAATTACTCATCGGCAACGACGACTTTTCGGACTGTGCCGGTACCGGCTATACTTGGTCGCAGATTGGCTCCCAGCTAAACGTCCATGAGGAATTGGCGGTGCTCAAGGCCGTAATTCTGAACCGGCAGGGGCATAAGTTTAATATTCCCTATGTGCCGAAGTCAACGTATTTGGGGGGAAAAGCGGTTCGGTAAAATTGTAAATTGTTGTTGCGATCATGCTGAGGTAATTTGATTTATCCCAAATCGAAACTGTTAATCGCCTATACGGTAAGCGTAGCTGGCCGTCAGGTTAGGTTAAACTTTGGCGGCCTGCGGTAGAGATTAGGCACTGGAAATAGTTAGGACCAGAATTAATATCTAGTTGACATAATTGGGAATAATATAAAAGGTGTTTTTGCTTACTTGGTCGAAAATAGAGTACTAAAAGCAATAGTTTTGTTGGAGGATGACTATGAATGACATATTAAATCTTGTTCTACTACAAGACATAATAAGCTTGCCAAAGGAAATACTTCAAGATATGGCTACAGACCTAAATATTCCTACAAACTTATCAACTAGGGAACTGGCGGTCTCCATTTGGCAAAGCAATAGGGGACAATACAAAACCTTTAATTGCGTTAGAAATCGTATCCTTGGAGGCAGGACTTCTGTGACATGGTATCAGCTTGACGAAAACCAATCGCTTACTGGTGCAAAAGAAGTTATTATCGAGAACTGCCAATTTAATCCGTTTGAAGAGATTCGAATTCCTGATGCGGAAGAACTAACAAACACACCAATCTTAATTGGTGGTGCTTATGGTGACTCAGAAGAAGAATATTATTTAAGATTTATGTATAAGAGCGGTGTTACACAGTCATTCCATGGCACTCGTCTTTATGTACAACCAAACAGTGCTGTAAAAACTATCTACGTTAATGAAGACAAAAACTGTATCGAAGTCAGGACCGATGCTAGGGTAGCAAATAAATTTGCACGAGGAATTGCCCAATTATTACGTCAGCAAATCTCAGTTTCAGCGAAAGATATACTTGCGCCTTTTGGCAATAATATTGAAGGAATTGCCGATGCCCTTAACGGTGAACTAATTGATGCAACAGCCATTCCGGAAGATTTTTTACTTGAATCATTAACTGAAGAACAGGCGGAAGCTTTAATGAACATATTATCAGCCCTTGATGAATATTTTCAGGAAGGAGATATTGATCAACTAAGTAGAAATTTACAATTATCAAGAGAAACTTTTGGAAATGATTTAGTGTCTGTTCCATTCACTGCTCTTATTTTATCTGGACTTAATAAAATTGCGATGGGTGGTTCAAGAAAAGATCTTCGTTTGTCATCTCCACTTTACAATACATTCCGCCCTCACGTTCAAAACCAAGGTGGATTTATCAGGTTTAGTATTCAAGAAGACGGGGTAATAAACCCGTATACCATAAAAGTAGGATTAAACACAAAAAGCGTTTATTTCTTGACACAAGCTTCAGAAGCTGCAATTAAGTACGTTAGGGGTAAATTATTATAGTTTACTTTTTACACATTATCAAATAGAATATAGGCAAAATATTAGAGGAGGTGTTTTCCATGACCGGTAAATGGGATGTTGATGATTGGATTACTGAAGCAGCAGCAACGCCAATCTACAGATTCTATCCAACGTCAGTCGCAAAGGACACCTCTTTATCTTTAGAAGAAACATTTACCTATTTATTGGAAGCTGTTAAGGACAACAGATTAAAGCTATACTGGGAAATTAGGTGTCCCAATTTAGAATGCGTCCGCTCTATAAGTGTAAGCCCAGACAAGATAATTTCCGGCAATGTAACATGTTCTATATGCGGAGAAGAAATAAAGATAACTCCCGATATCGTTTTTCCAATATTTGAAATCACGCCGGAATACAAAGCTAGGATATCTCAAAAAAAAACAAAAAAGAATCGCGTTGTCTTTTCAATGTCCAGGGCAGCATTACAAAGAAGACTCCCGTTCAGGGTCCCTTGCCAATAGATACACCAGGCCTTATAAACAAGTCTTCAGTTGCCCTTCTATCCAGTCTATATGGAGAGAATGCAGTCGCAATTTTATATAATCCAATCATACAAATGATAGGAGGCGACCATATAATTACTTCCAATAATTTTGGTGGCGTAAAGATAGATACGCAAAGCAGCGCTTTTGCAGTAGGTTCAAACAATACAGTAGTTAATACAAACAAGACACAAGCTCTTGATGATAGTACAAAGCAACTATTAGATGAGATTAATAAATCTGAAATTTCTCCTCAAGAAAAAGAAGATTTAAAAGATGCTGTTCAGTCAGTTACTGAACAGGTTAAATCCAAAAAGCCAAACAAAATTACTTTAGCAGGTATAATGTCAGGAATTAACTCAATTGTGGAAACAGTAAAAAATTCTCAAACGTTAGTAGATACCTTCGAAAAATGGAAGGTTTTTGCCGAGTCATTTATTAAATAGTGTCTTTATGAACAGTTACGGCAGCAGAGCTTGCCACATCGGATGAAATTGCTGTTTTTCCTGTTATGGGATTGTGTTGTGAAAAAGCACATCTTGAACGTTGGAATAACCGGAATCGATATAGCCTTAATAATTTCCAACTATAAATACTATCATCAATGGCAGCAATCTGAAGAAGGGAGCTTGTTTTTTTGTTCGGAACCTTTTTTCTTGATTCATTCCATCCACACTTTCTTATTCCATAATTAGTCTTTTTAATTCATCAATTGATAGTTTGCCAAACTCATCGGTGTCGATCAGCAGATTATCGGCAATCTCTCTCTTTCCAGTTTTCAGATCCTCGATTTTTTCCTCGATGGAGTTTGCCGTAACTAGATGGTATACAAATACGTTTTTTTTCTGCCCAATACGGTAAATTCTGTCAGCCGCTTGATTTTCAACAGCAGGATTCCACCAAGGCTCATAAATAATCGCATACTGACATGATACAATATTAAGCCCGATACCTCCCGCCTTCAAACTAATAAAGAAGATCCCCTCATTTGCACGCTCAAAGCAGTCAACAACCTCCTGTCGTTTTCCTATGGTTCCATCTAAATAAAACGTGGTATATCCCTTATCGTCCGCCCATTTTTTCATAATGCCAAGCATGGTTGTGAACTGGCTGAATACTACAACCTTTTCATGATTGGCCTGCAATTCATCAATTTTTATCTTAAACAGATCGAACTTCCCTGATTCATCACAATGATTCCAGTTAAGCACTTTTTTTAATAGCGCCGGATGGCAGCAAACCTGCCTCAGATACAACAAACCTTCTAAAATGGTGGATGCATCCATAATTTCAAAACGGCCCGGCATACGCACAAGCTCATTCTTTACGGACATGAGAATGCTTTCATACAGTTCACGCTGCATATCGTACATATCACATATCACGTTAAGTTCTGTTTTTTCCGGCAACTCTTTCAGCACATCTTTTTTTAGCCGCCGCAAAACAAATGGTTTAATTCTGGCATTTAAACGTTTGACGATTGCTTTGTCTGATAAGTCGCCATATTTCTTCATAAACGCCGTACGATTTCCTAAACATCTTGGGTTAATAAGATCCATCAAGGCCCATAGCTCACTAATGTTATTTTCAAACGGTGTCCCAGATAATATGAATTTTGACCGTACTTTCATTTTTTTTGCCGCCGCATATGTTTTTGTCCTGTAGTTTTTTATATACTGAGCCTCGTCGATGAACATACAATGAAAGAATAACTTAGACAAAATCTCGATATCGTTTAAGAGTATGTTATAGGTAGTAAGCAACACCCCACCGGTTTGTTCAAATCCCTTTAAGGCACTCTCTTTGCTTGCTTCATAATAAATACTTACGCAAATACCCTCTCCAAATTTTTTAAATTCAGCTCTCCAGTTCTCAATTAACGTCTTTGGAGTAACGATTAATACACGCATAGGCTTCTTCTCTTTCAAATTTCGGGATGCAATGAACGCAATAGCCTGAATTGTTTTCCCTAGCCCCATATCATCAGCCAAGCATCCGCCGAGGTTATTATGATACAGATATAATAGCCATCGGACGCAATATTTCTGATACGGTCGTAAGATTTCATCCAGCTTAGTCGGTAGCAAGATATGGATGTTTTCAAAATCAATCATTTTATCCGGATGAAATGTTGAAGAGACCCCCGGCTGTTCTAGGATTTCAAAAATCTGACCAATATAGTTTTTGGCAGCTATCATTTTGCCACCACTTTGCTTGAATATCTTCCTGTTTTCCCAAATTGCATCCGGTAAAAGGATTATTTGATTACCCAGTTCAATATAACGTTTACGAGATTTCAAATCAATCAGATGAGTCAGGTTGCGCTTATCTTCCGTAGCCGTAGCTTTTATTTCAAACCAATCCACTCCATACGATATGTTAAAGTTGGCGTTTTTGGCGGGACAAATTTTTTTATGGTCAAAGGTAAGGATTTCAAAATGACTTTCTAATAATACCGACAGGCTTTTCTCTGCAGAATCACCATTTTTTAAAACAAAGCTATTTACTGCTGATTGTTTCCATCCGGCTTTTTTTATCTCCAACATAGCTTGCCTCTCTTCCATCAAGCTACGAAAATAAACAGCGCCGTTTTGTTCGTCGCGAAGTCGATCGTCCATTGAATTAAATGGCACTTCATATCCATTATAAGAAAAGAACAGTTTTCCAGTAATCGACGACTCAGCAAACGTCACGTATAAAATTGGAACGGGATGTAGATCAGTGATTTCTTTTCCCGTGTTTTCTGGTTCTTTCGCATTCCTGCGAATCCGGTATAGGTCGGATTCCGATAGTATGCTTTGATTTGACGCGAGAAACCCTTTCAGTGCGGAAAGCTCCACAATTCTTCTAATCACATAAAGATTATTACCGGTAAAAATGAATGTTTTCCCACAGATGTTACAACAATAGCTTTTGTTGTCAAGATATACTTTTTCACCGTCGAAAACATCAAGATAGAGCCTTCCTCTAGAATTCGAAGTGGTGCTTGCAGCTATTTTGAATTCGGCCATATACAGACCGTCTAGCTCATGAAAAGCTCTATCGTAGGATGTACAATAGATCCCTTTAACGTTGGCCAGCAATGAAAGGAATTTTTCAAACGAAGAATATGAAAGCAGGTATTTATTCTTTTTTACTTGACGAGACTCATCAAAGAGGAAATTCTTAATTTTTTCCAGCTGTAGATCAGATAGATTCTCTGCGCATTCAAGTCGTAAGACATCAACTACCTTAAGAGGCCCTGAATATGTCCGCTTTTTTAAAGATTTCAAATGGCCGACATATGTCTCTACAAGACAGTATTGCTGTGTGGATGCTTTTAAATTTAGCTTGATAATTAAATCACTCATTATATTTTCCCCTTTAAAGGTATTACCAATAAAATAAGTCATTTGCTGCTATCATTTTTTTATACAATTTTATCCTGTCGGCCTCGGAGCATCCCTCTCTTTGAAAAACAATCTTCGATTCCGGATCAGTCTGTATAAGTGACGGGACATAAGTGATCCTACAGCCACCTCCGCAAATATATTTAAGAGTGCAATCTTTACAGGGCGATAGATTATCCACATCTGACAGCGCGCCAATTTTCTCTGCAATTTGGCCAATTTCTTCAAAGGTCATATTTCGTATATTTCCGTAGCACTTCAACTCTGATACTCTATTGCAAAAATATAAACCGCCGTCTGCTGCTACTGTTAATGCTCCATATCCGCAGTTGCTGAATAGTGTTTTGTTTTTGTGATTAACAACGAATTTTTCAAGTTTGTTGCCCGGATAAATGGATTCCACAATATCCTCGACAGTCTTGCGATATGTTTCATTATCAATATGAGTTGCTGAATAGTTCCGTCCCTCAATAAGCTCATATGAAAATTTTAAGTTAAAATTATCGCTGCAAAATGTTTCCATCAACCATTTGCCAAACTTGATATATTCCGCCTTTTTAATGGGGTGCATTGGGGTTATCGCGACTGTTACGCGAACTTTTTTTTCATAGAAACGCTTAACGGTATGAAAAGCACGTTGAAATTGTCCGTCCCCTCTTATTTTTGAGTTACTCTCCTCATCATAACCATCAATACTCACCTGCACTTCGGCAACTTTATCGGAGATATATTCGACTAAACCATCAGGCCATTCGGTTCCGTTGGTAAGCAATGTGGTCGTAAGATGGAGTTCATTTGCTACAGAGACAATTTCTTTCAGATCTCCACGCTCCGTAATTTCTCCGCCGGATAATATAAGATTACACCCTCCGTACTGTCGAAATGCTCTTAGCAAGGCAAATACTTCGTTTGATTGCAGCTCATTTTCAAGCGGAGTACCCGCAAACATATAGCAGTGTTTACAGCGTAGATTGCACTTGTTCGTCAAATAAAGATTTAGGCTTTTCAATCTTTGATCTTTATGTTTGCGAGTCTCAAATTGCTTTGCTTCTAATTCAGTTAGTACATACAAAAGGTCGTCCATACTCAGATCGGAATCTTCAAGATGAGTTAGAACATCTTCAATGGATAATTTCATCAACAGGTCAAAAATCTTTTCCTGTTCGTAATTTTTCAGAAATAACCAGTTAGCCATATCAACAGCAATTATCAAAATACCATCCGGCAAATATTCACGAGATAAATTATTCGGCATGTTGTATTTTTTTGTAATATCTAATTGCATCTCACGTTCATCCATTGCCTCAAACTTGCTCCCTCAAAAAAATATCTATAAAAAGATACGATTTATTCATCCTGTTTACCAAGCGATAAATAAATCGTATCTCTAATCACATCTCATATTACATATACTATGTAGAACTAATTTTGGTTCTTATCACAGCTTTTAAAGCAATACATTGCACTTGCTCTGGCACTGTCTTTGACCTTTACCACTTTCCACTTTAAGGTAATTTTTTTCATTTACCTATCCCCCTTGCGTTAATAATATTTAGGAATATTATACCACCGAATCGCATTAAGTCAATGTTAAAGTCATTTTAGGCGTGGTTCGAACTTCCAGTACATACGGAATATTTATAAATTTATTAATATTTTCACATATTTAGTATAAACAAATATATCCCCTTTGGTATCGTATATATTTAGTAAATCCTCTTTTTCCCTCTTATTACCTTCAACCCAAAAAAGTTAATTTGTAAAAGCTATTTATTTTGCATAATTATGGTAAGCAATATTACATTAAACTCGATTTAAAAATTTAACATTGTAATAAATAATATTGTTTGATTACCATATAATCTAAAAAAGAAACGGCACCTTAAAATAAACTATTACACACATTTAAACAAACTTTCTTTGTGTAGGGTTATAGATAATTTAGCTCTACTTTATTTAATGTACCTTAATAATTATCCTTGTTAAATTATACGTACTATCAAATGAATCGTAGATAAGTAAACATAGAATATCCAGCTTAACCAAACTGCTTTTATCATAATCCTTTTTTTATGACGAATACCGAAAGTGTACGCTTCATAAAGAGGCGCCTCCTCAATTTGGTGCCTTTCTTTGGCGGATCAGCACATTACCATTGTATTGATGGGCGTCTCTTTTTTCACAGGTCATTTTCAATAATTACAAGAATGCTCCTTATTATATTTATTTAATTATATCGAATCTAATACTGCTGCCGAAATTAGGGCAAAGGATAATCCAATCTGGCTGAATACTTTTTTCCTTGGATATATGGAATTGAACGCCTTTGTTATTCTACAGTTTTACCTGAGATATAAGTACAGTAATCGTAACTTATTGGACCTTCTTTAGTGATTTCACAGGGGAATTCCGGACAATCAAAACATAAGGAAATGTTTTTGTCAAACGCACATTTTGAGATTTTGCAAAACTTATTATCCTTAGGCTTACAGCCTTCATCACCATTAGGGCATTTCCCTTTAACCATTCTCGGGCATTTCTCACACGCTATACCGCAAACGCCTATTTTCATATTTACCCTCCTTTGTTGATCAATTGTATGATTCTACTATAAATTGCTTTGAACCTGCTTAATCTTTATAATTAAGCTTTGAAATTTGTCTTGGATGTTAGCTCTAATGATCACAGTCCCCCTTGGACCATTTCTGCTTTGCTGCACCGTAGCCAGTGAAGTATTTTTGGGGTCCTTCAAATAGGCAGTATCAAAGTTCAATAATCTTCGTTGCAATATTTTTGCAAAATTTACTATCATGCTCCACAAATAGAATAGTTGGTGAGTATTCAAGCAGTAATTCTTCAATTTGCATCCGAGAGATAACATCTATAAAATTAAGTGGTTCATCCCACACATATAAATGAGCTTTCTCACAAAGGCTTTTTGCAATCAGCACTTTTTTCTTTTGTCCACCGCTGAAATCGGACATATCTTTTTCAAACTGAACTCTGTAAAAATCAAGTTTTCTCAAAATAGCCTTAAACAGACTTTCATCGATATTATTATCTGAGGCATATTCGGTTAAGTTGCCCCTAAGATGTGAGGTGCCCTGTGAAACATAGGATATTTTAAGCTGACTTCCTTTTCTAAAACTACCCGTATAATTGATGTTTTCTCCGCAAATCAGCTTAATCAAGCTTGACTTTCCTGAGCCGTTTTTACCCCAAAGCGCGATTCTGTCACTCTGCTCAATGGTGAAGCTGACACTCTGACAAGCCATCTTTTCGCCATAGAATATTGAAACATCTTCAAGCTCTGCAAGGCGGTCTGCATGGTATTTAATCTGAAAAATCTTCACTTTGTCAGAGCTTTCAATATTTTTTAGAAGCTTAGACCTTTCTTCAATAGCTGATTGTTGTCTTGATTCGATTGCCTTAGAACGCTTCATCATCTTTGCAGCCTTGTGACCTATATAACCTTTATCAGGCTTTATACCTGAATTCTTATTACCATACTTTGTTTTTTCCACTTTACCCGACCAATCAGAGGTACGTCTAATAGCGGCTGACAGGCGTTTAATATCCTTGCGGAGTTTTTCATTTTCTGCAAGCTCAAAGTTATCCTGCATTACTTTGTTTTCCCACCAAGATGAAAAATTCCCTTTTTGTATTTCAATATTTGTTTTGTTAATTGAAAGGATGTGGTCAATACAGTTATCAAGAAACATTCTGTCGTGTGACACTAAAATAAAACCCCGCTTAGTGCCCAGATAGTCACTGACAATTTTTCTTGCATTCAGATCGAGGTGGTTTGTCGGCTCATCTATCAGCAAGAAGCTATTTTCTTTAAGAAACAAGGCAGCAAGTAAGATTTTTGTTTGCTCTCCGTTTGAAAGTGTATTAAAAGGGCGATACAAAACGTCCTCAGAAACCTGCAGCAGTGAAAGCTCACGCATAAGTTCCCAAAAGAGGTAGTCCTGACAGATGTGCTCGATTACATTAATGGTGTCGTTTTCCTTATTAATTACCTCAAAAGGAAAATATTCGAAGTTTACGTTTGCCGAAATATTACCACTATATTTGTATTTGCCAAGCAACAAGTTGAGAAATGTAGTTTTCCCCCGGCCATTTCTTCCTGTGAATCCTAATTTCCAATTTGTATCAATTTTAAAACTTACGTTTTCGAAAATGTTATCGTAACTGCCTTCATAGGCAAAAGTCAGGTTTGTAACGCTTATTAAAGACATAAATTATCCTCCTGTATAAAAAAAATAAAAGCTGCAAGAAAGTCAATTCTTGCAGCTCATAAATACAGCAAAGCCAGGCCCATACTGGGCATGACGAGGATATATTGTCTGAGTGAAAAGAATCAGTAACTTTCTTGCTTAAGCACAACAAAACAAGCGGCATTTTCAGCCCTCATAAATTTATTGTGCTTTATAAAACTAGCAAGAATAATTACGCATCTTTTCAACTCCAGTCACCTTGTTTGCAAATATTTTATCATACCGATTTTCAAAATTCAACAAAGCAAAACTTAGCTGGCCATTTCCTCGACCGAGAATCCCCGTGCATTTGCCTTCTCCGGGAAAAAACTCCCTTTCACTTACCACTAATTTTTTAGATAATGTCGAGTGCTCACAAGAAAGCTAAAAACCGAGCCACAGGTTTGCCCTGGAATATTATTTATTCTCAACTTCAATACAAATCCAATTTCACTAGCTTGACTCTCGCACCATGAGCACAACGGGGAAACCGGCAGGGTTTTTCCCAGCGGGCTCCCAGTCCCTAAATCCAAACTTCCAGTAGAGCTTCCTGGCCGGTAAGCCTTCTATTACCCCTTTAGCAAAGGTTACCACTTTAACAGGAATGGTGTGGTCTAATCGTTCAATGGCATAAGCCAGCAACATTGTGCCGGCCCCTTGCCCCCGGCAGCTTGTCGAAACTGCCAGCCAAGCGATTTCATTGCCGGCGAGGGCAATTACAACTCCTCCGTATATGGGGGAATTCCCGGAGGCGCTCTCCTTTATGCAAAAAGCGTTTCCCTCGCCCAAAGCCTGGATTAACGCCTCTTTAAAGGATTCTTCATCCGCCATTGGCCCAAATAAAGGCTCAACCTCTCTGGCCAGATTTAACCAGGCTAGTATGTCCTCCTTTTTGGAAGGAAGCACTATCATAATTGGTGAAACCTCTTTTCAAGATGCCTTATTGTTGTTTTAAAAATATAACTCCGCATCACCTGTTAAACAACAGCCTCCGGCCACGTTTGGCGCCGGTAACAATCTGCACCCGCAGCCCTTTCCGGCTCTGGCGCACAGTGGCGGCCATAAAGCTGTAAAACACCAGCACCCACAGGCCGCCGGCAACAGCAATCCCCAGCAGTATGCGTAACAGCGGCGCCCACAACAGCGGCCGGCTGAGGGCATAGAGACCATATAGAATTGTTTCCGGGAAGCCCCAGCTGAAAGACACCCGGGGTATTTGAGGCAGCACCGCCATCAACTCTGCAGGCGGGAAGATATACAACAGCCCTATGTCTGGAATCATGTCTTTGGTATAGGTCCCTTCAAACGTATTCAAAATATTTTTGGCGCCCACACCGTATTTAAAAATCAGGTTGAAATTCGCCTGGTCCATTGAAATTACCGCCTCTTTTACCTGGTTATTGGATGATTCCTTTTTTTCCACAGCACAGCCGGCTATCAGGGTGATTAGATATAGGGCAATAATAAAATGGGTTATTTTCACGGCGGCCTCCTTCAATAAAGTACTGCCCTAAGAAACAAAGCAGTTCCTGGACTCTGTCCCCTTATTGGCATTGCTAAAAGCAGGCACATGAACAGTCACCTTACTGTATATTCCGCTGAGAAAAAACACCTAGACCGCCGAAGTTGAACACTTGGACCGTTTAAATTGAACAGTCTTACCGCATAGACTGTACATTGATAGCCAAAGAACCACATGGTATACTCAAACTGCTTTTACTCATAAGCAGGATAGGGCAACACTGAGGAGTGACCCGAGCGGCTTATGAGTTTTGCGGGGAGAGTGATGCTGGTGGGCATCGCTCTTTTTTGTTAAAGGCAACATAACATCACTCTCCTTGGAAAACTAAGCGATAAACCTCGGGAGTTTGAGGGCAGAGCCCTCAATAGCCGTAAGGCTGTTTTAAATTATCTGCCGGCAATACCCTTGCGCTCCCGCATAGAGTTTTTACCGTCGATAAAAATTGTGTAGGAATCATGCACAATACGATCT